>NZ_BANT01000042.1 GCF_000333015.1 Gordonia hirsuta DSM 44140 = NBRC 16056 | reverse complement strand
AAGAAGTCCGACGCCCAGAAACGGGCCTTGGAACTGCTCGATCGGGTCGGTGTCGCCGCGCAGAAGGACAAGTATCCCGCACAGTTGTCGGGCGGTCAGCAGCAGCGAGTGGCCATCGCCCGGTCGCTGGCGATGAATCCGCGCGTCATGCTCTTCGACGAACCCACTTCGGCCCTGGACCCGGAGATGGTCAGCGAGGTCCTGGACGTGATGGTTTCCCTGGCCGCCGAGGGGATGACGATGGTCGTGGTGACCCACGAGATGGGCTTCGCCCGCAAGGCCGCCGACCGGATCCTGTTCATGGCCGACGGGCAGATCGTCGAAGACACCGACCCGGAGAGCTTCTTCACTGCGCCGAAGTCCGAGCGGGCTCGCGACTTCCTGTCCAAGATCCTGGGCCACTGATCATGAACACATCGGCTGGCCCCCTCCGGCCGCGTCGACTGGGCCTTCTGGCGGCGACGCTGGCACTGCTGACCGCCCTGCTGACGGCCTGCGGCGACTCGGGTCCGCGCGATCTGCTCGCCGATATCCGGGCCGGACACGTGATGCTGGGCACCAAATACGATCAGCCCGGTCTCGGACTGCAGAATCCGGGCGGAGCGATCACCGGCTTCGACGCGGCGGTATCGGTCTTCGTCGTCAACACCCTGGCAGACCAGCTCGGGGTGGCCCGTCCGCAGATCAGCTGGAAGGAGACGCCGTCGGCTCAGCGGGAGACCTTCCTGCGCAACGGTGAGGTCGATACGATCGCCGCGTCGTACTCGATCACCGCCGACCGGATGAAGAAGGTCGATTTCGCCGGCCCCTACTTCATCACCTACCAGGGCCTGCTCGTCCGCGCCGACGACGACGGCCTGAACTCGCTCACCGACCTGGCCGACGGGAAGAAGTTGTGTTCGGTCGCCGGGTCCACCCCGGCCCAGAACGTCAAGGCACAGTTGCCGGGTGTCCAGCTGCAGGAATACGACTCGTATTCCTCGTGCGTCGAGGCGCTGCGGCGCGGCAAGGTCGATGCGACGACCACCGATGAGGTGATTCTGGCCGGTTACGCCAACCGCTGGCAGGGTGAATTCAAACTGGTCTCGATGACCTATCCGCGCGACACCTGCGTCAAGGGAACCTGGAAGACCGCGGGGGAACCGTTTTCCACCGAGTACTACGGGATCGGGATGGCCCAGGACTTCCCCGAGGCCGTCGAGCGGGTCAATCAGGCGCTGCAGCTGATGATGAGCACACCGCCCGGCGGCGGCCAATCGGTGTGGGAACGCGACCTACGCGAGGCGCTCGGCGATACAACCGTCGACGATATGATCGCCCGCGCCGATGCCCCCGGCTCCCAGTTCCGGTTCGTGCCGACTCCCGGCGATCTGAGCTTCCTGGACGCACCCTCCACCCCCTGCCCGGAAGGAGCCGAATAGATGAGTGAACTCTGGGACAGTCTCGGACCGCAGATATGGCCTGCCTTCTGGCTGACGATCCAGTTGACGTTCTGGTCGGCGATCGGCTCCGTGCTCTGGGGCGTTCTCCTGGCCGGAATGAAGGTCTCTCCCGTTCCGGTGATGCGCTGGTTCGCCACCGTCTACGTCAACGTCGTCCGCAATACGCCGCTGACGCTGATCATCCTGCTCTGCTCGATCGGTCTCTACCAGAATCTCGGCCTGACCCTGGCCGCCGACGACGGAAACTTCATCGCCAACAACAACTTCCGCCTGGCCGTCCTCGGCTTCATCCTCTACACCTCGACCTTCGTCTGCGAGACGCTGCGCTCGGGGTTCAACACCGTCCCACTGGGACAGGCGGAGGCGGCTCGCTCGGTGGGCCTGAATTTCCCGCAGGTCTTCGGGCTGATCGTGCTGCCGCAGGCGCTGCGTGCGGTCATCGCACCGATGGGATCGGTGCTGATCGCCCTGACGAAGAACACCACAATCGCGTCGATCATCGGCGTCGGGGAGGCGGCATTGCTGATGAAGGAAGAGCTGGAGAACCACTCGAGTCAGATTCTGCTGATCTTCGCGATCTTCGCCGCCGGATTCATGGTCATCACGCTCCTGGAGGGCGCCGCCTTCGGCTGGGCCGCTAAGCGATGGGCGGTGCAGCGATGAGTTCACCCGCCACGGTTCTCTACGACGCGCCCGGCCCGCGCGCCCGCCTCCGCAATCGGCTGATCGCTCTGGTCTTCGGCGCACTGGTCGTGGCACTGGTGGTCTGGATCGTGCTGGTGCTGCAGAGCAACGATCAATTGACCGCCGAGAAGTGGAAGCCCTTCATCGAGGGCAGTACCTGGACCACCTGGCTGCTGCCGGGCCTGTGGGGCACCATCAAAGCCGCTGCCGTCTCCATCGTGCTGGCGATCATCATGGGCACCCTGCTGGGCATCGGCCGCCTCTCCGAACACGCCTGGCTACGCTACACCTGCACGGTGATCGTGGAGGTCTTCCGTGCCGTACCGGTGCTGATCCTGATCTTCTTCGCCTACTTCCTCTTCGCCGCCTATTCGGTGTTCCCCTCCTCCCAGCTGGCGTTCGCGGCGGTGGTGTTCGGCCTGACCATCTACAACGGTTCGGTCCTGGCCGAGATCCTGCGCGCCGGGGTGCAGTCGCTGCCGCGTGGGCAGACCGAGGCGGCCCAATCGGTCGGACTGCGTAAATCGCAGACGATGATGCTGGTGTTGCTGCCGCAGGCCGTCACCGCCATGCTGCCGGCCCTGGTCGCGCAGATGGTGATCGCGTTGAAGGACAGCGCCCTGGGCTATGCCATCGGCTATATCGAGGTGGTGCGCTCGGGAATCAAGTCGGCCTCGTTCTACGGCAACTACCTGCCCGCGCTGTTGGTGGTCGCCGCGATCATGATCATCATCAACTTCGGCTTGACCGGACTGGCCAACTATCTGGAACACCGGTTGCGCGCCGGGCGGCGCAAGACCGACGCGCCCGACCCCGATGTCGCCGAACTCAAAGCCATGGAGAACGTCCCCGGCTTCAGCGGTACCGCCCACACCCCGCGGGCCACCCACCCCGATCGAAGACTCTAGAAGCGCGCGCGGAGCCGGGTGGTTCAGCGGGCCGCGCGGATGGTGTCGCTGACCACCGAGGAGATCATCTCCGGCGGAAATCCGCGTCGGCCCAGGACTCCGGCCAGCCGCCGGTAGGCCTTGGCCCGGTCGGCGTGATCGTCCAGATCCAGAGACGACGACGCCAGCTTCTTGGCCGCGATCTCCGCGGCCTGAGCGCGTTCGTCCTCCGGTTCGATCTGCGCCAAGGCCTCCTCGATGGTCTCGGCGGCCACCCCTTTGGTCCGCAGTTCGCGGCGCAGCGCCAGCCGGCCGCGACCGGAGTGCCGATGACGCGAGTGCGCCCACTCCCGGGCGAATTCGTCGTCGTCGATCAGTCCGGCCGACTCCAGCCGGGCCAGGACCTCGTCGATCGTCGCGGCATCGAACTCCCGCTGGGCCAGTCGCTGTGCGATCTCGACACGACTACGGGCCCGCACCCCCAGGAGCCGCAGCGCGGCATCCCAGGCGGACGGGCCCGTCTTCTCGGTCATGGGCGGTTACCTGCCCCGATGCCGATCAGAAGTCGACCGGAGCCGGAACCGGCTCGTCGAGGTCTTGAAGGTTCGGCCCGATACCGAGCTTGCTCTTGATCTTCAGCTCGATTTCGGCGGCGATGTCCGGATTCTGCAACAGGAACTTCCGGGCGTTCTCCTTACCCTGACCCAACTGGTCACCCTCATAAGTGAACCAGGAGCCGGACTTGCGGATGAATCCCTCAGCGACACCCATATCGATCAGTGAGCCCTCACGGCTGATCCCGTGACCGTACAGGATGTCGAATTCGGCCTGCTTGAACGGCGGAGCGACCTTGTTCTTGACGACCTTGACGCGCGTGCGGTTGCCGACCGCGTCGGTGCCGTCCTTCAACGTCTCGATACGCCGCACATCCAGCCGGACCGACGCGTAGAACTTCAGCGCCTTTCCACCGGTGGTGGTCTCGGGAGAACCGAACATCACACCGATCTTCTCGCGCAGCTGGTTGATGAAGATCGCGGTGGTGTTCGACTGGTTCAGACCCGAGGTCATCTTGCGCAGCGCCTGGCTCATCAGGCGGGCCTGCAGACCCACGTGGCTATCACCCATCTCGCCCTCGATCTCGGCCTTGGGCACCAGTGCGGCGACCGAGTCGATCACCAGAATGTCCAGGGCACCCGAGCGGATCAGCATGTCGGCGATCTCCAGCGCCTGCTCACCGGTGTCGGGCTGAGAGACCAGCAGGGAGTCCACGTCGACACCGAGTTTGGCCGCATACTCCGGGTCCAGGGCGTGTTCGGCATCGATGAATGCCGCCACACCTCCATTGGCCTGAGCACTGGCGACCGCATGCAGGGCCACGGTGGTCTTACCCGAGGATTCCGGACCGTAGACCTCGATGACGCGGCCGCGAGGCAGTCCGCCCACACCCAGGGCGACGTCCAGTGCCACCGAACCGGTCGGAATCACTTCCATCGGCGGACGGTTGTCCTCACCCAACCGCATGACCGAGCCTTTGCCGTAGTTCTTCTCGATCTGGGCGAGCGCCACATCGAGCGCCTTCTCGCGATCGGCTGACAGTGCCATGGTGTTCCCTCGTTTCGTCTTCTTGCCAGTCATGCCCACACCGTAGGGGCACCCTCCGACAAAACCGTTCCCGGAAGACTGTGCCGCCGGTATGTATTAGACGCACCGGCCCGCCGCTGCGTTCCATTCAAGAATCTGCGAACAGACGTTCGAACGCAAGTCGACACGCCGCAGCCGTCGCGCGCGGCGAGCCTCACCGCCGTTCGGGCGGTACGTCGAAGTCTGCGCACAGGGCCCGCCAGACCAGTCGCGGGTCGACACCGTCCTCGATGGCCTGGGCGCCGGTGCGCCCGCCCAGTTCTAGAATCGCGTGGTCGACCAGCATCGCATCGGCGGTACGCTGGCCGAACTCGGTATGCATGAATTCGGTGAACTCGGTCAGCCGCATATCTGCTCCCTGCCGTGAGCGGCCCTCACGCCGCCTCCTCGATGATCCGGTGCGCCACGAGCACCGGATCGTGCGTCTGGCTGACCGTGGCGGCGATCGCGGCCGCCGCCTGCGCATAACCCGGATCATCCAGCACCCGGCCGACAGCCGCGGCGACCGCGTCTCGATCGGCCGGTCGCACCCGCACCCCGGCTCCGGCGCGTTGCACCCGGCAAGCCAACTCCCACTGATCTCCGCCGCCGGGAATCACCACGGCCGGCACTCCGGCCGACAGCGCCTTGGCCAACAGCCCGTGGCCACCGCCGCAGATCACCAGATCGGCCTGCGCCAGAATCCGGTCCTGGCGGCCCAGTCCGGCTATCAGGGCTTCGGGCACCTCGTCGAGCCCCGCGGGGGCTTCCAGTGCCGAGTACACCACCCGCAGCGGCACAGCGGCCGACAGCTGTGCCAGCGCACCGAGGGCTGCTCGGGCCATCTCGTCGTTACCGCTCTGGGCGGTCGATGGGCAGACCACGATCAGCGGCCCCGATCCAGCGGGCACGGGGAACTCGTCGTCGGTCGGCTCGAAGAACTGGGGGCCGATCAGGTGCGTCCACGACGGCCAGTCCGGCCGCGGTTCCTCCAGCCCGGGCAGGGTGGCCACGAAGCGGGCGGCCGGTGCGGGGACCGCCGACAGTCCGATGCTCCGTCGCGCGGCTGCGCGTTGAGCGCGCCCGCGGGCCTCGGCCGGGGCGCTGAGCGCACGCAGGACGCGGTCCCGCAGACGTCCGCGCAGACCGGTTCCCACCGCCAGTCCGGCACCGATGGGCGGCAGTCCGCGCGACTGCTCGTAGAGCGGGTGCGGAGACAGCTCGATCCAGGGGATTCCAACCAGCTCGGCGGCCCATCCCCCGGCCAGTGTGATCGCGTCGCAGATCACCAGATCGGGTGCGTCCACGGCCAGCAGGGGCGCCAGTTCGACGGCCATCCGTGCGGCGCGGGTACTGAGTTTGGCCCCGGCATCGGTGTCGTCTTCGTCGTCACGGGCGGTCAGGCCCGGCAACTCACGCACCGTCAGGCCGCGTCGGGCTCCGGCCTGCGTCCAGCGGGTACCGGTGTACACCACCGTCTCGTCCCCGGCGGCGGCGAAGCGTGCGGCCAGTCCGAGTGCGGTGAACGCGTGACCGGCATCCGAGCCGGCCACGAAGGCGATTCTGCTCAGTTCTCGCCCTTGGCCTGCGACTCGGCGTCACCGGCCTCGACCTGCGACTGCGGCTTCGGGGCCTCCAGCCCCATGCTGGCGCGGATCGACTCGAGGCGAGCGTGACCGGCCATCTGAATGCTGGCCTGCTCCACCTCCATCATGCGGCCAGCGACCGAATCCTGTGCCAGCTCCGCCGAGCCCAGGGCGTTGGCGTAGCGGCGTTCGATCCGTTCACGGACCTGATCCAGGTTGGGGGTGTTGCCCGGAGCGGTCAGCTCGCTCATCTGGTTCAAAGACGCGCTGACCTGCTCCTGCATCTTGGCCTGTTCCAGCTGACCGAGCAGTTTGGTCCGTTCGTCGAGTTTGCCCTTGAGAACCACGGCGTTGCGCTCGACGGCCTGTTTGGCCGAGGCCGCCGCCGTCAGGGACTGATCGTGCAGGACCTTGAGGTCTTCGACGCTCTGCTCGGCGGTCACCAATTGCGCGGCGAAGGCCTCTGCGGCGTTGGTGTACTCGGTCACCTTGCGGGTGTCACCGGCGGCGGACGCCTGATCGGCCAGGGTGATGGCCTGGCGGACGTTGGCCTGCAGCTGTTCGATCTTCTCCAGCTGACGGTTGAGTCGCATTTCGACCTGGCGCTGATTGCCGATCACCGCGGCCGCCTGCTTCGACAGGGCCTCGTGCTGACGCTGCGCGTCGCCGATCGCCTGTTCGATCTGAATGCGGGGATCGGCCTTCTGGTCGATCGTGTCGTTGCTCCAGGCGGTGAAGTAGCGCCACAGCTTCACGAACGGATTAGCCATTGTCGGATGTCCCCTTTGTATCTGGCCGGTCTCTGGTCACTGGCTGGTCGAGCCGAAAGAAATGTACCGCGCCCGCTCAGGCTGCGACGAGCGTACCGGCGGCGGCTTCGGTCGGCAGCACCTCGACCACCGGCGGTGTCATGGTGTGTCCGACACTGGTCAGCACCGCACCGACGGGAACGTCGAGTGCGAGGCAGATGGCGGCGAGCAGTTCGCTGGAGGCTTCCTTCTGACCGCGTTCGACCTCGGACAGGTAACCCAGCGACACCCGTGCCGAGGTCGATACCTCGCGCAGGGTCCGCCCCTGTTCCGTCCGTAGCCGGCGCAACTCGTCTCCGAGCGCCTCACGCAGCAGTAGTGCCAACGACCACTCCTTCATCATCGTCACGGCGTATGCGGGCTGCGCACGCCGAGAAGTCGGTGTCCTCGAGATTAGCGGAATTCTGCGGCAGCGGCACGGCCGTCACGACGACGCTCCGCGCCGAATCACCAGCGCACGCCATACGTAGTCGGCGCCGGTGACCACGGTGACCGCGACCGCAGCGTAGAGGATCACCATCGCGGTGGTGTGGGCGACACCGTGCAGCGGAAGGATCAGCAGCCCGATCCCGATCGACTGCAGCAGCGTCTTTAGCTTTCCCCCCTGGCTGGCGGCGATCACCCCGTGGCGCACCACCCAGAATCGCAGCAGGGTCACACCGATCTCCCGGACCAGGATCACCGCGGTGATCCACCACGGGATCACTCCGAGAATCGACAAGCTCACCAGGGCCGCGCCGATGAGCGCCTTGTCGGCGATCGGATCGGCGAGCTTCCCGAAATCGGTGACCAGACCCCAGGCCCGGGCGATCCGGCCGTCGAGCTGGTCGGTCACCGCAGCGACGGCGAAGATCACGAAGGCCGCGATCCGCCACGCGTTCTCGGTGCCTTCGGCGACGAACAGGACGACCACGAAGATCGGCACCAGGATGATCCGGAACACCGTCAGACCGTTCGCCAGATTCAACACCGGCGGCGCTTGCTGCGGCACCTGGGGCTGGGAGATCGGCTCGGTCACGCCACTACAGTATCGGCCCGCCATCCCGGCTGTCCGGACAGGTCTGGCCCACGCGGGTCTATTGTCTATTTCTATGTCTACACCGCAGTCGGCCGATGCTCCCGTCGATCACGATGAGATCGTCGTCCGCCGTGCCCGGACATCGGACGTTCCGCACATCAAAGAGCTGGTCGACGTATATGCCGGCAAGATCTTGCTCGGCAAGAATCTGGTCACCCTCTACGAGGCCGTCCAGGAGTTCTGGGTCGCCGAGATCGCCGGCGAGGTGGTGGGCTGCGGGGCCCTGCATGTGATGTGGGACGACCTGGGCGAGGTGCGGACCGTGGCCGTAGACCCCCGGGTCGCCGGCCGCGGCGTGGGGCACCGCATCGTCACGCAGCTGCTGGAGGTGGCCCGCGAGCTCGAACTGAGCCGGGTCTTCGTGCTGACCTTCGAAGTCGAGTTCTTCGCCCGGCACGGTTTCGTGGAGATTCAGGGCGCCCCGGTCACCGCGGAGGTCTTCGAAGAGATGTGCCGCTCCTATGACACCGGCGTCGCCGAATTCCTCGACCTGAGTTACGTCAAACCGAACACTCTCGGCAACACCCGGATGCTCGTCGTCTTGTGACCACCCGCGCCGGTGCCCGCCCGTGTCCGCACCGGGACGCTAGAGTTGCCACATGCCGAATTTCGCCGTCGAATACACCTACGGTCCCGAACGCGCCGACCTGCGCGATGAACATCGTCCCGCGCACCGGCTGTGGCTCAGCGACGGCCACGAGGCCGGGGTGATCCTGATGGTGGGCCCCTACACCGACGGGTCCGGCGCCCTGCTGATGATCCGCGCCGAGGACCGGCAGGCCGCCGCCGAGATCCTGGCCCACGACCCGTTCGCACTCGTCGGCGCCATCGACGCCACCACGATCAGCGAGTGGAAGAACCTCTACGGTCCCTTCGGCGACTGACCAGCAGACTGGCGATGGTGGTGATCACCAGCGTCGCACCGATCACCCCGAGACTGACCGGGGTCGAGATCTGCGGCACCGGGACCGGGGCCCCGCCGTTGAGGAAGCCCAGCGTGTTCTCGTGCAGTGCGTGCAGCACCAGCTTCACTCCGATGAACGCCAGGATCAGCGCCAGCCCGTAGGACAGGTAGATCAGCTTGTTCAGCAGTCCGCCGAGCAGGAAGTACAGCTGTCGCAGGCCCATCAGCGCGAAGGCGTTCGCGGTGAACACCAGGTACGGCTGCTGGGTCAGCCCGTAGATCGCCGGAATCGAGTCCAGGGCGAACAGCACATCGGTGAAGCCGATGACGATCAGCACGATCAGCAGCGGGGTCGCCAGCCGCTTGCCGTTCTCGACGGTGAAGAGCTTGTCTCCGTCATAGTGCTCGGAGGTGCGCAGGAACCGGCGGGTGAAGCGTTCGATTCGACCCTCGCGCTGGACCTCGTTCGCCGCCGGCTCATCGCTTTCAGCGAGTAGTTTGACCGCGGTCAGGATCAAGAACAGACCGAACAGGTAGAACACCCAGCTGTAGCGGGCGATGGCGGCAGCGCCGACGGCGATGAACGCTCCGCGCATCACCAGCGCCATCACGATGCCCAGCAGCAGCACCTTCTGCTGATAGATCCGCGGCACCATGAACTTGGCCATGATGATCACGAAGACGAAGAGGTTGTCCACCGATAACGCCTTCTCGGTGACGAAGCCGGCGAAGTACTCGCCGCCGTAGGTCCCGCCCCACTTCCACCAGACGAAGCCGCCGAAGGCCAGCGCCAGGGCGATGTAGACCGTCGACCAGAAACCCGATTCGCGCAGCGTCGGATCGTGCGGCACGCGCACATGCGAGAAGAAGTCGAAGACGAACAATCCGGCGATCACCGCACAGGTGATCACCCAGGTAAGTAACGAGACGTCCATGCGGCAGAACCTCCAGCGCGCAACACAAAGGAAGCGATGCTGGAGGTCTCTCCCATCCGCGGGTGCGGACCGGTGTCCCGGACCACGGCAGGCGCGGGGTGGTCGGCACACCGGCTGCACGTCGTCGTGCTGACGAGATCACCGTCGGGGGGATACTCCCCTCCTGATCGTGTCGTCAATGCTACGGCATGGCCGCGGAAGGAACGATCAGAAGGGCGGCGGATCCTCGTCTGCGGTGTCGTCTCCCCCGCCGGTGATCGAGGCGATGACCCCGGCCAGGTCTTCCGGTTTGACCAGCACTTCACGGGCCTTGGAGCCTTCGCTGGGCCCGACGACGCCGCGGGTCTCCATCAGGTCCATCAACCGGCCGGCCTTGGCGAAGCCGACCCGCAGTTTCCGCTGGAGCATCGAGGTGGAGCCGAACTGACTGGAGACCACCAGTTCGACGGCCTGCAGCAGATCGTCCAGGTCGCCGCCGATATCGGCGTCGATCTCCTTCTTGTCACCAGCCTTGGCTGCGGTCACCCCTTCGACGAAGGCAGGTTCGCACTGTTGTTTGGTGAAGTCGACGACGGCGTTGATCTCCTCGTCGGTGATGAACGCACCCTGCATGCGGATCGGTTTGTTCGCGCCCATCGGCAGGAACAAACCGTCGCCCATCCCGATCAGCTTCTCGGCCCCGGGCTGATCGAGGATGACCCGCGAGTCGGTCAGTGAACTGGTGGCGAACGCCAGCCGGGAGGGCACGTTGGTCTTGATCAGACCGGTCACCACGTCCACCGACGGCCGCTGGGTGGCCAGCACCAAGTGGATACCGGCCGCACGGGCCTTCTGCGTGATCCGCACGATCGCGTCCTCCACATCGCGCGGCGCGGTCATCATCAGGTCGGCGAGCTCATCGACGACGGCCAGGATGTACGGGTACGGCTTGTATTCGCGTTCACTGCCCAGCGGGGTGGTGATCTCGCCCGTGCGCACCTTCTCGTTGAAGTCGTTGATATGCCGTACGCGGGTGGCCTTCATGTCCTGGTACCGCTGCTCCATCTCCTCGACCAGCCAGGCCAGTGCGGCCGCGGCCTTCTTCGGCTCGGTGATGATCGGCGTGATCAGGTGCGGGATCCCCTCATACGGGGTCAGTTCGACCATCTTCGGGTCGATCAGGATCATCCGGACCTGTTCGGGGGTGGACCGGATCAGCAGCGAGACCAGCATCGAGTTGACGAAGCTGGACTTACCCGAGCCCGTCGAACCGGCCACCAGCAGATGCGGCATCTTCGCCAGGTTGGCGCTGACGAAGTCGCCCTCGATGTCCTTGCCCAGTCCGATGAGCATCGGGTGGCCCTCGTCGGAGGCGTCCGGATCGTTGAGGACATCGGCCAGCCGGACCATCTCGCGATCAGCGTTGGGCACCTCGATCCCCACCGCCGACTTGCCCGGAATCGGGGCGAGCAGTCGGACGTTGTCGGTGGCCACCGCATAGGCGATGTTCCGCTGGAGTTGGGTGATCTTCTCGACCTTGACCGCCGGTCCCAGCTCCACCTCGTAGCGGGTGACGGTCGGGCCCCGGGTGTAGCCGGTGACCGCCGCATCGATCTTGAACTGTTCGAGCACGCCGTTGATGCGGTCGATCATGTCCTCGCTGGTGGCACTGCCCAGCTTGGGCGGGTCACCGTCGATCAGCAGATCCGTGGCCGGCAGTTGGTAGTCCGAATCCGACGACGGGGACGGGGACGACTTCGCCCTGGCCGGCTGAGGCCCGCTCGCCTTGGGGCCGGCCGCCTTCGGACCGGCCGGCGCCGTCTTAGCGGTCCGCCGAGCAGCAGCAGGTGCCGCAGGGGCCGTGGAGATCGGGCCGATCGGCTCGGTGACCTGCTGGTCCTCGGGCACGTCCAGCAGCGGTTCGGTGTACAGGTCGGCCATCTGCGCATCGCGCCGCGCACCGGCGGTGGGTCGCGACGGTCGCCGGGCCGATCGGCCGGCCGGTGGCGCCGGCCGGCGCGGGGGTGTGGACCGCCGGCGCTCGTCGGGCGGGTAGTTCTCGAAGGGATCGCCCCAATCGGCCTCCGCATCGGGATCCTCGATCGCCGCCGCACCGGCGGTCCGGCCGCCGCGTACCGCGACCGAATCGCCCTGGTAGCTCTCACCGGGCTCGTCGTCGTAGTCGCCGTCGGCGTACTCACCCGCGGCGTCGTCCCAGCCGTCGTCGTCGCCGCCGTCGTAGTCGCCGCCGTCGTAGTCGCCGCCGTCGTAGTCGCCGTACTCGTCGTAGGCGTCATAGTCGTCGTGATAGGCACCGATACCCAGGTAGGCGCTGGCCCCGTCGACCAGTTCGCCGACGGTCCGTCCGCTCAGCGCCAGCAAGCCGCCCAGGCCGCACAGCACGAACAGGGGCACCGAGACCCACAGGGTCACCGCCTGCGTCAACGGGGTCCCCATGGCGTAGCCGAGGAATCCAGCTGATCCGGCCCGGCCGTCGGCCGCAGTCGGTGCACCGGTGACCAGGTGGGCCAGGCCCAGCACACTGATTCCCAGGAGAAGTCCGCCACCGACATTGCGCAGCCGGCGTGCAGGGTTGGCGCCGCGGCGGGTCAGCGCCACGGCCACACCCAGCAGGACCACCGGCACGATGTAGGCCAGGGAACCGATCAGCCAGCGCACGCCGGTGTCGACCACTCCGCCGAGCGCACCGGGCACGGCGAACCAGACCCCGGCGATGATCAGGACCGCCAGCAGGACCAGCGCCAGCGCGGTCCCGTCGCGCCGCGGGCAGCGGACATGGTCGATCACATAGTCGGGATCGTCGGGATCCTCCTGCGGAGCCAGCCCGATGCGGGTCACGCCGCCGACGCCGCGCGCTGTCAGATTCCAGGCGGCTGCCACCCCGCGTCCGACACCGCGACTGAGGCTGCCCAGGGTCGACGGACCGCGGTGCAGTTCCTGCGAGTGCTGACGGGCCGGTGCCCGCTTACCGCCGCGGGGCGCGCCGCCTCGGGTGCCGCCGCTGCGCGGCGGGGTGGCAGTCGCCGACCGGGTACGGGTCCGTGCGCCCTGGGAACCGGGACCGCCGGACCGACCGCCACCTGCGCTGCGGCGAGCGGATCCGGACGTGCGGCCACGCGTGCTTGCTTCTGAAGCCATGCCTGTCAGCCTAGTGCCTTCAGTTCACACCAGTCACACCCGCACCAGCGGCGCGTCGGGGGTCGTGTCGAAGTTGTGACCGACCCGGCGGTCGGGCCGCCTACTCGGCGTCGACTTCGATGACGGTGGGCACGATCATCGGCCGGCGCCGATACTTCTGGGCCACCCAGCGCCCGACCGCACGACGGATCCCCTGGGCGATGCGATGGGAATCGGAGACACCTTCACCGGCCAGCTCGGCCAGCGTCTTGTCCACCAGATCGGCGGCCTCCGACAACGCTCCGGGGTCGTCGGAGAAGCCGCGCCCGGAGACCTGAGGCCTGCTGACCGCGCGTCCGGTGTGCTTGTCCACGGCCACGGTGATGGCGATGAAACCGCCCTCCCCCAGCACCAGACGGTCCGACAGCGTCGACTCACCGACGTCGCCGACCGACAGGCCGTCGACGTAGACGAAGCCCACCGGGACCTTGCCCGAGATGCGCGCCCGTCCGTCGGCCAGATCGACGGTCACTCCGTCCTCGGCGAGAACGATACGGTCGGCGGGGACCCCGGTGGCCTCGGCGAGCGCGGCATTGGCCCGCAGATGACGCCACTCCCCGTGCACCGGCATGGCATTGGCCGGCCGTACTGCGTTGTACAGGTACAGCAACTCCCCCGCCGAAGCGTGACCGGAGACATGCACCTTGGCATTGGCCTGGGTGACCACCGTCGCCCCACGCTTGGCCAGCCCGTTGACCACCGCGAAGACCGAGTTCTCGTTTCCGGGGATCAGCGACGAGGCCAAGACCACCAGGTCGTCGGCGCGAATGTTGATCTGATTGTGGTCACCCCGCGCCATCCGCGACAGCGCCGACAGCGGTTCACCCTGCGAACCGGTGGACACCAGGACCACCTTGTGGTCGGGCAGAGCCGCTGCGGTGTCGATGTTCACCTCGACCCCTTCGGGGACATCGAGGTAGCCCAGTTCCTGCGCGATCTGCATGTTCCGCACCATCGAACGGCCGACGAAGGCGACCTTGCGGCCGTATCGATGGGCCACGTCGACGATCTGCTGGATGCGGTGCACGTGGCTGGCGAAGGAGGCGACGATGACCCGCTGACGCGCTTTGCCGATCACCGTGTCCAGGACCCCGCCGATCTCACGTTCGGGGGTGACGAAGCCGGGCACCTCGGCGTTGGTGGAGTCGACCAGGAACAGGTCGACCCCCTCGTCGCCGAGCCGGCTGAAGCCGCCCAGATCGGTGAGCCGATTATCCAGCGGAAGCTGATCGAGCTTGATGTCGCCGGTGTGCAGCACCAGACCGGCCGGAGTGCGGATGGCCACGGCAAGGGCATCGGGGATGGAGTGGTTGACGGCGAAGTACTCGCAGTCGAACGGCCCGTAGGCGCCCCGCTCACCCTCGCGCACCTCCACCAGGTTCGGGCGCAGCCGGTGCTCGCGCGCCTTGGCCGACACCAGCGCCAGTGTGAAACGCGAACCCACCACGGGGATGTCCGGGCGCAGCTTCAGCAGGAACGGCACCGCACCGATGTGGTCCTCATGTCCGTGCGTCAGCACGATCGCTTCGATCTGATCGACGCGATCCTCGATGTAGCTGAAGTCCGGGAGGATCAGGTCGACACCGGGCTGCTGGTCCTCGGGGAACAGCACGCCGCAGTCGACCACCAGCAGTCGCCCGTCGTATTCGAAGACCGTCATGTTCCGGCCGATCTCGCCGATCCCGCCGAGTGCGACGATGCGCAACGCCCCGGCCGCCAGCGGCGGCGGCTCCGGCAGCCGCTCGATCAGGTCGGCGGTCACATCGATACCGGTGGCCGCTTCAGCGGCCGGATGAGGTGCGACGACGGCCGTCTTATCGGCTGTGGCCTTGGTCGCGGCGGCCGGCGGACCCGCCCGACGACCGGCCCGGCGCCGGCCGCTGCGCGAGGTGCTCGACTTCTCTGAATCGCTCATCAGGAGATCACCTCGGCCTGGCGCAGCAGGGTCAGAATCTGTTCGATCTGTGCCGGATCGGCCGGCACCTGCGGCAGGCGCGGCTCCCCGACATCCAGTCCGGTCAACCGCAGCGCGGTCTTGACCATGGTCACACCGCCGGTCAGGGCCATCGCCTGGACCAGCGGCGCCATCGAGTTGTCGAGCGTGCGGGCGGTCGCCAGATCCCCGGCCGCCACCGCATCGCGCAGGGCTGCCATCCGGTCGGGCACCAGATGCCCGATCACACTGATGAATCCGGTGGCGCCCAGAGCCAGCCACGGCAGGTTCAGGGCGTCTTCGCCGCTGAAGTACTGCAGATCGGTCTGCGCCATGATCCGGCTCGCCTGATGCAGGTCGCCCTTGGCGTCCTTGATCGCCCGGATATTCGGATGCTCGGCGAGCGCGAGAATGGTTTCGGCCTCGATCGGGACCACCGACCGGGGCGGAATGTCGTACAGGATCATCGGCAGGTCGGTCGCATCGGCGACGGTCCGGAAGTGGGCCAGCAGCCCGCGCTGCGGCGGGCGCGAGTAGTAGGGGGTCACCACCAACAGCCCGTGTGCGCCGATCCGCGCGGCGTCCTTGGCCCGTTCGGCGGTTTCGGCGGTGTCGTAGCTGCCGACGCCCTGAATGATCCGGGCCCGATCCCCCATGGCCTCGAGCACCACGCGCAGCAGCTCGTTCTTCTCCGTCGGCGTGGTGGTCGGGGATTCCCCGGTGGTCCCCGAGAGCACCAGCGCATCCAGGCCCTTGGTGACCAGATGATCGGCCAGCTCGACGGCCCGGTCCAGGTCCATCTTCCCGTCCGCGTCGAACGGAGTGACCATGGCGACGGCGTTGGTTCCGAAGGGCCCGATATCGGCCCCCGCAGCAGGCGAAGTCATGGCTGTCACGCTACCGCACCGAAGCGGTACTCAGTCGCGGTGGTCCGCTCACGCTTCCGCGGTGAAAGGCGAGGTCGCCACCTCGGAGCCGTCGGGCAGTTCGGTGATCTCGAAATCGCCGAACGTGGTCGGAGCCAGCGCCGTGAGCTGGCGCAGAATCTCCACCGCGAGCTCCCGCATCTCCGTATCGGCGTGCTCGGTGGCCCGCATTCCGATGAAGTGCCGCCAGGCCCGGTAGTTTCCGGTCACCACGATGCGCGTCTCGGTGGCGTTGGGCAGCACCGATCGCGCCGCCTGCCGGGCCTGCTTGCGCCGCAGGATCGCATTGGGAACATCGGCGAACTTGTCTTCGAGCCGGGCGAGCAGTTCGGCGTAGGCCTGCCGACTCGCATCCGTCGCGGCCCGGAAAACCTCTTCGAGCTCGGCATCGCCGCGGATCGCCGGCGGTACGACGACGTTGCCGTCGTGCTCGGGGACGAATCGCTGCGACAGTTGCGAATAGGAGAAGTGGCGGTGCCGGATCAGTTCATGGGTGCACGAGCGGGAGATGCCGGTCAGGTAGAACGACGCGCTGGCGTGCTCGAAGAGAGACGTGTGCCCCACCTCCAGCGAATGCCGCAGATAGCCGGCATTGGTCGCCGTGCGCGGGTTCGGCTTGTCCCAGCTCTCGTAGCAGGCACGGCCGGCGAACTCGATGAGCGCCTCTCCCCCGTCGGCATCGGTCGACCAGTCCACTGCGGGAACCTCGAACGTGGTCGACGCGATCAACTGCACCTTCAGCGGCACCAACTCGGACATGACCTCATCATGCCCGGCGCGTCCCGCCGGGGACGTCAGGCCGGCCCAACCGGCGATCCGTCACCGGACGAACCGCCGGAAATCCGGTGTTGTGCCTGGTGACGGCTAGAATCGACGGTCAGTCCCCGTCCCGGCACCGGTAACGAAGAGAGTTTCGACACAATGCAGACCTTCTGGGACGACGCTGCCCGGCGCGTCTCCGTTCTCGCCGCCGCCTTCGCGGTCGGCCTGCTCCCGGTGGCCGTCGACGCCGCACCGGCCCGCGCGGTCCCGCAGACTCAGCAGGACGCCGCCCGGGCCCAGCACGTGACCGTCGGCGGTGTCTACGGCGCCCGGACCTTCGGCAACTACCGGACCGCCGAGGGGCGCAATGTCACCGATCGGGTGATCCGCAGCGGCGACCTGCAGAACCTGAACGACTCCGGGCTGGCGACGCTGCGCAGCCGTCAAGTCTCCTCCATCGTAGATCTTCGCACCGGAGTGGAGACGGCCGTCAAACCGAACCGGGTGGTGCCCGGTGCCCGCCTCCATCACTTCGACGTGATGGGTCTGGCACCGCTGGCCGGATCGGCCGACTTCCCCGGCATGTACCGCACCTTCGTCGACAATCCGGCGGCGCGGGAGGCTCTCGGAGACCGAAATCGCGCGCGTGCGTGCGGCGATGCTGACGTGATCTGACCGGCGCACCCCGGTCCGACCGGGCGGTCGGCGGCTCAGCCGCGGACGATCGGCGCGAGCTTGGCGTAGGTGTCTTCCCAGCCGTCCACCGCAATCGAGTCGATGCCCAGTTCCATCACCGGCCGATCGTTACCACCGGGGTCGAGGCGGTCGCCGAAGAACAGGATGTCGTCGGTCTCCAGGTTGAGCAGTTCCATCAGCCGGCGGGCCCCGTAGGCCTTGTCGATCCCCTTGGCGGTGATATCCACCGACGTCGATCCGCCGCTGCGGACCTCCAGATCGGGCAGCCGCTCGGCGGCGTAGGCACGCAGCGCCTCCTTCTTGCGGCCGTCGGGGTCCCACGCCGCCTTGGCTTCCACCGGCGCCGCCTGGCCCAGGGCGCTGAAGGTGACCTGGCTGCCGCGATCTTCCAGAATCGGCCCCCAGGTCTTGCTCTCCCACAGCCCCAGGGCGCGGGCGCCCTCCTCGACCACGGCCAGGGCGCGGCTCTTCTGGTCTTCGGACAGGTCCTCGGCGTAGACGGTGACCCATTCGGGCTCTTCCCAGCGCAGGTAGCGAGTGCCGTTGGTCGGCATCAGGTGCAGATTCCCGCGCTGGGGGAACTCCCCCAGCCGCTGAAGCACCTGGCTGTGGAACTGGCCGGTCTGCCCGCCAGAGATGATGCATCCCAGGCTCACCTCGAGCATCTCCCGGAACAGCTCGACCATTTCGTCACTGAGCTGTGTCTTCGAGGGGGCCAGCGTGTCGTCGAGGTCGAACATGAGGAGTCGGTAGGTCTTGCCGTTATAGGTCAGTCCGGTGGCCATGACCGCATAGCTTAACCGGCACCTCCGGCACCTCGACCGCCCACCTCAGCAGTCCGAGAGCGCCGGCACACCGGCCACCCGGGCCGCCATCCACTGCCCGGCGACCGGCTGCGCATCCAGATTGTGATCACCACCGGGCACCCGTGTCCATTGCACGTGGTCGCCCAGCGCACAGGCTCGGGCCAGTGCGGCTTCGACCGCGGCGGTGGCGATGATCTCGTCGGCGCTGCCGTAGACGACCAGCAGCGGAATCGGCGTGCGCTGCTGCGGCAGCCGGTAGCGCTGCAGGTGCCCGCGCAGGCGGTCGGCCGGGACCGGGTCGGCCTGCAGGTCACTGACCGGAGCCGATTCGATCTCGCTGCCGGCGACCCACTGGTCCGGGGAGCAGGAGATGATCCGCAGCAGTGCATCCTTGACGATCCCGTGCAGGTAGTCGTCGACGTCGATGTCCACCCCGGCCTGGGCCACCCCGGCGACCAGGATCGGATAGACGTATTTCTGTGAATGGCTGAGTCCACCGGCCTGGGCCCGGTCGACCAGATCGACCGGATCGAGCACCGGGACCGCTGCCACGACTCCGAGGAGCCGACCGCTTCCGGCTCCGTACGACGGATACAGTTCGGCGGCGGCCCAGGCCGCAGCGCCCCCCTGAGAGATTCCGGTCACCAGCCAGCTCTCGCCGATCCGCGCATCGGCGAGATGCGCGGCGCAGGCGGCGTCGATGATGTTGTAGCCGACCGTCCGGGGTTCCAGATAGGGATGGGCCGGCGATGCGCCGATCCGCGCCCCCAATCCCTGATAGTCCGGCGCCACCACCGCGTAGCCGTCTTGCAGATACCGGTCGGCGGCTGCCCGGGCGGAACGAAGAGCGCGCCCGAGACCACCGTCGGCTCACCGGTCAGTCCCGAGCGAGAGCGATAGCGGATCCGCTCGACGCGGGTGCCCGCCGGCACCTGCTCGACCCACTGCTGCTCACCCGGTCCGACCGCCAGCACCTGCCCACCGGTGTGCGCCGGTTCCGGTACCGCGCTGCGGCCGAATCCTGCACCAGCATCCCGGCCGGCAGCGCGATCACCAGCAGCAGCGCCGCGACCACGACGACCAGCCGGGCGCCGGGCGATCGGCCAGGCGCCGTTTCGCTCGTCAGGACGTCACCGTCAGCGCAGGGCCCAGCCGAAGGCGTCGGCCTCCGACCGCGCCCCGGCGGCCGCGCGCGACCGCGGCGGCTCCGCGAGCCGGGCGAGAAGCTCTTCGCCGGCGCGCACCAGATCGCCGAACACCTGCGGGGTCAGATAGTCCGGCCGGGTCGCGAACAGCAGGTCTTCGGTCGCGGTGTTGCCGCTGGCCCCGGGGGCGAACGGGCAGCCGCCCAGACCGCCCAGCGCACCGTCGACCACCGTGGCGCCGCCCCGCTGCGCCGCCAGCGAGTTCGCCACGCCCATCCCCCAGGTGTCGTGGCCGTGAAAGACCAGCCGTCGGCCGCCGGCGATCGGGCGCACCCGGGCGAACAGTTCTTCCACCTGACCCGGAGCGGCCTGCCCGAGCGTGTCGGCCAGAACCACGTCGTCGCTGCCGGCCGTGCGTGGATCGGCAACGATCTCCAGCACCCGGTCGGGGTCGATCGGACCGTCGAACGGGCAGGTGAAAGCGGTGGCCAGCGTCAACTGGATTCGCCCGTCGACGGCGCGCGCACAGTCGACGGCTGCGGGCATGGCGGCCACACTGTCTTCGGTCATCCTGCCGATGTTGGCTTTGTTGTGCGCGTCGGAGACCGAGAAGCAGTATTGCAAGTTCCGGACCCCGGCGGCCGCGGCCTTTTCGACGTGCCGCGGAGTCGCCACCCAGATCCAGCAGCGATCGAGTTCTTCGGGCGTCAGTTGCGCCACCACGTCGAGGGTGTCGGCCATCGGCGGCACCAGATCACCGCGGGCCATGGAACCGATCTCCAGTTCGGGGATCCCCGCGGCCAGCAGCAACCGGAGCAATTCGACCTTCTCTGCAGTCGTCAACAGCTTTCCGGCCAGCTGCAGGCCGTCGCGCAGCGTGACATCGCGCAGCAGCAAAGGCTCACCGGTCATCGGACATCGTCTCCTGCCTGTTCCTCGGGTACGCTCATCCGATCGCGTCCCGGCGCTCGGCGGCATCGGTGATGCCGATCGGTTCCATCAGGATGCGCACACCCGTGCCGGCGGCAGTGCGGGTGGCCACCGCCGTGCCCGGGCGGGCCAGCCCGTCCAGATGCACCAGGATCGGCCCGGGTTCGGGATAGAAGTTCCGCCACCATGATTTACGGTCTGCCATCCCCACCCCGACGACGATCTCGTCCGGCCCGCGCCTGCGGTAGGCCACGATCAGCCGGAATGTCCGGCCGCTGCGTCGGCCGGTGTAGGTCAGTTCGGTCATCGACCGGCGCAGCAGTCCCCCGACCACCGGTGCGCGCAGCAGCGGCGTCATCACCCGATTGGTCTGACCGGCCAGGGTCTGCAGGATGTTCACGTCCTCAGCGTAGTGGCTGTACCGGGGGAAATCGGCCCTGGTGCGTCGGCCGGAGAGTCCCGTCCCGGAATTCAGCTCCTCTCCGCCGGTCCTTCGGCGAAACCGCGGCTGCCCTGCAGCGCGAACAGAGCATCGATCATCGCGATGAAGGCGTCCGCGCCGTCGACGGAGGTGAATTCGGCGAGTTCGTGCGGGTCACCGTCCGGGTTCAGCAGTCCCAGAACCTCACCGTCGGTGCTCGGTACCACCCAGAGCCGGTGGGTTCCGGGTCCGGTGATCCGGACGATCGGGTCGGCATCCTCGACGACGGCGGTGGCCACCACCCACTCCACGCCCGGATGGTCGGTGTCCTGTCCCGTCTGGATACCGGTGCCGCCGATGCGCAGATGGTCGGGCATCGGGGTCATCGCGCGAATCAGCTCGGCGATCCGCCGGGCTGATTCCTCGTCGTAGGCGAAGGCCAGGGTCTGCCACTGGTCGTCGGCGATGCGGTGGATGACCGCGAACTGACCGTCGCTGCCGACCACTGCCAGCTGCGCCCGGCTCAGATCCGGCAGGACCGCACCCCAGGCCCCGAAGATCTCCGTCTCCGCCGTGTTCTCGCTCATCACGTTTCCTCACATCCCTTGCCGGCTCACCTGTCTTGCGGCCCCGCCGGTGGCCGAGTGCTGTGAAGAACCCTAGCGGCCGACGTCGACGCGGCTTTCCGTCGGCTCGGGTCCGGTCCTGCGGCCGGTTCCGGTCACCGATTCAGCCGGGCGGCGAGAACGGTGACCGGCCAGCGCACCGGCCGAGGTCCGGCGCCCCACAGCGGAGCAAGCTCGGTCCTGGCCTCTTGCACCAGGCCCCTGGCTCCGGTCTGATCGGCGCGGCGCACCGCTGACCAGGTGTCCAGGTAGTCCAGGAACTGCGTCAGCGTCCAGTTCCGTTCGATCGGCGGTAACGAGAGCGCGATCTGCTCGAAGGGAAACTCCAGCAGGGCATAGCCCTGGTCGACGTGACGCCGCTGCGGTGGCCAGTAGGGGGCGATCCGCCGGTCGTGGAATGCGGAGAATCGCTGCGTGACCGCAGGGTCGGTCTGGACCGCGCCGTAGGTGATCAGCGCCAGGACCGCACCGTCTGCGGCGATCCGGCGTGCCTCGGCGTAGAACGCGGGCAGATCGAACCAGTGCGCCGCCTGGGCGACGGTGATCAGGTCTGCGCAGCCGTCGGGCAGTCCCGTCTTCTCGGCGGGCGCGACCCGGTATTCGACGCCGGCGCCGAGGGCGGCATGGGCGATCTGATCGGCGCTGGGGTCGAGTCCGAGTACGCGTTCGAACTGTTCCGCCAGTGCCGTGGTGAACTGTCCGCTGCCGCAGCCCACGTCGACTGCCAGGTTCCTCGCCGGTGCCAGGTCTGCGAGCCTGACCGCCAGCTCCGGCGGATAGGTCGGTCGGTGCGCGGCATAGTCGCCGCTACCGGTCAGGAACCAGTTGGGCGACTCGTGGCGCTCGCCACCGGCCGATCGGCTGCTCATCGGCAGCTCCGGGTCAGTGCCGGCGCCAGATCGCCGGGTCCGGCGATCCGTACCGTGTCCAGGTTCCGCCAGGCGGCCAGGCGTTGCAGGTCTGCGGCCAGGGCAGCGGCCACCTCGCCGGTGTCGACGCCCGGTTCGTGGTGCGCGGCCAGTACCCGCAGCACCCGCTCCCCACGGTCGGCCTTGAGGTCCACCCGCGCCACCAGCTGGCCGTCGAGCAGATACGGCAGCACGTAGTAGCCGTGCACCCGACGTGCTTTCGGGACGTAAATCTCCAGCCGGTAATGAAAGCCGAACAGACGCTGAGTGCGCGGCCGGAAGAAGATCAGGGGGTCGAACGGCGACAGCAGGGTCGACCGCGGCATCGACCGTGCGGCGCGGGCGTCCGCGTGCAGGTAGGCGTCCTCGGTCCAGCCCTCGACGCGGACCGGCGTCAGTGTTCCCTCGTCGACCAGGTCGGGCAGGACCGGTCGCACCTGGGCGGCATCGAGCCGATAGTAGTCGGCCAGATCGGCCGCTGTCGCGACACCGTGGGCGGCCGCCGCCCGCCGGACCAGCGCGCGCACCGCATCGGTCTCGCCGATCCGCCGGGCAACGATGTCCCGGCCCAGCACCCGATCGGCCAGGTCGTAATGCCGAGTGAAGTTCTGATCACGGGTCGCCGACAGCCGCCCCTCGGCGAACAACGCCTCACAGACCTGCTTGACCTCCCCGCGTACCCACCAGCTGCCGGGCCGGGTGGCCGCGGCGCGGATACCCAGGGCCGCTTCGATCTGCCGCGGGGTGCTGGCGCCGGTCTGGTCGATCACCGCGACGACGTCGTCGATCAGCGCCGGGTTGCGCTGCAGTACCTCCCGGGTGTGCCGCCAGCGGCCGCCGGCGTAGCGGGCCATCCGCCAGCCGAACAGCGGCCAGTCATCGAGCGGAATCAGTGCGGCCTCGTGTGCCCAGTATTCGGCGAGCAGCCGGGGCGAGCGCGCCGGCGATTCCCAGGCCGCCCGCTCCAGCAGCCGATCGTCGTACGGGCCAAGCCTGCTGAACACCGGCAGATAGTGCGCCCGGGCCAGGACGTTGACCGAGTCCATCTGCAGCAGCCGCGTCCGCGCGAGGACACGTTTGAGGTGCGCGCGGGTGGGTGCGCCCGAGGGTGGGCGGTCGGCGAAGCCCTGGGCCGTCAGTGCCACCCGGCGGGCCTGCGGCAGCGAGAGCTCCGTCCTCACCTGCGCGAGTAGTCGATCCGCCGGTATTCGAGGAACCGGTACATCGTGCCCGTGCTCGACCGCTGCCAGTTGCTCGCCGCGGCCTCTTCCCACACATCCAGGTCGACCGGCGGAGCGAAGGCGTCGGCGCTGTCGACCAGCATGTCGATCTCGGTGACCAGGAGTTGATGGGCGTGCTGCAGCGCAGCACTGTAGATCTCGCCGCCGCCGATCACCGAGGCCGCCCGACCCACCAGGTCCAGGGCCGCTTCCAGGTCGGCCAGGACCTCGGCGCCCTCGGCGGTGTAGCCGCTGGCGCGGGTCAGCACGATATTGCGCCGGCCCGGCAGCGGCCGGAACCTGGTGGGCAGCGACTCCCACGTCTTACGGCCCATGATCACGGCGCCGTCGCCGGTCACCTCGCGGAAATGCGCCAGATCCTCCGGTACGCGCCACGGGATCGCGCCCCGGCGGCCGATGGCGCCGGTACGGTCCTGCGCCCACACCAAGGCAATCGTCATCTCGTGTCCTTCCCTTCCCGTCAGCGGTATCTCTGGCTGTGCGCTTGCAACTGCGTGACCTCAGACGGCGACCGGTGCTTTGATCGCCGGGTGCGACCGGTAATCGAGCACCTGCACGTCCTCGTAGACGTAGTCGAAGATCGAATCGGCTTTGTTCAGTTGCAGTCTCGGGTACGGGTACGGCGTGCGGGAGAGCTGCTCGCGCACCTGCTCGACGTGGTTGTCGTAGATGTGGCAGTCACCACCGGTCCATACGAAGTCGCCGACGTCCAGTCCGGCCTGCTGAGCCATCATGTGCGTCAGCAGGGCGTACGAGGCGATGTTGAACGGCACGCCCAGGAACAGGTCGGCACTGCGCTGATACAGCTGGCAGCTCAGCTTCCCGTCGGCGACGTAGAACTGGAAGAAGGCATGGCACGGGGGCAAGGCCATCTGCGGGATCTCGCCGACGTTCCAGGCCGAGACGATGTTGCGGCGCGAGTCGGGGTCGGATGTCAGCAGGTCCAGCGCGGCCTGAATCTGATCGATGTGTTCGCCGGACGGTGTGGGCCAGTTGCGCCACTGGACGCCGTAGATCGGCCCGAGGTCGCCGTCCGGCGCGGCCCACTCGTCCCAGATGGTGACCCCGTTCTCCTGCAGCCAGGCCACATTGGAGTCGCCGCGCAGGAACCACAGCAGCTCGTAGACGATCGACTTCAGGTGCACCTTCTTGGTGGTGATCAGCGGAAAACCGGCCGCCAGGTCGAACCGCAACTGGGCACCGAATACGCTGCGCGTCCCGGTCCCGGTCCGGTCGGCCTTCTCGGTCCCGGTCTCCATGACCCGGCGCAGCAGATCCTCGTACGGAGTCGCAATGGTCGTGCTCACAGCAGCGAGTCTACTGGTCCGCGCGGCGGCGTCATTGCACGACGGGCGGCCATTCCACCCCGGACCCGGCCGGTGCCGTCAGTGCCTGATCCGGGGCACGGGGCGGCTGGGTGATCGCCACGATCTCCTCGGGAATGCGCCGGGGGTCGGGGCACTGCTCGGCGCGTCGTTCGGCCAGCGGCGCACGATCACCGGTCACGGTGTCCTCGATGCGGGCCGCGGCGATCTGCTCGGCAGCCAGCTCGGCATACAGTCCGTCCGCGGCCATCAGCTGTGGGTGGGTCCCCGATTCGACGATCCGACCGGCATCGATGACGTAGATCATATCCGAGTCGACGATCGTGGACAGCCGGTGCGCCACGGTGATCGTGGTGCGGCCGGAGGCGGCCTCGTCGATCGCCTCCTGAACGACCCGTTCGGAGACCGTGTCCAGTGCCGAGGTCGCCTCGTCCAGCAGCATCACCGGCGGATCCTTCAGCAGCACCCGGGCGATGGCGATGCGCTGCTTCTCACCGCCGGACAGACGATAGCCGCGCTCACCGACGACGGTGTCGTAGCCGTCGTCGAAGCTCTCGATGATGTGGTGGATGTTGGCGGCGGTGCAGGCGGCGGCCAGTTCGGCGTCGGTCGCCTCGGGTTTGGCGTAGCGCAGGTTCTCGGCGATGGTTGCATGGAACAGGTAGGTCTCCTGGGAGACGATCCCGACGTCGTCGATGATCGATGATCCGGTCAGCCGGCGTACGTCCGCGCCGGCGAAATACACCGTCCCGGCGCCGGCCTCGTACAGGCGCGGCGCCAAGTACAGGATCGTCGACTTCCCCGAACCGGACGGTCCCACCAGCGCCACATGCTGCCCCGGTTCCACCGCGAAGCTCACCTGGTCCAGGGTGGGCCGCGAATCCGGGGCGGCATCCGGGAAGCGAAAGGTCACCCGATCGAACTCGATGCGCCCGCGCGGTCCGGGCGCCTGGGCCGCCTCGATGGCATCGGGGGCGTCGGCGATGGCCGGCACCAGGTCCAGGTATTCGAAGATCCGCGCGAAGATCGCCCGGGAGGTCTGCACCTCCAGCGCGACCCGCATCAGTGAGACCAGCGGGTTCAGCAGCCGCGCCTGCACGGTGGTGAAGGCGACGATGGTGCCGGCGGTGATGTCGACGCTCTCACCGGTGATCAGCCAGCCGGCGATCAGATAGATCACCGCCGGGACCGAGGACATCAGGACCTGCACCACCGCGAAGAACCCCTGGCCGCTCATCGCCCGTTTGACCTGCAGGCCCACCTGGTTGGTGTTCTCGGCGCGATACCTACCCGATTCGGTCTGCTGCCGGTTGAACGACTTTGCCAGCAGGATGCCGGAGATGCTCAGCGATTCCTGGGTGATGGCGGTGAGCTCGGACAGCGAGGCCTGCGTCTGGGCGGCGATCCGCGCGCGCACCCGCCCCACTCGGCGCTGGACCAGCACCAGCGCCGGCATGATGATCACCGCGACCAGCGTCAGCTGCCAGTCGATCAGGATCATCGCGACCAGCGAGGCGATCACGGTGACGGTGTTCCCGAGGATCGAGGTCAAGGTGGAGGTGAGGACTCCGGAGACCCCTCCGACATCGTTCTGCAGTCGGGACTGGATCACCCCGGTCTTGGTCCGGGTGAAAAAGCCCAGCTCCATGCTCTGCAGATGCTCGAAGAGCTGGATTCGCAGGTCCCCGGTCACCGCATTGCCGACCGTGGAGGTCAGCCACGTCTGCACCACGTTGAGCAGCGCCGACAGCAGATACAACCCGATCATGGCCCCGACCAGCCAGCCCAGCAGGCTCATCGACGGCCGGCCGTCGGGCGGGAAGAGTGCCTTGTCGAAGATCTGCTCGATCAGCAGCGGCGGCACCACCCCGATGGCTGCGGCGGCGACCACCGTCAGGCAGGTGATCACGATCCGGCCGCGGTAGGGCATGAACAGTGCTACCGCCCGCCGCCCCAGGTGGGGGATCTCCGGTGCGGCGGCATTCTGTTTCCGCAGCGCCGCCTCGTCGACGCCGCGCAGGGCTCCACCGCCCATCCGTCCGCCAGGAGTCGTCATCCGCCGGCCCTCCGGGTCATCAGGCCATCAGCTGCGCGGCCACGGTCGCGCCCAGATTCCAGCACGCCTCCAGCTCGTCCTTGGTCGGTTTGGCCGAGACGACCACATCGTCGGCGGCTCGGGTCCACCCCAGACCGCCGGCGATGGAGTGCACACTGCGCTGGGCGCCTTCGGTGCCCTGGTTGCCGTGCATGAACAGACCGTAGGGACGTTCGGTGGTCTGGTCCAGGCACGGGTAGTAGATCACGTCGAACCCGTGTTTGAGCGCCCCGGACATGTAGCCGAGGTTCGCCGGGGACCCCAGCAGATACCCGTCGGCCTCCAGCACATCGACCGGCGACAGCGTCAGCGCGGCCCGCCGCACCACCTCGACCCCCTCGATGTCCGGGTCGCTCGCCCCGGCGATCACCGCCTCCAACATCTCCTGGCAGTGCGGTGACGGTGTGTGATGGATGATCAGCAACCGCGCCATGCGGGTCTCCTTCGTTGCCGGGCCAGCGGGTGCACCCCACCGTACGTGAGCCAGATCCGCGGCAACCGCAGCAGATCACCCCGCCCCGCTGCTGCTCACCTCGCCCCGCTGATCGGCTCAGTCGGCGCGGACAGCCGCCCGGTATCCTTCCGAGGCTCGGCGCATCATCTGCCGGGCCCGTGAGCGATCTCCGGCGTAGTCGTAGGCGCGCGCGATCCGGTAGGTACTCATCCAGTCCGACGGGTCGGCCTCCCACTCGGCTTTGACCTGCGCAAAGAGTTCGTCTGCCGCGTCGCGCTCCAGGCGGCCGGAGGGCCGATGCGGAAGATGCTCGACGATCAGGGTCCGTCCGGCCTCGTCGACGGCGGCCGACATCCGCTGATGCTCGATTCCCGAGCGCAGGGTCTGGAACACGATCCACAGGCCGAGGAGCGGCAGCAGCAGCACGCCCAGACCCATACCGATCCCGACGGCGCCGCCGGACTGGAGCAGCCTGATCGCCAGGCGGCTCAACAGTGCCAGGTAGACGATCATCGCCAGCACCATGAAGCCGATCATCAGCACCAGTGGCCGCGGATCCTTCTGTTTGACGGCCATCAGCGCAGGTCCATGAACTGGTCCAGACCGATGGTGAGACCCGGGTGCTCGCCGATTCGGCGCACCCCGAGCAGCACACCGGGTACGAACGAGGTCCGGTCGATCGAGTCGTGCCGGATGGTCAGCGTCTCCCCCTGGGTGCCGAAGAGGACCTCCTGGTGCGCCACGAGGCCGGCCAGCCGTACCGAGTGGACCCGCACCCCGTCGACGTCGGCACCGCGGGCACCTTCGAGTCCGCTCGAGGTGGCATCGGGCATGGGTGGGCTACCGGCTTCGGCCCGCGCGGCGGCCACCAGCTGGGCGGTGCGCCCGGCCGTGCCCGAGGGGGCGTCCGCCTTGTGCGGATGATGCAGTTCGACGATCTCCACCGAGTCGAAGTACGGTGCGGCCTGCTGCGCGAAGTGCATCGACAAGATGGCCCCGATCGCGAAGTTCGGCGCGATCAGCACACCGACCCCGGGTGCCGCATCGAGCCAGGTCCGCACCTGCTCGAGGCGTTCGGCGGTGAAGCCGGTCGTGCCGACCACGGCGTGGATGCCGTTGTCGATGAGGAACTTCAGGTTGTCCATCACCACGTCGGGGTGGGTGAAGTCCACGACCACCTGGGTTCCCGACTCGGCGAAGGCCGCGCGGTCGTCGCCGGCATCGACGCCGACGGTGAATTCGGTATCGGCCGCCTCGCGCAGTCCCTCGACGATCGCCGCTCCGACCTTGCCGTTGCTGCCGAACACCCCGACCGCGATGGTCTCGCTGCTCATCTGACTCCCGTTCCTGTTCGCGGTGGGCGGGCCCGAGCTGCCGGGCCCGCCTGATCGCTCTCCAGTCTAGAAGTCAGCCCCGATTCCGTCCCACACGCGGCAGGGTCAGGCCTTCTGGGCGGGGAATCTTTGGATCCACGGGGCGGCTTCCTCCAGTTGGGCGGCCAGCTGCAGCAGCGCCCCGTCGGACCCGAGCGGTCCGTTGAACTGGACTCCCAGCGGCAGACCTTCCGGCGTCCAGTAGACCGGCACGCTGATGGCGGGCCGCCCGGTCAGGTTCGCCAACTGGGTGTAGGGCACCCACCCCAGATTCTCCTCGATCATCTGGTCCACCAGACCGGTCTTCAGCAGCGCCTTGCCGCCGTGCAAACGGTGCGCCAACCGCGCCCCCACCTGCAGCGGCCGGGCGGTGTCGAGCGCACCCACCAGAATCGGCGCCTCGGCCAGCGTCGGCGTCATGAAGTAGTCGTAGCTGCGGTAGTACTCCGCCATCGCCTGGGTGTAGGTGGTGATCTTCTCCAGGGCACGCAGGGCCTTCACCGCACCGTTGGCGCGGCCGATCTCCACCATCGCCAGGGTGTCGGCCTCGAAATCGCCGTCCCCGGCACCGGTGCGTTCCTTGATCTCGTCGACCTGCGCGGCCAGCTGAGCGAACCAGATCGTCAGGAAGGTCTCGGCCAGCGCCTTGTCGTCGTACGGCGGGGCGATCTCGTCGACCTGATGTCCCAAGTCGGTCAGCAATCCGGCGGTGGATTCCATGGCGTCTGCGGCCACCGCGGTGGGCTCGCCGCGGATCGCCGATTGCGCCGAATAGCCGATACGCAGCTGCCGCGGCCGCCGGCTGATCAGCTCGGTGAACTTCTGCTCGGGCTGAGCGACCTGGTAGTCGGCCAGCGGATTGGGACCCACGATCGCATCGAGCAGGCCGGCACTGTCGCGCACCGTGCGGGTGACCGTACCCTGTACCGCCATCCCGAACATGGGCTCGCCGGTCTGCGGGCCGTAGGGGGCCAGTCCCCGACTGGGCTTGAGGCCGACCAACCCGGTCGTCGCCGCGGGAATACGGATCGATCCTCCGCCGTCGTTCGCCCCGGCGGCCGGCACGATGCCCGCGGCCACCGCCGCCGCCGACCCGCCGGAGGAGCCGCCCGGGGTCCGTGTGGGATCCCACGGGTTACGGCACGGGCCCCACAGGTCCGATTCGGTGATTCCCTTGGCCCCCAGCTCCGGGGTGTTGGTCTTACCCATGATCACCAGCCCCGCCTCCAGGAAGCGGTCGGTGACCAGGGCGTTCTCGGTCTCGCGCAGGCCGGTCAGCGCCCGGGAACCGCACGTGGTCGGATAGCCGCGGTACTCCTGAGACAGATCCTTGATCAGGAACGGTACTCCGGCGAAGGGGCCCGTCGGACGCCCGTGCACCTGGATATCGGCGTTCTCACCGGTATCGATCACCACCGCGTTCAGGGTCGGGTTCACCTGACGCATTCGTCGGCGGGCCAATTCGAGCAGTTCGGCCGGGGTGACCTCACCGGCGGCGACCAGGGCGGCCAGTCCGGTGGCGTCGTGGGACATGTATTCGTCGAGGTTCATGGCTCTACTTCATCACTGTTTCGGTTCGGGCAGGGCGCATCGCCGGGGAGGACGTTGCGGTCGGTGTCCGGCCGCTCCCACCGGTGGGCTAGCCTACGGATCGACTGTAACCAGTTCTACTCGGGGAGCGCTCTGTGAACGAGTCCACCGCGGTGTCACGCCGCACGCTGCTGCAGGCTGCCGCCGTCGGCGCCACCGCGCTGGGCGCGAGTACCTTCGGTGCCGCCGCACTGGGCGCCGAGGCTCCCGCCGGCGCCGAACCCGGCGGGACCGGATACCTGGTAGGCGCGGGCAAAGGCGATATGACCGGAGCGATCGCCGGCCAGGGCATGATGGGTTACTCCGATGCCGATCAGGTCGCGCGCGGGCTGCTGCAGCGAACCTGGGCGCGCGCCTATGTGATCGCCGACGCTGCCACCGGCGCGCGGATCCTGTTCATCACCGCCGATATCGCCTGCATCTTCACCTCGCACCGCAACCGTCTGCTGGCCGCGCTGCGGTCCCGGTACGGCGGGACCTATGACGAACACAACGTCAACCTCAACGCCACCCACAACCACAACTCGTGCGGCGGCACCTCCTGGGACTACGCCTACACCCTGGCCGCGATGGGACACCGGCACAACTCGTTCCAGGCCGAGCTGGCCGGTCTGCTCGACGCGGTCGACGAGGCCCACCGCAGTCTGGGCCCGGGCACCGTCGAACTGGGCATGAGCGAACTGCACGACGCCAGCGCGAACCGCTCGATGCCGGCTTTCCGGCTCAATCCGGCCGCCGATCGCCAACACTTCCCGCAGCACATCGACCCCCAGGTCACCGCGCTGCGCCTGCGGCGCGGCGGCCAGACCATCGGCGAGATCGTCTGGTTCGCCACCCACGGCACCTCGCTGACCGACGCCAACTTCCTGATCGGCCCCGACAATAAGGGGTACGCCTCCTACCTGGCCGAACAGCGCGACCCCGGCATCATCAGCGCGCACGCCCAGACCAACGCCGGGGACATGTCGCCGAATCTGTGGCTGCGCCCGATGAATCCGGGCGGCCCCACCGCAGACCATCGCACCAACCGGATCATGATCGGACGCCGGCAGGATCGTGCCGGCCAGACCGCGCTGGCCGGGGCCCGCCCGATGCGCGGCGGCATCGATGCGGCGACCACGTATCTGAATCTGGCCGACCTGCACATCGACGGCCGGTACACCCCGAACGGGAAGTCCGCGCGTACGGCTCCGGCGATGATGGGCCTGGCCTCGGCGGCCACCAGCCGCGAGGACAACACCCGCAGCCAGTTGGAGTTCCTGCGCGAGGGGATGCGCAACGAGCTGGCCGTCGCCCTGGGCGCGACCGCGGTACCCACACCCGAGCCGTGGATGCAGCTGGCTCAAGCTCCCAAGGCCGACCTGTTCCCGCTCGGTATCCTGCCGCCCCGCTCGTGGGTGGAACAGAACCTGCCCATCCAGCTGCTGCGTATCGGCGACCTGGTGCTGGCGGCGATGCCGGCCGAATCGACCATCGTCGCCGGTCTGCGGATCCGGCGTCTTGTCGCCGACGCCCTGTCGGTGCCCCTGGAGAACGTGCTGCTGCAGGGTTATGCCAACGGCTACAGCCAGTATGTGACCACCCCCGAGGAGTACACCGCCCAGCAGTACGAGGGCGGGGCCACCCTGTTCGGCCGGTGGACGCTGAGCGCTTATATGCAGGAGTTCGACCGACTGGCCCGGGCCATGGCGCGCCGCCGCCGGCTGCCGTTGGGTCCGCGTCCGGCCGACCGCGATACGCTGCAGCCGGATCTGCTGGGCGCACCCCCGGCGGACACCCCGATGCCCGGGACTCGTTTCGGCCAGCTGGTCTCCCGGGTCCCCGGCTCGGCGAAGCCCGGCAGCACGCTGCGGATCAGCTTCTGCGGCGCCCACCCGGCCAACCGGGTCCGGCGGGGCCGCCGCAGCAAGGGCTATTTCGTCGTCGAACGGCACAGCCCGGACGGATGGCAGGTGGCCTACGACGACGATCACGAGTCGACCGAACTGAATTGGATGCGCCCGGGCGGCAGCGCCTCGGCCTCCAAGGTGACCATCACCTGGCGGATTCCGCAGGACGCCAGCGGCCGCTTCCGGATCCGCTACTTCGGGGACGCCAAATCTGCGACCGGGGCGCTGACCGAGTTCACCGGCACTTCCGGTGCCATCGAGGTGCGCTGACCGGACCTGCGACAGGCGGTCCCGGGACACAGTCCCGGCAGACGACTCCGGCCCGCGACTCCCTCCTGGGGAATCGCGGGCCGGATGTCGTCAGCGCAACCCGCCTGGCGGGCCGCACACCGATCAGGCGTCGGCGGCCTCGGCGGCCGGAGCGTCTGCCTGCACCGGAACCAGGCTGATCTTGCCGCGCTCGTCGATGTCGGCGATCTCCACCTGCAGCTTGTCGCCGACGTTCACCACGTCTTCGACCTTGCCGATCCGCTTGCCGTTGCCCAGCTTGCTGATGTGGACCAGGCCGTCACGGCCCGGCAGCAGCGAGACGAAGGCGCCGAACGGGGCGGTCTTGACCACGGTGCCCAGGAAGCGCTCGCCGACCTTGGGCAGCTGCGGGTTGGCGATGGCGTTGACCTTGTCGATCGCGGCCTGGGCTGCCTCGCCGTTGGCGGCGCCGATGAACACGGTGCCGTCGTCCTCGATCGAGATGTTGGCGCCGGTCTCCTCGGTGATGCCGTTGATCGTCTTGCCCTTGGGGCCGATCAGCTCACCGATCTTGTCCATCGGAATCTTGATGGTGGTGATCCGCGGCGCGTAGATGCTCATCTCGTCGGGCTCGTCGATCGCCTCGGCCATCACCTCGAGGATGGTCTGGCGGGCCTGCTTGGCCTGAGCCAGCGCATTGGCCAGCACCGAGGAGGGGATGCCGTCGAGCTTGGTGTCCAGCTGCAGAGCGGTCACGAAGTCCGGGGTACCGGCGACCTTGAAGTCCATATCGCCGAAGGCATCCTCGGCGCCCAGGATGTCGGTCAGCGCCACGTAGCGGGTCTCGGTCTTACCGTCGATGGTGACCTCGTCGGAGACCAGGCCCATGGCGATACCGGCGACCGGAGCCTTCAGCGGCACACCGGCGTTGAGCATCGACAGCGTCGAGGCGCACACCGAGCCCATCGAGGTGGAGCCGTTGGACCCCAGGGCCTCGGAGACCTGACGGATCGCGTACGGGAACTCGTCGACGCTGGGCAGCACCGGCAGCAGGGCACGCTCGGCGAGCGCACCGTGGCCGATCTCGCGCCGCTTGGGCGAGCCGACGCGGCCGGTCTCACCGGTCGAGTACGGCGGGAAGTTGTAGTGGTGCATGTAGCGCTTGGAGGTCTCCGGGCCCAGCGAATCGATCTGCTGTGCCATCTTGACCATGTCCAGCGTGGTGACACCCATGATCTGGGTCTCGCCGCGCTCGAACAGGGCGCTGCCGTGGGCCCGCGGGATGATGCTGACCTCGGCCGAGAGCTCGCGGATATCGGTGATCCCGCGGCCGTCGATCCGGAAGTGGTCGGTCAGGATCCGCTGCCGGACCAGCTGCTTGGTCAGCGAACGGAAGGCCGCACCGATCTCGCCCTCGCGACCCTCGAACTTCGGGCCGACCTCGGCGAGCACATCGGCCTTGAGCGCGTCGGTGGCCGTCTCACGTTCCTGCTTGCCGGCGATCGACAGCACCTCGTTGAGGCGGTCGGCGGCGAAGTCGGACACCGCCTGGTAGACGTCGTCCTGGTAGGGCAGGAACAGCGGGAACTCGCGGGTCTCCTTGGCGGAGGCATCCGCGAGCTGCTTCTGGGCCTGGCACAGCTGTGCGATGAACGGCTTGGCAGCCTCCAGGCCCTCGGCGACGATGGTCTCGCTGGGCGCGGTGGCGCCGTCGGCGATCAGCTCGAGCACATTGTCGGTGGCTTCGGCCTCGACCATCATGATCGCGACCTCGCCGGCGTCGGTGACGCGGCCGGCCACGACCATGTTGAACACGGCGCCTTCGAGCTGCTCGACGGTCGGGAAGGCAACCCACTGGCCGGCCTTGTTGGCCGGGGTGGGGATCAGCGCCACGCGCACACCGCCGACCGGGCCAGAGAACGGCAGACCGGCGATCTGGGTGGACGCCGAGGCCGCGTTGATCGCGACGACGTCGTACAGGTCGTTCGGATCCAGCGACAGGATGGTCTCGACCACCTGGATCTCGTTGCGCAGACCGTCGACGAACGACGGGCGCAGCGGACGGTCGATCAGCCGGCAGGTCAGAATCGCGTCGGTCGACGGGCGGCCCTCGCGACGGAAGAAGGATCCGGGGATGCGGCCGGCGGCGTACATCCGCTCCTCCACGTCCACGGTCAGCGGGAAGAAGTCGAAGTGCTCCTTCGGGTTCTTCGACGCGGTGGTGGTCGAGAGGATCATGGTCCCCTCGTCCAGGTAGGCGACGACCGAACCGGCGGCCTGCATCGCCAGACGGCCGGTCTCGAAGCGGATCTCCCGCTTGCCGAACTCGCCGTTGTCGATCACACAGGAGACCTCGGTGACGGTCTCGTCGAATTCTTCGATGACATCAGTCATGGATTACTTGAATCCCTTTCGTTGCGGCGGACGCCGTGCGTCTCGCCGAGATATGCAGTAGCCGGCCACGCGCCGATTGCGCACAGCCGGGAAGATGTACTGCCTTGAGTGGGCCGGAGCGTGCACCGCATTCGGGCCCGTCAGTGTGAAAATTCCTGACGGACCTGCGGTGATGAGACGGCCTTCGATCGAAGCTGCCGGAATTCGTTACGCCGCGAGGGCGTGCGTTCCGGCAGCCACTACCGAGGACCGGTCTGCTGGTCACGTCCGATGCCACTGCCTTCAGCGCATCGTTCACAGCGATTCTAACACTCGAGGCCCCACACCGACGGCTGCGACCTCCTCGACGCCGAAGACGATGCCGGCCGCCCCACCGGAATGGCGGGGCGGCCGGAAGGTCTTGAGAGCGACCAGAAGGTCAGCGGCGCAGGCCGAGCTTCTCGATCAGCGCGCGGTAGCGGTTGATGTCGACGCTCTGCAGGTACTTGAGCAGACGACGGCGACGACCGACCAGCAGCAGCAGCCCGCGGCGGCTGTGGTGATCGTGCTTGTGGAACTTCAGGTGCTCGGTCAGATCGGTGATGCGCTTGGTCAGCAGCGCGATCTGTGCCTCCGGCGAACCGGTGTCACCCTCGTGGACGGCGTACTCGTCGAGTACGGCCTTCTTCTCTGCAGCGGTCAACGCCATGGTTGATCTCCTTGTTTCAGTACCGTGTCCAGATTCCCGGAGATCCGGGACTCCCCACCGGGAGGGCGCGCCGCCACGGACTGCAGCCGGCGCCAGCGGTCAAGGTTACCAGCCGGGAGTCGACAGCCGGAAATCCGCCGGAGCCGGGATCAATCGGCGCCCAGAATCACCCGGGCACGATCGACGTCGTCGGCGATCGCGGCGATCAGCGCCTCGAGGCTGTCGTAGGTCTCCATCCCGCGGATGCGGCTGACGAAGTCGACGGCCACATGCTGGCCATACAGGTCCGCGTCCACATCGAGCACATAGGCCTCGACGGTGCGGTGCTGGCCGGCGAACGTCGGATTGGTGCCGACCGACACCGCGGCCGGATAGCGCCGGCCGATCTCCATGCCCTCGGGTTCGTTACCGCTGCGCTCCACGGTGAACCAGGCCGCGTAGACCCCGTCACCAGGAACGGCGGCATGGGTGGTGACCGAGACATTGGCCGTCGGATACCCCAGGTCCCGGCCACGCTTCTGGCCGTGCACCACCACGCCTTCGACCCGGTGCGGTCTGCCCAGAGCTTCGGCGGCGAGTTCGACGTCGCCGGCGGCCACGCAGGAACGGATGTAGGTCGAGGAGAAGGTGAGGGTGTGTTCACCGAACAGGGAGACCGCCTCGACCTCGAAGCCGAACCGCTCCCCCAGCTCGCGCAGCTTGGCCACGTCACCGGCCGCCTTGTGTCCGAAGGTGAAGTTGTCGCCGACGACGACCTGAGCGGCATGCAGCTGCTCCACCAGGACATCGTGGGCGAACTCTTCGGGGCTCTTGCGCGCCAGCGTCGCGGTGAACGGGACGACGCAGAAGACGTCGATCCCCATCTCCTGCGCCAGCTCGGCACGTCTGCTCAGCGTCGACAACTGCGGCGGATGGGTGCCCGGACGCACCACCTCGGAGGGGTGCGGATCGAAGGTCATCAGCACCGACGGGATCCCGCGCTCGGCAGCGGCCCGGGTGGCCGCCGCGATCAACTGCGCGTGTCCGCGGTGCACACCGTCGAATACGCCGATGGTGACCACACATCGACCCCAACCCGGTGGGACGTTCTCCAGCCCTCGCCAACGCAACACACATCCAGGGTATTACGTCGGGCGCCTAGTAAGCTGACCGCCATGCCCCACTCGCGCCCGGTCGGCGATCTCAGCTCGGTGACGCAGGACTATCTGAAGGTCATCTGGACCTCTCAGGAGTGGACCGACACCAAGGTCACCACCAAATTGCTTGCCGAAAAACTCAGCGTCTCGGCCTCCACCGCCTCCGAAGGCATCCGCAAGCTCGCCGATCAGGGACTGGTGGATCACGAACGCTACGGCTCGGTGTCCCTGACCGATGACGGGCGCGCGGCCGCGATCGGTATGGTGCGCCGCCACCGGCTGCTGGAGACCTTCCTGGTCCGGGAACTCGGCTACGGCTGGGATGAGGTCCATGATGAGGCCGAAATCCTCGAACACGCGGTCTCCGACCAGTTGATCGACCGCATCGACGCCAAACTCGGCTACCCGCGCCGGGATCCGCACGGCGACCCGATCCCGCACTCCGACGGCCGCGTGCCCGACGCCGGCTCCCGCCAGCTCGCCGACCTGTCGGTGGACCAGAGCGGTGTGATCAACCGCATCTCCGACTCCGATCCGGAGATGCTGCGCTACTTCCAGGAGATCGGCATCGATCTGGACCGCACCGTCACCGTCGTGGAGAAGCGGCCGTTCGCCGGCACCATCTCGGTGTCGGTCGACGGCGGAGAGCTGATCCACCTGGGCGATGTGGCCTCGCGGGCGATCTTCCTGCAGGACGGCTGACGCTCCGGCGACGCCGCTACCGCAGTGTCGCCGGGCGGACCACCATCACCGAGGCGGCGCGCCGGCCCTTCTCCTGCACCAGCGCGATGGCCTGACCGGACGGGTCGACCACGGTGTAGATCTCTTTGCGTCCGACCGGCTCGAGCCAGCGGCCCTGACTGATCGATTCGGCTTCCTCATCGCTGATGTCACGGAGCGGGAAGCACAGTTTAGCGGCGGCGTCGATCCCGAGGCTGACCCCCGGTTCGGCGATCACCTCGTCGAGGGTCCGCGCGTGGTCGAGGGTGAACGGGCCGACCGCCGTCCGGCGCAGGGTGGTCAGGTGCCCACCCACCCCGAGCGCCTCGCCCAGATCGCGGGCCAGAGACCGGATGTAGGTGCCCGACGAACAGTCGACGGCGACCTGCACATCGATGAACCCGCCCGCACCGGCGATGTCGAGAACGTCGAATCGGTGCACGGTGACCGGCCGGGCCTGCAGCTCGAACTCGGTGCCGGTGCGCACCAGTGCGTGGGCGCGGCGCCCGTCGACCTTGATCGCGCTGACCTTGGCCGGAATCTGCTGCAGCTGACCGGTCAGTGCAGCGACGCCGGCCCGGATCTGCGCCTCGGTGATTGCCCCGGTGTCGGCAGTGGCCAGGATCTCTCCCTCGGCGTCATCGGTGGAGGTGGATGCGCCCAGGCGGATCGTCGCCGTATACGACTTGGTGGTCAGCGACAGCAGACCCAGCAGCTTGGTGGCCCGTTCGATACCGATCACCAAGACACCGGTGGCCATCGGGTCGAGGGTGCCGGCGTGACCGACGCGGCGGGTGTTGAACGCCTTCCGGCATTTGGAGACCACGTCGTGACTGGTCATACCGGGCGACTTGTCGACGACGAGCAGTCCGGCGTTCTCGATGGAGGGATCGGCCATTCCCACAGTGTGCCAGGCCCCGGCCGCGTGCCGGCCACCGCTCCGCCGGGTCAGCGCGTCCGATCGGCCACCGGCTGGTCCGGCCAGCCCAGCGCCGCCATCATCTGCTCTTCCAGGTACGGGACCAGCGACATCACGAAGGTCCGCGTGTAGTGATGCGCATCCCGGTAGACCACCACGTTGCCCACGATCAGCGGACAGTGCGTTGCGGTGCACTGCAGATCGGTGAAGTCGAGCAGGTGCACATCCGGCAGGTGCCCGACTGCGTCGATGGCCGGATCCTGCGGGGCCAGGGTGCTCGCGCGGTCGGCACCGCAGAACTCCGGGTCATTGCGGACGGCGAAACAGTCGATCGGGTCGCGCACCTCCCCGTACCGGTCTTTGAGCCAGGGCAGGTCCCGTACCCCCACGACGGGGATACCCGCCTGCGATAACCGGCTGAACGCATCGACGTAGAACTGTGGTGTCTGGTCGGGCTCACCGGCGCCTTCACCGTCGCGCGTGGAGTTGGTGAAGACCGCATCGGGCCGGGTTTCCAGCAGGTGATCCATGGCCTTGACCTGCCAGTCCCGGCAGATCTGCTTCTCGGTGGAGCCGTCGGCGGTGGGGCCGTCGGCCACCCGGCAGCTGAGCATGATGACCGTCTCGACGGTGAAGCCGTGCCGCTTGCCGATCTCGTCGAGCGCCCCGACGAAGTGATCGGCGTGCGAGCCGCCCACCACGGTCAGCACCTTGCGGCCGGGCTGACGCGGGGCGCCGAAGTCGCAGGTGACCAGGTCGGAGTTGCTGGAGCCGTCGTTGTAGCAGCGGCCCGGCGCGGTGTCGGGCAGATCCATCCGGGCCGATTCCAGATTCGGGATGAAACCGACGTCGTCGGGTACCGATCGGCCGTCGGCCAGCGCCGACGCCCCCGGGAACCGGTCGGGGTCGACATCGGTCGGGATCACGATGGCTGCCGGAGTCGCCCAGGCCTGCACCGACACCGTCAGCGCCACCGCGGTGGCCGCCAGCACCGCCGGCGTCCGGATGCGCCAGCGCAAGACCGGCGAATCGGCCCGGAAGACGAAGTGAAAACCTGCCGACAGCAGCAACGAGACCGCGATGATCAGCAGACCGGCCACCAGTCCGACGCGGTGCACGGGCTCCTGGGCATGGTATTTCCTGTAGATCATGTACATCACCAGGATCGGCCAGTGCACCAGGTAGAGGTAGTAGGCGACCGTCCCCAGGTAGACCACCGGCCGTGTCGACAGGCCGCGGGAGACCAGGCTGCTGCCGCCGGTACCGGCGGCGAACACCAGGATCGTGCCGCCCAGCGGCAGCAGCGCCTGGTATCCGGGGAACGTGGCGGCCCCGTCGAGGACGAAACCGGTCATCACCAGCATCGCCAGACCCGCGACGCCGGCGAGTTGCCGGAACCAGGCAGGCAGGGTCCGTCCGGTCAGGATCAATCCCAGCACACCGCCCAGGGAGATCTCCCAGAACCGCGAGAAGGTGTTGTAGTAGTTGACCGCCGGATCGGCCGAGCCGATGAAACCGGCATAGACGAACGAGGCGACCGAGACCGCGACCACTACCGCGATCAGGATGGCCCGGATACGCGCAGCGGTGAGCCAGTCCACGACGCGGCCCAGCAGGCGCAACGCCAGCCCGATCAGGCCGATGCCGACGATGAGCAGGACGAAGATCTGCGCCTGTACGGCCAGGGACCACAGGTGCTGGAACGGTGAAGGCAAGGCGACGGCATCGGTGTAGGCCCGCCCCTCGTAGGCGAAGGTCCAGTTCACCATCCACAGGTCCGACCACACCGCGTCGATCAGCATCTCGGGGCGGCGGGTGTACGGGTACACGTACCAGGCCGCCAGCACGATCGCCGCGACCGTGGCGGCCATCGGGATCCACAGGCGTTTGAGGACCCGCCACAGCCGCGGGAACGGGTTGTTGACCGGATCCTCGGAGACCTGCGCACGCAGCAGCGACGGGATCAGGAAGAAACCGGAGATGAACAGGAAGGCGTCCACTCCGCCGGAGACCGTGCCGAACCAGATGTGGAAGACCACCACCAGCAGGATGGCGACACCGCGCAGCCCTTCGACATCGAGTCGGCGGCCCTTCGCCGGACGCGCCGGTGCGGCTGCAGGGTGTGTGGCGGAGACGGGGTCGGTACGGGTCGTCATGGGTCAGGTCAGCGCGATCGCCGTCATGATCAGGCCGCCGGCGATGAGCCAGCGTCCCGGCAGTGTCAGCAACGGCGGCCCGCCGTCGGTGGCCGCACCGTCGATCAGGATCTGTGAGGTGAAGGTGCCTGTGGCCACAGGCGCCTGACCCGCGACAGGGCCGGGGGTTCCGGGCTCGCGGGTGAAGGTGATGTGCGCGTCTTCGAACCCGAGCCAGCGGCCGGTCAGGGGGAACCAGGCCTTGTAGGTGGCCTCCTTGGCACAGAACAGCAACCGGTCCCAGTGCAGATCTTCGTCCCGGGTGGCCAGCACCTCCCGTTCGGCCGGCAGGCTGGTGTGCCCGAGCACACCGTCGGGCAGCGCCTCGTGAGGTTCGGCATCGATGCCCAGCGAACGGATCTGCATAGAATAGGCCACTGCGGCGGCACGGTAGCCGTCGCAGTGGGTGAGGCTGCCGACCACATTGGCCGGCCACAGCGGCATCCCCCGCTCGCCACGCAGGATCGGCACCGGCTCCAGACCCAACTGCGCCAGGGCGGTGCGGCCGCAGTGCCGGGCGGTGGTGAACTCGCGGCGCCGCTTGTCCACCGCTTGCGAGATCAGCGACTCCTCGGCCGGCAGCAGCCGCGCGTCGATCGGGTCATCGAAGGCTTCGGCGGCGGCGACTCCGCGCGGAAACAGAAACTCGATCATCGCGGCCACCTCCTTGTTTCCGGTTCGCGAGACCTCGACAGGCAAAAATCCTGGTCCATGCTGCCAGCCACACGCCATCGAGTCCACGCCGCAGCTGACTCCCCCGGTCTCCCTCCTGCCGGAAAACACGCATTGAACAGCAGTTTCACCATCCGGCGCCGGTGTGCTCAGCACCCGCACATGTGACGAACTCCCCTCCTGGACGGCGTTCGCGCCGCACCGGGGCCGTCTGCCGATTCAGTTCGCCGACTGTCGCCTCGCCCGGACCTTCTCCATGCGTTCACGGAATTCGGCGGCCCGCTCCTGATAGTCCGGCGGAAGCTCGAAGCGCACCCCGAGCTCATGCAGGTCGGCGGCGGTGGTGCCGTCGTCCGGCGCGATCTGACGTAGCAGCGGCTCGGGCAGGCCCCGCCGCTTCCACTCCCGTGGGTAGCCGACGGATACCTCCTCGAAACGCACTCCGTCGTACCAGGTGGTGCGTGGGATGTGCAGGTGCCCGTACACGCAGGCGGCCGCATTGAACCGGATGTGCCAGTCGGCGGTCGACTCGCTGCCGCACCACAGGGCGAACTCCGGGTACATGAGCGCATCGCAGGGTTCGCGCCGCAGCGGCCAGTGGTTGATCAGGATCGTCGGCTCGGTCGGATCGATCGCCTCCAGTCGCGCGCGAGTGGCCTCGATCCGGGCCCGACCCCACGCATCGCGGGTTCCGTACGGCTCAGGCGAAAGCAGGAACTCGTCGGTGGCCACCACATTGCGTTCGCGGGCCACCGCCAGCGCCTGCAGCGCCGTCGTCGTGCCTTCGGGCCGGAAGGTGTAGTCGTAGAGCAGGAACATCGGGACCACGCGCACCGGAGTGCTTCCGTCGCCCGGATCGAACAGCGGATAGATGTCCTCGGGCGTCACCACACCGATGTCCCGGCAGGCCTGGACCAGATAGTCGTAGCGGGCGACCCCGTGGATCTGCAACGGATCCTTGGCCGTGGTGTAGAGCTCGTGGTTGCCTGGCACCCACACCACCGTGTCGAAGCGTGCTTTGAGCCGGCGCAGGGTATCGATGATGTCGTCGGTGCGTTCGGAGACGTCGCCCGCCGCGATCAGCCAGTCCCCGGGGTTCTCCGGGCGGATCGTATCGACGATGTGCTCATTGCCCCGATTCGCGACGTGCAGATCGCTGATCGCCCAGAGCTTCGCCATGGGGCCAGTGTGCCAGAGATCGATGGTGCCGCTGCTCTGGACATTGTCGATAACCGGCGTAGCGTGAGGTCATGGACAATTCGATAGTGATCATCGGTGGCGGCCTTGCGGCAGCCAAGACCGCCGAAGCACTACGCACCCGCGGATACGACGGCGCGCTCGTCGTGGTCGCCGGCGAGGACCACGTCCCCTACGAACGGCCCCCGTTGTCCAAGGAGTTCCTGGCCGGCAAGACCGAGTCCGCGGAGCTGGCCCCCTTCGATGCCCAGTGGTACGCCACCCACCGCGTCGATCTGCGGACCGGGGTGAGCGCAACCCAGATCGACAGCGACGCCAAGATGGTGACACTCGACGACGGCAGCTCCCTGGCCTACGACACACTGGTGCTGGCCACCGGTTCACGGCCGCGACCCTTCCCCGGCGAACCCGAGGTGGCCTACCTGCGCACCGTCGACGACTCCGAGCGTCTGCGTGAGCGGCTCGGCGAGGACCGGTCGCTGGTCATCGTCGGCGGCGGCTGGATCGGACTGGAGGCCGCCGCGACCGCGCGCGCCGCCGGCACCTCGGTCACGGTGATCGAGCCCGAACGCCTCCCGCTGGAACGGATCCTGGGCGCCGAGATCGCTGCGGCGATCGCCGATCTGCATCGCAGCAACGGCGTGGACCTGCGATTGAGCACCGGGGTGGAGTCCATTCGGGTGCAGGACGCTCCCGGCGGCACCGTGTTCGGAGACGACGCGTCCACGCACACCGCCGACACCATTCTGGTCGGGATCGGAGCCGTGCCCAACGTCGCCCTCGCCGAGGAGGCCGGCCTGTCGGTGAGCAACGGCGTCGACGTCGATGCCGGCCTGCGGACCTCGGATCCGAATATCTTCGCCGTCGGCGACATCGCCAACCACGACCACCCGCTCTTCGGCCGGATCCGCATCGAGCACTGGGCCAATGCGCTCAACCAGCCGGCCGTGGCCGCCGCGAACATCCTGGGCGGCGACGAGGTCTACGACCGGCTCCCCTACTTCTTCACCGACCAGTTCTCCTTCTCGATGGAGTACCGCGGTCACGCCTCGGGCTCGGATGCGGTCGTGATCCGCGGTGACCTGTCCGCACTCGAGTTCCTCGCGTTCTGGCTGGATGAGGAGAATCGGGTACGCGCGGGGATGAACGTGAACCTGTGGGACGACGGTGATGCGATTGCCGAACTGATCACCTCTCAGCGCAGCGTCGATCCGGTGCGGCTGGGTGATCGGGCGATCGCCCTGGATTCCGTCTGATCACATGTCACCGGAGGCAGCGGACTAGGGTGAAGCCATGACCCAGGTGAATCCCGTCCCGCCGCCCACGGTGACGCTGGACCCGGCGCCGGTCCTGCGTGAGAATCCCGACCGGGACCGCTACGAGCTATGGTCCGGCGACGAGTTGGTCGGGGTGGAAGGCTACGAGCGCACCGACAGCGGCGACCTGATCCTGCTACACACCGTCGTCACCGAGAAGTTCGGCCGGGCCGGCTTCGCCCGCCTCCTGGTCTCCCAGGTGCTCGAGGATGCCGCCGACCGCGGCTTCACGGTCACTCCGGTGTGCACCTACGTCCAGCAGTTCCTCGAGCGTTTCCCGCAATACCGCTCCGTCGTCGCCGACTGAGGACCGCGGACCCTGCACCGGGCCTGGGCGGCGGCATCATTTCAGCCACGCGCCGGATCGCACGCGCCACACCAGGGCGCTCAGGCGCGCGAGCATGAACACCAGCAGGCCGGTCCAGATACCGGCCAGACCCCAGCCGAAGACCAGGGACAGCCAGATCAGCGGCAGGAAGCCGCCGAGCGCCCCGGCCAGCGTCGCGGTGCGCAGAAAAGCGACGTCCCCGGCGCCCAGCAGGACCCCGTCCAGGGCGAAGACCACACCGGCGACCGGCAGCATGGCCACCAGGAACCACCACGGGATGCGCGCGGCAGCCAGGATCTGCGCATCGTCGGTGAAGATCCGGGGGATCACCGTGAAGCCGGCGGCGAAGACCAGTGCGACCACTCCCGACAGCAGCACCGACAGGATCGTCGCCCGCCGCGCATCCTCGCGCGCGGCGGTCAGTGCCCGTGCCCCCAGTGCCGCCCCGACCAGCTGCTGTGCGGCGATGGCCAGCGAATCGAGCAACAACGCCAGAAACTCCCACAGCTGCAGAACCAGCTGGTGCGCGGCCACCTGTGCGACACCGAAGCGGGCCGCGACCGCCGCCGCCGAAACGAAGCAGATCTGGAATGCCGCGCTGCGCAGGATCAGGTCGCGCGCCATCACCAGCTGGGCGCGGATCACCGCGGTCTGTGGGCGCAACCGCCCGCCGGACTCGCGGACCAGGTGCAGCACGAACAACACCCCGGTGATCCCCTGCCCCACCAGGTTCGCCACCGCACTGCCGTTCAGTCCCAGCGCCGGAGCTCCGGCCAGTCCGTGTACCAGCAGCACGCACAGCACCGCGCCGATCCCGAGACCGACGGTCACGTAGATCACCGGGCGACGCGTCTCCTGCACACCGCGCATCCAGCCGTTTCCAGCCATCGACAGCAGGATCAGCGGCACCCCGAACATCGCGATACGCAGCCAGTGCGCCCCCTCGTCGGCGACCAGCCGATCCGGAACCAACAGGCCCATGATCAGCGGTGCCAGTGGATAGACCACCGCGATGATCAGCGCCCCGGCGCCCAGGGCGATCCAGCTGGCCTGCACGCCTTCGGTGACCGCCGCCGACCGGCGCCCGGCCCCGAATTCTCGCGCCGAGCGCGCGGTGGTCCCATAGGCCAAGAAGGTCAACTGGGTGCTGATGATCGCCAGCACCAGCGTCGCCACCGCCAGCGCCGCGAGTTCTCGCCCGCCGAGCCGGCCGACCACGGCCAGATCCAGCATCAGGTAGAGCGGCGGGGCGATCAGCACCACCAGTGCCGAGCCGGCCAGATGCAGGAAGCGTCCGGCGGGGGCGGGGGGGTCACAGTGCGGCGCGCAGCCGCGCGACCACCTCGTCGGCCGGACCGGAATCGCTGTAGCCGGCGGCCCGGGTGTGGCCACCGCCGCCCAGCGATCGGGCGATGGGAACCAGGTCCACCACGGACTTGCTCCGCAGCGAGACGTTCCAGCGGCCCGGCTGCGACTCCTTGAAGACCGCGGTCACATCGGCTTCGCGGGCCGTGCGGACGATGTCGACGACGCTTTCGCCGTCCTCCCAGTCCATACCGGCCATCCGCTGGGCATCGAGCACCGCCACCACCAGGCCGGCGCCGCCGCCGGCATCCTGGTCGAGCTCGGCGGTCGCCAGCACACCGGAGATCATCCCGAGCCAGCCGAACGGGTGGGAGTCGAGCAGGATCCGGCTCCAGTGGGCCGAGTCGACACCGGCCTCGGTCAGGCGCCCGGCGACCCGGAAGGAGGCTGGCCGGGCCCATTTGAACGAGCCCGTGTCGGTGACCAGGCCGGCGAACAGGCAGGTGGCGATGTCGGCGTTCAGATCGGCGCCGAGAGCATCGAGCACCTGCAACACCAGCACAGCGGTGCAGTCCGATTCCGGATCGATCAGGTCCAGATCGGCGAAGCCGTCATTGGAGACATGATGATCGATGCAGATCGTGGTCTCCGAGGCGCCGAACACCGCCGCCAGCCCGCCGAGGCGGTCGGTGGTGGCCGCGTCGACGGCGATCGCCACCGGGGCCGGTTCCAGCGCCTCCTCGGCGACGATCAGGTCCGAGCCCGGGAGCAGCCGCAGTGTGGCCGGCAACTCTTCGGGACCGGCGAACGAGACGGCCACCCGGGCACCGCGCCCGGTCAGCGCCAGCCCCAGGGCGAGCGCCGAGCCGATGGTGTCGGCATCCGGCCGCAGGTGGCTGATGATGGTCACCCGTCGGGCGTCCCGCAGCACCGCAGCGATCTGCTCGGGCGAAGCAGGATTCACCCGTGGTCCTCGTCCTCATCGTCGGCACGGCGGTACGGATCGGCGTCCCCGGCGGGTTCGGCTTCCCGCGCCACCCGAGCGACCTGTTCGTCCCGGGCGCGGGCCCGGGCGAGGAGCTCGTCCATCGCCCGGGTCGCATCCGGAACCGTGTCCAACTCGAACCGCAGTGTCGGGGTGAACCGGACACCGGTGCCCGCGCCCACCAGCGAGCGCAGCGCCCCGGTGGCGGCGGCCAGTCCGGCCGCCGCCTCCGCGACATCGGGCTCGGCGTCGACCGTCTCGCCCATCACCGTGTAGAAGACCGTCGCATCGTGCAGGTCTCCGGTCACCCGGCAATCGGTGATCGTCACCTGCGCCAGCCGCGGGTCCTTGATCTCGGTGCCGATCGCCGAAGCGACGATCGTGGAGATCCTCTTGGCGAGCCGTGCGGCTCGAGCGTGATCCACCATGTCAGTCGCGCGCCTTCTCCACCATCTCGAAGGTCTCGATGATGTCGCCGACCTTGATATCGGAGTAGCTCAGCGTCAGACCGCACTCGAAGCCCTCGCGGACCTCGGTGACATCGTCCTTCTCCCGGCGCAGCGAGGTGACCGTGAGATTGTCGGCGACCACCGTGTTGTCGCGCAGCAGACGCGCCTTGGCGTTGCGCCTGACCACACCCGACTGCACCATGCAGCCGGCGATGTTGCCGACCTTGGACGACTTGAAGATCGCGCGGATCTCGGTGCGGCCCAGCTCGACCTCTTCGTAGATCGGCTTGAGCATGCCCTTGAGCGCCGCCTCGATCTCCTCGATCGCCTTGTAGATGATCGAGTAGTAGCGGATCTCGACGCCCTCGCGGTTGGCCAGTTCGGTGGCCTTGCCCTCGGCGCGCACGTTGAAGCCGATGATGATCGCATCCGAGGCCGCCGCCAGGTTGACGTTGGTCTCGGTGACGCCGCCGACGCCGCGGTCGATGACCCGCAGCGAGACCTCGTCGTCGATCTCGATACCCATCAGGGCCTCCTCCAGCGCCTCCACGGTGCCGGAGTTGTCGCCCTTGAGGATCAGGTTCAGCTGGCTCGTCTCCTTGAGTGCCGAGTCCAGGTCCTCCAGGCTGATCCGCTTGCGACTGCGCGCCGCCAGGGCGTTGCGCCGGCGGGCGGCACGACGATCGGCGATCTGGCGGGCGATGCGGTCCTCCTCGACCACGAGTACGTTGTCGCCGGCTCCCGGTACAGAGGTGAAACCGATCACCTGGACCGGACGCGACGGCAGCGCCTCGGTGACGTCCTCGCCGTGCTCGTCGACCATGCGACGGACGCGGCCGTAGGCGTCACCGGCGACGATGGAGTCGCCGATACGCAGGGTGCCGCGCTGGATGAGCACCGTGGCCACTGGACCGCGACCGCGGTCCAGGTGCGCCTCGATGGCCACGCCCTGGGCATCCATGTCGGGGTTCGCCCGCAGGTCCAGCGACGCATCGGCGGTCAGCAGAACCGCTTCGAGCAGCTCGTCGATGTTCAGACCCTGCTTGGCCGAGACGTCGACGAACATGGTGTCGCCACCGTATTCCTCGGGCACCAGGCCGTACTCGGTGAGCTGACCGCGGATCTTGGCCGGATCGGCCGTCTCCTTATCGATCTTGTTGACCGCCACCACGACCGGCACATCGGCGGCCTGCGCGTGGTTCACCGCCTCCACCGTCTGCGGCATGACGCCGTCGTCGGCCGCGACCACCAGGATCGCGATATCGGTGGCCTTGGCACCGCGGGCACGCATGGCGGTGAACGCCTCGTGACCCGGGGTATCGATGAAGGTGACCAGACGGTCCTCACCGTTGAGCGAGGTGTTCACCTGGTAGGCACCGATGTGCTGGGTGATGCCGCCGGCCTCGTCGGCACCGACGTTCTCCTGACGGATGGTGTCGAGCAGACGGGTCTTACCGTGGTCGACATGGCCCATCACGGTGACCACCGGCGGACGCTGAGCCAGATCGTCTTCGCCGCCCTCGTCTTCACCGTAGGTGAGGTCGAAGCTCTCCAGGAGCTCGCGGTCCTCGTCCTCGGGGCTGACGACCTGGACGACGTAGTTCATCTCCGAGCCCAGCAGCTCCAGGGTCTCGTCGTTCACCGACTCGGTCGCAGTGACCATTTCACCGAGGTTGAACAGCGCCTGGACCAGCGAAGCCGGGTTGGCACCGATCTTGTCGGCGAAGTCCGACAGCGAGGCGCCGCGGGCGAGCCGGATGGTCTCACCGTTACCGTTGACCAGCCGGACGCCGCCGACGGTCGGAGCCTGCATCGAGTCGTACTCTTGCCGCTTCTGCCGCTTGGACTTGCGGCCCTTGCGGGGTGCACCGCCCGGGCGACCGAAGGCACCGGCGGTACTGCCGCGACCACGGCCGCCGCCACCGGGACGACCGCGGAAGCCGCCGCCGGCCGCGGG
>NZ_BANT01000043.1 GCF_000333015.1 Gordonia hirsuta DSM 44140 = NBRC 16056 | reverse complement strand
GCCACCGTTCTAACTCGGTCTAAACGCGGTGTCCCGAATCATGTCTCACCGTGGGGCAGGGTCCGAAGTCCACATTTGGGGCATTGCTCCGAGCGTTCGGCTCCCAGCAGGATATTTGGTGCCAAAATGGAGGCATGACTGCTATTCCTTCTGCCGGTTCCATCGTCGTCGCCGACCTGATCGGGGGTGCGGTGATCCGGATTCCCGTGGGATCCACCGTCGCCGGTGCGGCCAAGGTGATGATGGACGAGCGCGTCGGCGTGGTCGTGGTCGGTGACGAGCCGCGGCCGGAGGCAGTGCTCAGCGAGCGCGACGTGGTGCAGGTGGTGGCGCAAGGGCACGACCCCGAGTCGGTTCCGGCCCCCGAGGTCGCCAGCACCGAGTTGGTCTGGTGCGGTGACGATGAGACCGTCGATGCCGTCGCCACCCGGATGACCGATCGCTACATCAGGCACATTCTGGTCGAGCGCGACGACGCCCTGGTCGGCATCATCTCGGCGCGAGATCTGCTGGGCGTCTATGCCGGCGACTCCGACGGCGCCCGAGGCTGACGGCGCCGTGGCCACGGCTGTGCCGGTCGCGATCGAACCGCAGCACGACGAACATCTGGTCCGGGCGGTGACCGAGGCCGGTGGCGTCGTCGTACCGCTGGCACAAGCACGGGTGCTGGTCTGGATCGGGGAGCCGGCCGACCTGCCGCCGCTTCCCGACGCGGTGGAGTGGGTCGCGCTCAAGACCGCCGGTATCGAGGCCTTCCGGGCCGCCGGGGTGATCGACGACCGGCGCCGCTGGACCAACGCCTCCGGCTTCTATGCTGCCGGATGCGCCGAGCATGCCCTGACGCTGCTGTTGGCCGGGCTGCGCCAGGTGCACACCGCCGTGCTGCTGGGCTGGAACGAGGAAGTGATCCCGCCGGCCGTGCGAACCCTGCGCGGGGCGACGGTGGCGATCATCGGTGCCGGCGGAATCGGCCGGGAACTGACGCCGCGACTGAAGGCCTGCGGGGCCACGGTGCTGGCTGTCAACCGCTCGGGTACGCCCGTGGCCGGCGCTGACCGGACCGTCACCTCGGCGCACCTGGACGAGATCCTGACCGCCGCCGATCATGTGGTGCTGGCGGCGCCGGCCACCCCCGAGACCCACCACCTGATCAACGAGCGCACGCTGGCCTTGCTCAAACCGCATAGCTGGATCGTGAACGTGGCGCGCGGCCCGCTGATCGACCAGACCGCGCTGGGTGAAGCACTGCGGAGCGGCATCATCGCCGGGGCCGCCCTGGATGTGACCGATCCGGAGCCACCCGGCGACGACGACCCGCTGTGGACGCTGCCCAACCTGATCGTCACCCCGCACATCGCCAACCCGTCCCCGGATCTGACCCGCGAAATGGCGCCCTGGCTGGCCGAGAACCTGCGGCGTTTCCAGGCCGGTGAAGAGTTGATCTCCACAGTCGATCCCAACGCCGACTACTAGCGGAGCGGGGGCACGCTGCCTTCGCTTGCGCCGCTCCGGGCGATGTGGACCAGGGCGCCGGCCGGGCCGCGCAACACACGCGGCGGACGCCACACGGCGCGCAGTTCACGGCTTGCCGCCAGGCCGGTCACCTCGACGGTGCTCACCGCACCGGAGGCGATCGCACCGTCGACGGCCAGAGCACTGAGCGCGGCCGGGCCCACCCCGGCGGCCACCGCGGTGGCGATGGCGGCACTGCTGCCCAACTCCAGCAACGGCGCCGCCCGCGCATGTCCGGCGAGGGCGGCGTCGAGGGTTTCGCGGGTACCGGATCCCGGCTCGCGCACCAGCAGTGGTGTGGCCGCCAGCTCTGCCGCGGTCAACGGGCGGCGCCGTCGCGTCCACCGATGACCGACAGGGGCCACCACGACCAGCCGATCGCGGGCCACCACCGTGCTGTGCAGGCCGGGGATCGCTGCGGGGGATTCGATGAAGGCCACATCGCAGTGGCCGCCGGTCAGCAACTCGAGCACCGTGGCCGAGTTGTGCACCTGCAGATGTGCGGTGACCTCCGGATATCTGGTGCGCAGTTCGCCGAGCCAGCGCGGCAGCAGATGTTCGGCCACCGTCAGCGACGCCGCGACGGTCAGCTCGGCGGCCCCGTCGTCGCGCAGACCGGCAGCGACCTCGAGGAACTGTGCCGCGCCGGCCAGCGTCTGCCGGGCCCAGTGCACCAGCACTGTGCCCTGGGCGGTCAGCCGCGAGCCGGCTGTCGTGCGCTCGGTCAGCGCCACGCCGAGTTGCCGCTCGAGCCGGCTCAGCGAACGACTCGCATTGGGCTGGGCCAACCCGAGCTCGCGTGCGGCGGCGCTCAGACTGCCGTGGTCGTCGACGCCGACCAGCAGTGCGAGTGCGGTCAGATCGAGCGAGCGGGGCGCCATGGCACCGAAGAGTACTCCGCGAAGCCCTGCCGGCATATCGATTCGGATATGCATCCATGTCGGTTCGGGGTCTTCTGGGCCGGTCTGTTCTGCCTCAGGCTGAAAGCATGACCGCCACTGTTGACCTCCTGCGCTCTGCGGCGCTCCCGTGGCGGCGCCGTCCGGTACGACTGCCGGGGCTGGCGCTGGTCGCCGCGGCCACGGCGGCAGCGGTCGGGCTGCACCGCTGGCTCCCGATGGTCAGCCCGCTGCTGAGTGCGATCCTGCTCGGAATCGCGGTGGGCAATCTCGCTCCGCCGGGGCCGCGATACGCGCCCGGGTTCGCCGTCGCTTCGCGCACCCTGCTGCGTCTGGGGGTGGCGCTGCTGGGGTTGCAGCTGGTGGTCGGGGATGTGTTCGGCTTGGGGCCGGGGGTGATCGGGCTGATTGTGCTGACCGTGGTCCTGAGCCTGGCGGGCAGTCTGTGGTTCGGCAAGTTCCTGGGGCTGAGTCCGGCGCAGCGGCTGCTCATCGCCTGCGGGACATCCATCTGCGGTGCCGCAGCGGTGGCGGCCGCCGACGGTGTCGTCGACGGGGAGGAGGAGGAAGCGGCCGCCGCGATCGGGGTGGTCGTGGTCTTCGGAACGCTGCTGCTCGGAGGGATTCCGCTGGCGGTGTGGCTACTCGGATTGTCCCCGCAAGCGGGCGGTCTCTGGGCGGGCATCTCGATTCACGAGGTCGCGCAGGTGGTGGCGGCCGGCGGGTTGATCGGCTCCGGCGCGCTGGCGACCGCGGTGGTGGTGAAACTGGGGCGGGTGCTGATGCTGGCGCCGGTGCTGGTGGTCCTGGGCGTGCGGCAGCGGCGCGCACACACCGGCCGGACCGGTGCCCGCCCGCCACTGGTGCCGCTGTTCGTCGCCGGCTTCGCCGCCTGTGTGGCGCTGGGCTCGTCGGGTGTGATCCCCGGGCCGGTGCTGGCCGGGGCGGCACAGGTGCAGACCGTACTGCTGGCGGCGGCGATGTTCGCCCTCGGGACGGGCGTGCGGCTGGCGACCCTGCGGGCGCTGGGGCCCCGGCCGATCCTGCTCGGGGCGGCCGCCACCGTGTGGATTAGCGTGCTGGGTCTGGCAGGGGCGCTACTGGTGGGCTGACTCCGGCTCGCCTGGTCGGCGACCGCGCCCGGTCAGTGGTTGTGGCCCAGCCAGGTGCGCAGGTAGGTGCGCAGCTCCTCGTCGCTGCGCGGCGGGTGGTTCGGGTATTGCTGAAAGCTCAGCCAGATCCGCATCACCAGTTCGGCCAGCCCCTCCAGCGCCTCGTCGTCGTAACCCTCGGTGGCCCAGTCGACCGGCAGCCGGCGCAGCATCTCCGCGCCCAGGGTCACCGCACTGGCCGAGGTGGCCTCTCGGGTGAAGAATTCGGTGGCCCCGGCGCGCAGCATCAGGCCCAGTGCCGGTTCGTCGGGCATCGATCGCAGGCAGTACAGGATGGTCTCCACGGCTGCCTCGTCGGCGGTGCGCACGTGATCCAGGGCCTGGGCCATGCGGTCGAGGAAATCCGCCGCACCGGCGGTGGCCACCGCCGTGAGCATCTCGTCGACCGAGGAGAAGTAGCGGTACACCGTCTGCCGGGTGACCCCCGCTTCGATCGCCACATCGGCCAAGCGGGTCTTGGCCAACCCGACACGTTCGACGATCCGGGTGGCCGCGGCGAGGATGCGGGCCCGGGCCTCGTCCTCGTCCTGAGGCAGATCACCCTGCCAGCCGCGCGTCCTCACGGTCCCGATCGTCTCACACGAGCGCAGGCACCGATCGAGCCCGCCGTAGCGCCCACACCAGCGTCCCCACGGCGATCACGTAGCAGCCGATCACGTACGACAGACTGCCCGTCGGAGTGCCGCCGGTCGGCACCGCATCGGCCGCGGTGATCCCGTCGGTGGCCCCGAGATAGGCCGGCAGTGCCACCAGCCACAACACCAGGAGCACTCCCAGGAACAGCCACGGGAAGAAGCGCAGGAATCCGGCGGCCTGGCGGGCCGGGAGGGGATCGACGGGGTTCGCCCGCAGGCGCTGGGACTGCTGGGCGAGTAGCCACAGTCCGATCACCCAGATCCCGAAGACCTGGATCGCGAAGATCACGCTCTGGGCGGTGGTGTTCGCATCGTCGCCCCGCCCGAAGACCGCCGTGGTGATCGACAGCACCGGCATCGAGAGCACCGCCAACGCGCCGGCAGCGACTGTCCGCCAGACCAGCGACCAGCCGCCGGGCGCCTGCCCGCGTTCGACGGGATTCTTCACCCAGAGCACGCAGAAGAGGGTCAGCACCGCGAACGAGACCGTCGCGAACAGCCATGCGCTGCTCCACGGCACCGACTCGAACAGCGGTACCGCCGACGGATTGCCCAGCAGGTCGGCCTGATCGCCGTAGTAGGGCTCGGGAACGTTCCAGGCCCACCAGCGCAGCTGCGGCCCGAGCTGGTCGAAGATCTCGTAGAACACCTGGAACACCAGGCCCACCACCAGGGAGCCGCGCAGCGCCGACCAGCGGCTGCCGTCGAAGAAACCCAGCGCCCGGACGATCTCGTAGGCCACCTGACTCATCGCCGGATAGAAGCAGACGATGTAGAGCGGAAGCCTGTCGTACATCAGGTCGACGGTGAAGACGTTGTGGGCGAACATGAAGCCCATCGCGTCCTGCATGCCGAACCATTCGGGAAAGTACAGCGGCGGTTCGATGATGAACAGATAGGCCAGCGAACCGAACCAGAGCACCAGGTTGGTGGGATCGCATTCTCGGCGGCGGCGCAGCGCGTGTATCAGCGCCAGCACCGCCCCGACGATGATGGTCACCTCCAGGACCGGCAGCGTCCAGTTCTCCAGACCGGCCGGATTGCGCAGGGTCACCACAGGGGAGGCGTCCTCGCAGACGAAACCCAGGTAGCGGGTGATGATGAAGGCGGGAGTGCCCGGCTCGCAGATCGCCACGGATCAGCTCTGCGCGGTGACGTTCGGGTTGACACCCCGCGGCAGCACCTGCGCGCGGCCGCCTGGATACGGTTTGCCGTCGCGCCAGATCGCCGACGGCGGATCCTGCCGGGCGTCGAAGCCCATCGGCAGCCGGGTGCGGTGCAATGCGCGCTTGATCCCGTGCCAGGCCAGACCGGCCAGCACTCGGGGGCTCTTGACCATGTCGGTCACCGACTCGTCGAGGTTGAATACCGCGGTGAAGTGCTGCTCCACGGCCGCGTTCTCCCGGCTGGTAGCCGAGATGTGGTTGAAGATGGGCCACGAGGCGCGGTAGGCGATCTTCTGTCGCCAGCGCGGCGCGATCTCGGTGCCCTCGGCGTTGGCGTACCCCTGATCACGCGCCAGCGCCAGAGTCCAGATGTCGTCGAGCAGCCGGCGCTGGGCGGTGTAGTAGTCGGCCACGAAACCCGAGTCCAAAGAGGAGGCCTCGGCGAGCTTCTCGCCGAGGAGCACCGCCGATTTTCCGGCCGAGCTCATCCCCTGGGCGTAGAACGGATTGAAACCGCAGACCGCATCGCCGATGGACACCAGGCCGCCGGGCACCGGATCGAGCTGGTCGTACCGGCGGCGGATGTTGCCGGTCGACTTGGTGACGAAGACCTTGGTCAGCGGTTCGCACTGGGCCACCGCGCGGCCGAACGCCGGGGCGCGCACCTTCTTGGTGGTGGCGACGAAGTCCTCTTCGGTGCGCGGCATCGCATGGCCCCACGAGCCCATCGTCACCAGTACGCGGTCGTTCTCGATGGGGAAGATCTGGCACAGGAAGTCGTGCTCGGCTGGGTGCGGGCCGGTGTCGGAGGTCGGCATCACCGACATCTGCGCCCACCACCAGTCCGCCGGCAGCTCGGCCGGTTTCTGGTACCAGCGCGAGGAGTAGGTGACACCGGCGTCGAGGGACTGCACCGGCACCTGGGGCCACCCGGCGTGGGCCAGCCACTGCGAGACACCCGATCCGCGGCCGAGGGCGTCGATCACCAGTTCAGCCTCGATAAGCCGGCGGCTACCAGGGGCGCCGTCGGTGACCCAGACGCCGGAGATCCGTCCGTCCGGGCCCGGTTCGGTGCCCTCCAGGTCGAGGATGCTCACGCCCTCCTCGAGATGGATGTTGTCGACCCGGGACATCTGGTCGCGCAGGGTGCGTTCGATGAGCAGACGCGAGGAGTAGATCATCGACATCGTGCTCTCCCCGCGGGGGATCCAGCCGGCGCCCTCGCAGTGCGCCGCGGCCTGCGAGGGCATCATGTGCAGCGCACCGGCGTCGATCAGTGCCTCCTCGAAACCCGGATAGATCCGGTCCAGCGCCCGGCGCCCGGAGTTCAGCAGGAAGTGTGGATGCTTGCTCTGCGGAACACCGCGACGATGCTCGGTGTCCTCGCCGATCACATCCCGTTCCAGCACCGCCACCTCATCGAAGTAGGGGGCGACGGCACCGGCGGCGCACATGCCCGCGATGCTGCCGCCGAGAACCACCGCGCGTTGACCACGACCCATCGCCGACCTCCATTCTTTGACGTCATACAGTTTTCGTATGATGTCAAACCGTAAGAGACGCCCGTCACAGCTGTCAAGGGTTTTCGGTGAAACGACGACGCCGGCCGTGCAGCAGGGCAGCTGCACGGCCGGCGTCGCGGGTTCGGATCGGTGAATTCACAAACCCAGGGAGGCGCCCGTCGGCGGTGGGGAGGCGTCCAGGGCGGCCAGCTCGTCGTCGTCGAACACCCGGGAGCGAGACAGGAAGCGCAGCCCCTCGGGGGCTTCGAGGGAGAAGCCCGCGCCGCGGCCGGGCACCACGTCGATGATCAGCTGCGTGTGCTTCCACACCTCGAACTGATCACCGCTGATCCAGATACGCACCGGGGGCAGTGGTTCGGGCAGTTCCAGTTCGCCGACCAGCACATCGCGCTGGCCGATCCGGTACTCGCCGACCGGATAACACATCGGGGCGCTGCCGTCGCAGCAGCCGCCGGACTGGTGCATCATCAGCGGCCCGTGCAGTTCGGTCAGCTTGGTCAGCAGTGCGAGGCCTGCCTCGGTGCCGATCGCGCGATCGGGTGCAGTGGATTGGCTCATCACTCTCCTTACCGGCCGCAACGCTCCGGGAGGGGGATCCTCCCGGAGCGCGGCGGTCTGTCGAAGCCGGGGGCGTCTTCTTAGAAGAAGCCCTTCGGGTCGCCGGCGTAACCCACCAGCAGCGCCTTGGTCTGCTGGTAGTGCGAGAGCATCATCAGGTGGTTCTCGCGACCGATGCCCGACTGCTTGTAGCCGCCGAAGGCCGCGTGCGCCGGGTAGTCGTGGTAGGTGTTGGTCCACACCCGGCCGGCCTGGATGTCCCGTCCGGCGCGGTAGGCGACGGTGCCGTTGCGGCTCCACACGCCGGCGCCCAGGCCGTAGAGGGTGTCGTTGGCGATCCGGATGCCGTCCTCGTAGTCGCGGAAGCTGGTCACCGCGAGCACCGGGCCGAAGATCTCCTCCTGGAAGATCCGCATATCGTTGTTACCGCGGAAGACGGTCGGCTTGATGTAGTAGCCGCCCGACAGATCGCCGCCCAGGTCGGCAGCCTCGCCGCCGATCAGCACCTCGGCGCCCTCCTCCCGACCGATGTTCAGGTACGAGGTGATCTTCTCGAACTGGTCGTTGGAGGCCTGCGCGCCCATCATGGTCTCGGTGTCCAGCGGGTTGCCCATCTTGATCTTGCTGACCCGGTCGACGGCCTTCTCCAGGAACGCGTCGTAGATGCCTTCCTGAATCAGCGCGCGGCTGGGGCAGGTGCACACCTCGCCCTGGTTGAGCGCGAACATGGCGAAGCCCTCCAGCGCGCGCTGCAGGTAGCCGTCGTCGGCGCTCATCACGTCGTCGAAGAACATGTTGGGGCTCTTGCCGCCCAGCTCCAGGGTCACCGGGATCAGGTTCTCCGAGGCGTACTGGGAGATCAGGCGGCCGGTGGTGGTCTCGCCGGTGAAGGCGATCTTGCGGATCCGGTTGCTCGAGGCCAGCGGCTTGCCGGCTTCGACGCCGAAGCCGTTGACGACGTTGATCACGCCGGGCGGGAGGGCTTCGCTGATGATGCTCATCAGGAACAGGATCGACGCCGGGGTCTGCTCGGCCGGCTTGAGGACCACGCAGTTGCCGGCGGCCAGGGCCGGGGCGAGCTTCCAGACGGCCATCAGGATCGGGAAGTTCCAGGGAATGATCTGGCCGACCACGCCCAGGGGCTCCTGGAAGTGGTACGCGACGGTGTCCTGGTCGATCTCGGAGATACCGCCCTCCTGCGCGCGGATCACACCGGCGAAGTAGCGGAAGTGGTCGATCGCCAGGGGGATGTCGGCGGCGAGGGTCTCGCGGACGGCCTTGCCGTTCTCCCACGACTCGGCGACGGCGATGGCCTCCAGATTCGCCTCCATCAGATCGGCGATCTTGTTGAGGACTGCCGAGCGCTCGGCGACGGCGGTCTTGCCCCAGGCCGGTGCGGCGGCGTGTGCGGCGTCCAGTGCCAGCTCGATGTCTTCGGCGGTCGAGCGGGCCACCTCGCAGAAGGTCTTGCCGTCGACGGGCGAGGGGTTCTCGAAGTACTGGCCCTTGACCGGCGGGACCCACTGTCCGCCGATCCAGTTGTCGTACCGGGACTCGTAGCTCATCAGCGAGCCTTCGGAACCGGGCTTAGCGAATACCGCCATGATGGACTCCATTCTTGCGAGGCGTTCAGTTGGTCACAAAAGTGATCTACCGCATACGGTAGACCGGGTGTGGTTGCAGTCACGTTGCAACCGATGCGGGGCCTGGATGTTCGCGGCATTCGATCCGTGTTCGCGGCGCTCTTAGGGTGTTCGCGGCGGTCGATCCGCACGCGGCCTTCGCGGGCGCCGCGTTCGGTGCTGAGCGCCGCGAACGTCAGAGGAAGGCCGCGGAGGCGTGCGGAGCGCCGCGAATGTCCGGAGCAGCCGGACCCGGACCTGCTCAGGAGCGGCCGAGGCGCCGATCGGCCAGCCGCACCCGGCCCTGGGCCACGGCCCGGTCGGGGTGCCGGGCGGGAAGAACGACGACGAGACGCTGCCAGGCCGCCAGATCATCGCGCCCGTGCGGGGAAGCGGTCCACGCCGACAGGGCCCGTGGGTCGCCGGCCGCCAGGATCCGGGAGCGCAGGTCTTCGCGCAGTTCTTCGAAGAGCTCGGTGATGCCCGGAGCGAAGGAGGAGGCGAGCAGGCCGCCGCTGCCCAGGGTCGTGACGGCCGCCGCCAGGTCGCCGTCGTTCATCAGCCGGCGCACCGCGCCGACGTCGGAGGTCAGGCCGGTGGTCACCCGGTAGGGCCGGGCGGCGATCAGGTCGCCCAGGTCGCGCCGCAACCGGGAGATCTCCGCGCGGACGGTGACCGCGCCGAGTTCCTCATCGGACAGTGCCATCGCCAGCTGGTCGGTGTTCAGTCCCTCAGGATGGGCTTCCAGCAGCAGCAGGATCTCGGCATGCCGCGGTGACAGGGAGAGGGTGGTGCCCTCGGCGCCGGTCCAGGTGAGCCCGTCGAGCACCGTCAACCGGTTGACCACCGGTGCGGCCGGTCGCGGGAGGGACAGGTCGACGGCGCGGGACTGCAGTTCTCGCTCGGCCGCGGCGACCACCGAGCGGACGGCGGCCAGCGCGAAGGGTGCGGCGGCGGCCGAGCCACCGGTCACATCGATGGCCCCGAGCAGTTCGCCGGTCACCGGATCGTGCACGGGGGCGGCGGCGCAGTTCCATTTCTGGACCGCGCCGGCGAAGTGTTCGGGTCCCAGGATCTGCACGCCGCGGCCGACGGTCAGGGCCAGTCCGGGCGCATTGGTGCCGACGGTGTCTTCACTCCACAGCGAGCCTTCGACGAAGTTGATGGCTGCGGCCTTATCGAGTGCGGCATGATCGCCCTCCACCCAGAGCAGCCGCCCGACCTGGTCGGTGAGGGCGACCACCACATCGGTGCCGGCGAGGTCGTCGAGCATGAGCGAGCGCACCAGATCCCGCACGGCGGCCAGTCGATGCTCGGAACGGTAGGTGGCGAAATCGGGTGGGGGCAGCGCATCGGTGGCGCGATCGACGCCGCCGCCTGGATCGATGCCGCGGCGCAGTGAACGCAGCCACGAATCGCGGACGACCGAACGCACGCCCTCGGGCGCCGGTTCATCGCCGGTGAGCAACTGATCGTAGGCACGCCGGATCCGCGAAAGTGCGGGATCTGCCATGGCGCCTCCGGGTCCCAAGTCTCGGGTCTTCGATTCTGCCCTGAAAACCAGGTTCTGTCCGCTGCGTCAGAAGTCGAAGCCGCCGAAGTCGAAACCCTCCAGGCCACCGCCGAAGTCGTCGCCCATCCCCCCGTCGCCCATGCCGCCATCACCGATGCCGGCGTCGCCCATACCGCCGTCGTCGAGGCCGGTATCGCCCTGGGCGAAGGCGTCGGCGCCGTAGTGCACCCCGCTCATCCCGCTGAACAGCGACGAGAACAGCAGCATCGATCCGACGCCCCACATGCCGCCGATCAGTGCGGGGCGCCACCAGGCCTCGGAGTACCACCCGGCGGGGACGGGACGTCCGGCGACGCGGCCGCCGGGGAAGTAGTTGGGGGTGGTGGCGCTGGGATCGGGTGAGGCCGAGATCTGTCGCCCCTCGAAGTCGACGGTCCGCACCTCGGTGACCCGGCCGGCCGCGGCCTGCCCGTCCAGACCCTGCACCGGCGGACCCGGATCCATGTCCATCGCGGTGCGGGCCGCCCGCACGTAGTAGAGCCCTTCCAGCGCGGTCTGTTTGGCCAGGTGTGCCTGCCGGGGTGTGTCTGCGTGATCGATCTGCGCACCGGCCGCGTTGTACCGCTCACCGGCGTCGGCCAGGGCCTGGGTGGCCGCGGGATTGGTGCCCTCGAGCAGATACACCTGCCCGCCCAGACGGTTGATGGCCTGGCGCGCATCGGCCTGGGCGTCGGCGAGTTCGCGTTGAGCGCGATCGGCACCGCCGCCCTGCATCAGTGCGACCACCAGCATCACGATGATGAGCACCACGACGATCCAGATCAGCGCTGTCATGGCACCCAGCGTACTGGCCGGTTCCGGTGCCCGGCCGCGCATGCGGTGCCGTCCGGGCGGCCGGATCGCTACGCTGAACCGGTGACCGAGCCGATCCGCTTTCGCCTGGCGTATGTGCCGGGTGTGATGCCGGCTAAATGGGTGCGCACCTTTGAGCAGCGGCGCCCCGGGGTCGAGGTCGACCTGATCGCCTGCCCGGCCGCCGGTGCCGCCGCACTGGTCCGCGCCGGCGGTGCCGATGCGGTGCTGGGCAGACCGTCGGCCGACGGGGACGACGGGCTGGCCCTGATCCGGCTGTACGACGAAGTGCCGGTGGTGGTGGTGCCCACCGATCACGTGCTGACCGCAGCCGACGAGCTGACCGTTCAGGATCTGGCCGACGAGCGGTACCTGCTGCCGCACGACGATGTGCTGGGCTGGACCGGGCGCCCGGGGACACTGATCGACCACCGTCCGGACACCACTGCCGACGCTGTGGAACTGGTCGCGGCCGGGCTCGGCGTGCTGGTGGTCCCGATGTCGCTGGCCCGGCTGCACCACCGGCGCGACCTGACCTTCCGGCCGTTGACCGATGGGCCGGCCGCGCCGGTGGGGCTGCTGTGGCGAGAACCGACCGGAGAACTGGTCGAGGAGTTCATCGGCGTGGTGCGGGGCCGTCGTCCCGGATCCTCGCGTGGGCAGAGTGAACCGGCACCCAAACGGTCGGCCAAAGAGAAGGCGGCCGCCCGGCGCGCCGGGCTCGAAGCGGCCGGGAAGGTGCCGCCGCGGCCGGCCAAGAATGCGCGCCGGCCCGGGGCTCGCCGCTCGCCGCGTCGCAGCACGCGCTGACCTGCGCCCGGTGTCCGAGCCGGGGCGTCGTGCAGCGGTGTGGGCGATTTCTCCAGGCGGCGCCGCATTTCAGGCCGGTAGAATGTGTCCATGAGTTCCGCCGCGGTCCCCGTCACCACCGCCGATCTGCGTCGCTGGACGCAGGAGTCCCGGCTGCCCGGAGACCCCCCGATGCTGTCCGACGACGCCGCCATGCTGCTGGCCGCCGGATACACCTCGCCGGCCGGCCGGGCACTGATCGTGCGGCGCATGTCGATGGGCCTGCCGATGCCGCGGATGACCGAGCCGGCGGCGAATCTGCGCCGGCGCCAGCATTCGATCCTCGGGCTGGAACACCAGTTGCGCACCGGAATGATGCCCAATGTGGTGGCGACCGTGCTGCGCACCCGACTGTCGGGGATGATCCGTAAACGCGAGGACGCCCGGCGCATCATCGTGCTGGGCAAAGGCGTGTTCGCCTCCAGCACCCGCGCGATCCGGCGCGAACGCCGAGAGAACATCTACTTGGAGATCGACGAGCGGGAGAAGCTGTTCGAGGGACTGCTGGCCACGCCGGTGGCGAATCTGCCGGTCGGTGGTGGGGTGCGGCGGGCCGGCAGCGCAGCGGTGGACCGGATCGCGGGTCTGGTGGGCAGTCTGGCCGGCCGCAATGCGGCGCAGAACGTCGAGGAATGGATCAACGAGGCGCTGGGACCGCCGGATGGCCAGACCGCCGTCCCCAGCGGTCGCGGTGCCGCCTTCGCCGACGGTTACGAGACGCTGATGTTCGTCGCCGGACACTTCTACGAGCGCATCCAGCAGAGCCCGGCCTGGCGGTCGGACTTCTTCGAATTCCAGCGCACCGCGGTGAATCTGCACGCCGAACTGGCCGAGATCTCCGCCGACGTCGTGGCGCTGCGCAACCTGCGCATCGATCTGGATCGCGCCCGGGCCGGCGGCAGCGGTGATCAGGGGTTCGCCGAGCACCTGGATCAGCGGGAGGCGGCTCTGCGTCCGGTCTGGACGCAACTGCTCGAGCGGGTGCACGCACTGATCGGGATCGCCCAGACCGTCGAGTCGGCCTCCGCGGAGCTGCGGCTGCTCGAAGAGTACGACCGCGCCTCGACCCTCGATTCGCGCATCGACCATCTGCTGGCCCGATCCGGGGACCGTGAGCTGTCGGCCGATCACACCCGGATGCTGTCCGAACAGGTGCGCTCGGGGGAGGAGCAGCTGCGGATGTACCGAGACGTTCTGCAGGGCGACATCGCCCGGATCGCTCCGTACGAGCAGCAGTACGAACTTCCGCAACGGTACGAGCCCTAGAGGCAATCTTGCTGCCGCGAGTAGCGACAGCATGACCGCATCACCGTCCGTCTTAGTTCACGCTCCGGCGCAGACGCGGCAGTGACAGGCGTATCCGTCCGATCTCAGCGGAAGCTGAGCACTCGGAGTCACCGGCAACGGTCACACCGCGAAATCCGGGGATCGGGGAGAGTCGGGCTACCAGGTTGTTACGGATGGTGTTGTCGGCGAAAGCGCAGCCGTGACAACGTCCGCCGAGCTGCACGCGGACCTGTCCGTCAGTGACGCCTAACAGCGTGACCAGACCGCCATGCGCAGAGGTGTACGAGCCGAACTCGCCGTCGAGCACCGACTGAACCGCTGCCGCGATCTCCCGGTCGGCGGCCGCTGCGACCGTCTCGCGCGGCCCCGGTGCGCCGGCGGCAGCGTCGTCGGGCCAGCCGCCGGGTGCCGACAGCACCTCGAACAAGGCCGAACGCACGGCCCGACCCGCATCGGCCGCGGCGAGCCCGGGGCACAGCCGGGTGGTGATGTGGCCCGGGCGCACGTGCACCGAGGCCAGGACACCGTCGTCGAACAGTCGCCGGATCGACGGCGGGGCGAGGGACGCGGGGACATCACCGGTGTGGCGGATCAGGCCCGGTGCGATCCTCCAGCGGATGGCGCTGGGGTCTTCGCCGACGGATTCGGGCCGCAGGTGAACGGGCTGTTCGCGCACGTCAGCCGGTGATCGCCGCGGTGATGGTGTAGCCGAGGTAGGCGGCCACCCAAGCCAAGACGAACATGTAGCCCCAGGAGATCAGCGGCCACTTCCACGAGTTGGTCTCCCGGCGGATCGCGCCGACAGTCGACATGCACTGCAGCGCGTAGGCGAAGAACAGCAGCATCGCCACGATGGTGGGTGGGCTGAAGACAATCTGGCCGGTATGCGGTCCCTGCGTGTAGCGCATCTGCGCCAGGGCGGTTTCCGGGCTCTCCGGATCCTCGGCCGCGGCGATCTGCCCGAGGGTGGAGACCACCACTTCGCGAGCCGCGAACGAGCCGAGGATGCCGATGTCGATACGCCAGTCGAAGCCCAACGGGCGGAAGACCGGTTCGACGGCCTTGCCGATCGACGCCGCGATGCTGTTGTCCAGGACGAACGACCGCGACTGTGCCTCGCCGACGGCTTCGGCCTCCTCCGGGTCGGCGCCCTCAGCGAGTGCAGCCGCCACTGCGTCGTCGTGGATGGCCTGTGCCTGCTCGGTGTGCGCCGGCAACGACAACAGGACCCACAGCACGATCGCCGTCGCCAGGATGATCTTGCCGACCTTCTGCAGGAACTGCTTGGACGAGTCCCACATGGTCAGTAGCACCGTCTTGATCCCAGGCACCCGGTAGGGCGGCATCTCCATGTAGAAGGGCATCAAGTCGCTGCGCAGAGACCGGCTGCGTTTGAAGATCGCGGCGGCCGTCATCGCCGAGATCCCGCCGAGCAGGTACAGCCCGAACATCACCACACCCTGCGCCTGGAACGGGCCGAAACGGGTGTCGGCCGGAACCAGCATGCCGATCAGGAGCACGTAGACGGGGATGCGCGCCGAACACGTCATCAGCGGGGCGGTGATCGCCACCGCGATGCGGTCGCGGGACGACGGGAGCGTGCGGGTGGCCATGATGCCGGGAACCGCGCAGGCGAAGGACGACAGCATCGCCACGAAGGCCCGACCCTCCAATCCGGCCCGGCTCATCACCCGGTCTGTCAGGAAAGCGGCCCGTGACATGTACCCGACGTTCTCCAGCAGCGAGATCAGCAGGAACATCAGCATGATCTGCGGGACGAACACCAGGATGCCGCCGACGCCGCCGATCAAGGCGGTGCCCAGGAAATCTGCCAGCAGCGGAATGCTCACATGGTCGGCGACCAGGGCGCCGAGCCAGCCGAAGAAGGTCTCGATATAGCCCTGCAGCGGGCCCGCCACGGTGAAGATCACCTGGAAAAAGACGAACATGACGGCCAGGAAGGCGAGCGTGCCCCACACCGGATGCAGTAGCAGGCGGTCCACCGCAGTGGTTCGCGAATGCGCACGGGGAGATCGATAGCCGGCTTCGGACAGTGTCGAGGCCACCCAGTCGGCTCGCTCGCGCCCCGGTTCGGCCGGCGGCGGAACGACGGGCCGCGGCCAGGCCGACGGATCGGCGAGTAGTTCGCGCACCGGTTCCAGCGTGGAAGCGCGGGTGCCGATCACGGCTCGGACCGGTACCCCGAGGGCGTCCTCGAGGGCGGCGGCGTTGACGTGGCCGTCGCGGCGCTCCATCTCATCGCTCATGGTCAGGGCGACGGCGACGGGGATCCCGAGTCCCAGGGTTTCGGCGATCAGTGCCAGAGACCGTTCCAGTACCGTCGCATCGACGACGATCAGTGCCGCGTCCGGACGCGCCACCCCGGGCAGTTGCCCGGCCAGTAGATCGGCCACGACCTGCTCGTCGGGGGAGATCGGCGCCAGACTGTAGGTTCCGGGCAGGTCTTCGAGGTAGACGTGCCGGTGCACCGTGGAGGCCCGGCCTCCGGGCGTGTTGCCGGCCCGTGTTAGCCGGACCGAAGGCGGCCGCACGCGCACCCGGCCGACCGAACGGGTGACGGTGACTCCCGGATAGTTGCCGGTCTTCAGTCGCAGCCCGGTCAGCGCGTTGAACAACGACGTCTTTCCGGCGTTCGGGCTGCCGATCAGCGCGATACGGGTGCGGGTGTCACCGGCGGCGGGTTCGGCGGCGTGGTCGCTGTGGTGAGCGCACGAAGCATCGTGGGCGCGCGTTCGTCCAGGATCGTCGTCTCCAGTCAATCCCCCGGCCGATGTGCAGCAGTCACTCATCAGCGAGTTCGCACACGATGTGCTGGGCTTCCCGGTCGCGCAGACAGATCTGGTACCCCATCACTTCGTAGACACTGGGATCACCCATCGGTGCGCGGCGAACCTTCCTGACGCGGGTGGCGTCGTCGAATCCGAGGCTGGCCAGGCGCCGCCGCACAGGTTCGGGGCAGGAATCCGAGACATCGCGGATGGTCGCGGTCGCGCCGACGGCGACCCGGGAGAGTGGTGTCATCGCGTCCATCCTCCTTGGTCCATCCCGGTCTGAGTATGCGGACACGGGCGAATGCGGTACGCCAATTTTAACCAAGGCTTGCCTATCCTCGGCAGGGGATTTGGTCCCGGTGCATGAGTCTCGTATGTCACTAGGGCGCCTCAGCTGCGGCGGCCCCACTCGGCCAGATAGCCCTTCTCGACCTCGGTGAGCCGCCGCAGGGTGTGTGCCTCGACGTCGACCACGGCCATCTGGGTGCTCGCCACGCAGGCCGGCCGCCCTTCCAGCCCGGCTTCGGCGCCGCGGATCTCGTAGCCGATGGTGAAGTCGACGCTGCGGTGGCCTTTGATCCACATGGCGATCGACAGCGGAGAGTCGTCGTGCCGCAGCTGCGCCTGGTAGCGGATTTCCACATGCACGATCATCGCGCTCTTGATCAGCGGGCTGTACTCTTCGCCCGCGCTGAGCAGCCACTGGATGCGTGCCTCTTCCATCAGCGTGACCATGCGCGCGTGGTTGATGTGGCCGAAGGCATCCATGTCCGACCAACGCACCGGGACGTGGGCGACGAAGGCATACCGACTCTGCTCAGCACTCATTGCCGCAGTGTATCGGCCGTGTACGCGTCGTTTTAAGGTGATCCACAGCCAACCTTTACCGGGCTGCAACATCCGATCACTACCGTGGTGCGTCATGACCCCGCGCCGCTTCATCTCGATCCTGGCCGCCGTCACCGTTGCCTTCGGTGCCCTCGCTGCACCGGCCGAGGCGTTCGCCGCCCCGCCGGGAGCGAAGGTGCTCAAGAAGGTACAGCGAGGGCTGCACCGGACGGATCTGAACATCAAGAGTCGCGCGATGGGCGGCACGGTGCCGGTCACCGTTCTCTCGCCCGGCGGGCCGGGACCGCGCGGCACCCTGTACCTGCTCGACGGCGCCGACGGCGGCGACGAGGTGAGCGACTGGATCACCAAGGGCGGTGCCGCGAAGTTCTTCGCCGGCCAGAACGTGAACGTGGTGCTGCCGGCCGGTGGTGCCGGCTCGTTCTACACCGATTGGATGCGCAAGGACGCCAAGCTGGGCAAACCGCAGTGGGAGACCTTCCTGACCGAAGAACTGCCGCCGGTGATCGCCGAGCAGTTCGGCGCCAACGGGCGCAATGCGGTGATGGGCCTGTCGATGGGCGGGCAGTCCGCGTTCGCCCTGGCGACCAGGCACCCGCAGCTGTATCGGGGGGTCGCCTCGCTCAGCGGCTGCCCGCCGGTGTCCAGTCCGGCGAACGAGGCTTATGTGCGCACCACGGTGGCCAAGGCCGGCGGTGATGCGAACAACATGTGGGGACCGTCGGGAGCCAAGCGCTGGCGCAGCCACGACCCCTCGCTGAAGCTTGACGCTCTGCGCGGTAAGGCCATCTTCCTGGGCGCCGGTTCGGGTGCGGTGGGCCCGCTGGACTTCACCGTCAAACGTGATCCCGCCGAGGGGCCCGAAGACGCGCAGATCGCGGCGGGTTCGGCGCTGGAGATCGGTGCCTACCGCTGCTCGCTGGAGTTCGCGACCAAGCTCACCTCGGCGGGGATCGCGTTCACCCCCGGCTTCCGGCTGATCGGCACCCACAACTGGGCGTACTGGAAGCAGGACCTGCCCGAGGCGTGGCGGGCGATCGCCCCGGCTATCGCCTGATCAGCGAATCCAGTTCCGGGCGAAGTCGAGGAAGACGTCGTTCTCGGTCGGCACGGTGACCGTCACGCGCACACCCTCGCCGGCGAACGGGCGCACCACCAGCCCGGCGGCGGTGGCGGCGGCCGCGAAGGGCGCCGCCTCCTCGCCCAGTTCCAGCCAGACGAAGTTGGCCTGACTGTCGGCGACGCGATAGCCGGCCTGCCGCAGGGCATCGGTCACCCGGCCGCGCTCGGCGGCGACCAGATCGGTGCGCGCCAGCAGCTGCTCCCGGGCGCCGAGCGCGGCGATCGCGGCCACCTGGGCGAGGCTGTTGACCGAGAACGGAACGTGCACCTTGCCCAGTGCGGTGATCACCTGCGGATCGGCCACGGCGTAGCCGACCCGGAGACCGGCGAGCCCGTACGCCTTGGAGAAGGTGCGCAGCACGACGACGTTGGGGAACTCGCGGCGCAGTTCGAGGGCGTCGTAGGCGTGGGCCTGGTCGGGCCGGGTGTACTCGATATAGGCCTCGTCGAGCGCCACGATCAGATCGTCGGGTACCCGCTCGAGGAAGCGGCGCAGATCGGCGGCCTCCACGACCGTGCCGGTCGGGTTGTTCGGATTGCAGATGAAGATCAGCCGGGTGCGGTCGGTGATCGCCGCGGCCATCGCCTCCAGGTCGTAGACCGCGTCGCCGGTGAGCGGCACCTGCACCGGCGTGGCCCCGGCGACGCGGGTGGCCAGCGGGTAGGTCTCGAAGCTGCGCCAGCCGAAGAGCACCTCGTCGCCCGGTCCGCTGGTGATGGTGATCAGGTTCTGGCACAGCATCACCGAACCGCAGCCGGCCTGGATCTGGTCGGTGGTCACCCCGAGCGCCGTGGCCAGCGCCTCGGTGAGGGCCACCGCACCGTTGTCGGGGTAGCGGTTGATCCCGGTGGCAGCGGCCGCGATCGCCTCGGTGACCGCCGGCAACGGGGGTTCGACGACCTCGTTGCTGGCGAGCTTCAGCGCGCCGGGAAAGTTCTTGCCGGGAACATAGGTGGGCAGCGAGTCGAGATCGGGTCGGATGCGCAGCGTCACCCATCCAATGTAGGCCTCGCGGTTGCTGTGCCCAGCCGGTACCCGGGCGATTTGCCCCCGCTGTGGGCCCTGTGTAACCTTTCTCCACGGCGAGCGAGTCCGCAAGGACTTGAGACCAGGAGACGTGCCAGAGCGGCCGAATGGGACTCACTGCTAATGAGTTGTCTCTTGAAAAAGGGACCGGAGGTTCAAATCCTCTCGTCTCCGCTGACCGGGTTCGCCCGGACAACCGAATAGCGTCGAACGACAGACGTTCTGTATAGTCGTTCGAGGTACACGCGCCCGTAGCTCAACGGATAGAGCATCTGACTACGGATCAGAAGGTTTGGGGTTCGAATCCCTACGGGCGCACCACCAGCACAGAGGCCCTTCCCGGATCGCCGGGGGAGGGCCTCTGTCGTCGGCGGGCACGGGCTGAGAATCCCGCAGGCTACGATTCCGGAGAAACAGTCGATGGAACGTGTTCCAATTCTGCGAGGGGTCCGACGATGAGGCACGGCGTGATCAGGGCGATGATCGGTATGACGATCGCGGCGATGACGGCACTGGGCGGGATCGGCGTTCCGGCCCCGGCCTCGGCCGAACCGAAACCCGCCGCGACCGCCGGACCGCTGGCCTGCGTGCCGATGCTGAGCACCTTTCAGGTGGTCCTGCCTCTGCCCGGTCTGTTCCTGCCGCTCCCCAGCATTCGGGGAGTGTCGGAGTTCCGCGACCTGCCCGCCGCACCGCACGGTCTGAACCTGCCCACCCGCGTCGACTACCGGGACGCGAGCCAGGGTTTCAACGGTTTCGCCGAATTCGCGTTGCGCCGCGGTTCGCTGTACACCCGGGCCCGCGACTCCGGGGCCACCTGGCGCAAGGTCGCCACCCCGGGCTGCCTCGACGGGCGGATCGTCTCGATGTCGGTCGACTCCAACATGGTGGTCGCACTCGATCGCAACGGCTGGATCTACTCGATGGACAACGTGCTGTCGGGGCCGATGCTCTGGAACTGGACCCGGCTGTTCGGCTCACCCATCTGGCTCTGGCCCGGCATCCAGGTCCCCGAGCACGGGCAGGACCGCAACAAGTGGTCCATCAGCCACCGGATGTCGGAGAGCTTCGTCGATGCGCGCGGCTTCACCCATCCCACCCAGGCCGGACTGGTCCAGTTGGTCAGCCTGGCCGGTGACGGCTCACGCATCGTCTACCAGGATCCATGGCTGCCGCCCGACCACAGCTACGAGATCGGCGGCCCGCTGGGCGGCCGGTTCATCGCCGAATCGATCTCCGGCTCGGGTTCGGTCACCTTTGTGATGAACCGCTACGGCGATATGTACACCCGCAAATACGATCTGGACCTGGCCGGCTCCAACGAGATCCCGGGCCGCTACACCTGGCAGATCCAGCCCCGGAACACCCCGTCGGCGCCCGATCAGCTGCAGGAGCGGTTCAACCCGGGATTCGCGGCCATCTCGCTGCCGGCTCCGGAGTGGCAGCACCAGCCGAAGATCCCCGGCGAGATCACCTCGCGGATCTCCATCCACGACGACGGCCGCCGAATGGAGAACCGCCAGTTGCGGGTCGAAGGCCGCAGCAACGGCCGCACCGGCTACTGGCACAAGGGCCTGAACGAGCGGGCCTGGACGTTCACCGCCACTGGCCAGAACCTGGTCGACGAGGTGCTCACCGGTGCCGATCCGTCCACCGACCAGTCGGCCCAGACCCTGGCCGCACCCAGCGGAGTGGACTTCGCCGGCCGTCTGCCGGGCGGGTGGACGGCGCGCATCGACGACTACGACTGGGCGCAGACCACCAACCCGGTCACCCTCACCGCGCCGTCCGGGCGTACCTATCGGGCGTTCATGCACACCACCGACGGTCTGCGGTTCGTTCCCCGCGGCTCCGGCCTGGACACCGAGCCGCGCACGCTGGCCGGTGCCCTCGACGTGACCAAGGCCGGTGCCTCGCCGGAACTGACCCGGTTCGTCAACTCGGTGCTGGACGGCCGCAGGATCTACGAGATCAGCCTGTCGGCCACGAAGAGCAGGCTGGTGATCTCACCGGCAGGGCTGCTCACCCAGCCGATGGTCACGCTGACGCGCCGAACTGGCTAGACCGTCAGATAGCCGCCGTCGACCGGCAGTACGACGCCTGTGACGAAGGACGAGTCCGGACCGGCGAGGAAGGCGATGGCCTTGGCGACTTCGACCGGTGCGCCGAAACGCCCAGGGGAGTGCGCGCCAGGAGCCCGGTGTAGACCTCGGGAGCGACGGTCTGCACCGACTCGAGCAGTGGCGTCTCGATCCAGCCGGGGGCCACGGCATTGCACCGGATGCCTGAACCTGCATGCAGCTGTGCCAGCGATTTGGTCAGCTGGACCACGGCGCCCTTGCTCGCCGCGTAGCCCGGTCCGTCGGCCGAACCGAAGGTACTCAGCATGGAGGCCAGCGTCACGATCGTTCCCCGGCCGCTGCGCGCCAGCAGCGGAGCGCTCTTGTAGGCGAAGTACTGCACTGCGAGCAGATTGATCGCGATGACCTTGTCGAAGCCGTCCGGCGTCAGCTCGGCCTCGCCGAGCGTGACCCCGGCGGCGGGGACGAGGACATCCAGTTCGGTGAGCCGGTCGAAGAACTCGTCGACCTTCGGTCGATCGGTGACATCGAGTTCGGTGGCGGTGATGTCCAGGCCGTCGGGGAACCCGGCGGCGTCGGCGCCGAGCCCGACCGCGTGGACGGTGGCGCCGAGGCGAGCGACGTGTTCGGCGGTGGCGGCGCCGATTCCGGAGGTCCCGCCGGTGACGAGAACGGTGTGGCCGGCGAAGGGAGTGGTCGGGTCGGTCATGAGAATCTTTCCTGTCGGTAGTGGGGACTCAGCGCAGCTGGCCTGCGGGACTGTAGCGGTCACGGAGATTTCGTTTGAGGATCTTGCCCGCGCCCGACTTGGGCAGGGCTTCGTCGACGATGTGGATCACCCGCGGCACCTTGTATCCGGCGATCAGATCTCGGCAGTGGTCCCGGAGCTCCTCGACCAGCTCGTCGCCGTCGCGCCGCAGCACCACCGCCGCGGTGACGGCCTCGCCCCACCGTGGATCCGGAGTCCCGAAGACCGCGACCTCGATGACGTCGGGATGCCGGTAGAGCGCGTTCTCGACCTCGGTGGAATAGACGTTCTCACCGCCGGTGATGATCATGTCTTTGAGCCGGTCGACGACGTACAGGTAGCCGCTGCCGTCGAGGTATCCCATATCGCCGGTGTGGAACCAGCCGTCGATGAGCACGTCGGCGGTCTCGTCGGGCTTGTTCAGGTATCCCTGCATCACGTTCATCCCCCGCACGGTGATCTCGCCGACATCGCCGGTCGGCAACGGCGAGCCCTGCGGATCGCGGATGACCACGTCCACGCCCACGATGGGCCGGCCCGCCGACCGCAGTCGTGCCTGCGCTTCCGGACTGGTCGCGGCGATACCGTCGCGATGGTCCTCGTGCGTCAGGAAGGTGACGATCGGTGCGGCCTCGGTCATGCCGTACACCTGGCAGAAGTCGCACCCCAGAGTCTGGATCGCGGTGCGCAGCAGGGCCGTCGGCATCGGCGAGGCGCCGTAGAGCACCGATTGCAGGGTGCTCAGGTCGCGGTCGCCGAGCGGCTCGGAGAGCAGCATGGTCAGCATCGTCGGCACCAGCATCGCGCGGGTGACACCTTCGCGTTCGACGGTCTCCAGCCAGAGTTCTCGGTCGAACCCGCCGATGATCACATGCGTGCCGCCGACCCAGGTCAGCGCGACCGTCGAGGCTCCGTCGGCCAGATGGAACATCGGCCCGGCGTGCAGGTAGGTGTCGTGGTGGGTGTAGCGCAAGCAGATCAGGGCGTGCTTGGCGTTCGCGATCAGATTGTCGTGTGAGAGCAGCACCCCCTTGGGGCGTCCCGTCGTTCCGCCGGTGTAGAAGATGCCGGCCACGTCGTCGCCGCCGACGATCACCGGCTGCGGTGACCGCCCGCTGGTTGTGAACACCTCGAAGTCGAGGCAGTCCTCCGGCGCTGTCCCGCCGCCGCAGTAGATCAGGGTGTCCAGAGAGGGGCAGCGGGTGCGCAGGGCCCGTCCCGTTTCGAGGAAGGCATCGTCGACGAGCAATAGCCGGGTGGCCGAATCGTCGATGATGTAGGCGATTTCGGTCTCCGAGAGCCGCGTGTTGATCTCGTTGAGTACGCGGCCGCTCCGCGGTACGCCCAGCCATGCGACCAGGTGTGCCCGGCTGTTGAGGGCCAGCACGCCGACCACGTCGCCGGCGATGAGACCGGCCTCGCCGAGTGCGGCGTCGAAGGAACGAACGCGCGCATCGAGATCGCGGTAGGTCCATCGGTGGTCGCCGTCGACCATGGCGGTCTCATCGCCGAACAGGGCGACGGCGCGGTCCAGTGCTGCAGAGATGTTCGCTGTCATCACGATGCCTTCCTCGGGACGGTGCAGGTCAGCGGCTGTAGATGCAGCTGCCGCCGATGACGAACTCGGGGACCTCATCGCCCTGAGCCTCCAGGATGGCGCGGTAGGCCTCCCGGGTGTTGGCCGCATCCATGTGGCCGACGAAGTTGCGAGGATGTCGTGGGCCCAGGGAACCGTCTTGGTCTGCATGGTCAGGGCCAGAGGGATGTCGATGGTGGTCATGGGATCTTCCTTCGTTCTTCTGTGGGCTGGCGGACTCGAATTCGTCGCCTGTGTTCAGACTCACAGCAAGTCCTGGGCATTTCTTGACACAAGACGACGATGTTTTTACATTTGGCGACTATGGCGGACCTGATTCGAGGATCGTCGTTGACGAACCTGCCGGAACTGATCACTGCGCACGGGGGCGACCCGGAGATATATCTGCGGGGTGCGGGTATCGATCTGCGCAGCGTCGGCGACTACAACCGCTACATCCGGTACTCGGCGCTGGCGAAGACGCTGGGGACCGCGGCCGAAGAGCTCGGTCTGGCCGATCTGGGCCTGCGCCTGTCGCGGCGGCAGAATCTGGAGATGCTCGGACCGATCGCCGCGCTGGCGCGCAATGCCGACTCGGTCGAGGCCGGCCTGCTCGGTGTCATCAAATATCTGCATACGTATTCCCCGGCGATTCGGTCGCACCTGAGGGTGGGGGCCCGGCTGTCGTCGTTCGAGTTCGAGATCGTGCTTCCCCGGGTGCCCTACCGCGCCCAGATGGTCGAATTGTCGCTGGGCGTGATCAGCGGCATGTTCGAGCTGATGACCGATGCCGGATTCCGGGCCTCGCGAATCGCCTTCCAGCATGCGCAGATCTCCAGCGCCGACACCTATCTGGACTGCTTTCAGGCCCCGGTCGAATTCGATGCCGAAGCCGACGCGCTGGTGTTCCCCACCGGGCTGTTGAGTCGGGCGATCCCGGGAAAGGACGGGCTCGCCTATGCGCTGGCCACCCGATACCTGGGCGAACAGCACCGCTACCCGAGCGTCGACAAGCACGTGGTGGAGCTGATCGGCAAGCTGTTGCCCGTCGGCCAGGCCACCCTGGTAGACATCGCCGGGGTGCTGTTGATGCACCCGCGCGCTTTGCAGCGTCAGCTCGCCGAGGCCGGTACGACCTTCGAAGGACTCCTCGACGAGCGGCGGGTGGCCCTAGCCAGGGAACTGCTGGCGGTACCGGATCTGCCGTTGTCGGTGGTGGCCACCCGCCTGGGCTACAGCGAACAGAGTTCGCTGACCCGCAGTTGCCGGCGCTGGTTCGGTGTCACGCCGCTGGCGGTACGACGTGAACTCGGGCGCCAGGAGTCTCATCCGCGACCGCTGTGAACCCGCGACAGGTCGGTGAGTCCGATACCCGTCGGTCACAATGGAGACCATGACCCGGCCTCCGCACACCCCGCGACCCGCCCCGCCGTACCGGCCGCCGGTCGCCCGTGGGCAGAGCTACCCGCCGCTGGGCTTCGCCGACGACGGCACCCCGCGTTACGAATACACCGCGCCGACCCCGGCCGCCGCCACACCGCCGCCGGACCAGCCGCCGGCCCCTCCGCAACCGCCGGCGGCCACCCCGCCCCCGCCGAAACGAGACCCGGTGCGGCAGGTGGTGACCTGGCTGGCCGTGGCGCTGGCGGGGATCCTGGTGGTCGCCTTCGCCCTCACCCTGTTCAGCTCCGGCGGGGACGACACCGCCGATCAGATCCGATCCGCACCGCCTGCCAGCCAGCCGCTCGACGACCCGTACCTCGACGGCAACGAGGACCCGAACCCGCCGGAAACGGTGCTGCCCCCACGTCCGAGTACACCGCGGTCCCTGCCGTCGGCACCCCGGTCGGCACGGCCGCAGGGGCCGCTGCAAGAGGTCCGCTACGAAGTGGTCACGCAGGTTCCGGCGACCGTCTTCTTCGCCGATCAGGGGCGCTCCCGGTGGGCCCGCATCCCCGCCGGCGGGTGGGAGCTGATCACCAAGACGCAGGGCAACGGGCAGATCACCGTCTTCGTGGAAAAGGGCAGTGCTGCGGAGTGCTCGATCGTCGTCGGCGGCCGGGAGGTGGCCGCCGAGCGGCTCGATCCGACGTCTGGGCCGGGGATACTCACCTGCCGGGGCTGACAAGGGTTACCGTAGAGGCGTGTCTGCAACCTCCAACCTCAAGGCCATGCTCACTTGGCGCGGTGCCGACGCCGGCAGCATGGAGCAGGTCCGGCTGAATCTTCGCGGCGCACGCATCCGTGCCTATGGGCGGATCATCAGCGCGGCCACCGACGAGTACGAAGCTTTTTCGGTCTCGTACGAGCTGGTGACCACCGATTCGGGAGCGACCCGCAGACTGTCGGCGCGGATGCTCAAAGCCAGCGGGGAGATCTCGCTGGACATCAGCCGCGATATGGACGGCCGCTGGATGGTGCAGACCCCCGACAGCGTGGTCCACAGCGAGTTCGGCGGCGCCGACACCGTGGACCTGTGGCATTCGCCGTTCCTCAAGTCGCTGGTGGTGCGTCGGTACGGGTTGATCGAAGAGCGTGCCGCCATCGACATCCCGGTGGTCGAACTGATCCTGCCGAGTTGCAGTGTCGACCTGATCGACAAGTCGTACGACTTCGCCGGCCTCGGGGCCGACGGCGGTGTCGCCCGGCTCACCTCGATGCGGGGCAGCTGGGAACTGAAGGTCGACGAACACGGTCTGGTCACCGACTTCCCCGGCATCGCCGACCGGATCTGATCCGTCCGGTCAGCCGACCCACACCCGGGCCTGGTGGGCCTGTCTCCGGAGCTCCTGCGCCCAACCGGCCTCGCCGACCCGGACGTTCTCGATCGGTGCGGGTTCGGCGGCGGCGATCTGCTGGTACCGGCGGCGAGCCCGGTGACCGTCGTCGACGATCACCTCGACACTGCCGTGATCGCGCAGCGCATCGCGGGCCGCAGTCAACCGGTCGATGGTCTCACTCAACGTGTTCAGCAGCGCGTTCGCATTGCCCTCGAGCATGGCGCGCTGCAGCTGCGGAGCGGTGCCGGCGACCCGGGTTCCGTCCCGGAAACTGCCGGCGGCCAGCCGCAGTGCCAGTTCGCTCTCCCCGGCGCCGACCGTCGCGGTGACCGCGGCGGTCAGATGCGGATTGTGTGAGATCGCTGCGACCGCCCGGTCGTGGGCGTCGGCGGCGGCCGGCACCACGTAGGCGCCGGCGGCCCGGGCCAGATCTGCCACCCTCAGCCAGTCGTCCGGATCGGTGCCGTCGTGCGTGGTCACCATCCACATCGCGCCGGTGAACAATTCCGGATCGGTCGCCGCCCAGCCGGACTCGGCGGTGCCGGCCATCGGGTGGCCGCCGACGTAGCGGGCTCGCGGATGATGCTCGGCGACGATCCGGCCGACCTCCTCCTTGACGCTGACCACATCGGTCAGCAGGCAGCCGGGGGCGTGCTCGGCAACGGCGACGACCAGTGCGGGCAGCGCCGGCAGCGGGGCGGCCAGCACCACGAGGGCATCGTCGGCGGCCGCGCGGGTCAGCACGGAGGCCAGATCGGCGGTGGCGTCGTAGCCCGCCGCGGTCGCGTCGGCGACCGTGCCGGGGGACCGGTTGTATCCGTAGACCGGCCGCGGCTCGGCCGCCGCGGGGTCGGCGAGCCTGCGCAGCAGGGATCCGCCGATCAGGCCGAGACCGAGGATGCAGACCGGGCGTGCATTGTCGTGAACCACCGATTCAGCGTCGCACATCACGGGGCGATATGACTTGGGGGAGGGGGTGAAACCGGCTACCGTGGCCTGCATGGGATCCGCCGCCGACCACACCTCCGATATCGATGGTTACGCGGTCGCGGTGGTCCGCGAAGAGACCGGCTGGAAGGTCACTCCGCTGTCCGGCGGGGCCCTGGACAGCCTGCAGGAGGCCGAGCAGCAGCTGCGGGAGCTGCGGGCGGCCGGTGCGGTCTTCGGGCTGCTGAACGTGGACGACGAGTTCTTCATCGTCATTCGCCCGTCCCCCAGTGGTGCGCGACTGCTGCTCTCGGACGCCACCGCCGCCGTCGACTACGACATCGCCGAGGACGTGCTCGAGCGTCTACACATCGACGTCCCCGATCTGGATCCGGACGACGTCGACGACGTCGACCCGTGGGAGGAAGGCGATGTGGCGGTGCTGGCCGATCTGGGTCTGCCCGACGGGGTGATGAGCATCATCGTCGGTGACACCGACCTGTATGCCGACGAACAGCTCGGCATGATCGCCGCACGCCTGGGGTTCGCCGACGAACTGTCCGGGGTGCTCGACGACCTCGGGGACTGAGCCGGTGCCCGCGCAGGCGCAGATCCGCGCGGCGCTGGCCGCGGCACGGAGCGCGCCCGCAGAAGACGTGCCCATCGGTGCGGTCGTCTTCGGCCCCGACGGCCGGGAGCTGGCCCGCGCCGCCAACCGTCGTGAAGCCGACGGCGATCCGACCGCCCACGCCGAGATCCTCGCCCTGCGCGAAGCCGCCCGTGTCCACGGGGACGGCTGGCGGCTGGAGGGATGCACGCTGGCGGTGACGGTGGAGCCGTGTGCGATGTGTGCCGGAGCGATCGGTCTGGCCCGCATCTCCTCGCTGGTCTTCGGCGCCTACGAGCCCAAGACCGGTGCGGTCGGTTCGCAGTGGGATCTGCTGCGTGACCGGCGGTTGAGCTGGCGTCCCGAGGTACGCGGCGGGGTCCTGGCGCGCGAGTGCGCCGCCCTGCTCGAGGAGTTCTTCGCCGTCCGGCGTCCCCGGTGACGAAGCCGGTGCCGCGGACTAGAATCGGACACGTGCGCCGTCGTTGCGACGCGCCAGTAGACGAAGGGAACCAACATGTCGGAACTGTCGGACAAGATCAGCGGAATCGTGGACCAGGTCAAGGACAAGGTCGGCGAGCTCGCCGACAACGAGACCGTCTCCGGTGTCGTCGACCAGGTCAAGGAGAAGGTCGGCGAGCTGGCCGATAACGAGCAGGTCAAGGGTGTCATCGGCAGCGTGACCGAGAAGGCCGGCGAGGTCAAGGACAAGCTGGCGGGCAACTGAATTCGCGTGCAGCGGGTAGCTGACCAGCGGATTTAATTCCCGGTCGGCGCTCGGGTACAGTTTTCCGCGGTGGCGTGTCCGAGTGGCCGAAGGTGCAGCACTCGAAATGCTGTGTGCGGCAACGCACCAGGGGTTCAAATCCCCTCGCCACCGCGCAAGGCCCCTGATCTGCAATGCAGGTCAGGGGCCTTTTCACTGCGCGGGTCCGGTCAGTGCTCCAGGGAGAAGCCGCTACGACGACGATGGGTGGCCCGAGCCAGTTCCACCAGGCGGTCGATCAGCTCCGGGTACGAGACCCCCGTGGCCTCCCACATCTTCGGGTACATCGACGCCGGGGTGAACCCGGGGATCGTATTGATCTCGTTGAGCAGCCAGCCGCGGCCGCCTTCCTCGTAGAAGAAGTCGACCCGGGCCATCCCCGCGCACCGCAGGGCGACGAAGGCGCGGGCGGCCAGCCGGCGGACCTCGGCGATGGCGGCGTCGGACAGTTCAGCCGGGATCACCAGTTCGGCGGCGCCGGTGATGTACTTGTCCTCGTAGTCGTAGAAGTCGCTGCCGGGCCGGACCTCGCCGGGCAGGGTGGTCGCGCCGATACCGTTGCCGAGCACGCCGACCTCGATCTCGCGGGCGGTCACGGCCTCCTCGACCACGACCACATCGTCGTACCGCAGTGCCAGGGTGATCGCGTCGTACAGTTCGGCGGCGGACTCGGCGCGGGTGACGCCCACCGACGAGCCCATATTGGCGGGTTTGACGAAGACCGGCAGGCCCAGGACGGCGATCGCCTCGGCGGCGAAGGTCTCCGGCTCGTCGACTCCGTACCGCAGGGTGAGCCAGCGGCACTGCGGGATCTCGGCGCGCGCGGCGACCTCTTTGGCCATTCCCTTGTCCATGCACAGGGCCGAGGAGAGCACACCGCAGCCCACATAGGGGACGGTCAGCATCTCGAGCAGCCCCTGGACGGTGCCGTCTTCGCCGTGCGGTCCGTGCAGCAGCGGCAGCACTACCGTCTCGCCGCTGCCGGCGGGAGCGTCGGTGAGGACCTGCACTGGATCGACCACCGGTCCGGTGATGTCCAGGCTGGAACCCAGATCCTCGCCGGCGGTCAGCGCAGCGGCGGCGGTGTCGTTGCGATGCCAGGTCCCGTCCTTGGCGATGCCGACCGGAACCAGGGTGTACCTGGTGCGATCGGCGGCGGCCAGTACGTGCGCGGCCGAGATCCGGGAGACATCGTGTTCGGCGGAGACCCCGCCGTAGAGGACCACCAGTCGCAGGAGGGGAGAACTCATGGGGTCAGGATACTGATCGGTGATATCGGCTGCCGCCGCGCTGGCCCCGGCGGGTAGCGTTTGGCGTGTGCACCTGTTCACCAGTCAGATCGCGGCCGCCACCGGCGGCGTCCTCCACGGCCCCGATGTCCGGGTCGACTCGGCCGGTATCGATTCGCGTTCGGCCCGGCCGGGCCAGTTGTTCGTTCCGATCGTCGCCGCCCGCGACGGGCACGATTTCATCGGCGCCGCCGTCGCGGCGGGAGCCACCGCCTACCTGACCGATCGTGCCCCCGACCCCGCAGTGCGGGCCACCGCCGTCCAGGTCGCCGACACCGCGATCGCGCTGGCCGCGCTGGGGCGCGAGGCGCGCCGCCAGGTACCCGACCGGGTCGTCGGGGTCACCGGATCGGTCGGCAAGACCTCCACCAAGGATCTGCTGGCGGGGGTGCTGGAGACGACTTTCCGCACCGCCGCCAGCGAGAAGAGTTTCAACAACGAACTGGGTCTGCCGCTGACCCTGCTGGGTGCGCCGGACGACACCGAAGCGGTGGTGCTGGAGATGGGCGCCCGCGGCGTCGGGCACATCCAGTTGCTGTGCGAGATCGCCTCGCCCACCGTCGGGGTGTTGACCCGCGTGGAGGGCGTGCATCTGGAGATGTTCGGCTCGCTGGCCGATGTCGCGCGCGCCAAGGGGGAACTGGTCGAAGCGCTGCCTGCCGACGGGCTGGCGGTGCTCAACGCCGACCATGAACTGGTGGCCGCGATGCACACCCGCACCCAGGCGCGGACCCTGTTCTACGGATCCGGGGGCGGCGCCGATGTGCGTGCCGAGAACGTTCTGCTCGACGATCAGCTGCGCGCCAGCTTCGATCTGGTGACTCCGTGGGGCGCCACCCGGGTGGCACTCGGGGCGCGCGGGGAACACCAGGTCCCCAATGCACTGGCCGCCGCGGCCGCCGGCGGCGGCCTGGGAGTGCCGATCGAGGCGATCGCCGCCGGTCTGGCGCAGGCCCGGCTGTCTGGACTCCGGATGGAACTGACCACCACCGCCGCGGGCGTGCGGGTGATCAACGACGCCTACAACGCCAATCCGACGTCGATGGCGGCCGCACTGGATTCACTGGGGCGGCTGACGGCCGCGCGCCGGTTCGCGGTCCTGGGCACCATGGCCGAACTCGGTGCGGACGGTCCGGCCGCGCACCGGGGCATCGCCGAACACGCGCGTGCGCTGGGTATCACGGTGATCGCCGTCGACGAGCCCGACTACGGGGAGTCGGTGACCCACGTCGCCGATGTGGACGCCGCGGTCGCCGCGTTGGGGGACCTGTCCGACGGGGACGCGGTTCTGGTCAAGGGCAGCCGGGTCGCCGCACTCGAGCGTGTGGCCGATGCGCTGATCTGAGGCCGCCTCAGATCGCGGTGAACGCGATGATCTGGTTGTCCTTGGTGCAGCGGGCCAACTCGCCGTGTGTCTCGGCCGACGGCCCGCAATCCCAGCCGGACACGGTCTGCGGCTCGCCGGTGGAGATGAGCGGGCTGTACTGTTTGGCGATCGACATCGCGGTCTCGCAGGTCACATCGCCGCCGGCCAGCCGCACGAACAGAGAGCCGTCGGGGCCCCCGACCCGGCCGCATTCGTCGGCGTCCTTGGGTGCACTGGAAGGCGACTCCGCCGAGTCGCGGCTTGGTGGGCTCACGCCGCCTACCACGGGAATGCTGCGGTCGGCCGGTGGTGTGTGGGCGGCCTGACTGGAATCGGGGGCCTGCTGTTCGGTGCCGCAGCCGGCCAGGATCAGGCCGAGCCCGGCGGCGAACAGGACGGTGGCGGCTCGCGCGCGGGTGCGCGTCGACCCGGCGATGCATATCGGCGTCATTCCCTTACGCTATGGGAGAATCGCCCGCGTGACCACCAGTGAGTTCGTTGCACGCAGCACCCTGCACGGCACCGCGGGACGGACCGGGATCATCCGCACCCCGCACGGTGACATCGCCACCCCCGCCTTTATCCCGGTCGGCACCAAGGCGACGGTCAAGACGGTGCTGCCCGAAGCGGTGGCCGCGCTGGGGGCTCAGGCGGTACTGGCCAACGCGTACCACCTCTATCTGCAGCCGGGTCCGGAGATCGTCGACGCCGCCGGCGGTCTGGGCGCTTTCATGAACTGGCCCGGACCGACCTACACCGACAGCGGCGGCTTCCAGGTGATGAGCCTGGGCGTGGGCTTCAAGAAGGTCATCTCGATGGATGTCGAGGGTCGCCAGGACGACTCGGCAGTCGCTGAAGGAAAGGAACGGCTGGCCGACGTCGACGACGACGGCGTCACCTTCAAGTCCCATCTGGACGGATCCCGCCACCGGTTCACCCCCGAGGTGTCCATGCAGATCCAGCACCAGCTGGGCGCCGACATCATCTTCGCCTTCGACGAGCTGACCACGCTGATGAACACCCGCGGCTACCAGGAGAGTTCGCTCGAGCGCACCCGGCAGTGGGCGATCCGCTGCCTGGCCGAACACAACCGGCTCTCGACCGCCCGGACCCATCGGCCGCAGCAGTCGCTGTGGGGAGTCGTGCAGGGCGCCCAGTACGAGGACCTGCGCCGTAAGGCCACCCGGGACCTGCTCGAACTGTCCCGGATCGACCGGGACGCCGGCGGCAAGGGGTTCGGCGGTTACGGCATCGGCGGGGCGCTGGAGAAGGCGAACCTGGGCACCATCGTCGGTTGGGTCACCGACGAGCTGCCCGAGGATGCGCCGCGCCACCTGCTGGGCATCAGCGAACCCGACGACATCTTCACGGCCATCGAGAACGGTGCCGACACCTTCGACTGCGTGTCACCGACCCGGGTCGCCCGCAACGGCGCGATCTACTCCTTCGACGGGCGCTACAACATCACCAACGCCAGATACAAGGCCGATTTCTCGCCGCTGGATGCCGAACTGGACAACTACTCCACCCAGTACACCCGCGCCTACCTGCACCATCTGTTCCGGGCGAAGGAAGGTCTCGCCGCGACGCTGGCGACCCTGCACAACCTGTCGTTCACGGTGACTCTGGTCGACCGTGCCCGCCGCGCCATCGACGCGGGGAACTACTTCGAATACCGCGACGAATTCCTGGCCCGGTACTACGCGGGAGCCGCCCGCCGGACCTGACCGCGTCACGCAGAGCCGGAGGAAAAATGCCGCTGTTCGATACACCGGGCGGGCGCAGCGCGATCTCGTGTTCCGTTTCCTCCCCGGAGAGGTCGGAAACGGAACACAAGTTCATCCGGGCGGGGTGAACAGCCACGGCTCCCGGGGAATCCGGGCCGGATCGAAGCGGCGCAGCAGCGTCTCGACGTCCACCGACTCGCCGGGAGCGGCCAGACCCAGCGACTCTGCCATCAGGGTCAGCGCCCGGGCGGAGTCGATCCCGTGGTCGGCCAGCTGCGCCAGCGTGATCGCGCCGTCCCGCTTGGACAGCCGGATCCGGTCGGTGTTCAGCACCATCGGTACGTGGGCGTACTCGGGTACCGGGTATCCCAGACGCACGGCCAGATACGCCTGCCGCGGTGCCGACGAGAGCAGATCCTCGCCGCGGACCACCTGGTCGATGCCGGCGGCGGCATCGTCGACCACCACCGCCAGGTTGTAGGCGGGGGTACCGTCCCCGCGCAGCAGAACGAAATCGTCGACCTCGCCGGTGTAGTCGCCGTGCAGCTGGTCGTGCAGCTGGTCGTGCACGGTGAACGAGGCGGTGTCGGCGCGCAGCCGGATCGCGGCGGGCCGGTCGCCGCGGCGTTGCGCACGCTGCGGTTCGGTCAGATCCCGGCAGGTACCGGGGTAGGCGCCTGGCGGCGCGTGCGGTGCCGACGGCGCCTCCTGGATCTCCCGGCGCGTACAGAAGCACTCGAAGGTCTCGCCGGCGGAGGTCAGCTCGGCCACCGCCGCGCGGTAGACCTCCCGGCGGGCGGACTGCCAGATCACCGGCTCGGACCAGTCCAGCCCGATCGCGGCCAGATCGGACAGCTGCCGCTGCGCGGCGCCGGGACGGACCCGGTCCAGGTCTTCCATCCGGATCACGAAGTCCCGGCCGGTCGACCGGGCGAACAGCCAGGCCAGCAGCGCGGTCCGCAGGTTACCGAGGTGCAGGTCTCCGGACGGGGACGGTGCGAAACGGCCGGCGGCGCTCATGAGCCCTGACGATACCGAGCAGCGGCGGTAGCGTGAGTACATGGACCTGCCAGTGAACCCGCCGATCGCGCCGATGCTGGCCAAAGCGGTGGCTGCGGTGCCCACCCAGCCGCCGGGCGAGCCGCAGTGGTCGTACGAGCCGAAATGGGACGGTTTCCGCGCAGTGATCTTCCGCGACGGGGACGAGATCGCGATTTCCTCGCGCAGCGGGAAAGATCTGGCCCGCTACTTCCCAGAGCTGGTAGCGGCCGCCGCGACGGAGCTGTCGAGCCGGGCGGTGATCGACGGGGAGATCTGCGTTCCCCGCATGATCGGTGGGGTCACCCGCCTGGACTGGGATCAGTTGTCCCAGCGGATCCACCCGGCCGCCTCCCGCGTCGCCGAACTCGCGGCGGCGACCCCGGCGCTGTTCATCGGCTTCGACGCGTTGGCCCTCGGTACGCAGGACCTGATGCCCGAACCCTATGTGCAGCGGCGCCGGGCACTGGCCGAGGCGATCGGCCCGGCCGGACCGGATGCGCGACTGCGGCTGGGCCGGACCACCCGGGACGCGGAGCAGGCGCAGGACTGGTTCACCGCGTTCGAAGGCGCTGGCCTCGACGGGGTCGTCGCCAAACGGCTCGACGGCCGCTACGTTCCGGGCAAACGCGAGATGCTCAAGATCAAACACACACGCACCGCCGACTGCGTGGTGCTGGGTTACCGCGTCCACAAGAGCGGCACCGGCCTGGGGTCGATGCTCCTGGGCCTGTACGACGACGACGGCGAAGCCCACCTGGTCGGCGGGTCCAGCGCCTTCTCGGATGCGAAACGACTCGCACTGCAGGCGCAGCTCGAACGGCTCCGGCTCGACCCCGATGCCGTCGCACCGGGCGAACCCAGCCGCTGGCGCAGTTCGGCGTCGGGGGAGTGGATCCCGATCCGCCAGGACCTGGTCGTCGAAGTCGCCTACGACCAGATGGAGAACCGGCGCTTCCGGCACACGGTGAAGTTCCTGCGCTGGCGGCCCGACCGCGACCCGCGCAGCTGCACCTACGACCAGCTGGACGTGCCGCTGACCTATGACGTCTACGACGTCCTGGAAGGAGCCTGACCGTGCCCAAACCCGCCCCGGAACTGCTCGATGTCGACGGCGTCGAGGTACGCCTGACCAACCCGGACAAGATCTACTTCCCCGACCTGGGAGACGACGGCGGCCGCAAACGCGATCTGGTCGACTACTACCGCGCGGTGGCGGCCGGACCCACCGAGGCGCTGACGACCGCGATCGCTGGTCGCCCCACCTATCTGGAGCGCTACCCCGACGGCATCGACGGTGAACAGATCTACCAGAAGCACCTGACGAAGTATCACCCCGAGCACGTGCGATCGACGACCGTGCAGTTCCCGTCCAAGCGAACCGGCCATGCGTTCTGCCCGGCGATCCCCGCCGATGCGGTGTGGGCGGCGAACCTGGGGACGGTCACCTTTCACACCTGGCCCACCCTGGATCCCGACAACGATCATCCCGACCAGTTGCGGCTGGACCTGGATCCGTCCGGCGACACCGGTTACGCCGATGCCCGCCGGGTCGCCCTGGAGCTCCTGCGTCCGCTGCTGGACGAACTGGGCATGCCCGGATATCCCAAGACCTCGGGTAAACGCGGCGTCCACGTGTACATCCCGATCGAGCCGGACTGGGACTTCATCGCCACCCGCCGGGCGGTGATCGCCCTGGCCCGCGAACTCGAGCGCCGCGATCCGCAGGCGGTCACCACCTCGTGGTGGAAGGAGGAGCGCGGCGACCGGGTGTTCATCGACTTCAACCAGAACGCGCGCGATCGCACGATGGCCGCCCCGTATTCGGTGCGCAAGACTCCGCAGGCGCACGTCTCCACCCCGCTGAGCTGGGAGGAGTTGGCCGACGCCGGTCCGGCAGATTTCACGATGACCACGGTCCCGGCGCTGCTGGAACGGCGCGGCGACCCGTGGTCGGACATCGACCGGCGGCGCGTGGGGATCGAGCCGCTGCTGGAGATGGTCCAGCGCGACGACGCCGACGGCCTGGGCGATATGCCCTATCCGCCGACCTACCCGAAGATGCCGGGCGAGCCGCCGCGGGTGCAGCCGAGCCGGATGGTCGCCGAACACTGGGACGCCGACGGCAACCGGATCGAGTGAACCGGCAGGTGCGCACCGGACGGTCCGGTCAGCCGGCGTAGGTGCCGAAGCTCCAGGCGTTGCCTTCTGCATCGGCGATGGTGAAGCCGCGGGAGCCGTACTCCTCGTCCTTCAGTTCACGCAGGAACACCGCCCCGAGTTCGCGAGCCCGCGCATACACCGCATCCGGATCGGTGACGACGACGTAGACGTTGCCGGCGCCGGGAGCCGACGGCAGATCGCCCCCGGCCGAACTGAGCATCACGCGCCCCCCTTCGGGCCACCGCATCTCCGAATGCCGGACCGCGCCCGGGGTATCGCCGTCGACCAGCACGCCGGGCTCAAAACCCAGTCGGGTGAGCCACTGGCGGGCGGCGAACGGATCCCGGTACACCAGACCGGGCCAGATGTTGTGGTCGGTGGCGGCACTCATACCATCAAGTATGGGGCCGATGCCACACGCGTGCCGCCGGTTTTGGGCCTTAGGTCCTTTGTCGGCCGAAATCTAGATCGGTTAGGCTCAGCTAATGAAATTCGTTCGTTTCGTCGTCATCAGCCTGCTGGCGATGTGCACCGCAGTCGCCGGGGCCGCGCTCGCAGCGCCGGTGCAGGCCGCACCGTTCACTCCGGTCATCCAGGTCTTCCTCGCCGACGGTGTGACACCGGTCGGCCAGACGCAGATGCATCCGGGCGACGTCGTCGTGGTCAAGGGCACCGGATTCGATCCGAACGCCAACCGCGAGGGCGGTCTGCCGGTCCCGGTTCCGCCGGGTGTTCCGCACGGCACGTTCGTGACCTTCGGTAAGTTCGACCAGAATTGGCGCCCGTCCAAGGGTGCCCCGGAGTCCGCGCGCACCACCGACCGCTCGCAGACCAAGTGGGCCATCTCCCACGACGCCCTCAACCAGGTGCCGAACGTTCCGTTCGATATGCGCCGGACGGTGCGGGTGGGCTCGGTGCCGCTGAACAAGAACGGCACCTTCACCGCCAAGATCACGCTGACCACCCCGAAGGATGCGCCGGCCAACGGACGCTGGGGCATCTACACCTTCGGTGGTGCGGATGCGATCAACGCCGCACAGGAGCGGTACGTCCCGATCAACTACTCGACCGAACCGGGCCCCAACACCCCGAAGCCGGCCGTCCGCAACATCGTCTGGGGCTACTCGCCGAACTTCTACTCGACCTTCGCCAAGAGCACCCAGGGTGCCGTCGTCGGTAGGGACGGCGCCTCGGTGAAGGACGGCAAGCTCGGCTACGAACTGGCCGCCAACACCGTGCAGAACGGGAAGGGCGAACTGCGCTACAAGGGCTCGATCGTCGCCTACACCAAGTTCCACCTGTACGAGATCGCGCTGGTCGACCCGATCATCCGCGTCAACGGGGCCAAGGCCGTGCTGAGCCTGAAGACCTCGACCACCGACCAGAACGGCACCGATGTGCTGCGCCGAATCGATGTGGCCGATCTGACGCTGACCCGTGCACAGCTGCAGCGCCTCAACAACGGCCAGGATGTGCTCGGTGTGCCGGCGACCTTCCGCAGCGGGGTCACCCCGCCGCTGCTGGGGGCCCTCTCGCTGAGCCAGGCCTCCCCGGTCAACATCCTGTTCTGATCGGTACGACGATGATTTCCGGCCCCGGGACCGCCACGGCGATCCCGGGGCCGGTGTCTCGACGAAAGTGGTTAAGCTCGGCAGATGACTACCGAGCCGCGTTCTACCGATCCGGTCGCCGGCGAGCCGGGTCCGGAACACCGGGAGCCGGCCGTGGCCGCGACAGAGACGCGGACGGAGACGTCGCCGGACCGGCCGATCGCCGACTCCGTTCCCCGCGGGGTGCGCGAGACCGCGGCCTGGAGCTGGCGAGTGCTCGTCATCGGTGCGCTCGTGGTCGCCGTGGGCGCGATCTTCAAGCGTTTCGAGGACGTCTTCTTCCCGATGGCGCTGGCATTGCTGTTCGCCGCGCTGCTGCGGCCGGTCGTCGACCGGGCCGTGCGCCGCGGCGTACCCAAGATCGTCGCGGTCCTGGCCTCGATCCTGGTCACCCTGGCGGCCGTCATCGCGATCCTCGGGTTTGCGATCCAGCAGGGCATCGCCGGTGGCCCCGAGCTGATCGCCCAGCTGACCGAGACGATCAACGACACCAAACGGTGGCTGATCGACGGCCCCTTGCACCTGGATGCGAACAACATCCGGTCGGTGGCCGACGAGATCCTGCAGTGGCTGCAGTCGCACGAAGGGAAGATCGCCAGCGGTGCCCTGGGTACGGCGGCCTTCGCCGGACGCGTGAGCACCGGCCTGCTGCTGACCCTGTTCTTGCTGGTCTTCTTCCTGTACGACGGACCGCAGATCTGGCGTTACGTCACCCGCGTGGTGCCCGAGGGCAGTCGTGCCCGGGTGCGCGGTGCCGGTGCGGCCGGTTTCGGCACCCTGGAGGCCTACGTCCGCGCCACGGTCATCGTCGCGGCGATCGATGCCGCCGTCATCGGTATCGGGCTGGCGATCCTGGGCGTGCCGCTGGTGCTGCCGCTGGTCGCGATCATCTTCCTGGGCTCGTTCATCCCGATCGTGGGCTCGTTCGTGGCCGGCACGCTGGCGGTGTTCGTCGCCCTGACCACGCAGGGCTGGGTCAACGCCCTGATCGTGCTGGGCGTGCTCGTCTTCGTGATGGCCTTCGAGGGGCACATCCTGCAGCCGTTCGTGCTGGGGCACTCGGTCAAACTGCATCCGGTCGCGATCATCCTGGCCATCGCGCTGGGCATCATGCTGGCCGGCATCGTCGGCGGTCTGCTGGCGGTGCCGCTGCTGTCCTTCGTCTACACCGCCGCCAAGTGGCGCCCCGGACAGCCGCCGCCGGTGCACCGCGACAGCAGGTTCGCCGCGTGGTTGCGTCGGAAGACGGGTAGACAGGCGACGACGGTCGAACCGGTGGACGTGGCCGCGGCGCCGGAATCGGCATCGTCGTCGTAGGTGCCCCGGTGCCCGGTGCGATAGCGGCCACCCCCGCCGATCGAGACCACCGGTTTTGGGTCGCGCGCCGCCAGCGGCTACCATCGACGCCTGGAGGATTCGCCTAGTGGCCTATGGCGCTCGCCTGGAACGCGGGTTGGGTTAACGCCCTCAGGGGTTCGAATCCCCTATCCTCCGCAGATGAGTTCGGCCCCCATTCCGGGTTCTCGGGTGGGGGCCGAATGCATCGGTACGCGCGGACCGGCAATCCCCGCCGTCCGGCCCCGGGCGGGTGTCCGCGGTGATCCCCGGTCAGCGGCGCCGCCTCGCGGTACGGTGGAAATGCAGGGGCTCTAAGGCTCCGGGCCCCTCCTCAGCCCATCGAGAGCCGATCACCGGGAGGCGACAGTCATGTCGGAAAAGCGGTACACGACCACAGATTCGGGAGCGCCCGCGGGCAGCGACGACCATTCGCTCACCGTCGGACCCAACGGCCCGATCGTCCTGCACGACCACTACCTGATCGAGCAGATGGCCCAGTTCAACCGCGAGCGCGTCCCCGAACGGCAGCCGCACGCCAAGGGCAGCGGCGCCTTCGGCACCTTCGAGACCACCCAGGACGTCTCCGCCTACACCTGCGCGGACTTCCTGCAGCCCGGCCGCAAGACCGAGATGATGGCCCGCTTCTCCTCGGTCGCCGGCGAGCGGGGCAGCCCCGACACCTGGCGGGACCCGCGCGGTTTCGCCCTGAAGTTCTACACCGACGAGGGCAACTACGACATGGTCGGCAACAACACGCCGATCTTCTTCCTGCGGGACCCGCTCAAGTTCCAGCACTTCATCCGGTCGCAGAAGCGCCGTGCGGACAACAACCTGCGCGACCACGATATGCAGTGGGACTTCTGGACGCTGTCCCCGGAGACGGCGCACCAGGTCACTTGGCTGATGGGCGACCGCGGGACGCCGTCGACCTGGCGGCATATGAACGGCTACAGCTCGCACACCTACCTGTGGGTCAACGCCGAGGGCATCAAGCACTGGGTCAAGTACCACTTCAAGACCGATCAGGGCGTGGAGAACCTCACCGACGACGAGGCCGCGCGCTACACGATGACCGATAGCGACCATTACACGCGGGACCTGTTCGACGCGATCGCCGCCGGTGACCACCCCAGCTGGACTCTGCACGTACAGCTGATGCCGTTCGACGACGCGAAGACGTACCGCTTCAACCCGTTCGACCTGACCAAGGTGTGGCCGCACGCGGACTACCCGCTGATCGAGGTCGGCCGCATGACGCTGCACACCAATCCGGTCGATCATCACACCCAGATCGAGCAGGCCGCCTTCGCGCCGAGCAATGTGGTGCCCGGCATCGGCTTCAGCCCGGACAAGATGCTGCTGGGTCGGGTCTTCTCCTACCCCGACGCCCACCGTGCGCGGATCGGCGCCAACTACCAGCAGATCCCGGTGAACCGGCCCCGCAACCAGGTGAACTCGTACTCCAAGGACGGCGCCATGCGGGTCGATCCGGTGAGCGATCCGGTATACGCGCCCAACTCCAAGGGCGGCCCGGCCGCCGACTATCCCGGGCAGCCGGAGCCACAGTGGGCCGCCGACGGCGAGATCGTGCGCAGCGCCTACGAGCTGCACGCCGAGGACGACGACTGGGGCCAGGCCGGCACCCTGGTGCGCGAGGTGCTCGACGACGCCGCTCGCGACCGACTGGTCTCGAATGCGGCCGGGCACCTGCGCGGCGGTGTATCCGAGCCGGTACTCGAGCGGGCCTTCGAATACTGGCGGAACATCGACGCAGACCTGGGTTCGCGGATCGAGGCAGCAGTCCGGGCCGACTGAACCGGGCGACGGCGTCGTTCCTGACGGTCGGCGGCGGCCACCTCGACACAGCCTCGTTTCGAGGTGGCCGCCGCTACCGGCTACACTGGACCACGGATCCCGCGCGGCGTGCATCCTGTGAACTCCCCCAGGGCCGGAAGGCAGCAAGGGTCAACGGGCTCTCTCGGGTGCGCGGGGTCCGCTAACTTCGCACCGTCTCTTGGGTTGTCCGGGAAGGCCCCCGTTGAATTTTCACTCGATGAGCGCCGATCAGCTTCGCGACACCCAGAATGCGCTGCGCGCACAGTACGACGACCTGTGCGCCGCCGGGCTGGCACTGGATCTGACCCGCGGCAAGCCGGCGGCCGACCAGCTCGACCTGTCCGAGCCGATGCTGGCGCTGCCGGGCGAGGGAAACCATCTGAGCCCCGAGGGCGTCGACTGCCGCAACTACGGCGGGATCAACGGGCTGCCGGGAATCCGCGCGATCTTCGGCGAGCTGCTGGGCACCGGACCGGACCGGATCCTGGCCGAGAACAATGCCAGCTTGCAGATCATGCACGACCTGACGGTCTTCGCCCTGCTGCTGGGCACCCCCGATTCGGAGCGCCCGTGGTCGCAGGAACCGGGCCCGATCAAGTTCCTCTGCCCGGTTCCCGGGTACGACCGCCATTTCGCGATCACCGAGCGGTACGGCATCGAGATGATCAACGTCCCGATGAACCCGGACGGTCCGGATGTGGACATCTGCGCAGAACTGGTCGCCGCCGATCCGGCGATCAAAGGCATGTGGCTGGTGCCGACCTACTCCAACCCGACCGGATACACCGTCTCCGAGCAGGTGGCCCGCGCGCTGGTCTCGATGCCGGCCGCACCGGACTTCCGGATCTACTGGGACAACGCCTACGCGGTGCACACGCTGATCGATCAGGCACCGGAGCCGTTGCCGATCCTGGATATGGCCGCCGAGGCCGGCAACCCCAACCGCGTCTACGTCTTCGGTTCCACCAGCAAGATCACCTTCGCCGGTGCGGGCGTCTCGTTCTTCGGATCGTCGACGGAGAATCTGGACTGGTATTCCGGGTCGCTGTCGATCGCCAAGATCGGTCCGGACAAGCTCAACCATCTGCGGCACCAGCAGTTCCTGGTCGACGCCGACGGGGTGCGGGCGCATATGGCCCGGCACCGGGAGTTGATCGCACCGAAGTTCGCACTCGTGCTCGACATCCTCGAGAAGCGGCTGGGCGAGGCCAAGATCGCCAGCTGGACCGAACCCGACGGTGGCTACTTCATCAGCCTGGACGTGATCGACGGTACCGCCGCGCGCACCGTGCAACTGGCCAAGGACGCCGGGATCGCACTGACCGCGGCCGGTTCGACGTTCCCTTATAAGAAGGATCCGAACGACCGGAACATCCGGCTGGCGCCGACCTTCCCGCCGATCGACGAACTCGCTGTGGCGATGGACGGGGTCGCCACCTGCGCGCTGCTGGCCGCGGCGGAGACGCTGGCCGAGCGCGATTCCTGACTCCTGACCGGAGCCTCCCCTGTCCGGGGCATCGGACATGGCATTGTGTCAAGGTGACTCAAACGCCTTTGCGCTACCGATCGGGCCTGATCGGGGCGGCTGCCGTGGTCGTCGCCGTGGTGGCGTTGTGGCTGCAGGGCCGGGTGGTGCCCTACACCGTCCCGTTCTGGGGGCTGTTCGACAACCAGCTCGACCTGGGTGTCTACCGGGACGGTGCGCTGCTGGTCCGCCGCGGCGGCGATCTGTACAACACCCCGCTGCACTACGGACTGGACTACACCTACTCGCCGTTTTCGGCGCTGATCATGCAGCCGCTGGGCTGGGTGCCGTTCGGGGTGGCCAGCGTCGTCTGGAGCGCCGGGATCCTGGTCGCGCTGTACGCGGTGGTGATGCTGAGCCTGCGCAGCCTGGGCCGCACCCCGACCGCGACGCTGCGGATCGTCGCGGTGGCGCTGGTGGCGGTGCTGATGCTGATCGAGCCGGTGCGCACCACGATCTGGTACGGGCAGATCAACATCTTCATCATGCTGGTGATCATCGCCGACCTGACCCGCCCCGACGGTGCCCGCTTCAAGGGGGTGGGTACCGGGATCGTCGCCGGGATCAAGCTGACACCGATGATCTTCGCCGTCTACTGCGCGGTGCGCCGCAATCGCACCGCCACCGCCGGGGTGCTGGCCGGTTTCGCCGCGACCGTGGTGGTCGGCTTCGCGGTGCTGCCGCGGGACTCCTGGCAGTACTGGACCGACAAACTCTTCGAATCCGAGCGGGTGGGAAGCGCGCGGCTGCGCGGTAACCAATCGCTGCGCGGAATGCTGGCCAACCATCTGCAGACCACCGAGCCGAGCACGGCGTGGTGGCTGACACTGGTGGCGATCGCCCTGATCGCCGGATTCGGGGCGGCGCTCTATGCGCACCGGCGCGGTCAGGAACTGCTGGCCATCACGCTGATCGGGATGAGCTCCTGCGCCGTCTCGCCGATGACCTGGGGACATCATTGGGTGTGGTTCGTTCCGCTGCTGGTGATCGGCGCGGACCTGGCCCTCCGGACGGATCTGCCGACACCGGCACGGCTGCTCAGCGGTGCGGGCACGATCGCGGTGTTCCTGGTGTCGTTCATCTGGCCGACCAGGATCGCGAAACCGTACGGTGAGGCCTACCTGGTGGGGCTGTATGTGAAGGACGGTATCGGCGGACTGCAGTGGTTCGTCGTCAACCATTATCTGTGGGTGTATGCGATCGCCGTCGTGGCCACCGTCGGCGGGCTCTGGTGGGCCGATCGCCGGCGTGCGGGGGGACGTGGGGACCCGGCGGAGATGGCACCGGCGGTCTGACCGGGTCCGGCGGTCGACTGTCCCCGGCCGCCGGTAGGGTTGGCACGTGGCTCTTTATCGCACCTACCGGCCCGCGACGTTCGCCGAGGTCGTCGGGCAGGAGCACGTCACCGTTCCGCTCAGCCGAGCGCTGGACAGTGGACGGATCAACCACGCCTACCTGTTCTCGGGTCCGCGCGGTTGCGGTAAGACGTCCTCGGCACGCATTCTGGCGCGGTCGCTGAACTGCGAACAGGGCCCCACCTCGACCCCGTGCGGGGTGTGCGCCTCGTGTGTGGCGCTGGGCCCCGGCGGTCCGGGCAACCTGGACGTGGTGGAGCTCGATGCGGCCAGCCACGGCGGTGTCGACGACACCCGGGAGCTGCGCGATCGGGCGTTCTATGCGCCCGCCGAATCCCGGTATCGCGTGTTCATCATCGACGAGGCGCACATGGTGTCCTCGGCCGGCTTCAACGCGCTGCTCAAGATCGTGGAGGAGCCGCCCGAGCACCTGATCTTCATCTTCGCGACCACCGAGCCGGAGAAGGTCCTCACCACGATCCGCTCGCGCACGCACCACTACCCGTTCCGGCTGTTGGCGCCGCCGGTGATGCGGGGCCTGCTGGAGAACATCTGCCAGCGCGAGGGCGTCACGGTGGCGCCCGAGGTCTTCCCACTGGTGATCCGGGCCGGCGGGGGATCGCCGCGCGACTCGTTGTCGATCCTGGATCAGCTGCTGGCCGGTGCCGGACCCGACGGTGTCACCTATACGCGCGCGCTATCGCTGCTGGGTGTCACCGATGTCGCGCTGATCGACGGTGCGGTCGACGCACTCGCCGCCGGCGACGGCGCCGCGCTGTTCGGGGTCGTCGAACGCGTGGTGGATGCCGGGCACGACCCGCGCCGTTTCGCCATCGATCTGCTGGACCGGTTCCGGGACCTGCTGCTGCTGCAGGCCGTCCCGGACGCCGCCGAACGCGGGCTGGTCGAGGCCCCCGACGATCAGGTCACCCGGATGCGGTCGGTGATCGACTTTTTGGGGCCGGCCACCCTGACCCGCTACGCGGAGGTCGCGCACGCGGCACTCGGCGAGATGCGAGGCACCACCTCGCCGCGGCTGCTGCTGGAGGTGATGTGCGCCCGGCTGCTGCTGCCGGCCGCATCCGCTGACGATGCCGCACTCCTGCAGCGGGTGGAGACCCTGGAACGACGACCTGCCGCGGCCGGCCCGGCGCTCGCTGCCGGAGCGCCCG
>NZ_BANT01000044.1 GCF_000333015.1 Gordonia hirsuta DSM 44140 = NBRC 16056 | reverse complement strand
CGCGGTCGGCGCAGCGGTCGAGCACGTCCTGCGGGTCGTGGGCCGGCGGCAGGACCGGCTGCCCACCGTCGGCGACGGTCGTGAACGCGGCCGCCAGATCGTCGGCCAGCAGGGCGCTGCCGGCCGCATCGAGCAGCAGCGGATGGGCGCTGATGGTCAGGACACCGGGGTCCTGGCGACGACCGGGCAGCCAGGTCATCGACACCGCGCCGGGCACGCCGCCGGCGCCGGCAGCCGAGCCGGGGGCGAGCACCGTCAGCGCCTGCCCGTCGGGCGTCGGACCGGGGACGTACTCCCACAGTCCGGGAACGGTCCGCCCCACGCGCAGCGCCAGTTCGGGATGGGCTGCAGCGAGCGCATCGACGATCGCGCGGACCTGCGCCGCGTCGGTGCGCGGCGGTGTCGGGACGGTCAGGACCCGGGCCGCCGCCAGCAGGCTCGCCTCGTGGGCCGGATCGTCTGCTGCCGGGTCCTCGGCTCCCGGATCGGCTGTTGCCGGGTCGTCGTGGGCCAGGACCCATTCCTGCGCGCCCGGCACCGTCCCGGTCAGCGGGAGTGCGGCCGGATCGGCGTCTGCGTCGTCGTCGCCGGATCTGGAGGGCTCGGTTCCCGCTCGCAGCGGCGGTCCGAGCACCGTGTGCGGATCGGCCAGCAGGGCACGCAGGTAGTCGGCGTACTCCTGGGCGAGGGCGGTCATCGCGGGGCGCTGGCCGGCCGGACCGTGAAAGGACAGGGCCGCCTCGCCGGTGGCGGCGTCGACCTCGAAGAAGACGTCGATATCGCCGGTCGGTCCGGAGGAGAGGATCTCCAGGCGGGCCTGCAGACCAGCGGCGCTGAAGGCCCGGGTGGTCATCGGCAGGACGTTGGCTCCCACGCCGAGCAGCCGGCGCGGCGCACCGGCCTCGCGCAGACTGCGGCGCAGGTCCTCGCCGCGGAACCGGCTGTGCGGATGCACCGCGCGCAGGGTGGCGTCGATGTCGCCGGCCAGCTGCCGCCAGGTGGTGCCCGAACGCAGTCGTACGCGCAGCGGCAGCACGGTGGCCAGGGTGCCCAGCTGGGTGCGCAGCTCCCCGGTGATCCGCCCCGACATCGGGGTGGCCAGCAGCAGATCATGCCGGCCGGTGCGGCGGTACAGGAAACCGGCCAGGGTGGCCAGCAGCAGACCGGCCGTGCGCACACCGAGTTCGCGGCCGCAGCCGTAGAGGCGGACGCGCTCGTCCGCGGTCAACGGGACCGGCACGATGATGGCCCGGCGGGCCACCGGTTGCAGGTCGTCGAGCAGGCGGGGCGGCGGCGGTGCGCCGGCGATCTGTTCGAGCCAGAAACGTTCGTCGGCGACGAACTGCGGCGAGGTCCGGTACCGCTCATCTGCGGTGGCCAGGGTCGCCGCCTCCCAGGTCTGTTCGCCGGGTTCGGGGTCGCCGGCCAGGGTCCGGCCGTACCGGGTGAGGGCGGCCGAGAGCATCAGGCCCACGGCGGTGCCGTCGAGCACCAGGTGGTGGGCGCTGAGGTAGGCCAGCGTGTGCTCGTCGCCCACGCGCAGCAGGCTGGTGCGCAGCAGCGGTCCGGTGCTGGTGTCGTAGGGCCGCGCCAGCGCGGCATCGATCCAGGCGCGTGCGGCCGCCGGTGGATCGGTCTCCCCCCGCAGATCGACCACCTCGCACGGAGGCAACTGGTCGATCGTCTCCTGGAACACCTGACCGTCGGCGGTGACGAACCGGACACGGGTGGCCTGCGACCGGGACATGGTGTCCTCGATCGCCGACCGCAGGGCCGGGAAGTCCACCGGACCGTGGGCGTGCGCCACCAGGGCGGTGGTGTACGCGGTCGCGTCGTCGGTGGCTCTATCGGCCATCCAGATCTCGCGCTGGGCCGCGGTCAGCGGGGTGCGCAGGGCGGGGGGAGAGGTCTGCACGTGCATCAGGAGACGGGCTTGGCGGCCTTCACCGCGGCGGCGATGTTCTCGGCCTGACGCTCGACGGCGGCGGTGGTGTACGCGTACGGGGTCCGCAGCGGGAACAGGTTACCGGCCTTGACCGCGGGCAGCTGGGCGAAGGCGGGGTTGTCCAGCAGTGCCTGGGTGCGGGCGGTCGCGTTGCCCTCGTAGTCGGCCTCGTAGAACAGGATGTTCGCCGAGGAGAGCCGGTTGATGTCTTCCAGCGAGATCTGCTGGTTGTAGCGCTTCGGGTTGGCGTCGACGCCGCTGAAGTACTTCAGGCCGGCCAGGGTGAGCCGCTGGTACATCAGCGACTTGTTGGTGGCGATCTGGTACTGGCCCGGCTCGTCGGAGCCTTCGACGAAGGCGACGGTGCCGAGCTTGGCGATCGCATCCTTGTTGTCGGTGGCGATGGACTTGAGCTGATCGTCCAGCCCGGCCAGACGGTCCTTGGCGAACTGTCCGCAGCCGATCGCATCGGCGACGTTCTGGTAGTTCTTCCAGACGTCGGTGGGCTCCTGGATCTCGAAGGCGACGGTCGGTGCCGCGACCTCGTTGACCTCGTCGACGGCCAGGGTCTTGGCCATGTCCTGGCGGACGAAGGTGATCATCAGATCCGGGTCCAGTGCCAGGACCTGCTCCTTGTTGACCCCGCTGGTGACCGAGCCGATATCGGGGACGCCCTCGACCACGGTGAGCTCTTGCGGGGTGGCGTTGCGCTTGTAGTCGTCGAGCATGCCGACCGGGCGCACACCCATATCGATCAGCTGAGTGCCCACCAGCCAGCCGGAGATGATGCGCTGCGGGGCGGCGGGGACCTCGACGTCGCCGAGGAAGGTGCCGGTCACGGTGCGCTCGCCGGTCAGGTCGCCGGCGGCGCAGGGCACGGCCGGGTTGTCGCCGGCGGGGGCGGCGTTCTGGGTGTCGGTGTTGCTGCCGCAGGCGGCCAGCAGGGTGCCGGTCGCCAGGAGTGCGGCGGCCAGGCGGATGCGGCGACGAGGCAGCCGAGTCGCGGCCGGAGCGGTGGGAAGCATGGTGGGGTTCCTTCACATGATCGGTGCCGACGGGGCGGCGGTTCGGTGGCGGGGGAACGCAAGCGCTCCACAAGTGAGGTTAGGGTAACCTACGTCATTGTTCCGGTGCGGTCGGCCCCCGGGCAGGTCAGTTCCCGGTGCAGAGCCGAGGTGAGTGCGGCCAGGTCGTCGGTGCTCAGCACCGTCGACGACCAGGTCAGTTCCACGGTCAGGAGCGCAGTGCCGTCGGCGTCTCGCTGGACCCGGCCGTCGACGGTCAGCGGATGATCCACCGACAGATCGGGCTCGGGCGTGGTGCGGGTCCAGCGGGAGGCCGGCGCCGGGCGCCAGGGGCCGGCATCACCGGACAGATCGAGGACTCCCAGGTAGTTCACCAGCACCTGCGCGCGTGGTGAGCGAGACAGCACGCGAGCGGTGCGCGGGTTGGCGTAACGGGCCAGCCCGTAGCCGTAGCCCGGTTGCGCCAGCTGCGGGAGCAGCGCCGCCGGACCGGGATCGGCCGGGTCGTAGCGCACCGGCCACAGCGCCGTCAGCCAGCCGACAGTCTCGGACAGATCGTCGTCGAGTAGATCCCGGCCGTGGCCTTCGACATCGATCAGGAACGGCTCCGGCGCGTGACCGGTGGCGGTGCGCCAGCGGTCGATCGCACCGGCGACCGCGGCGACGAAGTGCGCGGTGACCGATTCTGCGGTCAGGAACCCGGTGGTCTCGGGCGCGGTCAGGGTGACCGTCGTACTGCGCAGCTCGTCCTGAACACCGGGTACGGCGTCCGGCCACAGCGGCGCCGCACCGGCCAGGGTGGTGCGCCAGCGGGTGGCCTCGGCGATCATCTCGCGGCCATTGGCCTTGGCGTGGACGGCATCGGTGTAGGCGGCGTAGCCGGTGGCCGGCGGCGGCAGAGCCGGGTCGGAGCCGGCGCTCAGGGCGGCATCGGCTTCGGCGAGGTCGTCGAGCAGGATCCGCCAGGACACCACATCGACGGCCAGATGATGAGCCACCAGGATCAGCCAGCCGGCCGCCGGGGTGAGGACGGCGACGGCCTGCAGGCAGCGGCCGGTGGCCGGGTCGAGCCGGGCCTGAGCCGATGCGGCCAGGTCCGCGAACTCGTCGGGCGTGGGCGTATCGGTACGACGCTGCACGGTGAGTACGTCGGCGGCGGCCGGGCTGCCCGGCGGGGCGCAGTGCACGGTCCACATGCCGGCGGCATTCCGGTCGACTTCGACCTGTTGCCGCAGCGCTTCGTGGCGGCGCAGGACGGTGTCGAGGACCGCGGTGACCCGCGCGGGATCGATCGCATCCGGCAGGACGACGGTCATCGATTGGGTCAGCGACTGCCAGCGGCCGCTGCGGGCGGCCAGCCGTGCGGTGATGGGGGTCAACGGCAGCGGACGGGTGCGCTCGATGGACGCGGCGGGCGCCGGCGCGACCGCCACCGGGCGTGCGGCGGCGGCCAGGGCGGCGACCGTGCGGTCGGTGAAGATCTGCGCGATGTCCACCTCCAGCCCGCGCCGGCGCAGCCGGTTGATCACGGTGATCGCCACGATGCTGTCGCCGCCGAGCGCGAAGAAGTCGTCTTCGCGATGCACGCCCATGGCCTCGGGGAGATGGAGCACCTGGCCGAAAACCTCGGCGACGGTCTGTTCGGCGGCGGATTCTTGGGCGGCGGATTCTTCGGCGGCACCGTCGACGGCAGCGCCGCTGCGCACGGTCACCGGATCGGGCAGCCGGCTGCGGTCGAGTTTGCCGTTGACGGTCACCGGCAGCGCATCGAGCATCGTGACGGTGGCCGGCACCAGATGCGCCGGCAGCGTCGCCGCCGCCTCGGCCAGCAGCGCGGGCACGTCCACCGCAGCGTGCGGATCGGCGGCCACACCGTAGGCGGCCAGGACCGTCCGCCCGTCGGCGGTCGTGTGCCCGATCGCCACGGCCTGGGCCAGCCGGCCGGTGGCCAGCAGGGCCTGCTCGATCTCCCCGGGTTCGACGCGCTGGCCGCGGAGTTTGAGTTGCCCGTCGCTGCGACCGGCGTATTCCACCACCCCCGCGGCGGTCCACCGGGCGATGTCGCCGGTGCGGTACATCCGGTCACCGGTCCCGGAGAACGGCGAGGCGACGAAGGCGCTCGCGGTGAGTCCGGGCCGGCCCGCGTAGCCGCGAGCCAGCTGGACACCCGACAGATACAGGTCGCCCCACATGCCCAGGGGCCGCTCCCGCAGGTCGGGGCCCAGCACGTGCAGTCCGGTGTTCCAGACCGGGCGGCCGATCGGGATCTGGGGGCCGGAGGTTCCGGTGAGATCGATCTCGGTGACATCGACCGCCGCCTCGGTCGGGCCGTACAGATTGTGCAGGGCGGCGGTGGGGAAGCGATCGCGCACACCGTCGCGCAGCGGTGCGGTCAGAGCCTCACCCGAGCACAGGATGCGCCGCAGCTGCGGCAGCGGCTGGGCGGTCTCGGCCAGGAACGCCCGCAGCATCGACGGAACGAAATGCACCGTGGTGATCCGGTGTTCGGTCAGCAGTTGCGCGAGCCGAACCGGATCCCGGTGCGCACCGGGATCGGCCATCACCACGGTGGCACCGGCCAGCACCGGCCACAGCAGTTCCCAGACCGAGACGTCGAAACCGGTCGGCGTCTTGTGCAGGACCGGCTCCCCGGGCACCAGGGCGAAGCGGTCCTGCATCCACTCCAGCCGGTTGACGATCGCTCGCTGATCGACGACGACGGCCTTGGGGGTGCCGGTGGAGCCGGAGGTGTACAGCAGATAGGCGGCGCGGCCGGAGGGCAGTGAGCCGGGGGCCGGCAGCGCCGCCGGACCGCTGGCCAAGGACGGGCCGCCGACCGGGGTGCCGCGGGTGTCGACGCGCACGGCCGGGATGCCTTCGTCGGGCAGATCCGTCCGGTCGGTCACGAGCACCGCCGGTGCGGCATCCTCGAGCAGGAACCGCCGGCGGGCCGGGGGAAGGTCGCGGTCCAGCGGCAGATAGGCGGCACCGATGCGGTGGGCGGCCAGGACCGTGACCAGCAGGGCCGCCGACCGGGGCAGGTCCACCGCGACCAGCCCGTCCACGCCGGCGCCGACAGCGCGCAGGCGGCGGCCCAGCCGGTCGACCGCGGCAGCCATTTGCGCGTAGGTCAGGCGATCGGTTCCGGCGATCACCGCGGGGACCTGCGGATGGGCGGCGACGGTGCGGGCGAAAAGGTCCGGCAGGTCGGTGTCGGCGACGGTCCGGGCGGTGTCGTTGAAACCGGCGATCTGCAGCCGGTCGGCGGGCGGGGTCAGGTCCAGGCCGGCCAGGGGTGCCTGCGGGGCCGCAGCCATCTGCTCCAGGGCCGTCACCAGCATCGCGGCGATACGTTCGACAGTCTCGCGCTGGAAAAGGTCGGAGGAGAATTCGATCCGCCCGGACAGCCCCGGGCCGCCGGTGTGCTCGAGCAGTTCGACGGTCAGATCGAACTTCGCCCAGCTGGGCACGCTCGGCTCGACCCCGGCCGTCAGGCCCGCGAACTCCGGCTCGGGCACCGGACCGCGGTACTGCAGCATGGTCTGGAAGAGCGGATTGCGGCCGTAGCGGCGCGGTGGATCGACGGCCTCGACGATCTCGGCGAACGGCAGGAGTTGATGTTCCAGGGCGGCCAGGTCCACCTCGCGGACCTGTGCGATCAGCTCGGCCACCGTCGGATCGTCGTCGAGGACGGTGCGCAGCACCACCGTGTTGGTGAACATGCCGACTACCCCCTGCAGATCGGGGTGGGTGCGATTGGCTACCGGCGTGCCCACCGGCAGATCCCGCGATCCGGTGAGCTGGTGCAGGACGGTGACGAGTGCGGCGTGGGCGATCATGAAACCGGTGGCGCGGTGCGCGAGCGCCAGCGCCTGCAGGGCTGCGCCGAGCCGTGCGTCGACGGTGAAGTCGACGGTGCCGCCGCGACCGGTGGGGTGTTCGGGCCGCCGGTGATCGTAGGGCAGGGCCAGCTCGTCCGGGGCTGCGCGCAGGGTCTGCGCCCAGAAGGCGCGTTCGCGGTCGCGAAGCGTGATGCCGTCGGGCCCGGGCCGATCGAGTTCACCGGTCTGCCAGGCCACCGCGTCGGCGTACTGCACCGCGGGGTCGGGCCCGGCCGGCGCGCCGCCGGCCAGCCGGTGCCGGTAGTGCTCGGCCAGGTCGTCGAACAGCAGGGGAGCGCACCACTCGTCGGCGGCGGTGTGATGCACCGTCAATTGCAGCAGATGCTCGTGTGCGGTGAGCTCGGCCACGTCGACGCGGAGGGGCAGGTCGGTGGCCGGTGCGAACGGCCGTCCGGCGGCCTCGTTCAGTGCGGCCGGGGCCTGCGGGCCGCGATGGACGGCGAACTCGGGGACGGTCCCGGCCGGCTGGATGCGCATGTGCAGCCGGCCGTCGTCGGCGGTGAACAGTACGGTGCGCAGGGCCTCGTGTCGGTCGACGAGATCGGCCGCCGCCGCGCGCAGCGCCGCAGCGTCGAGAGGGCCGTGCAGCCGCAGACGGAAAGGCAGGTGATAGGCGGCCCCATGCCGTCCGCTGCCGGCGGCGGTGAGCTGCTCGGCCGACCACACACCCTGCTGCGCCGGTGAGGCCGGCAGTGGATCGGGCCGGGTCAGCGGTACCGGCCGGGAACGGTCGGGTTCGGCACGCAGCCGATCGATCTCGGCGGCCAGCAGCGCCGGACTCGGCTGGTCGAAGACACTCCGGATCGGCAGTTCCACCCCCCATTCGGTGGCCGCGCGATGCGCCAGCCGGGTGGCCAGCAGCGAGTGGCCGCCCAGGGCGAAGAAATCGTCGTCCGCGCCGACCGCTCCGACGCCGAGCAGATCGGCGAAGATCTGTGCCAGCGTGTGCTCGGTCGGAGTGACCGGGCTGCGTCCGGGGGTGGGCGCCAGCGTCTGCGGATCGGGCAGGGCCCGGCGGTTCACCTTCCCGTTGGGCAGGCTCGGCAGCTCCTCGAGCAGCAGCACCGCGGGGACCTGCGGTGCCGGGACCCGCTCGGCGAGGGCGCGCTGGATGTCCGCGGCGGTCGGGGCGCCGGGGCCGCCGGCGACGGTGACGTAGGCCCACAACCCCTGGGTGCCGGCCGCATCGGTCCTGCCCGCCACCGCCGCCGCGGTGACTCCGGGAATCTGCTGCAGGGAGGCTTCGATCCCGGCTGTCTCGACCCGGTGGCCGCGGATCTTCACCTGCCCGTCGGTGCGGCCGTGGAACTCCAGGCGGCCGTCGCGGCGCCACCGGCCCAGATCCCCGGTGCGGTACAGCCGTCCCGGACCGAACGGGTTGGCGACAAACCGTTCGGCCGTCAGGGCCGGCCGGTGCAGATAGCCGCGCACCACCTGGCGCCCGGCCAGGTAGATCTCGCCCATGGTCCCCCGCGGGACCGGGCGCAGCAGGTCGTCGAGCAGTACGACGGAGGTACCCGGAACCGGACGGCCGATCGAGGCCGATTCAGCCGCGGTGACGTCTTCGGTGGCCAGCTCGGCGACGGTGACGTCCCCGACCACCTCGGAGGATCCGTACGAGTTCACCAACTGGGCGTGCGGAGAGACGCGGGCGAGATCGGCGACCACGCCGGCCCGCAGCGGTTCGCCGGACAGGATCCAGCGGGTCAGCCCGGCGCAGGCCGCCGGGGCGATACCTGCCAGGGTGGCGGCCAGCGAGGGCACCGCGGTCAGCTGGTTGATTCCCGCGTCGGTGAGCAGCAGGGCCTGGGCGGCCGGATCGGTGCGCTGCGCATCGTCGGCCATCACGATCGTCGCGCCGGCGGTGAACGCGCCGAGCAGTTCGGTCAGACCGTCGATGAACGCCAGGGAACTCTTGGCCAACCGGATCTCACCGGGCCGGGCCGGCCAGAGGCGTCCGGCCCAAGACAGGCGCACGGCCAGCCCGTCGCGGGTGCCGGCCACGGCTTTGGGCAGCCCGGTGGAACCGGAGGTGTAGACCAGATAGGCCAGATCGCCGGCCCGGTAGACCGGCGGCGCCGATACCGGCTGTGTGGGCGACATGTCGACGGACCGCAGCTCATCGACCCTGATCACCGCCGCATCGTGGTCGGGCAGTCGGGTCTGCGCCGTGGTGAGCACGACTGCCGGGCGGGCATCGGCCAGGGTGTAGGCGAGCAAGTCGCGGGGATACTCCAGGTCCAGCGGCAGGACGGCGGCTCCGGCCCGCAGGACGGCCAGGACGGCGGTCAGCGAGTCGACGCTGCGGGGCAGGGCGATCGCCACCACCGCATCGGCGCCGGCCCCGGCCTCGCGCAGCCGTGTGCTCAGTGCGGTGACCCGCTGTTCCAGTGCGTCGGCGGTCAGCGCGCGGTGGTCGTCGCGGACGATGAGTCGATCGGCCGCTGCACCGGCCGGCTGCAGCAGCGCCGCCAGCTCGGTGCTCTCCGGTTTCGGCCCGGTGCCCTGCTGCAGCAGCGCCGCCACCTCATCGGGTCCGTCGGCACGCAGCGCCGCTGCGGTGGCGGCGGGATCGTCGGCCAACCGCGTGAGCACCTCGATCAGGGTCCGGGCCAGCCGGCCGGCCCGATGCTCGGAGACGGCCGCGGGCAGATGGTGCAGCCGGATCTGCAGTTCGGGTTCGACGATGGCCTGCACGGTGAGCGGATAGTGCGTCGAATCGCGCGGGGAGATGCCGTCCGGGGTCAGCCCGGCGGCGGCGAAGGCCTGGTTCAGGGCGGCGGAGGAGGCCGGATGATTCTCTACCACCAGAAGGGTGTCGAACAGTGCGCTCATCCCCGCCGCACCGGCGATGGCCGGCAGCCCCACCCAGTGGTCGTTGAGGACCTGCGCCTGATCGTGCTGGACGGTGGCGGCGATCTCGAGCAGCGAGTGGTCCCCGTGCGCCCGCACCCGCACCGGGATGGCGCCGATGGTCATGCCGATCACCGTCTCGGCGCCGCTGAACTCGGGGCTGCGGCCCGAGACCGTTGCGCCGAACAGCACATCGCTGAGCCCGGTGTGCAGGCCCAGGGTCAGACCCCAGGCGGTCTGCAGCAGCGAGCCCAGGGTGAGTCCGGCGGTGCGGGCACGGGCGGCGAGGCGATCGCCGAGGTCGCCCAGGCCGTCGCACCGCACCTCCCGGGGGCGTCCGCCCAGCCCGGCGCCGTCGTCGTGGGCGATCATGGTCGCCGTGGCGGTGCCGTCGAGCAGTTGCGTCCACCGCGCCAGGGCGGCGGCGGTGTCCTGCTGATCGAGCCAGGCCAGATAGTCGCGGAACTGGCGGACCGCCGGCAGCGCCGCAGTCGATCCGCCGTCGGCGTAGGTGAGCACGATTTCGCGCAGCAGCAGCGGCGAGGACCAGCCGTCGAGCAGCAGGTGGTGGTGGGTGAACAAAAGCCGCCAACGGTCCTCGCCGAATCGGCCCAGCGTCAACCGCAGCAGCGGGGGGCTGGCAAGATCGAAACGGCGGTCCCGCTCGGCATCGCCGAGTGCGGCCCAGTAGCGGTGGGCTTGGGGTGAGCCGCTCAGATCGTGTTCGGTCCAGCCGATACGGGCGCCGTCGAGGATCAGCGCGACCGGTTCGCCGTTCTTGCGGCGGCGGAAGGCGGCCCGCAGATTCGGATGCCGATCGAAGACCGCCTGGGCGCTGCGCTGCAGTAATACCGGATCCAGTGCACCGTGCAGACCGATATCGGCCTGCACGATGTACGGGTCGGCGTCTGCGGGATCGAGCGAGGACGCGTAGAGGAGACCGTCCTGGACCGGAGTCAGCGGCATGATCTCGGCGAGTTTCATCGGGGTGTCCTCATCGGCTCGGGGCGGGGGACCGCACCGGACTCCGAAGACCCGGGCGGGGACGGCACTGTGCCGCATATAAGGTAAGCATTACCAAACTAAAGCGGTGTGTCGGGTCGGGTGATCCGCGGCACAGAGCCGTCGGACCCCGCCGACGGCGGGCACAGAGCGAAGAGGGTGAACCGAGACCGCACATGAGCGCTGCAGTCGACATCCACCAACAGGGCCCGACCCCGGGCGCCCGCGGTGCGCAGAAGGATCCTGGGCAGAAGAATCCTGGGCAGGGTCTGGCGCGCACCAATGCCCGCCGCGCACTGGGCTGGCTGCTGTTGCTGGCGGTTCTGGCCGGCCTGGTGGTCGCCAGCCTGCTGGTGGGTACCACCGGCATCCCGTTGAGCACCATCTGGGAAGCGATGGTGCACTTCGATCCGGGCCAGTCGATTCACCATTCGATCCGTGACGAGCGTCTGGCCCGCACGCTGCTGGGTGTGCTGGTCGGGATGTCCCTGGCGGTGGCGGGCGCGCTGATCCAGGCGATGACCCGTAACCCGCTGGCCGATCCGGGCATCCTGGGGGTCAACGCCGGGGCGGCGTTCTTCGTGGCCTTGGCGATGGGACTGTTCGGCCTGACCGGCATCTGGGCCAACATCTGGTTCGCCTTCCTCGGCGCGATCGTGGCCACGGTGGTGGTGTACGCGATCGGCTCGCGCGGAGTGACCGGTGCCACCCCGATCAGGCTGACGCTGGCCGGCGTGGCCGTGGGGGCATTGCTCACCGGGATCACCACCGGCCTGGTCCTGCTGGAGCCGGCGACCTTCGAACAGATGCGGTTCTGGAGTGCCGGCTCGATCGGCGGTCGCGGGCAGCAGGTTCCGCTGGCGATCCTCCCGTTCATCGCGCTGGGGATTGTGCTGGCCGCCTCGGTGGCCGGTTCGCTCAACGCGGTCGCGCTCGGGGACGACCTGGCCCGCGCCTTGGGTGCCGATGTGGTGCGCACCCGCGTGGTCGGCGTCGTCGCGGTGACGCTGCTGTGCGGTGCGGCCACCGCGGCCGCCGGACCCATCGGCTTCGTGGGTCTGATGATCCCGCATCTGTGCCGCTGGCTGGTGGGCCCGGAGCAACGGTGGATCTTCGCCTATTCGCTGGTGGCCGGCCCCATTCTGCTGCTGGGTTCCGATATCGTCGGCCGGCTGCTGTTGCGGCCCACCGGGCTGCAGGTCGGCATCGTCACCGCCTTCCTGGGGGCGCCGGTGCTGATCGCCTTCGTCCGCCGGAGTAAGGCCAGCGGACTGTGACCGACATCGATTTCGGCCGCCGGGTGGCGGTGGTGCGGACCGCGGACGGCCGGGTGAGTCTGCGCGCCGACCTGCGCGCGATGCTGGTGGTGGCCGTGGTGGTGGTGGCCACGGGGGGAGTCTTCGCAGCGACCCTCATGCTCGGTGACCTCTACATCCCGGCCGGACGGGTGCTGTCGGCGATCTTCACCGAACCGGCCACCCGCGCCGAGCGGGGGATCGCCCGGGTGGTGCAGGACCGGCTCGCCCGCGCCCTGCTGGCGGTCCTGCTCGGCATCGCTCTGGGGATCAGCGGTGCGGTGATTCAGTCGCTCACCCGCAACCCGCTGGGCAGCCCCGATGTGATCGGCTTCAACACCGGTGCCTACACCGGTGCGCTGCTCGTCATCGTCTTCGGCGGGGCGGGCGGTTACCTCAGTGCCTCGGCGGCTGCCCTGGCCGGCGGCATCGGGACGGCGCTGGTGGTCTACCTGCTGGCCTTCCGGCAGGGCGTGCAGGGCTTCCGGCTGATCGTGGTCGGCATCGGGGTCAGCGCCATGCTCGCCTCGGTCAACACCTGGCTGATCCTGACAGCCGATCTGGACACCGCGATGTCGGCGGCCGCCTGGGGCGCCGGTTCGCTGAGCCTGGCGACGATGGACACGGTGGCGGTGGTGGCGGTCGTGCTCGCGGTGGTGCTGATCCTGCTGGTGCCGTTCGCTCCGGGCATGAAGGTTCTGGAGATGGGCGACGACGCCGCCGCCGCGCTCGGGGTCCGGACCGAGCGCACGCGGCTGGGGCTGCTGGTGCTCGGCGTCGCGCTGACCGCGCTAGCCACCGCGGCCGCCGGGCCCATCGCCTTCGTCGCCCTGGCCGCACCGCAGCTGGCCAAGCGGATGACCCGTTCGGCGGGGGTGACGCTGGTCGCGGCCGCCGCCGTCGGCGCCCTGCTGCTGTCGGTGTCGGATCTGATCGCTAAACGCCTGTTCGCCCCGCTGCAACTCCCGGTCGGGGTGGTGACCGTCTCGATCGGCGGCATCTACCTGATCTGGCTCATCGCACAGGAAACCCGGAGGAACTGATGGTCTCGATACGAGTGCGCCGCGAGGCCCAGATCCCGGGACCGGTCACCGATGGGCCGCGCCTGGTCGCCGAGCAACTGACCCTCGGTTACGACAAGCGCGTGATCAGCAGCGAGCTGAGCGTGGCGATCCCCGACGGCTCGTTCACGGTGATCATCGGCCCCAACGCCTGCGGCAAGTCGACGCTCCTGCGGGCACTGTCCCGGCTGCTGACCCCCGAGCGCGGCACCGTCTTACTCGACGGTGCGGCGATCGCCTCGCTGCCGGCCAAGGAGGTGGCGCGCCGGCTCGGGCTGCTGCCGCAGACCTCGGTGGCACCCGAAGGCATCCGGGTGGCCGATCTGGTGGCCCGCGGCCGCTTTCCGCACCAAGGTCTGATCCGGCAGTGGTCGGCGGCCGATGAGGCCGCGGTGGCCGAGGCGATGGCGGCCACCGGCGTCGATGCGCTCGCGGGGCGGCTGGTCGACGAGCTCTCGGGCGGGCAGCGCCAGCGCGTGTGGATCGCGATGGTGCTGGCCCAGCAGACCCCGCTGGTGCTGCTCGACGAGCCGACCACCTACCTGGACATCGCCCACCAGATCGACCTGCTCGACCTGTGCGCCCAGCTCAATCGCAACGGCCACACCCTGGTCGCCGTGCTGCACGACCTGAACCACGCGTTCCGGTACGCCGACAACCTCATCGTGATGAAGGACGGCGCCGTCGTCGCGGAGGGGGCGCCGGCGCAGATCGTCGATGCCGGCCTGATTGAGGAGGTCTTCGGCCTGCCCTGCCGGATCATCGACGATCCCGAATCGCATACGCCCCTGGTGATCCCCCGGGTCGGCGGCTGAACCGGTCAGGACCGCGGCCAGGTGGTCAGGCCGTTGGCCCAGGCCCGGGCCTCGTGGACCCGCGGGGTGGTCAGCCCGTGCGATTCGGGGTAGCGGCGGTAGTCCACGTCGACCCCGGCTGTGCGCATCTGATCGACCAGGCCCTCGGTCAGCGGTGCGAAGGCGACCACGTCGGTCATCCCCTGCTGAATCAGGACCGGTGAGGAGTAGCCGCGCACCGGGACACGTGCGTAGTCGCGCAGAGCCGGAATCAGCGGACCGTCGGCCAGCGGCCGGGTCACCAGTGAGCCCACCGAGATCCCGCGGGTGGCCTGCACCTGCTCGGCGTAGCACCGGTGCCGTGCCTGTTCGACGAGCCGTCGGCCCTGCGGGGTCAGGTACGAGTCGACGCGGGCGTCCGGGCGGACCTGTGTGAGGCCGGCCAGCACATAGGTGAAGTAGGTCAGGTGATCCGGGACGATCGCCGGTGGGAAGCCGGGCGCGATGGTCGCGAAGTAGTCGGCCAGACCGGTGGGAACCGAGTGCGCGATGATCCCGGCCGGGTGGAGCTCGGGCGCGTACTGGGCAGCCAGGTGTCCGGCCCACAGGGAGGTGTGTCCGCCCTGTGATCCGCCGAAGCTCACGAAGCTGCTGGAGGCCTGGTGCGATGAGTACCGGGGGACCACCGTACGTGCGGCGCGGAGCATGTCCAGAACGTTCTTGCCGGCGGTCGCCCCGTCGAGGTAGGCGTGCTCGCCCGGGCCCCCGATACCGGCGTAATCGGTGGCCGCCAGCACGTAGCCGTCGGTGAGCCACGGGCCCAGCCAGGGGTCGCGTTTACCGCCGGTACCCAGTTCCCGGCTCAGCCCGCACTCGTCACCCAGACCGGTGGTCGAATGGTTCCACGCCATGAGCCGATAGCCGCCGCGGCCGGGAGCCTTCTTCGGGATCGAGACGCTCCCCTGGACGGGCACCAGCTTCCCGGTGGGATCCTCGGACAGGTAGGTCACGGCGATGACGCGCCCTGCTCCGGCGATCGTGGTGTCGGCCTGGTCGGTGATATCGCGGGTCGACAGAACGCTGCCGCGTTCGCCGTTCGGGGTGGCCTCGACCGCCGGGACCGGTGCCGACAGCAGCCCGCCGGTCAGCAGCGCCGCGGTCAGCAGGGGCAGTAACCTTTTTCGCACACTCTCTCCTCTTTGCGTCTCGGGGCCCGGTTGCCCGGATGGGTCAGACGGAATGGGTCAGACGGGATGGGTCAGACGGGGACCTGATCGTCGGTCCTGGGTCTACCGACTGCGCGCAGCGCGCCCAGTCCCAGGGCGGCCAGCAGCGCCGCGGCCAGCAGCACCAGACCGTAGTAGCCGATCGCGGTCGGTGCCGCCCAGACCGCGCCGAGGGCACCGGCGGCCAGCGACCCGACGGTCACGCCGGCGACCTCCTGGGCCATCCAGATCCCGTTGACCCGGCCCAGTAGCGGACCGGGCGTGTGCTGCTGGATCAGCATGTATCGCACCACCTCGCCGACCGCATCCAGGAAGCCGATGATCAGGAGCAGCAGCAGGGCGGTCCACAGGGCGGTCGCCAGACTCAAGGTCGCGATCAGACCGAAGGCGGAGATCGTAGCGATCAGCAAGACGATGCCCGGACGCGCGGCGGCCCCGATCCAGCCGCTGGTCAAGGTGGCGATCAGTGCGCCGGCAGCGGTGGCCGCCATCAGATAGCCCACGGCACCGGACTGGTCGCCGAATCGTTCGGTCACCAGTGCCGGCAGGAGGGCGACCAATCCGGCGCCCAGCATGGTGAGCACGCCCAGAAGCATCACCGCGCCCACCACCGGCGTCTGGCGGAAGAAGACCATCATCGACGGCGGCGCAACCGGAGCGGCCCGACGGCCGTCGGTGCCCGGCGGCTCGGGTGTCGCGGTGGGTGCGGTGTCGTCGGGCGTGACCTCGTCGGCTGTGACGTCGTCGGCCAGGGCGGCATGCGGCGGCATCGTGGGCAGACCCAGCAGGATCAGCACTGTGAGCGTGGCCATCGCTGCGGCCACCGAATAGGTCCAGGCGACGCCGCCGAGGCCGATCAGCACTCCGGCCAGGCCCGGAGAGACAGTAGTGCCCAGGCGGACGGTCAACGAACTCAGCGCGCCGACGGCGGCCAGATGCCGGCGGGGGATCAGGGTCGGAACCGCGGCCATCAGCGCCGCGGCCGACAGTGCGCCGATCAGACCGTCGAAACCGGCCAGCAGGTAGAGCACCCAGACCAGAGGCCGGCCGCCGAAGATACCGAAGGCGTTCAGTGCCAGACCCGCGAAGGCCAATGCCGCGGCGCTGCGCCCGACCAGGATCAGGCGCCGTCGATCGAATCGGTCGGCCGCCATTCCGCCCAGCAGCATGCCGGCGAAGGTGCTCACCCCGGTCACGGCCGTGGCCGCACCGACCTGGAACGACGACCCGGTCAGATCCCACATCTGCACCGGCACCGACACCACCAGCATGCCGATGCCGATCAGCGAGATGGCGCGGGCGACGAAGACGCGCCGGAACTCCACGCTGATGCGCAGGGGAGTGACGTCGATGAGGAACCGTCTGGGCGTTGTCATCCTCGTCCTCTCCGGTGAGTAGGCTGTCCGCCGACTACTAAAGTAAGCCTTACCAAAGGAGATGGAATGACTGCCGCCCTCGATCGTGCCCGCATCGTCGACGACCTGGCCCAGGTGCTCGACGTGCCCGTCGCCGACCTGCGCGACGACGTGAATGTGCTGGACATGGGGCTGGATTCGGTGCGGCTGATGGCGCTGATTGAGAGGTGGCGTGCGGCCGGTGCGCACCGTGCCGACATCGTCGTTCTGGCGTCCGACCCGACCCTGGGCTCGTGGGTGCGGGAGCTGACCGCGCACTGACGTGCGGTGCGATCGGCCGGGGCCGGGCGAGTCATCCGGCCGCCCCCGCCGACAGCCCGAGCGCCCGCAGGACGGTGGCCAGCTTGGCGCTGGTCTCGGCCACCTCGGCATCGGGATCGGAGTCGGCGACGATGCCGCCGCCGGCCCAGGTCTGGGCGCCCAGTCCGTCGGGGTCGACCCGGGCGGAACGGATGGTGACCAGCCACTCGCCGCTGCCGCCGTCCGGGCCGGTGCGCGCCCAGCCGACGGCGCCGGCGTAGAAGCCCCGCGGACCCTCCGCGGCCAGGATGTGATCGCGTGCCGCAAGGGTGGGAGTTCCGCAGATCGCCGGGGTCGGATGGACGGCCAGCGCCAGATCCAGCGCGGTGACGCCCGGATCGGCCAGTTCTCCGTGGATCGGGCTGCCCAGATGCCACATGGCCGGGGTGGTGGTCAGTTCCGGCTCGGGCGGGACCTGCAGGCGGCGGCAGAGCGGGGCCAGCGCGTCGGCGATCGCGGTGACCACGTAGGCGTGTTCGCGCAGATCTTTGGCCGAGCGGGCCAGGGCCGCACCCCGCTGCGCATCCTCGGCCGGATCCGGATGGCGCGGTGCCGAACCGGCCAGCGGATGGGCGCTGACGTGCCGGCCGCGTTTGCGTACCAGGATCTCGGGACTGGCGCCGACCAGGGTGCCGGTGTCCCCGGCGGCCGACAGATCCACGACGTAGACCGAGCCGGCCGGATCGCCGGCGCGCAGGGCTGCACCTAGCGCCCACGGGCACAGCGGGGTATCGGCGCGCAGCGACAGGCGGCGGGCCAGCACGACTTTGGACAGGTCGACGTCTAGATCGCGCAGCGCGGTCACCGCGGCTGCGACACGGCGGCGGTGTTCGGTCGGTGCGGGTTCGTGCGCCTGGACGCGCACCCGGGGGAGAGCGGCCTCGCCGGCGGGCTGCCACGGGCCGGGGCTGACCTCCAGTCGATCGGGCGCCCACAGGGCGGCGGGGTCGCGCACATCGAACGGAATCGCCCCGACCAGGGCCGGTACCGTCTCGCGGCGCAACGCATCGGCGGCGTCGCCGGCGGTCCCGAAGGTGTGCGAGCGGCCGTGCCCGAGGATCCGGTGGTCGTTGCGGCAGAGTAGAAAGGGGGGACGCGCGGACGGTTTGCCGGCGTCGGTCCCGATCGCCCGGCGGCCGGTGAGCGAGGGCGTGGTGATCACGGTTCGGCACTCTCCTTCTCGGCGGCGCAGTCGCGGCGGATGGACCGGCGGGCGCCCTGTCATCGCAGAAGCTTAGGTTATGCTCACCTACGTAGTTGATCCGGGTGGGTGTCTGGCCGAACCCGCCGAGCCGACCGAGGAGCGAGTCCGTGCGCAGTGATTCCCGTGCGATCCACGATGTGATCGGTATCGGCTTCGGCCCGTCGAATCTGGCGCTGGCCGTGGCGATCGAGGAATACAACGATCAGGTCCCCGGGGGATTGTCGGCTCGCTTCTTCGAGCGGCGCAGCCGGTTCGACTGGCATCCGGGAATGCTCCTGCCCGGGGCGACGATGCAGGTCTCCTTCTTCAAGGATCTGGCCACCCAGCGCAACACCCGCAGCGGTTACACCTTCCTGGCCTATCTGGCGGAAAAGGGCCGGCTTGCCGACTTCATCAACCTGCAGGACTTCTTTCCGCTGCGGACCGAATTCGCCGACTACCTGCGCTGGGCGGCCGACCGGGTGTCGGTGCCGGTGGACTACGCCAGTGAGGTCACCCGCGTGGACTGGGCCGACGGTCTGTTTCAGGTCCAGGCACCCGACGGGATCCACCGGGCCCGGCACCTGGTGCTGGGCGGCGGTATCCGGGCCAAGGTTCCAGACGGCGTCACCGAGGGGCCGCGGATCTTCCACAATCATGATCTGCTGACCCGGCTGGAACAGCTGCCGTCGCAGGTCAACGGGCGGTATGCGGTCATCGGGGCCGGCCAGAGTGCGGCCGAGGTGGCCGAGTATCTGCACCGGTACACCGACGCCGAGGTGCATTCGGTCTTCACCAAGTACGGATTCACCCCGGCCGACGACAGCCCCTACGCCAACCGGATCTTCGATGCCACCACGGTCGACGAGTTCTTCGGCGCCGAACCGGAGTGGCGGGAACGGATGATGGCCTATCACCGCAGCACCAACTATTCGGCCGTCGACCCCGGCCTGATCGCCGAACTGTATCGGCGCGAGTACGCCGAGCGGGTCGGCGGGGACCGGCGGTTCTTCGTCCACGGCGCCACCGAGATCACCGCACTGCACGAGAGCGGTCCGGCGGCCCGTCTTCGGATCGTCAACCGGCTCACCGATACCGCCTCGCTACTGGACTGCGATGCGGTGATCCTGGCGACGGGTTTCGAGTCCGTTCCGGTCGACGGTCTACTCGGGGAGTTGTCACGGCGCTGCCACGCCGACGAACGGGGTCGCCCGATCCTGGACCGCCAGTACCGGCTGCGCACCGATCCGGAGATCTGCGGATCGATCTTCGTCCAGGGCAATTCCGAACACTCGCACGGGCTGACCTCGACGCTGCTGTCCAATGTGGCGGTGCGCTCGGGGGAGATCGTGCAGGCACTGACGGCCGAACGGGTCGGCGCGGGGGTGCTGCCGGTGGGTGCGGCAGCCTCGTAGCGGTTCGAGCCGCCTGCCCCGTGGGTGGGCCGGCCCCGAGGCGATGGCTACGCTGAAGACGTGCGACTCGTGATTGCCGAATGCCAGGTCGACTATGTGGGCCGCCTGACGGCGCACCTGCCGATGGCCCGCCGTCTCCTATTGATCAAGTCCGACGGCTCGGTCAGTGTCCATGCCGACGACCGTGCCTACAAACCGCTGAACTGGATGAGCCCGCCGTGCTGGCTCACCGAGGAACCCGCGCCGCAGGACACCGATGCCCAGGCGCTCTGGGTGGTGGAGAACAAGGCGGGCGAGCAACTGCGTATCACGGTCAACCAGATCGAGCACGACTCCTCCCATGAGCTCGGTGTGGATCCAGGACTGGTCAAAGACGGCGTCGAAGCGCATCTGCAAGAGCTGCTCGCCGAACATGTGCAGACCCTGGGCGAGGGGTACACGCTGATCCGCCGGGAATACATGACCGCGATCGGGCCGGTGGACCTGCTGTGCCGGGATGCCGATGGGCAGACCGTCGCGGTGGAGATCAAACGGCGCGGCGAGATCGACGGCGTCGAACAACTCACGCGCTACCTGGAACTGCTCAACCGTGATGCGACGCTTGCCCCGGTGGCCGGTATCTTCGCCGCTCAGCAGATCAAGCCGCAGGCCAAGACGCTGGCCACCGATCGGGGCATCCGGTGTGTGACGCTCGACTACGACCGCCTACGCGGGACGGAAAGCACCGAGTTCCGGCTCTTCTGAACGGCAGAACCGGAACTCGGCGGGTGAACGCTATCCGGCCGAAGCGCTCAATACCTCAGGCGCTCGCCCGCGGATGATCCTGCTGCTGGTCGGAATCGAAGTCCTCAAGCAGATCCTCGGTGTACTCGTCGTCGACCGCATCGAGGACATCGGTGGTCTCCAGGCCGGGATGAAAATCCGCGGCGTCGAACCGGTCGCGACCGACCAGGGTCCGGTTGAGCAGATCCAGATCGTCGGCCTGGGTGGTCGCCACCAGGGCGCGCTCGTCGTCGGACAGCTCCAGTGCTGCCGGCAGTGCCTTGAGATGATCGCGCAGGGCGTCGAGGTGATCGAGGATCTGCTGGTGGGCGCCGTGTGCGGCCTGAGCCAGATCCCGCGAACGGGTCAGCCGGGCGGTGGCCACGTGATGGGCGGCGCCGCGCAGGCCGGCAGCATCGTCCTGTGCGGCGGCGACGATCTCGTCGGCCTGCTTCCGGGCCTGCTCCAGCGCTGCGGCGATCTCGCGATCGGCGGCGGCACGGTCGGCAGCGATGCGGTCGGTGGTCTCCTGCGCCTCGGTCTGCGCGGCGGCGGCCTGCGCCTCGGCCTCGCTGATGATCTTGTCGGCCTGCTCCTGGGCCAGCTCGAGGGTCCGCGCGGCCGCGCTGTCGGCCTCGGCGAGCGCGGACTGTGCCTCCTGGCGGGCGACCGAGAGGACCTCGGCGGCTTCCTCGTGGGCGGTGCTGCGGATCTCGCCGGCCTCCTCGGTGGCCAGGGTCAGCATCCGCGAAAGCCGCTCGCTCATCCCGGTGACTGTGGTCGGCGGCACCGAGAGGGCCTCGATATCGGACTGCATGCCGGCGATCTGGGCGCGCGACTGGTCGAGGTGACCGAGAAGCTCGTCGGCGTGGGCGTGCGCGGAATCGCGGTCCGCGGCCATCATCGCCAGATCGGCTTCGAGCTGGCGGATGTGGTCGGTGACCTGATCGCGGTCGTAGCCGCGCATGACGATCGAGAAGGGGCTTTGACGCTGACCGGGTGCTGACATGTGGGCAACATTAGGCGCACGACACGGCGATGTCGTGGATCATCGACGGCGTGTTGTGCTGCGTTTTGGTAACGGTGTGACTGGTGTGACTCAGTGTTCCGCGGGTTCGACCAACTCCAGCAGAACCCCGCCGGCGTCCTTGGGGTGGACGAAGTTGATCCGCGAATCGGCGGTGCCGCGCTTGGGTTCGGGGTAGAGCAGACGCACGCCGTTGGCGGTCAGCACCGCGGCGACGGCATCGATATCGGTGACCCGCACCGCCAACTGCTGCAGTCCCGGGCCGTTGCGATCGAGGAACTTGGCGATGGTGGAGGTCTCGTCGAGCGGAGCCAGCAGCTGGATCACCGCACCGTGGCCGCCGGCCGGTCCGACCATGGCCTCGCGGACGCCCTGCTCCTGGTTGATCTCCTCGTGCAGATTCACAAAGCCCAGATTGGCTCCGTACCACTGCAGGGCCGCGTCCAGGTCGGGCACGGCGATACCGACGTGATCGATGGCTACGACCAGATCGCCGGCGCCGCGCATCGCGGCAGTGGCCTGGTTCACGTCTTGAGGGGAGGAATTGCTCATGCAACCACGGTAGCGTTGAACGCATACTGCCTTATCGCGAGGTCGGCTTTCCCTGGCTTCGGGCAGTCCCTGGCCTCGGTCAGATCCTGTCGTCGGTTCGACCCCGTTCTCTAGGAGTACTCACCCCATGTCCGATAACACCACCGTCATCGTCTCCGGTGCCCGCACCCCGTTCGGTCGCCTGATGGGCTCGCTGAAGGGCTTCTCGGCCGTCGATCTGGGCGCGATCGCCGTCAAGGGTGCGCTCGAGAAGTCCGGCGTCCCGGCCTCGGAGGTCGACTACGTGATCATGGGCCAGGTGCTCACCGCCGGTGCCGGCCAGATGCCCGCGCGGCAGACCGCGGTGAAGGCCGGGATCGGCTGGGACGTCCCGGCGCTGTCGATCAACAAGATGTGCCTGTCGGGCATCGACGCGATCGCCCTGGCCGATCAGCTGATCCGCGCCGGCGAGTTCGAGTGCGTCGTCGCCGGCGGCCAGGAGTCGATGACGCAGGCACCGCACCTGCTGGCCGGCAGCCGCGGCGGCTTCAAGTACGGCAACACCGAACTGGTGGACCACATGGCCTTCGACGGCCTGCACGACGTCTTCACCGATCAGCCGATGGGCGGACTGACCGAGGAAGGCAACGACACCGACGGCTTCACCCGCGAGGAGCAGGACGAGATCGCCGCGCGCAGCCACCGGCTGGCCGCCGAGGCCGCCGCCAAGGGGGCTTTCGACGAGGAGATCGTCGCGGTCTCGATCCCGCAGCGCAAGGGGGATCCGGTGCAGTTCACCGTCGACGAGGGCGTGCGCGCCGACACCACCGCCGATTCGCTGGCCGGTCTGCGCCCGGCCTTCCGCAAGGGCGGCACCATCACCGCCGGCAACGCCTCGCAGATCTCCGACGGCGCTTGCGCCGTGGTGGTGATGAGCAAGGCCAAGGCACAGGAGCAGGGCCTGACCTGGCTGGCCGAGATCGGCGCCCACGGCGTCGTCGCCGGCCCGGACTCCTCGCTGCAGGAGCAGCCTGCCAATGCGATCGCCCGCGCCTGCGAGCGCGAGGGCATCAGCCCGGCCGATCTGGACCTGGTGGAGATCAACGAGGCCTTCGCGGTGGTCGGCCTGGCCTCCACCCGCAAGCTGGGCATCGATCCGGAGATCGTCAACGTCAACGGCGGTGCCATCGCCCTGGGCCACCCGATCGGTGTCTCCGGAGCGCGGATCGTGCTGCACCTGGCCAATGAGCTGCGCAAGCGCGGCGGCGGTATCGGTGCCGCGGCGCTGTGCGGTGCCGGCGGCCAGGGCGACGCCCTGATCGTGCGGGTTCCGAAGGCCTGAGCGCCCCGGGAACACCACGACCGAACAGAAGACGGCCGCACCGAGCGCGGCCGCCTGAACACCTGACTGATGAGAAGATGACTGAAACGAATACCGCGGACCCGCAGGTCCGCAGCACCTGGTTCCTCCGCTGGTTCGATGTGGCCCAGCCTGCACCGCGCTTCCGGCTGATCGCCCTCGTCGAGGCGATCACCTGGGCCCTGCTGATCATCGGCATGGGCTTCAAGTACGGGGCCGATATCGACAGCGCGACGATGGTGCCCGGCATGCTGCACGGCATCGCGTTCATGCTCTACCTGGGCATCACCGGCTGGACGGCGGTGGAGCTGGGCTGGAGCCGCAAGGTGACCGTCCTGGCGCTGCTCGCCTCGATCCCGCCGTTCTTCACGCTGCTGTTCGAGTGGTGGGCGCAGCGCAAGGGGTATCTGGACCAGACCCCGATCTCGGCGGCCGACGGTTATGAGAAGATCTCGGAGTGACTAACCCGAGGAATCGCCAGCAGGCGGCGGCCGGTATTCAGGCCGCGGCCGCCATGTCCGGAGCCGTTGATCTGTCGGCCCTCGCCGCCAAGGCAGAGGCCTCTCGCCAAGCCGCCGCAGGAGCGTCCGGCGCCGCCGCCGGCGGCCCCGGCGTGACCGAGGTGACCGAGGCCAATTTCGAGGCCGTCGTCGGTCGTTCGCAGGAACAGCTGGTCGTGGTCGAACTGTATTCGACGCGCTCGCTGGAATGCCTGGAACTCTCGCCGGTGCTCGCCGGGCTCGCCCAGCGGGCCGGTGGGCAGTGGCTGCTGGCCCGGGTCGATGTGGACGTCAGTCCGGCCATCGCGCAGGCCTTCGGGGTCCAGTCGGTGCCGACGGTGGTCGCACTGGCCGGCGGCCAGCCGGTCTCGGCCTTCAGCGGGCCGCAGCCCGAAGCGCAGATTCAGGGCTGGCTCGACGAGATCTTCGCAAAGGTGGGCGGCATGGTCGGCGGCGGTGCACCCACTCCGGCGGCCACCCCCGAAGATCCGCGGATGGTCGCCGCCGAGCAGCTGATGAACGACGGCGACCTGGACGGGGCGCTGGCCGCCTACCGTGCCGTCGTCACCGCCGATCCCGGTCACGCCGAGGCACAGGCCGCGGTGCGCAACCTCGAATTCATCCTGCGGGCCCAGGCCCACGACCCGGGCATCGTCGACACCGCCGCACCGCACGACGTCGATGCGCAGTTGGCCGCCGCCGATGTGCTGTTGCTCAGCCAGCAACCCGAGGCCGCTTTCGAGCGGGTGCTGACGGTGGTGCGCAGCACCGCCGGTGACGAGAAGGACCGTGCGCGCACACGACTGCTCGAGCTCTTCGAGTTGTTCGATCCGGCTGATCCCATGGTGGTGGCGGCCCGGCGCAAGCTCGCCGCCGCCCTGTACTGATCCTGCAGAACTGATCCTGGCGTCATCGAATCGCGGCTGCGGCGGTCAGTGCTGCGGTGGTCCGTGCTGCGGGGTGAAGAAGACAGTTGATTCGGCCGGCAGGGTCAACCGGGCGCTGTGCGAGCGTCCGTGGCTGCCGATCGGCTCGGTCCGTACCGCACCGAGGTTGCCCACACCGGTGCCGCCGTAATCGGCCGCACCGGTGTTGAGGACCTCGGTCCAGTTACGGACCGGTCCGGGCAGGCCCAGCCGGTAGTCGTGCAGATCACGCTGGGAGAAGTTGAACACACACGCCAGCGTTCCGCCGGGCTCGTCCGGATCGGCCGACAGCCGCAGGAATCCGACCACGGTGTTGGTGGTATCGAGCGCATCGAGCCAGTCGAAGCCGCGGGCCCGGCCGTCGAGACCGTGCAGCGCCGGAAAACAGCGATGCAGCCGGTTCAAGTCGGTCACCACGCGCGCGATGCCGGCGTGTTCGGACTGCTCTAGCAGTGCCCAGTCGGGGCCGTCGGTATCGGACCATTCGGTGATCTGGCCGAACTCCTGTCCCATGAACAGCAGCTGCTTGCCCGGGTGCGCCCACTGGTAGGCCAGCAGGGCGCGGACGCCGGCGGCCCGGTCGGACCCCTCGGGCTGCCGCGACCACAGGGTGCCTTTCCCGTGTACCACCTCGTCGTGGCTCAGCGGCAGGACAAAGTGTTCGGCACCGGCGTAGGTCAGCGGGAACACCAGCTGCGCCTGGGCGCAGCCGCGGCGATGATGCGGCAGGCTCACGAAGTCCAGGACATCGTTCATCCAGCCCAGGTTCCACTTGAAATCGAAACCCAGCCCGCCGTCGGCGGTGGACGCGGTGACCCCGGGCCAGGCGCTGGACTCCTCGGCGATGGTGACCGCCCCGGGGATCTCGCGGTGCACGGCGTCGTTGAGTTCGCGGAGGAAGTCGACGGCCTCGTCGTTCTCATGGGTTCCGCGGGCATTGGGCTGCCATTGGCCGGGTCCGCGCGAGTAGTCCAGGTAGAGCATGGCCGCGACCGCATCGACGCGCAGACCGTCCAGGTGGAACTGCGAGCACCAGTACAGTGCGCTGGCGATCAGGAATTCGCGGATCTCCGCGCGCCCCAGGTTGAAGGCGTAGGTGCCCCAGTCGGGCTGTTCGCGGCGCAGTGGATCGGCGTGCTCGTACAGCGGGGTGCCGTCGAAGCTGCCCAGCGCGAAATCGTCCTTCGGGAAATGTGCGGGCACCCAGTCCAGCAGGACCCCCAGTCCGCGGGTGTGCAGGTGATCGACGAAGAACCGGAAGTCGTCGGCGGTCCCCAGCCGCGTGGTCGGAGCGAAGTAGGAGCCGACCTGATATCCCCAGGAGCCGCCGTAGGGATGTTCGGTGATCGGTAGCAGCTGCACATGGGTGAAGCCGAGCGCCTGCAGGTAGTCGCCTAGCGCGACGGCCAGTTCCCGGTAGCCGAGCCCGGGGCGCCAGGACGGCAGGTGCACCTCGTAGATCGACAGCGGCGCGGTGGTCAGATCGGTTTGGACGCGGCGGGCGAGCCAGGCGTCGTCGTGCCAGCGGTACGACGACGCGCCGACGATCACCGACGCGGTCTCCGGCGGGCATTCGGTCGCCCGGGCGAGGGGATCGGCCTTATCGCGGACCACGCCGTCGGCGCCGGTGATCCGGTACTTGTAGCGCATGCCGACGGTCGCGCCGGGCACCGTCGTGGTCCAGATGCCGTCGGGTCCGCGGTGCAGACGATGACGGTCGCCGTCCCACCCGTCGAAGTCGCCGAAGACGCTCACCGCGCGGGCATTGGGCGCCCAGACGGCGAACACGGTGCGCGCCGGATCTCCGGGAGCTCCGGGGAGCGGGTGCGAGCCCAGGCGGGCCCACAGGGGATCGGCGAGCCGGGCGGGCCCGCTCACGACGCCGGTACCCCGGTGGTCAGGCGGCGCAGGGCCGCCCGCACCGCGGCCGGATCGGTGGTCCGCCAGAACGGGGGCAGCCCGGCGACCAGATAGTTGCCGTAGCGCGCGGTGGCCAGCCGCGAGTCGAGGACGGCGACCACTCCGCGGTCACCGTCGGCACGCAGGAGGCGCCCGGCGCCCTGGGCCAGCAGCAGTGCGGCGTGGTTGGCCGAGACCGCCAGGAAGCCGTTACCGCCGTGCGCATCGATCTCCCGCTGGCGTGCGGCCAGCAACGGATCGTCGGGCCGGGGGAACGGGATGCGGTCGATCAGGACCAGCCGCAGAGCCGGGCCGGGAACGTCGACGCCCTGCCACAGGCTCAGCGTGCCGAACAGGCAGGTCGGCTCGTCGGCGGCGAAGGTCTCGATCAACGCGGAGGTGGTGTCCTCGCCCTGGCAGAGGATGGGCACGCCCAGGCGTTCGCGCAAGGCCTCGGCGGCCGCGGTGGCCGCGCGCATCGAGGAGAACAGCCCCAGGGTCCGGCCGCCGGCGGCGTTGATCAGGTCGGCCATCTCGTCCAGGGAAGCTTCGGTGGGGCCGTCGCGCCCCGGCGGAGGTAGTGCTTTGGCGACGTACAGGATCGCCGAGCGGGGATAGTCGAACGGCGAGCCCACGTCCAGGCCGCGCCAGGAGGGCTTTTCGGCGCCGGCGTATTCGGCGACCACCGGCGAGCCCACCGCGCCGGTGTCCGCGGACTCCGGTGGTAGACCCCAGGCCCGCGCGAGTGCATTGAAGCTTCCGCCGATGGTCAGTGTCGCCGAGGTCAGGATCACCGTCGAATCGGTGAACAGCGAGGTGCGCAACAGCCCCGATACCGAGAGCGGGGCGATGTTGAGGGTGCGCCGGACATTGCCGCCGCGCAGACGCTCCTCGGCCACCCAGACCACATCGCGCCGTTTGGTCACCTCGGGCTCGGCGAACACCGACAGCACCCGGACGACGGTGTCGTGCAGATTCTCCGCGGCGCTGAAGGCCATCTGCCGGGCCGCCGCCGCGTCCGCATCGCCGGGCTTCTTCCCGGTCGGTGCGATCTCGGTGCGCGCCTCCCACAACCGGTCGCGCAGACCGGCGAGCAACTCGGCCGAGCCGGCGGGCAGCCGGATCCATTCGCCCAGCCGCGCCTGATCGAGCAGTTCTTCCCACTGCGCCGACACCCCGGCCAGCGATTCGGCGGTCTGCGTGGAGATCAGCTTGCCGGCGCGCCGACTGACCTGGGTGAGTCCGGCCGCCGAGATCTCCTCGGTGCTCACCCCGGTGATGCGGTCGACCAGCTCGTGGGCCTCGTCGATCACCACGACGCGGTGTTCGGGCAGGATGTTCGCCGGACTCATCGCGTCGATGGCCAGCATGGCGTGGTTGGTGACCACCACATCGGACTGGGCGGCACGTCGACGGGCGGCTTCGGCGAAGCAGTCCTCACCGAACTCGCACGCGGCCGCACCCACGCATTCGCGTGAACTGACACTGACCTGGCGCCAGGAGCGGTTGTCGACGCCGGGGGACAGGTCGTCGCGGTCGCCGGTCTCGGTCTGGCTTGCCCATTCGCGCAGTCGGGTGATGTCGCGGCCCATGCGGGACAGGTCGAAGGCGTCGAACAGTTCCGCATCGGGTTCGGGAGCGGCCCCGGCGTGGATCTTGCTCAGACACAGATAGTTGGCCCGGCCCTTGAGGATCGCGAAGTCCGGTTCTCGGCCCAGCGGCTCGGTCAGCGCCGCAGCCAGCCGCGGCAGATCGCGCTCGGTCAGCTGACGCTGCAGGGCGATGGTCGCGGTGGAGACCACGACGGTCTCCCGCGCGGCCACCGCGTGCCGGATCGCCGGAACCAGATAGGCCAGTGACTTACCGGTGCCGGTGCCGGCCTGCACGGCCAGATGATGATCCTCGTCGATGGCCTCGGCGACCGCGGTGGCCATCTCGACCTGGCCCTGGCGGCGGGAGCCGCCCAATGCGGAGACGGCGGCGGCCAGCAGCGCGGGAACGTCGGGCAGATCGCTCACTCGACGGGTGAACCGGTGTACAGCAGGTCCCCGTCGACCTGCACCCCGACCTCGCGGAAGCGTTCCTCGGCCTGCGCCCAGGTGGTCGGCGAGATCGCCGCGGTGTAGTTGAGCAGGACCCGGGCTTTGAATCCGGCGTCCACCGCGTCCAGGGCGGTGGCGGCCACACAGTAGTCGGCGGCCAGACCGACGACGTCCACGTCGGTGATGTGGTGTTCACGCAGCCACTGCGCCAGACCGACGCCCTCGGCCGTGGCACCTTCGAATCCGGAGTAGGCGGCGCTGTAGGCACCCTTGGAGAAGACCTCGGCGAACCGGTCGACGTCAACTTTGGGGTGGAACCCGACGCCGTCGGTGTGCACCACGCAGTGCGGCGGCCACGAGTCGACGAAGTCCGGGGTCTCGGAGAAATGGTCACCGGGATCGATGTGATAGTCGCGGGTGGCCACCACCATCGGGTACTCGTCCATCAACGTGGTGACCGCGCCGGCGACGGCGGCGCCGCCGCGGACGGCCAGCGATCCGCCCTCGCAGAAGTCGTTCTGCACGTCGACGACGATCAGGGCCCGGTGGCTGGGATGTTTCACACCTCCATGATGCCTGATGTGACCGGAATTGTTCGTTAAGCGCCGGGCCGACTCAGGTAGCGCGTCCCGATCGCCGGATCGCCATGGCTCAAACCGAGCCCCTCCCAGGGCAGGCTGACCAGACCGCGGGCCAGGAGTTCGCGCGACTGCGCCAGCGTCGGCACGTCGTCGACCCGCTTTCCGTCGCGGATCAGCGGGATCTGCAGGGGCCGCAGGTTCTCTCCTGCGCGCGGCTGTGGCGCCGGTTCACCGTCGCGGTAGAGGATCTCCTCGAGCACGGTACCGGTGTCCCGGGCCGCACGGACCGCACGTTTGGCCCCGCCCAGGCTCTCCTTCTGACTCGAGCGCTTGGCCACCGGCAGGCCGTCGACCTCGACGAGTTTGTAGACCATTCCGGCGGTGGGCGCACCGCTGCCGGTGACCAGCGCGGTGCCTACCCCGTAGATGTCGACCGGTTCGGCGCGCAGCGAGGCGATCGCGTATTCGTCCAGATCACCACTGACCACGATCTTGGTGCCCGTGGCGCCCAGATCGTCGAGCTGCTGCCGGACCTGCCGGGCCAGGACCCCCAGATCGCCGGAGTCGATGCGCACCGCATACAGTTCCGGGCCTGCCACCTCGATGGCATTGCGCACCCCGGCGGTGATGTCGTAGGTGTCCACCAGCAGCGTGGTGCCGACGCCGTGCCGGGCGATCTGCGCTGCGAACGCCGCGCGCTCGTCGGGGCCGTCGTCGCCGGTGAAGGAGAGCGTCCACGAGTGGGCGGCGGTGCCGGCGCTGGGTACCCCGTAGGTGCGGGCGGCCTCCAGATTGCTGGTGGCGCCGACGCCGCACAGGTAGGCCGCACGGGCGGCGGCGACGGCGGCTTGTTCGTGGGTGCGGCGCGAGCCCATTTCGATCACCGGCCGGCCGGCGGCCGCCGACACCATGCGGGCGGCGGCCGAGGCCACGGCGCTGTCGTGGTTGAGGACCGACAGGATCAGCGTTTCCAGCACCACGGCCTCGGCGAAGCCGCCGCGCACCGACAGGATCGGCGAGTTGGGGAAGAACAGTTCACCCTCGGAGTAGCCGTCGATGTCTCCGCGGAATCGGTAATCGGCCAGCCACTGGGCGGTCGGCTCGTCGACCAGGTCGCGGACCGCCTCGAGCTCGGCCGCACCGAACCGGAAATCGGCCAGTTCGTCGAGCAGCCGGCCGGTGCCGGCCACCACCCCGTAGCGGCGTCCGTCGGGCAGCCGGCGGGCGAAGACCTCGAATACGCACTGCCGATCGGCGGTCCCGGCGGCCAGCGCGGCGGAGATCATCGTCAGCTCATACTGATCGGTCAGCAGCGCGGTACTCGTCACATTCGCTACCCTATAACTCATGGGGCGCGAAGAAGCGGCACCCGGCGGTAGCACCGGTACTGCGGTGGCCGAACCGGAGACGATCATCGACAGACCCTGGGTGACGATCGTCTGGGACGACCCGGTGAATCTGATGAACTACGTTTCCTACGTCTTTCAGAAGGTCTTCGGCTATCCCGAACCGAAGGCCCACGAGTTGATGATGCAGGTGCACACCGAGGGCAAGGCCGTGGTGTCTTCCGGTGACCGGTCCAAGGTCGAAGCCGATGTCCGCAAGCTGCATGCGGCCGGTCTCTGGGCGACCATGCAGCACGATAAGTGATGCGTACCTGGACCCGGCACGGCACCGGTGACGACCTGCGCATCTGCTCGAACCTGGAGAGCTACGAGTGCCAGCTACTGGCCTCGATGGTCCATTCGACCACCGAGATGCTGGCCGAACGGCGCGGATCGGCGCCCCAGGATGCGCTGGCCGAGCTGACCGGGATCCGCACCGGGCACACCACGACCCCCCGGGATGCGACGCTGGGCCGGCTGCTCCCGGACTTCCACCGGCCCGACCAGGACGAGCTGCTGGCGGCCGAGCCGTTGGCCGCCGATCTCAACGGGGCCCTGCGCAGTCTGAACGAGCCGCAGATCATCGACGACAAACTCGCTGCGGCCGGGACCGTCCTGGACACGCTGCCGGTCGACGGCGGCGATGTGGCGCTGACCCCGGAGCAGGCCGACTGCTGGCTCACGGCGCTCAACGATGTGCGCCTGGCCCTGGGCGCGATGCTGGGCATCACCGACGACTATCACGTGCCCGGCGACGACCACCCCCATGCCGGCCACCACGACGTCTACCAATGGCTCACCGTGGTTCAGGAGTTGCTGGTCGAAGCGCTGATGGGAGTCCGGTGAGCCGCGACCCGGGAGAGCCGGCTTCGCCGGGGGACCGGATCACCGAGGTTTCCGGCCTGGCCGTGGGGCATCACCAGCGACTCGACGCGCAGGTGGCGGTCGGCACGCTCACCGAGGCCGGTTCCGGCTGGGCCACCGGCACCACGGTGGTGGTGGTGCCCGATGGATCGACCACTGCGGTCGATGTGCGCGGCGGCGGTCCCGGGACCCGGGAGACGGATCTGCTGGCCCCGGAGAACACCGTTCAGGGCGCCCATGCGCTCGTGTTGTCCGGCGGCAGCGCCTATGGTCTGGCCGCCGCCGACGGGGTGATGGCGGCGCTGGAGTCGGCCGGACGCGGACTGCCGATGGATCTGCTCGGCCACGTGGTGCCGATCGTGCCCGCCGCAGTGATCTTCGACCTGCCGGTCGGCGGCTGGGACCGCCGCCCGGATGCCGGCTTCGGCGCGGCAGCACTGGCCGCGGCCGGACCCGACTTCGCCGTGGGCACCGTCGGTGCCGGCACCGGTGCGCGTGCCGGTGCGCTCAAGGGCGGGGTCGGCACCGCCTCGATTCGCCTCGGCGAGGGACCGGCACAGGGGCTGACCGTGGGGGTCCTGGTGGTGGCCAATCCGGTCGGTGCGGTGATCGATCCGGTCACCGGACTTCCCTGGGGCGGTGACGATCTGGCCCATCACGGGCTGTCTGCGCCCGATCCGGCGCAGATCCAGGCGCATGCCGCACTGCAGGCCAAGGCCACGATGCTCAATACGACGATCGGGGTGGTGGCCACCGACGCGCAGCTGAGTACGGCCGCGACCCGCCGGCTGGCGATGTCGGGCCACGACGGGCTGGCCCGCGCGATCCGGCCCGCGCATTCCCCGATGGACGGGGACACCCTGTTCGCGGTGGCCACGGGGCAGACCGAGGCCGCCGCCGACCGGCAGCTCCCCATGCCGCCGGGGATGGATCCGCAGGCTCCGCTGGTGGCGCAGCTGTGCGAGGCCGCCGCCGTGGTGACCCAGCGCGCCGTGGTCGGTGCAGTCCTGGCCGCGACCGCGGTCGGATCGGTTCCCGCCTACCGGGACGTGCTCGATTCGGCGCTGAGCCGGCGAGACCGCCGATGACCGGAGCGGTGACCGGCCCGGTGACGCCGGGCGCTCCGGCGCCGCGGCCGTACTGGCAGCGCTGTCTGATCGTCATGGTCACGATCACCGCCGGACTGTTCCTGATCGAGGCCGTCGACGCGGCCGGCGGATACCGGCTCGATCAGCACGGCATCGTCTCTCGGTCGGCCGACGGCCTGACCGGCATCCTGTGGGCGCCGTTCCTGCATGCGGACTTCGCGCACCTGATCGCCAACGTGATCCCCGGTGCCGTGCTGGGCTTTCTGCTGCTGATGGCCCGACGTTTCCTGGTGGTGACCGCGGTGGTCTGGGTGGTCTCCGGGCTCGGTGTCTGGCTGATCGGGCCGGCCAATGCGGTGACCGTGGGCGCCTCGGGCATCGTCTTCGGCTGGCTGAGCTATCTGCTGGTCCGCGGACTCTTCAACCGGATGTTCGGACAGGTCCTGCTGGGACTGGTGCTGCTGGTGGTCTACGGCAGCGTCCTGTGGGGTGTGCTGCCGCAGCAGGGACCGGTCAGCTGGCAGGGCCACCTGTTCGGGGCCGCGGGCGGCGTCCTGGCGGCCTGGATGCTGGCCGGACGCGACTCCCGGGCGGCCCGCGGCCGGGCGGTCTCGCCGTCCCCGCAGCGGCTATAATCGACGCCATGCCGGTGCCTGCGGAATTCGTTCCTGCCTACTTCGACACGCTGGTGATCAGCGGTTACGACTTCACCGACGGGCAGGTGCGGAGTCACTACGCGCTGACCGGGCCCGATCCGGCGCAATCGCTGGAGTTCACCGAGACCTTCGACTTCCGCGAGCTCGGAGCCACTTTCGACGGCCCGGAGGACCGGCCCGACGAGCGGCTGCTGCGTCTGCTGACGATCACCGCCTGCGTGAGCTACTACAAGCTGGCCGCACCGTCGCGTCTGCATCTGGGATTCGCGGTCACCGACTTCGAGCGCGACTACCTGGCCCAGGTGATCCGCGGCGGTCTGGGCGAGTTCGCCTACGAGAACGATCTGCCGGCCGCACTGGAACCGGAGATCACCGCGGACGGCGCTCTGGAGCAGGTGCCGGGCGCCCAGACGCCGGACACCTGGCGGGTCGACGCCCCGGCGCTGGTTCCGGTCGGCGGCGGCAAAGACTCGATCGTCACCATCGAGACGCTCAAGGCCGACGGGCAGCAGCCGGTCCTGTTCAGCGTGAACCAGTACCAGCCGATCGACGACACCATCGAGGTCAGCGGGCTGACCGGGGTACGTGTGCGTCGCCGCCTGGACCCGAAGATGGGCGAGCTGAACAAGGCTGGCGCCTACAACGGACACATCCCGGTCACCGCGATCAACAGTGCGATCGCCCTGCTCACCGCCGACCTGCTGAGCCTGGGTTCGGTGGTGATGAGCAACGAGCAGTCCGCCGATATCGAGAACCTCGTCTGGCACGGCTTCGACGTCAACCATCAGTGGTCCAAGAGCATCGTCTACGAGAACCTGCTGCGACAGACGCTGGCCGACTACGGACTGAACCCCGACCGGTACTTCTCGCTGCTGCGTGCCCTGCCGGAGACCGCGATCGCCGACCGGTTCGCCTCGTGCACCCAGTACTTCGACGTCTTCGTCAGCTGCAACCGCTCGTTCGCTCTGGATCCGGAACGACGACGCTCCCGCTGGTGCGGCGAGTGCCCCAAGTGCCTGTTCGTGTACGTGATCCTGGCCCCGCGGATCGGCAAGGAGCGCATCTGCGAGATCTTCGACGGTGATCTGCTCGACGAGACCGAACACCTGGAGCTCTACCGCGAACTGGCCGGTATGACCAAACACAAGCCCTTCGAGTGCGTCGGTGACTACGCCGAGGTCGCCGAATCCCTGGTCTCGCTGATGGACCGGCCCGAATGGGCCGATGATGCGATCGTCGTGGAGATGACGCAGAACCGCGACGAACTGACCGAGCGGGCTGCGGGCAAAGCCCCGATCGTGCCGTCGAAGAATGTGCCTGCCCACTACGCCAGAGTCTTCGATGCCCTCCTCGCCCCGTGAGGCCGCGGCGTCCGGGGAACGCCGCGCGCACGGTGATCTGGCCGGTGCGCGGGTAGGGGTCTGGGGGCTGGGCCGGGAAGGCCGGGCGGTCACCCGCACCGCGGTCGCCGCCGGCGCCGCCCAGGTCGTCGTCGTCGATGCGGCCACGGCCGACCCCGGTGAGGACTTCGGTCCGAAGGTGACGCTGCTGTGCGGCGATGCGCACCTGACCCGCTTCGCCGAGTGCGATGTGGTCTTCCTGAGTCCGGGGGTGCCGTGGTTCCATCCGCAGCTGGTGGCTCTGCGGGAGGCCGGGGTTCCGTTGTCGTCGGCCACCGACCTGTTCCTCACCTCCGCTGCCGACCGGACGATCGGTGTCACCGGCACCAAGGGCAAGAGCACCACGGCCTCGTTCCTGGCGCACACCCTGCAGCGGCTCGGCGAGAACGCCCTGGTGGCCGGGAACATCGGACTGCCGTTGCTGGAGGTGCCCGACGATCCGGGCCAGACGGTGATCGCCGAGATGTCGAGCCAGCAGTGCGCGGCGATCGGGGCGTCGCCGCGGATCGCCGTGGTGACCAATCTGGGCGAAGACCACCTGGACTGGCACGGGGGAGTCGACGGCTATGTGCGCGCCAAAGCGCAGATCTTCGCCGGCGGGACGCAGGTGCTGATCTGCCAGAGTCGCGCTCTGGCCCAGCTGCGCGGGGTCACGCAGCCGACGGTGCCGTTCCCGGAGACGGTGATCACGCAGGAGGCGATCGTCGATCGCTGGCCGTCGGTGGATCGGATGAATCCACTCTCACCGATGATCTATCCGCACAACCAGGAGAACGGGCAGCTGGCGGTGCTGGCGATCGAGGCGCTCCTGCAGCGGACTCTCGACACCGCGGAGATCATCGATGCGATCGACACGTTCAGCGCACTGCCGCACCGGCTGGAGCCGGTCGGGCGGACCGGGCAGACGCTGTGGATCGACGATTCGCTGGCCACCACCGCCGAAAGCGTGGTCGTGGCGCTGTCGGCGATGCCCGCGGACCGCTCGGTCGCGGTGATCGTGGGCGGACTCGACCGTGGAATCTCCTACGCCGAACTCGACGAGTTCCTGCTGTCCGGGCAGCGCGACGTCCAGCTGATCCAGATCCCGTCGAACGGGACGAAGATCGGCGAAGCCTTCGCTGCGGCTGCCCCGGACCGGGTCCACCGGGCCGGGGATCTGATCGAGGCGGTCCGGCTGGCTGCCGGACTGCAGGTCGGCGCGGTGCTGCTTTCCCCGGGGGCGCCGAGCTACGACTTCTACGCCAACTTCGAGGAGAAGTCGGCGCAGTTCCGGCGCGCTGTGCTGCAGCTGTGAGTCCTCCCGGACTCCGGTCGGGGAGCTAGAAGGTCGCGAGAGTCCGGCGAACGACTACTCGCGGTCCGTAGGCGGTCTTCTCCTTGCCCACCTGGCGGTAGCCGAGGTCGCCGAACAGCTTCAGGCTGGCGGTGTTGTCCGGATGGATCGTCGCGCGGATCTCGTACTTTCCGCGGTCCATCGCCGTCTGCTCGAGTCCGAGGATCAGGCTGCGACTCAACCCCGCGCGTTTGTGACCGGGCCGGGTCATCACCAGTTTGAGGTTGATCGACTCGACGAGTGCATCGGCGTCGTCGGTCTCATAGCGGCGGATGCTCTCGGGACCGAGTCCGGCGTCGTAGAGGATCGCCAGCGAGACCAGGGTGCCGTCGGTGTCGCTGCGCCAGCCGAGGACCTGGTGCGCAGGATCGGCCAGACATTCGGCGAACATCGCGGAGTCGTTCTTCCGCAGGACAGCCCTCTCGCCCAGCGATGTCAGGGTCACCTGCTGCAGTTCCAGCACCTCGTCCAGATCGTCCGGGCCCAGCTGCACCCGGGTGAAGCCGGCATGGGAGGTGCGCAGGGTCTCGTAGTCGGCGTATCCGCGATGGGTCGGCACATCGTTGGCGAAGCAATACTCCATCCACTCGCCGATCAGCGCCCGGATGTTCCGGAAGGATTCGGGGCTTTTCAGGATGGTCTCTCGCAGGATCACCGGATGCCCGATCGCGCGGAAGAAGCGGTTGCGGAACAGATCGTCGGTGAGCGCGAAGTCCAATGCATCGCGTACGTGCAGGATGTGCAGCGTCTCGAAGAAGGTGAGGTAGTTGCTCATGTGGTACCGGTCGGCGGCAGTGATCTCCTCTTCGAGGAGGATCTTGCGCCACAGGATGCCGATCTCGGCGTCGCTGGTGAAGCTGGTCTGCAGGTCCCGGATGAACTCGGCCTGGGCGATGCGTTTGGTCAGACGCACCTCGTACAGGACCAGCAGACCACCGATACCGCCGCCGATGGCCAGGGCGACGGCCAAGGCGCCGGGCCAGAAGATGTGAACGACGATGATGAAGAAGAAGAAGAGCATCACCGAGGCTCCGGTGACCAGCACTTGTCTGCGGCGTTGGCGGCGAATCACGCGGGCCAGCCTAGCCCAACGCCGGACCCGCGCCTGTTCCCCGTTCGCCCAGATAACGGACCGGTCAATGCCGGGTGTTCTCGGCCGGTCGCGACCGGGGCCGTGGCAGAGTGACAGCTATGCGTTTGACGGTCCTCGGGTGCTCGGGAAGTGTGAACGGACCCGGTGCGCCGTGTTCGGGCTATCTCCTGCAGGCCGACGGTCACGATCCGGTCCTGCTGGACTGCGGGCACGGGGTCTTCGGCGAACTGCTGCTGCACGCCGATCCCAATAAGGTCGCGGTTCTGCTCTCGCATCTGCACGCCGACCACTGCTTGGATCTGCCCGCCATGCTGGTGTGGCGCCGCTGGGCCCCGGAACCGGCGACCGAACGTTCACCGCTGTACGGGCCGGCGGGCACCGCCCTGCGCATCGGCGCCGCCGCGTCGGAGTATCCCGGTGAGATCGACGACATCACCGATACCTACGAGGTCTACGAGTGGAGCGACCGGAGTGTGGTGACGGTGAACGGGCTGATCGTCGAACCGTTCAAGGTGGTGCATCCGCCGGCGACGTTCGGGCTGCGGATCACCGGCCCCGACGGCGAGGTCTTCGTCTACAGCGGGGACACCGGTGTCGGGGACGTGGTGGTCGAACTGGCGCGCCGGGCCGATCTGTTTCTGTGCGAGGCCTCGTGGACGCATGCGCCCGGGGTGCGGCCGGTCGGGATGCACCTGTCGGGGGTGGAAGCCGGGCAGATCGCGATGGAGGCTCGGGTCCGTTCGCTGGCCCTGACCCACATCGTGCCGTGGACCGATCCGGACGAGATCCTCGACGAGGCCCGCGCGGTCTACAAGGGGCCGCTACAGCTGGTCCACCAGGGTCAGGTGATCGAGATCCGGCCGCCGTTCAGCACCGAGACACCCGCCCACGGTATCGACGTCCGCCACTGACTTTCCGGTTCCGGACTCGGCGCCCCGGCCCGGGATGCCCGGGCGCGGCGAGCGGCTAGAGTTCAGGGTGTGACCACACGAGCAGACGGCCGCGCCGACGATGAACTCCGCCCCATCTCCTTCACGCGAGGTTTCACCTCCAATCCAGCCGGTTCGGTCCTGGTCGGCTTCGGGAACACGCGCGTGCTGTGCACCGCTTCGGTCACCGAAGGAGTTCCGCGCTGGAAGAAGGGCTCCGGCGAGGGCTGGCTGACCGCCGAATACGCGATGCTGCCCGGGGCGACGCACGAGCGGTCGAGCCGGGAATCGGTGCGGGGCAAGGTCGGCGGCCGCACCCACGAGATCAGCCGCCTGATCGGCCGCTCGCTGCGCGCGTGCATCGACCTGTCGGCGCTGGGGGAGAACACCATCGCGATCGACTGTGATGTGCTGCAGGCCGACGGCGGTACCCGCACCGCCGCCATCACCGGAGCCTATGTGGCACTGGCCGATGCGGTGACCTGGCTCAAGGCCGCCGGCAGGCTCTCCGACCCGCAGCCGCTGAGCTGCCTGATCGCCGCGGTCAGCGTCGGCGTGGTGGACGGCCGTGTCCGGCTGGACCTGCCGTACGAGGAGGATGTGCGCGCCGAGGTCGATATGAACGTCGTCGCCACCGATTTCGGCACCTTTGTGGAGGTGCAGGGCACCGGAGAGGGCGCCACCTTCCCGCGGGCCACCCTGGACAAGCTGCTCGACGTCGCCATGAGCGGCGTCGACCAACTGGTGCAGGCTCAGCGCGACGCCCTCGCCGCGCCCTACCCGGGCGTGCTCCCGTCTGCGGAGTAGAACGATCGTGACACGGCTGCTGCTGGCCAGCAACAATACCAAGAAGCTCGCCGAACTGCGCCGCGTCGTCGAGGGCGCCGGGATCACCGGACTTCAGGTGATCGGACTCGGCGACGTCGACCCGTATCCCGAACCGGTGGAGGACGGCGCCAGTTTCGAAGAGAATGCGCTGTTCAAAGCCCGGGCGGCGGTGGCGGCCACCGGACTACCGGCGCTGGCCGACGATTCCGGGCTGACCGTCGAGGCGCTCAACGGTATGCCCGGGGTGCTCTCGGCACGCTGGAGTGGTGGCCGCGGCGATGAGGCCAACAACGATCTGCTGCTGGCCCAGCTGGCTGATGTGCCTGCCGAACGCCGCGGGGCCGCCTTCGTCTCGGTGTGCGCGCTGGTCGATCCGGGAGGCGAGGAAGTCCTCGCCCGCGGGGAGTGGCGCGGAACGCTCGTCACCGCCCGCCGCGGCGCCAACGGGTTCGGCTACGATCCGCTGTTCGTTCCTGCCGACGAGATCGCGGGGGGCCGGACCTCGGCGGAATTGACTGCGGCGGAAAAGGATTCGCTCAGCCACCGGGGAAAGGCACTGGCCCAGCTGGTGCCGGCGCTGCGTGCCCTCGCCGAACACTGAGACGTCCGCTGACCCCGGGGAGTCAGATCCCGAAAGTGCTCTTCACTTCCTGAGCGCGGATGTGCTCGAACCAGAAGCTCAGGAACGGGATGGTGCCGGCCAAGCAGGTGATCACCGTCTTACCCGCCGACCAGCGGACCTTCATCCCCAGATCGACGGCGGTGATCAGGTAGAGCACGTAGATCCAGCCGTGCGCGATGGCGATCAGCGGGTAGCCGTCACGACCGAAACCGTATTCGGCGATCATGTTGGCCACCAGCAACAGCAGCCACACGCCGGTGATCCACGCCATGATCCGGTAGCGCAGCAGGGCGCCCTTGATCTTGTCGATGCCGACGGTGACCGCAGCGCCTGCCGGAGCGGTGCTCGGCTGGTCGCTGCCCTGCTGGGCGGGGCTGGACTGGGCGGGGCTGGGCTGGTCGGTCACGGAGCATCCTTGGGTCGGTGGGGCCGGTCGAGTTCGGCCAGATAGCGGTTGTATTCGGTCAGACCGGGCTCGTCGGCGTCGTCGTTCAAGGCTGCGATACCAAAGTCGGTGGCGGTCGGTCGCTCGGGCAGAATACCGGCCGCGATTTCGCTCGGACCACTGCGTTTGCGTTGGGCTTCGACCGCCTCCGGATCGGCCTCCATCACCACGAACCGGCGATAGGCCCAGAAGATGGCGACTGCGAAGACCGGCCATTGCAGCGCATAGCCCAGGTTCTGTGCGGTCCCGGAAGCAGACTCGAAGCGATCCCACTGCCACCAGCCCAGGGCCAGGCAGGCGGCGGAGGCGATGACGACGAGCACGATCAGCGCCGGCCGGTGACGCGTTCGAGTGGGTTGGGCAGTGTCTTCCACATGCTCGACGGTACCCGTTGTGCCGGTGTGACCCGCACCCCGCCGACTAGCTAAGCTGAGCCTAACCTTCTACAAGCGGGAGTTGGAATGGGTAAAGGATTCCAGGGCGCGGTGCTGCGCGCGCTCGGCGCCAAGGAGCATCTGGCGACGGTGGTGCGCACCGAACAGATCTCGTCGGCGGTGATCCGCGTCGATTTTGTGAGTATGACGCTGCTCTATCCGGACGGAGAGAAACCCTCGGCCTGGATCCGCGCGTGGTTCCCGGACGTCGAGGGCGGGAGCAAGATGTTCCAGCGCGGCTACACGCTGATGAACCCGAATCCGGCGACCGGCGAGTTCTCCCTCTGCTTCCTGATCCACGAACCCGTCGGACCGGCCTCGGCCTGGGCGGCTCGGGCGCAGCCCGGCGACGAGCTGGTGGCTCAGCGTATGGGCGGCGACGGCTGGGAGCTGAGCGGACTGCCGCCGGCGGGGTATCTGCTGGTCGGTGATGTGGCGGCCTGGCCCGGTATCCGGTCGATCCTGGGCGAGCTGCCCGGCGGCGCACCGGTGCGGGTGTTCATCGAATACACGAACGACGACGATCCGCAGCTGGATCTGCCGCAGCGCGATGACCTGGACCTGCAGGTGACCTGGGTACCGCGGCGTGCCGACGGGCGTGCCCTGGTCGATGCACTCGGGGAGCGGGACTACCGCGGATTCAAGTCCTGGGTGGCTGCCGAGAGCACCGCGACTCGCTTGGTCCGTTCCAAACTGAGCGGCGAGCACGGGCACAACAAGGGCACCATGGCGGCCCAGGCCTACTGGATCGCCGGCCGGGCGATGGGCAAGCAGGCCGAAGCCGACGAGCTGGCGCAGGCGGCCGCCGCTGAGCAGCCGCGTCCCGACGCCGCCGGCCCAGAGAATCCGGCACCGGTTCCGGAGCCTGCATCGGTGGCCCCGGCCGCGGTCCTGCGGCCGGCGCTCCCGGCGTTCATCCTGTCGGGCCTTGTCTCCCTGGTGCTGGCCGCACTCGCAGTGGTGCCGCTGATCCTGTTCGCGGAACTGGCCCGCCGGCTGGTCGCCGGTGACGGGCGTCAGGCGTTGATCGACGTCGGGCTGACCGGCGTGATCGTGCTGTTGGTCGGCACCGCACTCAGCGCACTGCTGATCACCGTCCTGCACTTCTACGACCAGTTCTTCGCCGCGGCCCTGCGTCGCCGGGTCCTGGAGAAGTTCACGCGGCTGCCGCTGGGCTGGTTCGCCGGCCGCCGCCGGGAAGAGGTACGCAAGCTCGCCCAGGACGATATCGGTGCGCTGCACTATCTGGTGACCCATGCGGTGAGTGATCTGATCACCGCGGTGGTGACACCGTTGGCCATCCTCGGCTACCTGTTCTCGGTGAACTGGATTCTGGCGCTGGCGCTGCTGGTACCGGTGGTGGTCTATGTGGTGATGGTTCTAAAGATGGCCACCGGCGACCGGCCGCGGATGACCAGGATGCTGCAGTGGGATGCGACGCTGCCCGGTGATACCGAACGCTTCATCGGGGCCCAGCCCGAGAGCCGGATCTTCGGGGGTGCGGCGACGGTCGACCTGCCCGGTGAGGTCCGGTCGATGACCGATTTCCTCAAGGATTGGCAGCACGAGACCATCGACCGCAAGGCGGTGATGATTCAGTTGAACCGGCCGATGACCTCCATGGTGCTGATCAGCGTGGTGGGTACCGCGCTCATCACCGGGGGTCTGATGCCGGCTGCGGCGATCCTGCCGTTCCTGATCCTGGGCACCTCGTTCGGTGACCGGCTGCTGGCGGCGTCGTATGCCGCGAACGGGCTGCGGGGCGGCCTGGAAGCGAAGGGATCCCTGGAGCTGCTGCTGACCACTCCGGAACCTGTCCGCGTCGCTGCCGGCCAGGGGCCCGCTGCACCGGAGGCAGGTGCCGGCCCGGCCGCGTTGCGGTTCGACGACGTCACCTTCGGCTACGGCTCCGGCCGCCCGGTCCTCGACGGTTTTTCGCTGCAGCTGCCGCCCGGCGGCACCACCGCGATCGTCGGCCCGTCCGGTGCGGGGAAGTCGACGGTCGCGGCGCTGGCGGCACGACTCTGGGACCCCGATGCGGGGGCGGTGAGCCTCGACGGCGTCGATCTGCGCGCGTACGACGAAATGGTGCTGCGCCGCCAGCTGGCGGTGGTTCTGCAGGATGTCCAGCTGGTACACGGCACCGTCGCCGAGAACATCGCGCTCGGGATGCCCGAGGCGACCCGCGAACAGATCGAAGACGCGGCCCGGACCGCCTACATCGCGGAGGTGATCGAGGCCATGCCGGACGGTTACGACACCGTCGTCGATCGCGACAGCCTCTCCGGCGGCCAGCGGCAGCGGATCGCGATCGCCCGGGCGATCCTGGGCGACCCGCGCGTGGTGATCCTCGACGAGGCGACGGCCGCCGCCGATCCGGACTCGGAATGGGAAGTGCGCCAAGGGCTCTCGCGGCTGCTGGAAGGCCGCACAGTGCTCGTCGTCGCCCATCGCCTGCACACCGTCGCCCATGCCGACCTGATCGTGGTCATGAAGGACGGCCGGATCGCTGAACGTGGGACCCGCGCCCAGCTGCTGGCCGCCGACGGCCTTTACGCCCGACTGCACGACCGCGCCATGGAGGCCTTGGCATGATCTACTCCGATCTCGTTGCCGTCACCGGTCCGGCAAGCCGGCGTGACCGCACCGTGTTCCTGGCCCTGACGGTGACGTCCACCGTGTTGCAGGCCGCCTCGGTGATGACACTGATACCCGTCCTGCATGCGCTGCTCGGTGACCGGCCGGCACAGGCGTGGCCCTGGGCGGGGCTGCTGGTGGCCGAACTCGTGCTGGCGTGGGCGGCAGACATTGTGGCCACCCGTGCAGGCCTGCGGCTGGGTTTCGCGGTGATCGACACGATGGAGCGGGCGGGGCTGGGTGCGATCCGCCGGTTGGATCCGGCCGAGCTGCATGGTCGTCGGGCCTCGAAGCTACGCGACCTGCTCAGCGGCTCGATCAGCGAATCGATCTCGGTGGTGGTTCTGCTGGGGTCACCGCTGATTCATGCGTTGCTGCTGACTCCGCTGCTGGCGCTGATGTTGTTGGCGGTGTCGTGGAAGCTGACCCTGGTGGCGCTGGCCGGTGGGCTGGCGATGTTCGCGGCGCTCGGTGCGAGCCGGCGGGCGATCGCGCGGTCCGAGGAGGCTTTTGCCGACGGGAACCGTGAACTCGACGACCGCATCCTCGAATTCGCTTGGGCGCAGCCGACGCTGCGCGGTGCCGGGGTGGGTACCGGCACGCTCGACCGTGTGGTCGCTGCGTCGCGCACTCGCGGCCTCAAATTGCTGGCCTGGCAGATCCCGGGTGAAACGCTGTTCTCGGTGGTCCTGCAGCTGGTGCTGCTGGCTTTCGGCGTGACGACCGGCGTGTTGTATCTCAACGACGACATCTCGGGAGTCACTGCGGCGGCGATGATCGTGGTGCTGCTGCGCATCGTGGAGAGCATCGGGTCGCTGTCGCTGTTGTCGACGCCATCGGCTTCGGCCGCCCGCGTACTGGGCGAGGTCAGCGAACTGGTCGAGGAGGGGGAGGCCGGGAGTGCCGGACCGCAGCCGCAGCCGCAGCCGGTGACCGGTTCGCCGCAGCCACAGACGGTGTGTCTGCGTGAGGTCGGATTCAGCTATCCCGACGGCACGCGCGCGCTGACCGGAGTCGATGTGAGCCTGCCGGCCGGCCAGATCACGGTGGTGGTCGGCGGTTCCGGCTCGGGAAAGTCGACGCTCCTGGATGTCCTCAGCGGATTGCGCGAGCCGCAGACGGGCACGGTTCTGTACGACAATGCTCCAGTCTCCGCGTCGCGGCGGCTAGCGGAGACCTCCGTCGTCTTCCAGACCACCCAGCTGCGGCCGGGAACCCTGCGCGCCAATATCGGTTCGCTCGACGACGAGGAGCTGACCGCTTTGGCCGACCGCGCCCAGCTGACCGAGCTGCTGGACGATCTGCCGGCCAGCTGGGATTCGCGCGTGGGAGAAGCGGGTAATGCCTTGTCCGGCGGTGAACGCCAGCGTGTCGGCCTGGCACGGGCGCTGGCCAAACCAGCAGGTCTGCTGCTGGTGGACGAAGCGACATCGGCGCTGGATGCGATCACCGAGCGTGCCGTGGTCACGGCGTTGGAGCAGGTGCGTGGGGAGCGGACGACAGTGATCGTCACCCACCGGCCGGCGCTGGTGGCGTTGGCAGATCAGGTCATCGTGCTCGACGAAGGCCGAGTCGCCGATTCGGGCAGCCTCCAGGACTTGCTGGACCGCGGCGGGGTCTTCGCCGACCTGTGGACCCGTTGGCGCGAGTCGGAAGGATGGCAGGTCGGCACCCGCTGATCTCGGCGGTGCAAGGGCTCAGCGCTGCGCCGAGTTAGAACGGTGGT
>NZ_BANT01000045.1 GCF_000333015.1 Gordonia hirsuta DSM 44140 = NBRC 16056 | reverse complement strand
GGCTTGGCTGCGCCTGGCTTGGGGCCGGGCGCCGCAGGCTTGGCCGCTGCGGCCGAGCCGGGGGTGGCCGCGGTTGCGGCCTTCTTCGGTGCCGCCTTCTTGCCGGGTGCCGCCGGCTTGTCACCGGCGGGCTTGTCATCGCCGCCGTCGGCGGACTTGAAAGCTTCGCGAAGTCGACGGGCCACCGGGGCCTCGACGGTCGACGACGCGGATTTGACGAATTCGCCCTGCTGCTTCAGTCGTTCCAGCACTTCCTTGCTGGTGACGCCGAATTCCTTGGCCAATTCGTGGACGCGGGCCTTGCCTGCCACTGCTCTCCTCACTTGGAGGTCGAGCGGGGCTCCCGCTGCGACCTCGGTTTAACTGACGTACGTGCTCATCGTGGCGACTTCACGGTGTGCTCATGTCTTCTACTCACCTGTCTGACTCGCTGCGGAGCCCTCTTGGCCGCCCTCACCGAAAATCTCGGCGAGGTCGTTCGGGTCCACGGTCAATCCGCGCACCCGGAGTGCCGGTCCGAATGACTGCCGCCGCACCGCCGCTGCCACACAGGACTGCGACGGATGCAGCCAGGCACCACGTCCCGGCAAGCTCTTCCGGTGGTCGATCACCAGCGTGGTGGCCCCCTCTCGGGAACCACCTTCCAGTGAATCGGCCACCACCCGGACCAGCTGGGACCGCGGACTGCGTTGACGGCAGCCCAGGCACAGACGGATCGGAGGTGTCGACTCTGGAAGAACCACCGATCAGTCTAACCCATCGGCAGCACTCTGGGCACCAGCGTCGCTCTCGCCCGGTGCGTCCTGGTCCGCGCCCGTCTCGGCATCCGAACGGATGTCGATCCGCCAGCCGGTGAGCCGGGCCGCCAGGCGGGCGTTCTGCCCCTCCTTGCCGATCGCGAGCGAGAGCTGATAATCGGGAACGATCACCCGCGCGGCCTTGGCCTCGGCGTCGATCACCTCCACCGAGATCACCTTGGCTGGCGACAGCGCATTGCCGACGAATTCGGCCGGGTCGGTCGAATAGTCGATGATGTCGATCTTCTCGCCGCCCAGTTCACTCATCACATTGCGCACCCGCTGCCCCATCGGACCGATGCAGGCACCCTTGGCGTTGAGTCCGGCGACACCGGTGTGCACGGCGATCTTGGACCGGTGGCCGGCTTCCCGGGCCACCGAGACGATCTCCACTTCGCCGTCGACGATCTCGGGCACCTCCAGGGCGAACAGTTTGCGCACCAGATTCGGGTGGGTCCGCGACAGGGTGATCTGCGGTCCGCGCATCCCGCGCTGAACGCCGACCACGTAGCACTTGACCCGGTCGCCGTGCTTGAGGCTGTCGCCGGGGACCTGCTCACCGGGCGGGATGATCCCTTCGGCCGTATTGCCTTCGGTACCCAGTTCGACGACGATCATGCCCTTGGCGTTGGCGCGCGCATCGGCCTGGACGATGCCGCTGACGATCTCACCCTCGTGGGCCATCAGTTCGCCGAACTGCTTCTCGTTCTCGGCGTCGCGGAGCCGCTGCAGGATCACCTGGCGCGCGGTGGTGGCGGCGATACGGCCGAAACCCTCGGGGGTGTCGTCCCACTCGTGCACCACCTCGCCGTCTGCGTCGCGCTCCTGTGCCATCACCCGCACCTGGCCGGACTTGCGGTCGATGTCGATGCGCGCATGCGGGGCGAACCCGTCGGTGTGCCGGTAGGCGGTCAGCAGCGCGGTCTCGATCGCGGTGACCACGGTCTCGGCCGGAATATCCTTCTCGGACTCGATCAGCCGCAGCGCGGTCATGTCGATGTGCATGGGTGACTCCTATTCGTTTGTCGGATTGAATTGTCTGACCGGGCCAACAACTCCCGGGCGGAGACTCAGTGGACCTGGACGGGACTTATCGGGCGGGTGTGCGCCGCAGGGAGATCTCGGCGTCGTCGAGGCCGCAGGCACGCAGTTCGGCCTCGCCGGGTCGGGTGAAGTCGACCTCGATCACGGCGTGATCGATATCGGACAGGGCGATGTCCCGGGTGCTCATCCGCCCCTTGTCGTTGCTGAGCAGAGTGACCGTACGCGCATCGGTATCTGCCACCCGGCCGGCGACGGTCTCGGCGGCAGTTCGCACGGTGACCTTGCGTCCGCGGGCCCGGCGCCAGTGACGCGGCAGGGTCAGCGGACGCCCGATACCCGGAGTGCTGACCTCCAGGTCGTAGGCCTCGTCACCGAAGACATCAGCGGCATCCAGCGCCGTCGACAACTCGCGGCTGAGGTCGGCGACCTCGTCCAGGCTCGCCCCGCCGTCGCGGTCGACGATGATCTGCAACCGGCGGCGTCCAGCCGGTCCATCCACGCGGATGTCCTCCAGGTCGTAACCGGTTCGCAGAAGAACCTGGTCGGCCGCGGCAGCGATCTGCGCGGAAAAGCCGTCGGCGGTCTGCTGGTCCTGCTGGGTCATCGCCGCTCTCCTCCTCGCTGTCGCGCCGACACACGTCGGCCTTCCATCCTAGGCCATCGGCGCTCCTGGCAGAATCGGCCGAGTGACCCCCCATGCAGCCCCGAACCGGCGCACCGTCCTTCGCGGTGCGGCCGGCCTGAGCGTGGGTCTGGCGACCGGTGCGGCCGCCCTCGCCTGCGCTCCCGGCCCCTCCGAACGCACGCTGGCCGCCCAGGCCCTGGTCGAGCCCGCACGCCTCGCCCGCCGGCAGCAACGGCAGGCACAGCAGCTGGCGGTACGCGAGACCGCATACACCCAGGCGCTGGGCCGGGTGGCCGCCGAGCGGGGCGCACACGCCCAGGCGCTGATCGACGAGATCAACCGCCTCAACGCCCCGACCGCCGCCGACGTCGACCAGACCGTCGCCCCGCTTCCGGTCACCCTCGATGCGCTCCGGGACGGGCTGGATCAGGCCGCCCGGAACAGCGCCGACGCGGCCGCGGCAGCCGACGGCTTCCGGGCCGGTCTGCTGGCATCGATCAGCGCATCCTGTACAGCCCTTCGAGAGGTTCAGCTGGCATGAGCGACACGGTTGCGGCACTGACCGAGGCGATCGACGCGGAGAACGCGGCGATCTTCACCTACGGTGTGACGACCGCCTTCGCCGGAACCGGCCAGCGTCGCACCGTCGGCGAATACGTGGCCGCCCACCGCATCGAGCGCGATCAGCTCGGCGTCGATCTGACCGCCGCCGGCGGGACGCTGCCGCAGGCCGCTGCCGGATACACCCTGCCGGTCGAGGTGACCGATCCGGAGTCGGCGGCCACCGTGCTGCTGGCAGCCGAACAGGAGTGCGCGCGCGCCTACCGGGCGATGGCCGAACGCGTCGACACCGCCGCACTGCGCCGACGGGCCGTCGACGGCCTCACCGGCTGCGCCGTGCGCGCCTCACACTGGCGGGCCGCACTGGGACAGTCCCCGGTGACGGTGGCCTTCCCCGGAGATCCGGACTAGCCGCGCACCGCCGCGATGATCGCCTCGATCGCGCCGTCGATCGGCACTGCGGTGGCCTCGCCGGTGGCGCGGTCCCGGACCTCCACGGTGCCCTCGGCCCAGCCGCGTCCCACCACGACCACCGTCGGCATGCCCAGCAGCTCGGCATCCTTGAACTTGACCCCGGGTGAGGCCTTGCGATCGTCGAAGAGCACCTGCAGCCCGGCCGCATCCAACTCCTCGGCCAACTGCTGGGCCCCGGCGACGGCGGCCTGGTCTTTATTGGCGATCACCAGATGCACATCGAAGGGCGCCACCTCGCGGGGCCAGACCAGGCCCTTGTCGTCGTGGCGCTGTTCGGCGATCACCGCGACCATCCGGGACACGCCCAGACCGTAGGAACCCATGGTCACGCGCACCGGCTTACCGTTCTCCCCCAGCACGTCCAGCTCGAAGGCATCGGCGTACTTGCGCCCCAGCTGGAAGATGTGGCCGATCTCGATGCCGCGCGCGGTTTCGAGCACACCCTGCCCATCGGGTGAGGGATCTCCGGCACGCACCTGCGCGGCCTCGATGACCCCGTCGGGGGTGAAGTCGCGTCCGGCCACCAGGTCGACCACGTGCTTTCCGGCCTCGTCGGCGCCGGTGATCCACCGGGTGCCGGTCACCACCCGCGGATCGACCAGGTAGGTGCCGCCGGCGGCCTGCACACCCTTGGGTCCGATGTAGCCGCGGACCAGGGCCGGGTTGGCGGCGAAGTCGTCGTCGGTGAGCAGTTCCACCTCGGCCGGTTCCACCGAGGCCTCCAGCCGCTTGAAGTCCACTTCCCGATCGCCGGGGATACCGATTCCGGTGATCACCCAGTCCTCGCCGGGTTTGCGGATCTTGACCAGCACGTTCTTCAGGGTGTCGGCGGCCTCGACACTGCGGCCGTCTAGCGCCTGGTTGGCCCAGGCGACCAGGGTGTCGATGGTCGGGGTCTGGCCGGTCTCATGGACCACCGGCGCCGGCGCATCGTCGTACGGCAGTTCGGCGGGCACCGGGGTGATCACGGCCTCTACGTTCGCCGCGTACCCGGATTCGACGCAGCGGACAAAGGTGTCCTCGCCGACCTCGCACTCGGCGAGGAATTCTTCGGAAGCACTGCCGCCCATCGCCCCGGAGGTCGCGGCGACGATCACGTACTGCACCCCCAGCCGGTCGAAAATGCGCTGGTAGGCCGCCCGGTGCAGATCGTAGGAGTGGTCCAGACCCGCATCGGTGGTGTCGAACGAGTACGAGTCCTTCATGACGAATTCGCGTCCGCGCAGCAGACCCGCACGCGGACGCTCCTCGTCGCGGTATTTGGTCTGGATCTGGTACAGGATCACCGGCAGATCCTTGTACGAGCTGTACTCGCCCTTGACCAGCTGGGTGAACAGTTCCTCGTGGGTGGGCCCTAGCATCATGTCGTTGCCCTTACGGTCCTGCAGCCGGAACACGTTGTCGCCGTATTCGGTCCAGCGGCCGGAGGTCTCGTACGGTTCGCGCGGCAGCAGCGCCGGCAGCAGGATCTCCTGGGCACCGAGCGCATTCATCTCCTCGCGCACGATGTCCTCGATCTTGCGGAACACCCGCAGCCCCAGCGGCAGCCACGAGTAGACACCCGGTGCGGTGCGGCGGATGTAGCCGGCCCGCACCAGGAGCTTGTGGCTGGGCACCTCGGCGTCGGCGGGGTCGTCGCGCAGGGTACGCAGGAACAGGGTCGACATACGCGTGATCACACCGGGCAGTGTAGCCACGGCACGTGCTCGCTACGGTGGTCGGGTGCTGGTGATCCTTCCCCCTTCCGAAACGAAATCCGACGGTGGTTCCGGTGCGCCCCTGGACCTGGACCGGTTACGGCTTCCCGAGCTGAATCCGGTACGACGGCGCCTGGCCGAAGCCATCGTGGGGCTGGCGGCGGATCTGGACGCCTCCCAGCGTGCCCTGGGTCTGAGTAAGACGCAGTTGGCCGAAGTCGAACGCAATGCCGACCTGTTCGATGCACCGACCACGCCGGCGATCACCCGGTATACCGGGGTCCTCTACGACGCCCTGGACTACCCGGGGATGACGCGGGCGGCCAAGGACAAGGCCGCCGAGCGCCTGATGATCGGCTCGGCGCTGTTCGGGGTCGTCGGGGCCGCCGACCCGATTCCCGCCTACCGGCTGTCCGGCGGATCCAGACTGCCCGGTTTCGGCACGCTGGCCTCGGTGTGGAAACCGGTGCTGGCCCCGGCGCTGGATCGGATCGACGACTTCGTGCTCGACCTGCGCTCGGGCGCCTATCTGAATCTGGGGCCCGTGCGAGACTCGGTGACCGCGACGGTGGTGACCGAGGCCCCGGACGGCACCCGGAAAGTGGTGAGCCACTTCAACAAGCATTACAAGGGTTTGATCGCGCGCACCCTGGTACAGACGCGCGCGCAGGTCCGCGACATCGACAAGCTCGCCGCGGTGCTGGCCGACGCCGGACATCGGGTGGAGATCGCTTCCCCGACCGAGATCGTCGTCGTCACCGAATGAACCCGGCAGCATGAACCCGGTGGACGGCCGGGCCGGAGCTAGAGTTCGTCGCGGTTGAAGTTGCGCAGCCACTCGTTGGGATCCAGCTCGTCCTCGGCATCGTGCTCGTCGCCGGTGTCCCGGACCCGGCGGCCACCGTACTGCTGCTCGGACACCTGAACCCGCTGCGCCCGCAGCCGCCCGTACCCGTAGGCCGACGCCATGAAGATCACTCCGGTGACGAAACCGACCAGCATCGCGGTGACGCCGGATTCGCCGCCGGTCGCCTTGCGTGAGACCTGCATGATCCAGCCGTTGAGCGTGATCACCGCCAGACCGCCGAACAGGGTCGGCACACCCACGGTCACCCAGCTGTTCTCCGAGACCGGGGCGATACCGCGACGGCGACGCTGCCATTGCCAGACCGACATCACCACGACGGCGACGCCGACCAGCACGGCGGTCAGCAGTGGCGGGAACCACCAGGCGCCGATCGCCGAGATCAGCAGGATCAGGCCGCAGGCCCCACCGACCCACCATCCTGCGCGCATCAGATCTGTCCTCCGGCGAAGCCGACCACCCGGTCGGCATCGGTGAATCCGGCCACCGCGCCGATCACGACGATCGCCGGCGGCTTCAGGTCCTGCGCCTGCGCGGCCGCCGCGGCCCCGCCCAGATCGGCGCGGATGAGCCGCTGATCGGGCCGCGAGGCGTTCTCGATCATCGCGACCGGAGTGTCGGGAGACTTCCCACCGGCCAGCAGCGCCTCGGCGAACGCGCCCAGTCGCTGGACACCCATCATCAGCACCAGCGTGCCGCGCAGCCGGGCCAGCGCAGCCCAGTCGGTCAGCGAATCCGGGTGACCGGGGGCCACGTGCCCGGAAACGATGACCACCTCGTGGGTCACCCCGCGGTGAGTGACCGGAATCCCTGCCAGCTCCGGTGCGGAGATCGGCGAGGTGATCCCCGGCACCACGGTCACCGGTACCCCTGCTTCGACGCAGGCCTGCAGTTCCTCGAATCCGCGGCCGTACACGTACGGGTCGCCACCCTTGAGCCGGACGACGAATCTGCCCTCCCGGGCCCGGTCGACCAGGATCTCGTTGATCTTCTCCTGGCGCATGGCACGGCCGTAAGGCACCTTGGCCGCGTCGATCACCTCCACCTGCGGCCCGAGCTCGTCGAGCAGCGCGCCGGGGGCAAGCCGATCGGCGACGACGACGTCCGCGCGCGCCAGCAGGCGCCGCCCGCGGACGGTGATCAGGTCCGGATCGCCCGGTCCACCGCCGACCAGGGCGACGCCCGGCGCGTGCGGGGCGGTCGCGTCGACCTGCAGCGAGGTCCCGTCGGCCAGGGCCGCAGAGATGGCTGCACGCACCGCGGCGCTGCGGCGGTGATCTCCGCCGGCGAGCACCCCGAACTGGAGACTGTCGTGCCGCCCGGAGGCCGGGGTCACCGCGGTCCCCTCGCGGGCGTCGTCGGCACGCACGCAGAAGATGCGTCGCGCGGTGGCTTCGGCGACGACGGCCGCATTCACCTCCGGATCGTCGGTGCAGGCCAGCGCATACCAGGCACCTTCGAGGTCACCGTCGGTGTACTCGCGGACATCCACGGTGACCGCCGGCTCGGATTCGACCGTCGGCCGTGGGTCGACGGCGATCACGTGTACCTGCGCACCGGCGCCGATCAGATTCGGCAGCCGCCGCTGGGCGACACTGCCGCCACCGACCACGACAACCTTGCGTCCCCGCAGATCCAGCCCAGCCAGATAGTGTCCTTCGCCCATGAGGCACGAGCCTACCGAGGCCGCATCAGGCGTCTTTGGCCCGCTCCCTGGCCAGTGCCCGAGCGCGGGATTCTTCGAACTTGCGCACCTTGATGTCCATCTGCTCCAGGAAGTCGGCGAGCTTCTCCCGGTACATCTGGCCGAGCGGACCGAAGTCGTCACGCTCGAAGATCCGCCACTTGCGCAGCACCGGCAGCACCACCTCTTCCATGTGCTGCGGGAGGTCGTAGATTCCGCCTTTGGCGATGAGCACCGCATTGCGCCGGAAGTTGGGCATGGTGGCCCCGGGCATCTGGAAGTTCGACACGATGCCGTAGATCGCCGCCATCGCCTCGTCGGGCACCAGGTCCAGGGCGCCGTCGACGATATTGCGGTAGAAGAGCATGTGCAGGTTCTCGTCGGCGGCCACCCGCTGCAGCATGCGATCGGCGATCGGGTCGCCGCAGGCCTTGCCGGTGTTGCGGTGGCTGACCCGGGTGGCCAGCTCCTGGAAGCTGACGTAGCTGACCGCGAAGAGCATGTCGAAGCTGTGGTCGCGCTGCCCGTCGTCGTCGGGCAGCGGGTTGAAACCGGAGGTCATATGAGCCATCCTGGTCTCTTCGAGTTCGACCGGATCCACCCCGCGGGTCACCACCAGGTAGTCGCGCATCACGGTCGAATGCCGCATCTCCTCGGCGGTCCAGCGGCCGACCCAGAATCCCCAGGCGTCGTCGAGACTGAAATTGTCGGCGATGACGCGGTGGTAGGAGGGCAGATTGTCCTCGGTGAGCAGATTGGTGATCATCGCGGCTTTGGCCGTCTCCGACAGCTGTGACTGCTCAGGATCCCAGTCGATGCCGCCGAGCATCTTGAAGTTGCGGCCTTCGTCCCAGGGGACGTAGTCGTGGGGATGCCAGTCCCGGGTCATCTTCATGTGCCGCTCGACTTCGGTCTCGCAGACGGGCAGCAGCTCACGCAACAGGTCCGAGCCGCTCATTTTCTTTCCGATGAGAGTGGTCATGGCTCTCATGATCGTCGTGGGGCGGCTGTGAATAGAGTGCCTAAGGTCCCCAACTCACCGGGTCTCCGGTCGGGACTCGGCCGGGTCCTTCAGGTACCTTTTAGGCATGCCTAATCCGCCCGCACCGACTCCCGGTAAACCGATCCGAGTGTTCCTGGTCGACGACCACGAGTTGGTGCGACGCGGCCTGCGTGATCTCCTGGGCACCGCCGGTGACCTGCAGATCGTCGGTGAGGCCGCCACCGTGAAAGAGGCCGTCACCGGGATCGCCGCCACCCGCCCGGACGTTGCGGTGCTCGATGTGCGGCTGCCCGACGGGAACGGGGTGGAGCTGTGCCGCGAGGTCCGTTCGCGGGATGCGAATCTGCGCTGCCTGATGCTCACCAGTTACGCCGACGACGATGCTCTCGTCGCCGCCGTCTTGGCCGGCGCCTCCGGTTTCGTCCTCAAGCAGATCCTCGGCCAGAACCTGATCGCTGCGGTCCGCACCATCGGGCAGGGCGGCTCTCTGCTCGACGACCGCAGTACCGCGGCACTGCTGGCCCGCCTGCGTAACGACAAGAAAGAGAAGGAAGACCCGCTGGCCGAGCTGACCGGTCAGGAGCGCGAGGTCTTCCATCTGATCGGCGAAGGATTGACCAATCGGCAGATCGCCGAACGGATGTTCCTGGCCGAGAAGACGATCAAGAACTACGTCTCACACATCCTGGCGAAGCTGGATATGCAGCGTCGTACCCAGGTTGCGGTGATGGCGACCAAACTCCGCGAACGACAGCGCTGAGACCGGTGGGCACCGGCGCCGGCCCGGCGGTCTCCGACCAGCAGGACGACCAGCAGGACGACCAGACGCAGGCCTCCTTCCGGCGCCTGGACATCGAACTGGGCGCTGCCGCGGTCGTGGGACTGCTGTTCGCCGTCGCCATGGGGGTGATCGCCTTCGCGATGACCGTCACCTACCGCAATCCGTGGACCTTGGTGGGGGCAGTTGGCGTCGGTGCGCTCGTCGTCACGGTCAAACTGTTCGCCCGAACATCGCGCCTGCGCCGCCTGGCCACCGTCGCCACCGAGCAGATCGCGCTGATCGCCGTGATCGGTGTGCTCTGCCTGGCCGTGATCGACGATGTGCCGTGGATGGACCACGAAGAGATCACCACGACCAGCGACCACGGCATCATCGATGGCTATGTGCTCGAGACCGCACCCGGTTTCGTCCACATCCTGACCGCGCACGACCGCCAGGTGATCATCCTTCCGGCCGACCAGGTCACCGGCCGTACGATTGTGGGTTGACCGTCCCACTCGCCGGTCACGCACCGACTGCAGCAGGGTGCCCAGAGACGGTTATCCAGGGAAGTCCGGGAGCGGGACCTGCCAGATCAGCCGGGTGCCCTCTCCCGGCGTGGTGTCGACGGTGAAGACACCGTCGCACTCGTCGGCCCGTCGGGTTAGATTGTCCAGTCCGCGGTAGTTCACATGCGGTGAGATACCGATCCCGTCGTCGGTGACCTCGACGGTCAGGACGTCCCCGGCGGCGATACGCACCCCGATGCGAGTGGCACCGGAGTGCCGCAGGGCATTGGATAGACCTTCGCGCAGGACCGCTTCGATATGTGTGGCCAGCGCATGCGGCACCAGTGTGTCGACCGGTCCGGAGAAGGTCACGCTCGGAACGATCGGCGCGTGCCGAGCCAGTTCGGCGACGATGTCGAGCACCTTGCGTCGCAGTGTGACCGCGGCATCGGCGATCGCCGCCGACTGCAGATCGAAGATCGAGGTGCGGATCTGAGCGATCGTCGCATCCAAGTCGTCGATCACCTGTGCCACCCGGCGGTCGAACTCCTGCGGGGCCGCCTGCATGGTCTGCAGTGACATGCCGACCGCGAAGATCCGTTGAATCACGTGATCGTGCAGGTCACGAGCAATGCGATGGCGATCCTCCAACATCTCCAGATCGCGCGCGAGCTGTTGTTGCTCGGCGTAGGCCACGGCCAGCGAGGCGACACGGGCCACGCCGGCCAGTCCGGCCATCTCCTCGGGCTCCCAGGACGGGCGCTTGCGGTGGGTCAGGACGATCGCACCGAAATCTCCCGGCGTGCGCTGCATCGGCTGGGCGGTCTTCCAGCGCGCACCCCCGCGCATCCACTCCGCGCCGGCCGCGTCGACCTCGCTCACGCTGAAGGACAGTCCCGGCCAGGCGATCTCGCTGGCGTCGACCGGCTCGCCGGTGTGCCCGTGCAGGTGCGGGTCATCGGCATCGGAGGTGACGATGAAGACGTCCACTGCACCGGTCAGGGCCGCCACATCGGCGCACAGTCCGTTGAGTGTGTCCGACAGGGCCACTCCGGCCATCGGCTCGGAGCCCCGGTGGGCCAGGATCTCCATCCAGCGGTGCCGGACGCGCTGACGCTCATACAGCCGTGCATTCTCCACGGCGATGCCTGCCGCGACGGCCAAGACCGAGACGATCTGTTCGTCCTGCTGGGTGAACATCGGTACCGGTGCACCCTCTGCCGGTTCGGCTCCGCCGGCAGGCTGCTTCTCGGTGAGGTAGATGGAGCCGAAGAGTTCGCCGCGCACGATGATGGGTGCGCCCAGAAAGGTGTCCATCGGCGGGTGGTGCGGGGGGAAGCCGACCGATGCCGGATGCTCGCCCAGATGCTCGATCCGCAGAACCTCGGGATGGTCGAGCAGTTCTCCCAGCACGCCGCGTCCCACCGGCAGACGGCCCATCTTGGCGCGCACCTCCCGCGGAATCCCGGTATAGACGAAGGCCTGCAGCCCGCGGTGCGGCCCGCGGACACCCAACGCACAGTACTGGGCATCCAGCACCGAAGCGGCGACCTCGGTGATGCGCTGGAGCGACTCGTTCAGGTCCAGCCCCTGCCCGACCATCAGGACCGCCTCGAGCAGATCGCGCAGCACCCGCGGTTCGGTGTTGGCCGAGGTCAGCGCATCCAAGGCTGCGCTGAGTGCGGCAGACGCGGGGGATGCAGGTGCGCCGCCTTGGGCCATCCGCTGCGCGGTCAGGTCCGCATAGCCGGCGCCGTTCTCATCGCGCAGCTCATCGTGCGTCTCATCGTCCACGTCTACTCCCCTGGCCGATCTGTCGCCGCTGCCGCCCGCACGAAGCGGGCGATGGCTGCAGGGTATCCCGCCGGATGCAGATGCAAGTAGGAAGCGTGGACACCGCCGCCGACAGCCCCGTCGACGGTCGGCACACCGTCGGCGCCCCGCCATCCCCATGCCGGCGCGGGCGGTTGGTCCCAGTGCACGACGCTGCGGTGGAATTCGTGACCGGTGACGCGTTCGCCGGCGGCGAACAGGACCGACTCTGCCAGGGCCACCCCGTCGCGGTAGCCCAGCGTCAACTTCGGGGTGAACTCTGCGCGCCCGGGCAGCGCCGCGGCCATCGGAACCGAATCGAGGCTGCGCTGCAGGTAGAGCAGTCCGGCGCACTCGGCATGGACCGGCCGCCCGGCAGCGACATGGGCGGTGACCGCGGTGCGCAGCGCCTCGTTCGCACCGAGGGCCTCGCTGTGTGCCTCGGGGAATCCGCCGCCGATCACCAGCCCCGCGGTAGCGGCAGGGAGCGATTCGGTGAGCGGATCGAAACCCACCACCTCGGCGCCCGCCGCCACCAGCAACTCGCTGTGTTCGGCATACGAGAAGGTGAACGCCGGGCCGCGGGCGACCGCGATCTGCGGCCGCACCCCGGTTGCCGTCTCACCGATCTCGTCTTCGGCGGACCACGGAACGACGTTGCGCCCGGCGGCCGTGCCAGCCGCGGCTACCAGCGCCGGAAGGTCAAGAGCCGCACCGACCTTCGCAGCCATCGCAGCGACCGTATCGATCGCATCGGTCTGGCGTTCGGCCGCCGGGATCAGCCCGAGATGCCGCGATGGCACCGTCATCGCCGGATCACGACGCAAGGCCCCCAAGACCGGGAGACCGGCGTGTGCACATGCCTGCCGCAGGACCTGTTCGTGCCTGTCGGAGCCGACCCGGTTCAGGATCACCCCGGCCATCCGCACCTGTGGTGAATAGCCGGCAAGACCCTGCAGCAACGCAGCTAGCGACTGCGAATGCCCGGAGGCGTCGACGACCAGGATCACCGGGGCTCCGATCAGCGTGGCCACATGCGCGGTCGATCCCAGCCCCAGCGCATCGGATTCACCGGTGATCCGACCGTCGAACAGGCCCATCACCCCTTCGACGACGGCGATGTCCGCCCCGCGCGAACCGGCGGCGAACAGCGGAGCGATCCGGTGTTCGCCGACCAGATTGGGATCAAGGTTGCGGCCCGGCCTGCCGGTGGCGAGCGCGTGATAGCCCGGATCGATGTAGTCGGGCCCCACCTTGAACGGGGCTACCCGATGGCCGGCGGCAGCCAGCGCTCCCATCAACCCGGTGGCGACCGTCGTCTTTCCGCTACCCGAACTCGGCGCAGCGATCACGACCGCCGGTACTACCACTCGATTCCCTTCTGGCCCTTACGGCCAGCGTCCATCGGGTGCTTGATCTTGGTCATCTCCGTCACCAGATCGGCCGCCTCGATCAGCGCCTCGGGCGCGTAACGCCCCGTGATGACGACGTGCTGTCGGCCGGGCCGCTCACGCAACGTGGCCACGACCTCATCGACGTCGATCCAGCCCCAATGCAGCGGATAGGTGAACTCGTCGAGGACATAGAAGTCGTGCTCTTCGGCCGCGATCCGTCGTGCGATCTCCGCCCAACCTGCGCGGGCCGCTGCGGCATGGTCCTGTTCCGCTTCTTCACTACGTCGGATCCAGGACCATCCCTGCCCCATCTTGTGCCACTGCACGGGGGCGCCTTCACCGGTCTGCTCATGGACTCGGCCGAGCGCCAGCAGGGCGTTCTCCTCACCGACCTTCCACTTCGCGCTTTTGACGAACTGGAAGACGGCGACATTCAAGCCTGCATTCCACCCCCGCAACGCCATTCCGAAGGCTGCCGTGGACTTACCTTTCCCAGGACCGGTATTCACCGCCAGCACCGGTTGATTGCGCCGCTGGCGCGTGGTCAGACCATCATCAGGGACAGACTCGGGAACTCCTTTGGGCATGGCGTCAGCCTAGTGTGCCGGGAATCATGGTCAGGATCCGGACCGCTGCGCCCTCACCTGGTTTGTCCCTCCGACTCGCTATCGATTCCCCGTCGCCTTTCCGGTAGACGTTCGACTCGATCATTCCGGGCACCCTCGCGAACACGTTCATGCTGTTCAGAACCCTACTTGCGGGTATCAGATTGTCGAAAGTTCTTTCGATTTTCCCTTGCCTGGTGTGTGTGGGCGGGCGTATTCTAGTCATAACGGAATCGAACTAGAGTTCTAGTATTGGTTTGGGGGTGAGAACTGGTGGCGGGTTTCGCGGCGTCGGCGTGGTCGTCGGCGGATCTGTCTGCTGGTGGGGTGGGGCCGGCTGCTGAGGATGTGTCCGGGTTGTCTCAGGAGCAGGTGGCCGGGCAGATTCATGCGGCTAAGAACGGGCAGTGTTATCTGGATTGGAAACTGTTCCAGTTGGCGTTGTCGGTGATCGACCGGGAATACGGGCGGGTAGCGCGGGAGAAGCTGGCCGGTGCGGATTTGAAGGTGCTGGATGTGACGGCGCGGGCGGTGTTGTGTTTGCAGCAGTATCTGGCCGGTACCGAGTATCAGGGCCGGATGCTGGCTGAGGATGCGTTGGCGGCTCGGCATCGGTTGCCGTCGGTGGCGGGATTGCTGCGTTCGGGGCATATCGATCGGCGCCGGTTCCATCGGATCGTGGTGGCCACCGAGTTGATCGGTGATTCGTGGAAGATGGCGTTGGTCGATGAACAGATCGCCGCCCAGATCCTGGGGATCGTCGGCGGCGGGGGTGTGTTGAGTGAGGGGGCCATCACCAATCTGGCCACTCAGGTGGCGGTGCGGCTTGATCCGGATTCGGCGCGGCGCCGCCGGCAGGCAGCGCTGGCGCGCCGGGGGGTGCGGACTCGGGGTGTGGGGGACGGGTTGGCTGAGTTGACGGTGGTGGCCCGGGCCGAGGACGTGCGGTTGGCGGTCGCAGCTGTCGATGCGGTGATCGGCCGGTTATGTGCCCATGACGGGCGTAGTACCGGTGAGCAGCGGTCGGCGGCGGTCATCGCCCGGGTCACCGGGCAGAAATTCGGGTGCGCCTGCGGCCGCCAGGATTGTGTCGCCGGTGTGGAGGTGACGCAGATCGATCCGGTCGCGGCCCGGTTGATGGTGCACGTGATCGTCGATTCGGCCGCTCTGGACGGGGCGAACGTTCCCGGTTACCTCGACGGATACGGTGTCATCTCCGCCGACCATTCCCGTGAGTTGGCCGAACGCCCCGACGCCACCATCGTCCGGCACGATCTGAACGACCTGTGCGAAACCTGCGAACCCGACCCCATCGACGTCGACGACCCCGACGAATTCGACGACCCCGACGACCCCGACGAGTTCGACGACCCCGACGAGTTCGACGATCCAGACGAGTTTGACGACCCTGACGAGTTCGACGACCCCGACGGGCCCGACGGACCAGACGACCCCGACGGACCAGACGGACCGGACAGTCCGGATGAGCCTGGCGGTCCGGACAGTCCGGATGAGCCTGGCGGCCCTGGCGGCCCTGGCGGTCCGGGCGGTCCTGGTGGGCCCGACGGTCCGGGTGGTTCTGGTCGGCCGCGGGGGCCTGATCCCGGTGATGCCGCAGGCCCTGCCGGCCCGCCGGCCCCCGATGCTCTGGAAGGCCCAGATGAGGCCCAGCGTTGGGCTGATTGGCCCGGCGAGCCCGATGATCCGGAGTTCGCTGCCGCTCAGCAGCGGGCGATCGATGACGGGCCCGATCCGGGGTGGGTTCCCCCTGAACAACGACGTCCGTTGTTCACCGATCTGGGGCCTGATGATGATCCCGAGCAGATCCGGCTGGCCGCGATGTGGCGGCGCTGGGACGGAGACGCCGAGTTGACCGCGATGATCGCTACGGCCGAGACCGACGGCACCTGGCAATGGTGCCGTGACCTGGAGGAATCCCAGATCGGGATCGACTGGGAACGGATCGAGAAGCAACAACAGGCCTGGATCGCCGATCTGGACCATTTCCTGACCGTGGCCGCCTGCCGCCGACCCGAACGGGTCCTGACTCACACCGCCCGCCCCGCCGACGGCTACCGGCCCACCACCGTCACCGCCCTGATCGCCCGTTTCCTGTGGGGAACCTGCTCGATCCCCGGCTGTGAACGCCCGGCCTTCTCCTGCGACCTGGACCACGTCGCCGAATACGACAACATCTGCCCCCAAGCCGGTGGACCCACCTGCTTATGCAACCTGCTGCCCAAATGCCGGTTCCACCACCTGATCAAAACCAGCCTCGACGGATTCCTCGACGAACTCTGGATCGACGAACACGGCCGCTACCAAAGCGCGATGAGTCTGTACGGCATCACCACCCAGACCACCGCCCCCAACCAGTGGCTGTTCCCCAGCCTGGCCGCACTACGCTGCGCCCACCGCTACGGCCCCGACGACCACTCCCACCACACCGGCCACACCCCCAACGGCACCTGGCGCCACAGCCCCGAACGCGCCGGCCGCAGCCGCACCGCCAACAAACACGCCCGCCGCCGCGCCGAACGCGCCGCCAACCGCCGCGAACGACTCACCAAAAACAACACCGACCCCACCCCACCCACCGACGACGACCCACCACCGTTCTAGGCGAAGGTTCTGGTCCGGACGGGCGAGGCGGTGATGCCCGACCATCAGCCGGCGGTTTTTACCGTTCCAGCCAGTCCATCGGTGTCGAGAAGATCCATCGACGTGTATTCGGCGCCCATCCGGTCCGCCAGCTCTACCGCAAGTCCAAGCCGGATCATGCCCTGCTCACAATCGACCACCAACGACGAAACCCCCTGGCCCGCGACCTCACCGGCCACAGCCTTGGCGCGCTCGGTGGCGTTCTTGCCCGCCGTAGCCCGTCCATCGGTGAGCACCACCAGCAAGGGTCGTCGTGTCGGATCGGTGCGTACCGCGCGTTCGATGACCTCCAGTGCCCGCCTCAGTCCCTCGGCGAGCGGCGTGCGTCCACCGGTGCGCACCGCTGCCAGCCGGGCGACCGCCAGGTCCACCGAGCGGGTCGGCGGTACCGCGACGTAGGCATCTTTACCGGCAGCGACCACGACTGCCACCCGGTCCCGGCGCGTATACGAATCGCGAAGCAGATCCACGCAGGCATTGCGAACCGCAGTGAGACGGGCCCGGGCGGTCATCGATCCCGACAGATCCACGACGAAGACCACCAGGTTCGACTCTGTTCCGATCCGTTCGGCGCCGCGCAGGTCGTCGGCCACGATCGACGGCAGCCCCTGCCCGTCGGTGCGGCCGGCGGCGGCGAGCACCGTACCGAAGAGGTGAACCGGCGTGGTCGCGGAGAAATCGATCGCCCGAGAGGTCATGCCACGTGTACCGCGGGCCCACGACCGGCGGCCGTCGGTTCCTTCTCCGGTTCCCTCAGCACGAAAGGTCCGCAGCCGCCGGGTCGTCCCGGCCGGCGGAGCCCCGAACTGGGGTCCCGACGGTGTCTCTCCCCCAGCCGATGGCTGCTCCGCTTCACCGGAATCGGGTTCGGTACTGGATTCGGCGGGTGGATCCGCTTCTGCCGCAGCCTCTGAGTCGGTGCCGGAATCGGTGTCCGACTCCGGCTCCGGCTCAAAAGGGGGCGGCTCCGAGGCGGCCTGCTCACCCTGTTCGAGGGCTTCATCGAGTTCATCGGAAGTCATCTCCGGTGAATCGAACGGATTCCGTCGTCTGCGATGCGGCAATGCCAGTTCGACCGCAACCCGCACATCGTCTTCCGTCACCGCATCGCTGCCCCGCCAGGCCGCGTGCGCCGCCGCCGTGCGTGCGACCACGATGTCACCGCGGAGTCCGTCGACCTCCAGAGCCGCACAGATCCCAGCGATCCGCCGCAGTTCCTCGGGCGGGATCAGTACTGTTTCCACCGCTGCGCGAGCCGACGAGATTCGCTGCGCCAGTTCGGCTTCCGCACCGGCAAACGACGCGGCGAAAGCATCCGGATCGGCGTCGTAGGCCATCCGCGCGGTCACGATCGCCACGCGTTCGCTCACCTCACGCGCACCGGCCACATCGACCACCAGCCCGAACCGGTCGAGCAGTTGCGGCCGCAGCTCCCCTTCCTCGGGATTCATGGTGCCGACCAGAACGAAGTCTGCGGCTTCGGTATGTGAGACGCCGTCGCGTTCGATGGTGACCCGGCCGCTGGCAGCGGCGTCGAGCAGCACATCGACCAGATGGTCGGCGAGCAGATTGACCTCGTCGATGTAGAGGACACCACCGTCGGCCTGGGCAAGCAGTCCGGGCGTGAAGTGGGCCTGACCGTCCCGCAGGACACGGGTCAGATCCAGGGATCCGATGACCCGGTCCTCGGTGGCCCCGATCGGCAGCTCGACCACCCGGGAATCACTCCCGAGCAGTGGAGACAGACCGCGAACGATGGTGGACTTGGCTGTCCCCTTCTCTCCGCGGATCAGCACGCCGCCGATGCCCGGAGAGATGGTCGACAGGATCAGGGCCAGCTTGAGCCGGTCCTGTCCGACGACCCCACTGAACGGATACGCAACAGGTGCGGTCACTTGTGTCGTCGGTTCTACTCGGCCGACTCCACCGCGGCATGTCGACCATGGCCGGCGGCCTCACCGTTGCCGGTCAGCTCCAGGCTGCGGTTGGTCCAGTCCCACAGCTGGCGGAACAGCGCCGGGTTGTCGTTCAGCTTCTGGCCGAACGACGGGACCATCTCGGTCAGCTTCGGGGTCCATGCGTCGAAACGGTCGCTGAAGCACTGCTGCAGTACCGAGACCATCGCCGGGACGGCGGTCGAGGCGCCCGGCGAGGCCCCGAGCAGACCGGCGATCGAACCGTCACCCGCGGCGACGACGGCGGTGCCGAACTCGAGGTTGCCGCCCATTCCGTCCTTGCGGATCACCTGCACACGCTGGCCTGCGGTGATCAGTTCCCAGTCGCCACCGGTGGCACGCGGGACGAACTCCTGCAGAGTCTTGACCCGGTCGGCCGGGGTCGCCGCCAGTTCGCCGATCAGGTACTTGAGCAGGCCGAATTCCTTGGGAGCGATCGACATCATCGGCAGCAGGTTGCCGGGCTTCACTGTCTTCGGCAGATCCATGACGCCGCCGGTCTTGAGGAACTTCGGCGACCAGCCCGCGTACGGGCCGAACAGCAGCCCCTTCTCGTGGTTGATGACACGGGTGTCCAGGTGCGGCACCGACATCGGCGGTGCACCCACGGCAGCCTGGCCGTAAACCTTGGCCGAGTGCTCGGCGATCACGTCGGGGTTGGTGCAGCGGAAGAACTCACCGCTGACCGGGAAGCCACCGAAGCCTTTGGCCTCGGGAATCCCCGACTTCTGGAGCAGATGCAGGGCGCCGCCGCCGGCACCGATGAAGACGAACTTGGCCTCGACGCGGATGTCCTCGCCGGTGCGCAGGTTCCGGACCTTGACCACCCAGCTGTCGTCGGACTGCTGCGACAGATTCCGGACCTCGTGTCCGAAGTACAGATCGGCGTCACGACCGACGTAGTTCAGCAGCTGCTGGGTCAGCGCACCGAAGTCGACGTCGGTGCCCTCGGTGTACCAGTTCAGCGCCACCGGATCGCTCCAGTCGCGGCCCGCGGCCATGAGCGGCAGGCGGCGGGCGAACTCGGCGTCGTCGTCGATGAACTCCATGCCTTCGAACAGGGTGTTCTTGGCGAGTGCGGCCTGCCGATTCCGCAGGTACTCGACACCGGCGGCCCCGTGGGCGAAGCTCACGTGCGGGATGGGGTTGATGAACTCGTCCGGCTCGCCGAGCAGACCGTTGTCGACGCCGTACGCCCAGAACTGGCGCGACTGCTGGAACTGTTCGTTGATGTTCAGCGCTTTGGTGATGTCGATCGAGCCGTCGGCTCCGGCCGGGGTGTAGTTGAGCTCACACAGCGCCGAGTGGCCGGTGCCCGCGTTGTTCCACGGGTCACTACTTTCGGCGGCGGCGGCATCCAGGCGCTCGAACAGCGCGATCGACCAGCTCGGTTCCAGTTGCCGCAGCAGCGTTCCAAGAGTGGCGCTCATGATGCCGGCACCGATCAGTGCCACGTCCGTCTTGATCACTCTCTGTGCCACGTTCCGCTCATTTCCTCGCCGCCCGGCACCCTGCTGGCCGAGACCACACCTTGAATCATTGTTGTACATCCGCCTCGTCCCCTACGCATCGGCGCTGGGAAATGTGGGATGAACGACATACCAGCCTAAGCTGATGCCCGTGAGTTCGACTGAGTCCCCCACCGAGCCTTCCCTGACCGCGCCGGATTCCGTTCCGGAACACATCTGGCGCCCCGATCATTTCCTGGACCGCTACGAGGTGCTGACGCTGCCGCTGGGCGACGATCCCGACGGTGAGGATCCGATCAGTGCCACCCTGATCCGCCGGTCGGCCGGCGGAGCGGCCGCCCGGGGCGCTGTGCTCTACGTACACGGTTTCACCGACTACTTCTTTCAGGATGAGCTCGCGCAGTTCTTCCACGACCGCGACTACGCCTTCTACGCGCTGGACCTGCGCAAATGCGGACGCTCCTTCCACCGGCAGCAGACTCCTCACTACATCTCCGATCTGGCGTACTACGACGACGAGCTCAACGCCGCGCTGGACGTGATCGCCGCCGAGACCGCACCGGCCGGGCGCAACGCACGCGTCCTGGTCGCCGGTCACTCCACCGGCGGACTGGTCACCTCGCTGTGGCTGGACCGGCTGCGCCGCACCGATCCGCAACGGCACGCGCGCACTGACGGGCTGCTGCTCAACAGTCCGTGGCTGGATTTGCAGGGCGAAACCGTCCTGCGCACCGGACCCACCGCGCGGCTGCTGTCGGCGGTGGCGGCGGTCCGCCCCAAGGCGCTGGTTCCGCGGGAGTTGTCCTCGGCGTACGGCCAGAGTCTGCACATCAGCGCGAACGGCGAATGGTCCTACGACCTGGATCGCAAGCCGCTGACCGGGTTCCCGGTGACCTTCGGCTGGCTCAGCGCGATCCGTCAGGGACAGCTGGCGCTGCACCGCGGTATCGATGTCGGTGTCCCGGTGCTGTCGTTGCGGTCGGACAAGTCCCGCTTCCGGGCCGAGTACGACGTCGCTGTGGACACCGCCGACTGTGTGCTGGATGTGCAGCACATCGCCAAGTGGTCACCCTTCATCGCCCGGCGGGTGATGTCGGTCGCCGTCGGCGATGCGCGGCACGACGTCTTTCTTTCGCAGTCGCAGGCTCGCGCGGAGGCCTACGCCGCCGTCGACCAGTGGCTGCGCGCTGAGCTCGACGTGGCGGCGGTGGCAGCCCGATGAGCACTGCGATGAGACTGGTTGACCTGGCCATCATCGGCTCGGGCAGCGGCAACTCGCTGCCCGACGAGCGCTTCGACGACATCACGATGGCGATCTTCGAGGAGGGTATCTACGGCGGGACCTGCCTGAACGTCGGCTGCATTCCGACCAAGATGTTCGTCTACGCCGCCGATGTGGCCGATACCGTGGAAGAAGCCGGGCGCTACCAGGTGCGGGCCTCGCTGGACGGGGTGGACTGGCCCGATCTGGTTCGCCGGGTCTTCGACCGGATCGACCCGATTTCCGCCGGTGGAAAGCACTACCGGATCGAGGACTGCGACAACATCACCGTGTATTCCAGTCATGTGCGGTTCGACGGGCGGGTCGAGGTCGACGGCGTCGAGCGTTATCGGCTCGTCACCGATGCCGGTGACGTGGTGGCCGCCCGCGAGGTCGTGATCGCCGCCGGGGCCCGCCCCGAGATCCCGCAGCCGATCCGCGAGTCGAACGTGCGCTACTACACCAACGACGACGTCATGCGGCTGCCGGAGCTACCGGCCCGGATGGCGATCATGGGCAGCGGCTACATCGCCAGCGAATTCGCCCACGTCTTCGCCAGCCTGGGCACCGACGTCACCATGATCGCCCGGGGTCCGGCTCTGCTGCGCAAGATGGACGCGGAGATCAGCAGCCGCTTCACCCGCGCGGCCCAGCAGAAGTGGACGGTCCGCCTCAACGAGGGCATGCTCGGTGCCACCACCCTGCCCGACGGCACCATCCGCCTCAACTGCGGCGACGGTGACCACTTGGATGTGGACGTACTGCTGGTCGCGACCGGACGCACCCCCAACGGGGACCGTCTGGGTTTGGACACCATCGGAGTGCCGCTGACCGACGACGGCCGGGTCCCCACCGACGCGCACGGACGCACACCGGCGCGCGGCGTGTGGGCGCTGGGCGATGTCTCCTCCCCGTACCAGCTCAAACATGTGGCCAACCAGGAACAGCGGACCGTGCAGGAGAACCTGCTCAAGGGCTGGGATTCTCCCGATCTGGACTCGTTCATGCACCAGTGGGTGCCCGCAGCGGTCTTCACGCATCCGCAGGTGGCCACCGTCGGGCTGACCGAGGCCGAGGCGATCGAAGCCGGCTACGACCTGACCGTCAAGGTGCAGGAGTACGGCGACGTCGCCTACGGCTGGGCGATGGAGGACACCGAGGGCTTCTGCAAGGTGATCGCCGACCGGGCCACCGGCCGGCTGCTGGGCGTGCACATCATGGGTGAGCAGGCCGCGTCGATCATTCAGCCGGCGATCCAGGCCCTGAGTTTCGGCCTGGGTGTCCGGGAGATGGCCCGCGGTCAGTACTGGATCCATCCGGCGCTGCCGGAGGTACTCGAGAACGCTCTGCTGGGGCTGGACCTGGACTGACCTACCGGTCCGATCAGCGCGGGCACTCGGAGACCGCCGGGTTGCCCTGCAACCGGGCATCCAGCCACGACAGGGCCTCCGGATAGCCGGTGAGCATGGCGATGGCGTGCTCACCGAAAGGTTCGCGGTACACCGCGTTCGCGCCGAGGCGGCACTGTTCGCGGTAGAGGTTGCGGGCGCCCAGCGCCGGGATCCAGAACTCCTGAGCGCCGTTGTAGATGTACAACGGGACCTGCGCCTTCTTATCGGACATCTTGGTGGCCCGGTAGATCTCCTCGGCGATCGGCGAGTGGAACGGGTCCGGATCGTTGGCGAGCAGCTGCATGGGCAGGAAGGTCGGACCGGCCATGGCGGCCGGAACGATGCAGACGTTCTTCAGCGGCGAGGTGGCCAGCCACTGAGCCGGGTTGTTCGCCAGGGTCAGGATCTCCGGTCGCTCCCGGGCGATACCGAAGGTCGCCGCGTGGAAGAGTCCGGTCGCCAGGTTCGCGTTCATCGAACCGACCAGCAGCCGGAAGTCGGCCGGGACCCCGCCCAGTGCGGCCCCGACCATGCGTGGCTCCAGCTCCGGCGCATAGGTGCCCAGAAGTTTGGCCGCACCGTTGGTGGCGATCGCGCCGCCGGAATAGCCGGTCATCGCCACCGGGCTGCTGCCGAAACGCTTCGCGTCCAGGTGCGCGGCCGCCCGGACCGAATCGAGCACGATGTGCCCGGCGGTCACCGGCTCGGCGTACGCCTGCCGCGGTCCCTGATGGTCCGGAACGATCACCGTGTAGCCGCGGGCCAGTGCCAGCTGCGTCGTCGGCGGAATGAAATCGGTGGCCCCGGTGGCGACGCTCATGCCGTGTGCCAGCGTCATTCCCGGTGTGCAGGCCGCCCCGAGGGAATCGATCGGCAGATTGTTCACCAGGATCGGCCGCGGGCCCGAACCGGTCCAGCCGGTCCGGGGTTCCAGAATGGTGGCGGTGCCGAACGACGCCCTCCCGGCCGCGTCGGTGGTGGCGAACTTGACCTGCCGGGCCCGGGAGATCGGGGTGGTCACCAGAAGCCCCGCCGGCCAGGTCACGTCCCGGATCGCCAGCAACTCTCCGGGTGCACGCCGGTCCAGATCCGGCGCCCACCGGTCGAAGAACGGGTCGCCCGTCGGGTCGGGCATGACCGCCTCGCGCAACTCCTGGAACCGATGGCTCGTGCCCGGGGTCTGTGCGCGCGGCGGGATCTTCTGCAGCCGCGGAAACGGCGGCGGCGGGATCGCACCATCGATGGCCTCGGGGATCTCTTTGGGGATCGGCCACATGGTGAACGGCTCGGCCCCGGCGGGTCCGGCCGCCAGCGGCGGTCCGGCCAGCAGCATCACCGCCGCCACCGCGAATACTGCCCGAAGATTCCGTCGCCGCGACCGCTTCATTCACCGATTATGACCAGGGGGCGCCCGGTCCACGGGTGATTCGGCGCCTTCGTGCAGGACCTCGTCGAGGTTTCAGTACATCGTCGAGCGCAGGGCGATCTCGCTGGCGACGGCCTCCGGCGCATTCTCGGGTATCCAATGATCGACGCCGCGGAGTTCGGAGAAGCGATAGTCGCCGTACACGAAACGACCACTCAACTCCGCCTGCGCCCGGCCCAGCGCCGCATCCCCGTCACTCCACAGCATCGTGGTCGGGATCTCCACCGGCGGACACGCCAGATTCGCAGCGATGTCCCCGGTGAATGCTGCCCGGTACCAGTTGAGCGGGCCCGTCAGGGCGCCCGGCTGCAAGATCGGCGCCAGCTCGTCCGCACTCACTCCGGCCCGGCGCAGGAGCACACCGCCGCGGGCGGCCAACCGGTCTTCGGCACCGTCGGCGATGAAGTCCTTGATATACGACGATCGGGTGCGCTGGTCGTCGCCGTCGGTCAACGCGACCGCCATCGCCGACGGATGCCCGGTGCTCACCGCCACCAGCCCGGTGAACCGGTCCGGGTTCCGGGCCGCCAGATGCCAGGCCACGATGCCGCCCCAGTCGTGCCCGACAACCATCGAATAGGCGATGTTCAGATGACCGAGGACCCCCAGAACATCGTCGGTCAGCCGATCCAGGCGGTATTCGTCGACCCCGTCGGGGCGGGCGCCCGGGCTGTAACCGCGCTGGTCGATGGTCACCGTGCGCAGTCCCGCATCGTGCACCCGCGGCAACACCTTGTCCCAGCACATCGAGTTGACCGGGAAACCGTGCAGGAGCACCACCCAGGGTCCGCGGGCCGGTCCACTGCGGTGCACGTCGAAGACCAGACCGCTGTGCTCGATTTTCAGGTGCTCGGATTCCACGACAGCCAGCTTAGGACGCTCGGCAGTGCCGGTGGGCCGTCGGCGAGCAACCGTTGCACAGCCGACATATCCAGATGGGTATCCACCAGATCTGCCAGCAGATCCAGCTGTCCCTGGCGGACCGCCGCAACACTCAGGTCCGGTGCCGGCGTGAAACCGGGCCGGCCGGCCGCCGCGGCGACCTCGGTGAGGAAGGCCCGACGGAAATCATCGCTCTCCAGCAGGCCGTGACCGTGCGTTCCGTATACGGCACCGCGGCGCGCCCCTTCCGGGCCGGTTCGGTGTTCGTTCAACCACGTCTGCTCCCGGCAGGCAGCCACCCGGCCGTGGTGGATCTCGTAGCCGTGGACCGGGTGGCGGCCGTCGTCGCCGGTGAAGTGGCGCAGCGTCTTCTCTTGTGCGAAGACGATGTGCACATCCAGCAGACCCAGGCCGTCGACGGCACCGGCCGACGATTCGACGTGGTCGTCGATCTGCCGCGACAGCATCTGAAAACCGCCACAGATGCCCAGAATGGGCAGACCGCCGGCGGCCCGCTCCACCAGCGCCTGCGCCAGCCCCCGCTCGCGCAGCCAGCGCAGATCGTCCACCGTGGCCCGGGTTCCGGGCAGCACCACCAGATCGGCGGCGTGCACCGCACCGGGATCGTCGACCCAGGTGACATCGACCCCCGCCTCGCAGGCCAGCGCCTCCACATCGGTGCTGTTGGATACGCGCGGCAGCCGGATCGCGGCCACCGTCAGGCGTTCTCCCCTGTACGGGGCCGGCGGACCGCCGACCCGGCGTCCGACCGGGCTGGCCAGCGAATCCTCGGCGTCGATCCACACCTGCGGATGCATCGGGATCACCCCGAGGGTGTCCCGGCCGGTCCGCTCCCGCAGCATCTCCAGTCCGGGGGCCAGGATCGCCGGATCTCCGCGGAACTTGTTGATCACATAGCCGGCGACCAGCGCCTGATCGGCCGGCTCGAGTACCGCGGTGGTGCCGTAGAGACCGGCCAGGGCGCCGCCGCGGTCGATATCGGCGACCACCAGCACCGGGATTCCCGCGCGCCGGGCCAGGCCCAGATTCGCCAGGTCGGTGCGCCGCAGATTGATCTCGGCGATCGAGCCGGCCCCCTCGGCGAGCACCACGTCGTAGTCGGCACGCAGCGACGCCAGTTCCTCGTGCACCACCTCGGCCAGTCGTCGCCGCCACTGCTGATAGTCACCGGCCCCGACATCGCCGACCGCCCGGCCCCGCACCACCACCTGGGAGCGACGATCGCTTCCGGGTTTGAGGAGCACCGGATTGAACCGGGTGACCGGTTCCAGCCCGCAGGCGGCCGCCTGCAGCGCCTGGGCCCGCCCGATCTCTCCCCCGTCGAGGGTCACCGCGGAGTTGTTCGACATGTTCTGGGCCTTGAAGGGCGCCACCGAGATGCCGCGGCGCGCCAGCGACCGGCACAGCCCGGCCACCAGCAGACTCTTACCGGCATCGCTGGAGGTCCCCCCGACCAGCAGTGCCCCGCGCAGATCCGCCATCGGCGCGACTAGTCCGGCAGCGTCAGGATCTCGGCACCGTCATCGGTGACCACCAGCGTGTGTTCGAACTGCGCGGTCCACTTCCGGTCACTGGTGACCACCGTCCAGCCGTCGTCCCACTGCTCCCAGTCCAGGCCGCCCAGATTGATCATCGGCTCGATGGTGAAGACCATGCCGGGTTCGAGGATCGTGTCGACCGACGGCTGGTCGTAGTGCAGCACGATGAGGCCGTTGTGGAAGGTCTCGCCGATGCCGTGACCGGTGAAATCGCGGACGACGTTGTAACCGAAGCGACTCGCATAGGCTTCGATCACCCGGCCGACGACATTCAGTTCCCGGCCCGGTTTCACGGCTTTGATCGCCCGCTCGGTCGCGATGCGGGTGCGTTCGACCAGGTCGCGATGCTCCTGAGAGACGTCACCGGCCAGGAAGGTGGCGTTGGTGTCCCCGTGCACGCCGTCGATGTAGGCGGTCACATCGATGTTGACGATGTCGCCGTCGGCGATCACCGTCGAATCGGGGATGCCGTGGCAGATCACCTCGTTGAGCGAGGTGCAGCACGATTTGGGAAAGCCCCGGTAGCCCAGCGTCGACGGATAGGCACCGTGGTCGATCATGTAGTCGTGCGCGATGCGGTCGAGCTCATCGGTGGTCACGCCCGGTGCGACGGCCCGGCCGGCCTCGGCCAGAGCATTGGCCGCGATCTTGCCGGCCACCCGCATCTTCTCGATCGTCTCGGGGGTCTGCACCCACGGCTCGTTGCCCTCCTGCACCGTCGGCTTCCAGGCGTATTCGGGGCGGGCGATGGAGTCGGGAACCGGCAGAGTCGGTGAGACGACGCCGGGCTGCAACGGTGCGCGAACGGTCATGAGACCTCATCCTACGGGCCCGGTCCAGGCCGACGCCGCGCCGCCCGAACCGGTCGGTAAGGTGTACCTAAATCCGTCCGTTCCGATTCCAGAGGATCTCCCCGTGCCATTGTTCCGCCGCCCGTTCGTCTGCGCGGCGACGGCACTGCTGGCCGCGCTATTGGTTCTGTCCGGCTGCAGCCTCGATCCCCTGGATGTCGGGCAGGGCGCCGATCCGGGCGCCGCACATCTGCGCGACGGCGCCCGGGTCGCCACCCTGCCCCAGGACGACCCCGTCCCGGTCGAACAGGATCCGGTCGCCGCACCGCAGGCGCAGCGGATCGTGGCCCTGGACCGGAACGGGACGCTGGGTGCGACGGTCTATGCCCTCGGGCTGGGCAAGAACATGGTCGGACGTGACCGATCCACCACCTTCCCGGCGGCGCAGACGGTTCCCGAGGTCACCGACGCCGGCCACGCCGTCAACATCGAAAAGGTGCTGGCGCAGAATCCGACGATCGTGCTGGCCAGCGAAGACATCAATCCGGCCGGGGCGCTCGGTCAACTGCGCGCCGCCCACATCCCGGTCGCGGTGTTCACCGGCAAACGCAGCGTCGCCGGAACACCCCGTCTGATCCGCGATATCGCGACGGCGCTGGGCGCCGAGGCCGCCGGCGAGAAGCTGGTGGCACGCACCCAGGCGCAGATCCAGGCCGCCCGCGATGCGCTGCCCGATCCGACGGGCGATCCGACGATCGCTTTCCTGTACATCCGCGGCGATCGGCTGATCCTGTTGGCCGGTCCGAACTCCGGGGCCGACGACCTGATCACGGCCCTGGGCGGCCGCGATGCGGGCACCGAAGCCGGACTGACTGCGTCGTTCACCACAGTGAGCACCGAATCGTTGATGCGGGCCGATCCACAGGTGATCCTGGTGATGACCCAGGGAGCCGAATCCGTCGGCGGTCTGGACAAGGTCGCGGCGCTGCCGGCGATCGCCGGGACCAGAGCCGGGCGGGCCGACCGTGTGATCGCGATGGACGAGACTCAGGTGCTGGCCTTCGGTCCGGACACCGGGCTGGTGCTGCAGGCGCTCGGGAAGGCGATCTACCGGTGAACGAGACATTGCGCCGTCGGGCTCCGGCCAACTGGAGCCGCGCTATCTGGGTGATGGTCGCCAGCCTGCTGCTGCTGGGCGCGGTCATCGTCTTCTCCGCAGGGACCGGTCAGGTCTCGATCCCGCCGTCGCAGGTACTCGGCTCCATCGCCCATCACTGGCATCTGAACATCGGACCGCTGCCGGACCAGGCGGGCGAGAACGCGATGTGGGTGTCCCGATTCCCCCGCATCGTGCTCGGTGTCCTGGTCGGCGCCGCCTTGGGTGCGGCGGGCTGTCTGCTGCAGGGGGTGCTGGCCAACCCACTGGCCGAGCCCGGCATCATCGGCGTCTCCTCCGGTGCCGCCGTCGGCGCCTGCCTGATGTTCGTCGTCGGCGGACCGGCCCCCAACGGCTGGGCGGTCGCCGGTGCAGCCGCCGTCTTCGGTCTGTTCACCACCTTCGCCGTCTACACCCTGAGCATGCGCGACGGGGGGACCTCGGTGGTGATGATCGTGCTCACCGGTATCGCGGTCAACGCCTTCGCGCTGGGCATCATCGCCTACCTGACCACCATCGCCTCGACCGCGACCCGCGAGCAGATCGTCTTCTGGCAACTCGGCTCCCTGGCCGGATCGGTCTCCTGGGGTCATGTGCAGGTGGTGGCGCCGCTGGTGATCTCGGCGATCGCCGCCTCCCTGGTGCTGGTCAACAAGCTCGATCTGCTGGCCCTCGGCGAGATCCAGGCCGCCTCGCTGGGGATCAACGTCGAACTGGTCCGGCGACAGGCGATCGTCCTGGTCGCGATTCTGACCGCGGGTGCGGTCGCCTTCACCGGCATCGTCATGTTCGTCGGTCTGATCGTGCCGCATGTGATGCGCCTGCTGGTGGGCCCGCGGCACCGGGTGCTGCTGCCGGCCTCGGTGATCGGCGGCGCACTGACCATCGCCGCCGCCGATCTGGCCGCCCGGACCCTGACCAACGGTGAGCTGCCGCTGGGCATGCTGACCTCGCTGATCGGCGGACCGGCCTTCTTCATCCTGCTGCGCCGGACCGCGAAGACGGGATGGTGAGATGACCACGCCACAGTCTCCTGCCCCCGGGATCAGCCTGACCGCACACGACGTCGAGATCGATCTGGGCGGCCGACCCGTGCTGCACGGGGTGAGTCTGAACGCCGAACCGGCGCAGATCATCGCGCTGGTCGGACCGAACGGCTGCGGTAAATCGACGCTGCTGTCGGTCCTGGCCGGAGTGCGCGCACCGAAGGCCGGCAGCGTACACCTGGGCGGACGCCACCTGGGTGGCTACCCGGCCCGGGAACTGGCCCGCCACCGCGCCCTGGTGACGCAGAGCAACCGCGTGGACACACCGTTCACCGTTCGCGAGGTCGTCGAACTGGGCCGTTATCCGTGGCTGCGCGAGCCGGAGGCCCGGGACTCGGCGCAACTGGTCGACAAGGCCATCGTCGCCTGCGGGGTCGAGGATCTGGTGGACCGGCCGTTTCCGCAGTTGTCCGGTGGACAGCAGGCCCGGGTTTCGCTGGCCCGGGCGCTGGCACAGGACACCCCGGTGCTGCTGCTCGACGAGCCGACCGCGGCCCTGGACATCGGCCACAGCGAGCAGGTCCTGAAGATCCTGCGGGCCCGCGCGGACGCGGGACTGACCGTGGTGCTGGTGGTCCACGACCTGTCGCTGGCCGCCGCCTACGCCGATCGGGTCGCACTGATGAAGGGCGGGCGTATCCTCGCCCACGGCACCGTCGACGAGGTGTTCACCGCCGCGCTGTTGACCCAGACCTACGATCACCCGGTCGCGCTGGTCCGCCACCCCGACACCGGCGAGCTGATCATCACCCCGGACCGCTCCTGAACCGGTCGGCGCGGCGGACTCACCGGCCCGGCGGCAGAAGGTTGAGGAAGTCGCGGGTCACATTGACCGCGTTGGTCGAATCACCGCCCAGCACGATGAGCGTGGCAAAGGCCAGGTCCCCGCGGAAGCCGGCGAACCAGGCGTGCGAGCCCCCGGCGACCTCGGCCTCACCGGTCTTACCGAAGACCGGTCCCGCCCCGGAGATGGAGGTGGCCGTGCCCTCGGTGACCACAGCCCGCATCATCGGGCGCAGTTGCGCATAGACCTCGGGTTTCAGTTCCGGTCGCGGGCCGGTCACCTTGGTCTCGCGGCCGTTGATCAGCTGCGGCACCGGCGGTTTGCCGGTCGCTGCGGTCGCCGCGACCAACGCCATCCCCAGCGGCGTCGACAGCACGGTGCCCTGTCCGAAGCCGTCCTCGGCACGCACCACCAGATCGGGTTCGATCGGCACCGAACCCGGTGCGGAGTCGATTCCGGGGATCTCGTAGGTCGGGCCCAGCCCCATCGCGGCCGCCGCGTGCGCCAGATCCGAGGGTCCCATCCGGCTGGCCAGTTCGGCGAAGGAGGTGTTGCACGAGTTCGCGAACGCCTGACGCAGCGGGACCGGGCCGAGCGCGAAACGATCGTAGTTCGGGATCAGCCGCGAACCGATCTGGATTTCGCCGGGACACGGCACGATCGCCTCCGGGTCGGTCAGGCCCGCGGCCATCCCCGCCGCCGAGGTCACCATCTTGAAGGTCGATCCCGGCGGATAGGTGCCCATCGTGGCCAGCAACCCGTCCCGGTCGGCAGCCGGATTCTGGGCGACGGCCAGGAGCTTGCCGGTCGAGGCCTGCACGACCACCATCATCGTCTGCTTGCCGACGGCGTTGACCGCCCGCTGGGCCGCGTCCTGCACCGATCGGGACAGCGTCAGGGCGATGGCCGGGGCCGGGGTGGCCGGATGGTCGGCAAGGACATCGGCGGTCAGACCGTTCGGATTGACCACCGAGATCCGCCAGCCCGAGCCTCCGGTCATCTTGTCGGCCACGCTCACCCGGACCTGCTGCAGGATCGCCGGGGCGAAGTTCGGGTCCCGCGGGGTCAGGATCGCCTGCTCGGCCGCGATCACGCCGGGCATCGCGAGCTGGTCGCGCAGTCGATCGAACCGGGCCACCGGAATGCGGGTGAGCTGGATCGGGTCCGTACTGGCGGTCGCCTTCTCTGCCAGCTCTTGCGCCGACATCCCGTCCAGGTCTGCGCCGAGCACCCCGATCAGCCGGGTCGCCGAGTCCATCACCGATCCCTGCGCCGCCGCGGCCGCCCCGTCGAAGGAGATCGCCACGATGGTGCCGTCGGCCATCACCTCGCTGCCGTCGGATTCGTTGACCGCCGCCCGCGGCGGGGCGAAAGTCGCCAGCGACAGCCGCTGATCGGCACCGAGTTCAGGATGCACATCGGTCGACGACCAGCGCACCGACCAGCCCGCATCGCTGCGCCCCATCGTCAACGTCGCCGGATAGGTCCATTCCCGTTTCCCCGGCAGCGCCCAGGTGTAGGTCACGTCGACGTCGGCGATATCGCGGTCCATCCGGATCCGGCCGCTGCGGGCCGTCATCGCCTCGGCCGTCAGACCCGACCAGGCGGCGGCGAGGAAGGGTTCGGCGCGATCGGGTGCGGTGGTGCGGGCCGCGGCGGCGGCGAAGTCACGGTGAGCGAAATCGTTCAGGAAGGCATCGGCGACGGTGCGTGGACCGTGGTCGGCGGTTCCGCACGCCAGCAGCGATGCCGCCAGCACCACTGCCGTGCACACCGCCGCGACCCGCCTGGTAAACCTCATCGAGTCTTGATCCTAGGCGCCGATGCCCGGCCGACTCCGGTGCCGGGTCTGCGTGTCGCGGGCGCAGCGCGGTGTCAGTCGATCAGGACCGTGGCGAAGGTGCCGACCTGCTGGAAGCCGACACGCTGGTAAGCCGCACGCGCTGCAGTGTTGTAGTCGTTGACGTACAGGCTGGCGATCCGGCCCTGCCGGGCGATCGCGGCGACCACGGCGGCGGTGCCGGCCGCTCCGTACCCTCTCCCCCGGTATTCGGGGTCGACCCAGACTCCCTGAATCTGGCCGGCCCGCCGGGACAGCGATCCGATCTCGGCCTTGAAGATCACCCGCCGGCCGTCGAAGCGGGCGAAGACCCGGCCGGCAGAGATGAGCGAGGACAGGCGCCGACGGAAACTCTGTCCCCCGTCGCCGTCGCACGGATCGACGCCGACCTCGCTGGTGAACATCGTCACCGCGGCCGGGAAGTAGTCGTCCAGATCGTCCTGGGTCACCCGCCGGACCTCCCGGTCGATCGGCGTCGCCGGATAGCCGTCGACGGCCAGCAGCGGCTGCTCGGCCCGGATCTCCCGGGGCTCGCTCCATTCGGTGGCCAGCCGTTCCCACAGCGCCAGCGCCAGGTGCGACGGTCCCACCACCGAGGTGCACACGCGCGGCATGGCCAGCGCCCGTGCCGCGAAGTGATCGAGCTGGCCGGGGTCCCCGGACAGCGGCATCAGATTGGCGCCGGAGAAGCACAGCGAGTCCTCGGGCTGGGAGGCGGTCCACAGCTCTCCGCCGAGGAAGCGGGGGGTGAGGCCGAAGGCCTCCACCCGTGCCGCCACCATGCACGAGGCGACCGGGTCGGCGTCCAGGGCCCGAGCCACGGCTGCGGCATCCCGCGAACCCAGTGGGCGGTCACGCAACAATCCGAGCACGACCACCTCCTGCGCTGTTGTTCCCTCAGCCGATCGTCACCTGCGGGGCTCCGCTTCCAGTCTCCCCCGTTTCCTCGGCGATGCGCAGAGCTTCTTCGATCAAGGTCTCCACGATCTTCGACTCGGGCACGGTCTTGATCACCTCGCCCTTGACGAAGATCTGTCCCTTGCCGTTGCCGGAGGCCACGCCCAGATCGGCCTCGCGGGCCTCACCTGGCCCGTTCACCACGCAGCCCATCACCGCCACCCGCAGCGGCACCTCCAGCCCCTCCAGACCGGCGGTCACCTCATCGGCCAGCTTGTAGACGTCCACCTGCGCGCGTCCGCACGACGGGCAGGAGACGATCTCGAGTTTGCGCGGACGCAGGTTGAGCGACTGCAGGATCGCATCGCCGACCTTGATCTCCTCGGCCGGCGGTGCCGACAGCGAGACCCGGATGGTGTCGCCGATCCCCTCGGTCAGCAGCGCCCCGAAGGCGACTGCCGACTTGATGGTGCCCTGGAAGGCCGGACCGGCCTCGGTGACGCCCAGGTGCAGCGGGTAGTCGCATTGGGCGGCCAGCTGCCGGTAGGCCTCGACCATGACGACCGGGTCGTTGTGTTTGACCGAGATCTTGATGTCGCCGAAGCCGTGTTCCTCGAACAGGCCCGCCTCCCACAGCGCCGACTCGACCAGGGCTTCGGGGGTGGCCTTCCCGTATTTGGCCATCAGCCGCGGATCGAGCGAGCCTGCGTTCACCCCGATCCGGATGGGGATGCCGGCATCGCCGGCCGCCTTGGCGACCTCTTTGACGCGGCCGTCGAACTCTTTGATGTTGCCCGGGTTCACCCGCACCGCCGCACATCCGGCATCGATCGCGGCGAAGATGTACTTGGGCTGGAAGTGGATATCGGCGATGACCGGGATCTGCGAGCGCCGGGCGATCTCGGCGAGCGCATCGGCGTCCTCCTGCCGCGGGCACGCCACCCGGACGATATCGCAGCCCGAGGCGGTCAGTTCGGCGATCTGCTGCAGCGTCGCATTGATGTCGTGCGTGGGGGTGGTGCACATCGACTGCACAGAGATCGGGAAGTCGCTGCCGACACCGACCTTGCCGACCATCAGCTGGCGGGTCTTGCGGCGCGGGGCCAGCACCGGTGGCGGGGTGGGAATTCCGAGTCCGATCGGTTCACTCATGTCTTGCTCCTGTCGTATCGGTTCTCAGAAGATCTGAATGGGGTTGACGATGTCGGCGGTCAACGTGAGCACCATGAAGGCGCCCATCACCACCACCACCGCGTACGTCAGCGGCATCAGCTTGTAGTAGTCGACCGGACCGGCCGCGGCACGGCCGAACAGGCCGCGGATCTTGTCGCGGAACTTCTCGTAGATCGCGATCGCCATGTGCCCGCCGTCCAGCGGCAGCAACGGCACCAGGTTGAATGCGCCCAGGAAGAAGTTGACGCTGATCAACAGCAGCAGGAAGACGTCCCAATAGCCGTGATCGACGGCCTGTCCGCCGGCGACCGAGGCGCCGACGACGCTGATCGGGGTGTCCAGGTCCCGCGGCCCGCCGGTCACCGCAGTCCACAGCTTCCCGACCTTCGACGGCAACGAGATCAGCGCCTTGTAGGTCTCGGTGAACATCGAGCCGGTGAACGAGACCGCACCGCCCCACACGGTCGCCAGGTTGTAGTGCCGCACATGTTCCACGGTCAGCCCGACACCGATGGCACCGACCTGCACCGACTCCAGGCTGCCGTCGGGCCGCTCCACCATGCGCTGCACGCGGGTGACCGGCACGGTCAGCTCCTGCTGCTGTCCGTCGCGCTCCACGGTCAGCCGGACCTGCCCCTCGCCGGCCTGGACCCGCCGGATCAGGTCACGGTTGTCGGCGACGGTGTGACCGTCCACTGCCAGGATCTGATCTCCGGGGCGCACACCGGCGCCCACCGCCGGGCCGCTGCCGCTGCATTCGGCCAGGGTTCCGTCGGCGGCCTGGGTCGGGGCCACACAGCCGACGGTGGTGGCGTAGACCGGTTTGTCACCCAGGATCGGCAGCCCCCAGCCAAGACCGAGCACGAGGACCAGCACGAAGCCCAGCAGGAAGTTCTGCGCCGGACCAGCGAACAGCACCGTCAGCCGCTTCCAGGTGGGCTGTTTGTACATCGCCCGTTCGCGGTCCTCTTCGGCGAGTTCGTCGTACGGGGTCATGCCGGCGATATCGCAGAACCCGCCCAGCGGAATGCCTTTGAGGCCGTACTCGGTTTCTTTCCGGCGCGTCGACCAGATCGTCGGCCCGAAACCGACGAAATAGCGGCGCACCTTCATCCCGGTGGCCTGTGCGGCCCACATGTGCCCGAGCTCATGCCAGGCGATCGAGATCAGCAGGGCGAGCGCGAACAGCGCCACACCGAAAGCGAAACTCACCTTCTCCGGTCCTGCCTTACGTCGATTCGATCCAGGGCTGTCTGGTCCTCACCAGCACGGCGGCTCGTTCGCGCGCCCACCGGTCGGCGGCCAATACTTCTTCCACAGTACCGGGCGGACTCGTCCACTGATCCGCCTGCGCCACCACCGCGGCGATGATCTCGACGATCTCGGGAAAAGTGATCGCGCCTGCGAAGAAGGCTTCGGCGGCCACCTCGTTGGCGGCGTTGTAGATCGCGGTCAGCGTGCCGCCGGCCTCCCCGGCGCGGCGGGCCACCGCGATCGCCGGGAAGACCTCCTCGTCGACCGGCTCGAACGTCCACTGCGCGGCCTGACTGAAATCGCAGGCCGGCGACGACCCCGGAACCCTATCGGGCCAGCCCAGCGCCAGTGCGATGGGCAGTTTCATCGACGGCGGCGAGGCCTTGGCGATGGTCGCTCCGTCGGTGAAGGTCACCATCGAGTGCACGATCGACTGCGGGTGCACCGTCACATCGATGCGGTCGTAGGGCACCCCGAACAGCAGATGCGCCTCGATCACCTCCAGCGCCTTGTTCACCAGGGTCGCCGAATTCAGCGTGATCATCGGTCCCATCGACCAGGTCGGATGCCGGCCGGCCTGCTCGGGTGTGACATCGCGCACCTGCTCGGCGGTCCAGCCGCGGAACGGCCCGCCGGAGGCGGTGAGCACCAGCCGATCGACCTCCTCGGCGCTGCCGCCGCGCAGGCATTGCGCGATCGCCGAATGCTCCGAGTCCACCGGCACGATCTGCCCGGGGGCGGCCGCATCGAGCACCAGCGCCCCGCCTGCCACCAGCGATTCCTTATTGGCCAGGGCCAGCCGGGCACCGCTGTGCAGGGCAGCCAGCGACGGCGCCAGCCCGATGGAGCCGACGACGCCGTTGAGAACGACATCGGCCTCGGTCTCCTCGATCAACCGCACCATGGCCTGTGTGCCGCCCAGGACCGGGCCGTCGAGCCGGTCACTCAGCGCGGTGGCGGCCCCGGCGTCGGCCACGGCCAGCTGCCGCGGCCCCAGCCCGGTCTGCGCCGCCTGCCGGGCCAGCAGGTCCAGATTTCCGCCGCCGGCACCCAGTCCGGCCACCTCGAACCGTTCCGGATGTTCGGCGATCACCTCCAGGGCCTGGGTTCCGATGGAACCGGTGGAACCGAGAATCAACACACGAGTGGTCACACCGGTCATTGTGACGCACGCCGATCGGGTTATGCTGTAGCCCTGACTACTACCGGTCGTCATACACCGGTCCCCCAACAACGAGGAGTCGTCAAGTGGCAAGCACCGAGGTCGAGACCATCGATACCGGCTGGGTCCGCGAGGATCCGGACGCCCCGTCCGCCCGTTTCGGCTGGTCCGGCACTGCGCCGCGGACCTACGCCATCGCCTCGTTCATCAGTGGCCTGATCATGCTCGGGATGCTCGTGGGCAACCACGTCGGCCACGTCGAGGACATCTGGCTGATCGTCATCGCCGTGTTCCTTTTCATCTACCCGGCCTTCAAGCTGCGCCCGCGCAAGGGTGTGTGGAAGCGCAGCTGACTGCGGTCCCGACAGCGACGGCCGGCCCCCGGGTGTTCCCGGGGGCCGGTTGCATCGCCGGGTACAGACCCGTCTGGACCTGCTCAGTTCTCCTCGGCCGCCAGTTGACCGCAGGCCGCGGCGATCTCTTGGCCGCGGGTGTCGCGGACGGTGCACGAGACACCCTGTGCCTGCACACGGCGGACGAACTCCCGCTCGACGTCCTTGGGGCTGGCATCCCACTGAGACCCGGGCGTCGGATTCAGCGGAATCAGATTGACGTGCACCATCGAGCCGAGGGCCTGTCGCAGCTTCTTGCCCAGCAGATCCGCCCGCCACGGCTGATCGTTCACATCGCGGATGAGGGCGTACTCGATGGACACCCGCCGGCCGGTCGTATCGGCGTAATAGCGGGCGGCATCGAGGACCTCCTGCACCGTCCACCGGTTGTTCACCGGCACCAGGGTGTTGCGGAGCTCGTCGTCGGGAGTGTGCAGGCTCACCGCCAAGGTGACCGGGATCCCCTCATCGGCCAGCCGGCGGATCGCCGGAGCCAGTCCGACGGTCGAGACGGTCACCGACCGCGCGGAGATGCCCAGGCCTTCCGGTTCGGGGGCGGTGATCTTGCGGACCGCGTCGACCACCCGCTTGTAGTTGGCCAGTGGCTCCCCCATCCCCATGAAGACGATGTTCGACAGCCTCCCGGGTTCGCCGACCTCACCGTCGCGCAGGGCCCGGGCCGCCGACCGGACCTGGTCCACGATCTCGGCGGTCGACAGGTTCCGATCGAGCCCACCCTGCCCGGTCGCGCAGAACGGGCAAGCCATCCCGCAACCGGCCTGCGAGGAGATACACAGGGTGTTGCGCTCCGGGTACCGCATGAGCACCGACTCGAGCAGGGTGCCGTCGTGCAGACGCCAGAGCGTCTTGCGGGTGGAGTCGTCGTCGCAGGAGACATGCCGGATCGGCGACATCAGTTCCGGGAACAGCGCGGCTCCGACCTCCTCGCGGACCGCCGCCGGCAGATCGGTCATCTCGTCGACGTCGGCGTTGAGCCGGCCGTAGTACTGCTTGGCCAGTTGGTTGGCGCGGAACTTGGGCAGACCCAGTTCGGTGACGGCCTCGACACGTCCGGCCGCATCCAGGTCGGCGAAGTGCCGTGGCGGTTTGCCGCGCTTGGGCGCGGAGAAAACGAGGGGAAGGCTGCTCACAGGATCCATTGTCTCATGCGATGATGACTCCATGACCACTCCGGAATCCGGCAGGGACCCCAACGCCGATCGGCCCGACCCGCACGCGGTGCCCCCGCCCGCGCCGGTCGATGATCTCAATACCCCCGAACACCGGGCCCTGGCCGATGCCCGTAGCACCGTCAGCGGTATCGAGCACACGGCCTCACGCGCCACCTACTTCGGCTGGATCGTCGGCGTCGTCGTCACGATCCTGCTGCTGGTCTTCATTCTGCGGAATCAGGATTCGCAGAAGATCGACCTGGTCTTCGGTCAGATCAATCTGCCGGTCGGGGTGAGTCTGCTGATCGCCGCGATCGCCGGTGCGATCATCACCCTGGCCATCACCTCGGCCCGGATCATGCAGTTGCGCCGCGCCCTGCGGCAGATCGACAAGACCGGGCGGGCGGCGGGCAGCCGGCGCAAGAAGAAGCGCTGACCGTTAGGCGGCCGGCGCGTTGAGCAGCACCAGCAGCGCCCACAGCCAGACCAGGATCGTCGCCAGGATCAACGATGCCCCCAGCAGTCGGGTCCGGCCCGCCGGCCGCAGCCCCTGCTGCGCCTGAGCGGTGGTCTGCCGCCACCAGCGGGACAGGGCCCACAGGGCGCCCACGGCCAGCAGCACCGCTGCCGCACCGTAGAACGCGACCGGACCGGGATCGGCCAGGACCTGCTGAATCACCAGCAGCGCGGCGGCGACCACCAGTGCGCCGACCCCGGCTGCCAGCATCACAGCAGCGCCGTGAGAATGACCCAGGTGACGACGGCGCCGGGCAGCAGCGAGTCCAGCCGATCCATCAAACCGCCGTGGCCGGGCAGCAGGGTGCCCATGTCCTTGATGCCCAGATCGCGTTTGACCTGCGATTCGATCAGATCTCCGCAGGTGCCGACGACCACCAGCACCGGACCCAGGATCAATCCGATCCACCACTGTTCGCCGAGCATCCAGTGGACGCAGCACACCGCGCCGATGGTGGCCACCAGCAGTGAACCGCCCAGGCCCTCCCACGACTTCTTCGGGCTGATGGCCGGTGCCATCGGATGTTTACCGAAGAGCACACCGGCGGCGTAGCCGCCCACATCCGAGCAGACCAGCACGATCAGGAACGTGAAGACGCGATAGCGGCCGTCGTGCTGAGCGACCATGTCGACGGCGAAGATCGCCGTCAGCGGCAGCCAGGCCAGGACCAGCAGCGACAGCGCCGTGTCGCGGGTGTAGTCCTTGGGCGCCGCCGACAGGCCCTGGGCGAACAGCTTCCAGGCCATGATCGCCAGCGCGGTCAGCGCAAAGGCGACCAGGCCGCCGCGCAGCGACCACGGCCAGGTGCTCCAGATGATCGCCTGCCCGCCGACCAGCAGCGGAATCAGGGCGACATCGCGGCCACCCTCGCGCAGCCGCTTGGCCACCTCCCAGGTGGCGATGGCGATCGCGACAGCGACCACCCCGAACCAGACGCGCGGCGCGAAGATGAGCATCGCGATGAGCCCAGCACCCAGCGCCACCCCCACACCGATGGCGGCGGGCAGATCGCGGCCGGCCCGCGACGTCTTCGGTTTGGCGTCGGTGCTCATACCTCGAGCAGCTCGGCTTCCTTGTTCTTCACCAGTTCGTCGATCTGGTCGGTGTAGGCGTGCGTGGTCTTGTCCAGATCCTTCTCGGCGCGCACCACCTCGTCCTCGCCGGCCTCGCCGTCCTTCTGGATCCGCTTGAGCTCGTCGACGGCCTTGCGACGGATGTTGCGCACGGCGATCTTGGCGTCCTCGCCCTTGCCGCGGGCCTGCTTGCCCAGATCGCGGCGCCGTTCCTCGGTGAGCTGCGGGATGGCCACGCGGATCACGTTGCCGTCGTTCGTCGGGTTGACGCCCAGATCAGAATTACGGATCGAGGTCTCGATATCGCCCATCGTCGACTGCTCATAGGGCTTGATGACGATCATCCGCGGCTCGGGAGCGTTGATGCTCGAGAGCTGGGTGATCGGGGTCAGCGCACCGTAGTACTCGATCATGATCTTGTTGAACATGGCGGGATTCGCGCGCCCGGTGCGGATGGACTGCAGGTCCTCGCGCAGGTGCGTGACGGCCTTCTCCATCTTCTCCTCGGCATCGAGCAGTGTTTCGTCGATCATGATCGTCCTATCGTGTGGTTCGCTGGGTCGGAGTCGGGGCGCAGGCGTGCACCGGGAGAAGGTTGGTCAGGAGGACACGAGGGTACCGATACTCTCTCCGGTCACAGCGCGGGCGATGTTTCCCTGCTCCAGAAGATTGAACACCAGAATCGGCATGTTGTTGTCCATGCAGAGCGAGAACGCCGTCGCGTCGGCGACCTTGAGCTCCTTGTCGAGGACCTCGCGGTGGGTGATCTCGCGGTACAGCCGGGCATCAGGATGGGTGCGCGGATCGGCCGAATACACGCCGTCGACGGCCTTGGCCATCAGGACGGCCTCGGCCTTGATCTCCAGCGCACGCTGGGCGGCGGTGGTGTCGGTGGAGAAGTAGGGCATGCCCATACCGGCGCCGAAGATCACCACCCGGCCCTTCTCGAGGTGCCGGACGGCCCGCAGCGGCAGATAGGGTTCGGCAACCTGCCCCATCGTGATGGCCGTCTGCACGCGGGTGTCGATACCGCGTTTCTCCAGGAAGTCCTGCAGGGCCAGGCAGTTCATCACGGTGCCGAGCATGCCCATGTAGTCCGACCGGGCGCGATCCAGACCGCGCTGCTGGAGTTCGGCGCCGCGGAAGAAGTTGCCGCCGCCGATGACGATTCCCACCTGAACGCCGCCGTTCACCACTTCGGCGATCTGATCGGCCACGGTGCCCAGCACATCGGGGTCCAGCCCGACCGAACCTCCGCCGAACATCTCACCGCCCAGCTTGAGCAACACGCGTCCGAAGCCTTCGCGTCGAGCCGGCGTCTGCGAGTCCGTCATCGTGCCCCTTCACTTCTGGTCCCAAACTCCCTGTGATCATAGTGGTGAGCCGGACCGGATAGCACTTCGGCCCCGAACCCGTCGCAGTGGGGGTTCGGGGCCGAAGAGTCGGAGCCGATCAGGCCTGGCCGACCTCGAAGCGGGTGAAGGCGACGACCTGCGCGCCGGCCTCGTCCAGGATCTGCTGGACGGTCTTCTTCGAATCGGTGACCGACGGCTGGTCCACCAGGACGACGTCCTTGTAGAAACCGTTGACGCGACCTTCCACGATCTTGGGCAGGGCCTGCTCGGGCTTGCCCTCGGCCTTGGCGGTCTCCTCGGCGATACGACGCTCGGCGTCGACCACGTCGGCGGGGACCTCGGCGCGGGTGGCGTACTTGGCCCGCAGTGCGGCCACCTGCATGGCGGCGCTGCGTGCGGCCTCGGCAGCGGCATCGCCGTCGCCGGTGTACGAGACCAGCACGCCGACGCTCGGCGGCAGATCCGAGGCGCGCTTGTGCAGGTAGACGGCGACCGGTCCGTCGTAGCTGGCGACGCGACGCAGGACCAGCTTCTCACCGATCTTGGCCGACAGTGCCTCGACGGCGTCGGCGACGGTGCCCTCGCCGAGCGGGGCGGCCGCCAGCGCGTCCAGATCGCTGCTGCGCAGCGCGACCGCCGCACTCAGCACGTCCTGCGCCAGCTGCTGGAACTCGTCGTTCTTGGCGACGAAGTCGGTCTCGGCGTTGATCTCGATCATGACGCCGTCGCGAGCGGCGACCAGGCCCTCGGCGGTGGCGCGCTCAGCGCGCTTGCCGACGTCCTTGGCGCCCTTGATACGCAGTTCCTCGACGGCCTTGTCGAAGTCACCGTCGTTGTTCGCCAGGGCATTCTTGCAGTCGAGCATGCCCGAGCCGGTCAGTTCGCGCAGACGCTTGACGTCTGCCGCGGTGTAGTTCGCCATGGGTGGCGACTCCCTTCAGAGGATGTGGATGGGGGCGTTGCGCGTGGTAGCGGAGGGTCTACTCGGCTGCCGGCGCTTCGGCGGTCGCCGGAGCTTCGGTGGCTTCCTCGGCCACGGCCTCGGTGACCTCGACCTCCGGGGTGGCGAGCAGATCCTGCTCCCACTCGGCCAGCGGCTCACCGCTGCCGGCTTCCGGCTTCGCATCGCCGGCGGCCTGACCTGCGCGGGCCTGCACGCCCTCGGCGACGGCCGAGGCGATGACGCGGGTCAGCAGCGCCGTGCTGCGGATGGCGTCGTCGTTGGCCGGGATCGGGTAGTCCACGACGTCGGGATCGCAGTTGGTGTCCAGGATCGCGATGACCGGGATGTTCAGCTTGCGCGCCTCACCGACGGCGATGTGCTCCTTGTTGGTGTCGACGACCCACATGGCCGAGGGGATCTTGGCCATATCGCGGATGCCGCCCAGGGTGCGCTCGAGCTTGTTCTTCTCGCGGGTCAGCATGAGGATTTCCTTCTTGGTGCGACCCTCGAAGCCGCCGCCGGCCTCCATCGCTTCCAGTTCCTTCATGCGCTGAAGACGCTTGTGCACGGTGTTGAAGTTGGTGAGCATGCCGCCCAGCCAGCGCTGGTTCACGTACGGCATGCCGACGCGGGTCGCCTCGGCGGCGACCGACTCCTGTGCCTGCTTCTTGGTGCCGACGAACAGCACGGTGCCGCCGTGGGCGACGGTCTCCTTGACGAACTCGTAGGCGCGATCGATGTAGGTCAGCGTCTGCTGCAGATCGATGATGTAGATGCCGTTGCGGTCGGTGAAGATGAATCGCTTCATCTTCGGGTTCCAGCGTCGGGTCTGGTGTCCGAAGTGGGCGCCGCTGTCGAGCAGCTGCCGCATGGTCACTACTGCCATGGGTATTCCTTTATCTCGGTTCTCACCGGTCGCCACGTCGGCGCCGGTCCTGGCGCCCGCCGCCGGTCTCTCCCGGAGGGTTCCGGGACCGTGAGATCCGGTCGTGATGTCCGGCGCTGGGCCGGACGCGCGGACGCGCGAAGTCACCTCACCGGCGATCCGGCGAGATGCAGTGTTCGATATTACGCGTCGACACGCCCGGGAACCAAAAGGGGATCCCGGAACGCCCGCTGTGCGTCAGATCTATATGGAGACACGGGTGCGGACGCACACCATCTGCGCAATGGTTCTGGTGGTGATCACGATGGTCGCCGCTCTGGCGGCCGGCGGCGGATTCGCCGAGGCCCGGGGCCGCTACGACTGGCCGCTGGCACCACGTCCGGCCGTGGTGCGCGGCTTCGATCCACCCGCCCAGCGGTGGCTGGCCGGCCATCGCGGGGTCGATCTTGCCGCCCCCGCCGATGCCGCGGTGATCGCCGCGGGCGCCGGATCGGTCCGCTTTGCCGGCGTCGTCGCCGGGCGCGGCGTCGTCTCGGTGGCCCACCCGGACGGGATCGCCACCACCTACGAGCCGGTGCGGGCGATCGTGGCGGCCGGCGACGTGGTCGGCCGCGGCCAGGTCCTGGGTTATCTGGACCGCGGACATCCCGGCTGCCGGGCGACGGCCTGTCTGCACTGGGGCGCTCGCCGCGGCAGTGGCTCGGCGGTGACCTACCTCAATCCGCTGGCCCTGGTCGGCGCGCTGCGGGTACGGCTCAAACCGGTCGGCGACCCACGCTGACAGCTCAGGCCCGCGGATGGGCCTGGTCGTGCACGGCGCGCAGACGCTCGACGCTGACATGGGTGTACAGCTGCGTGGTCGCCAGCGACGAATGCCCCAGCAGTTCCTGCACCACCCGCAGATCCGCTCCCCCCTCGAGGAGATGGGTGGCAGCACTGTGCCGCAGCCCGTGCGGGCCGATCGGGGTGCCGCCCGCGGCCGCGGTGGCCCGCTGCACGACGGTGCGGGCCATCCGCTGGTCGAGTCGAGCGCCCCGGACCCCCAGCAGCAGCGCCTCCCCCGAGCTCGCC
>NZ_BANT01000046.1 GCF_000333015.1 Gordonia hirsuta DSM 44140 = NBRC 16056 | reverse complement strand
CAAACAACCATCAGGGGGTCAATTTTCAACCGTCGATAGGGGGTCGATTTTCGCCCGCCGTTGACAAGCCGAAGGACGCGCACGCGAACAGGGTAGAACCCACGTCAGACATGCAAAGCCCAGCAGCCAACCTGGCAGGGAGCTGGGCGGCCATGTTCTCAAGCTCGCGGTCGCGACGGCGCCCTGTCGTTAGACGACTCGCCGCGTTACTTCGCCTCTGGAGTTAGTTGTGCCGCCATGCTCAGAGTGGCTCGCCGCAACTCAGGCAGGTGTCTTCGCCATCGGTGTACATCGCTCCGCAGCAGTACCGCGGCCCGCTTCTCACCTCGAAACAGGCTTCGTGCCAATCCTCGCCGTTGAAATCGATACGGGTCGTATCGGAGTCGATCTGGTCGCCGCAGCCTTCGCATACGAGCATGTCCTCGTCGGCACCCGCGGTCCAACATGCACCCGAGGTGAAGGGCGAGCAGAAACTTCTGTCGTGTCGCTCCGCAGGTTCGCTCATGTTCGCCGTCGGCTTGCCGCAGATCGAGCAGGGCTGATGTTCCCCCGGGCACGTCCGACTATTGTGCCCGCCGAGACCACATACAGTGCATGCCATCGCCGAATCGTACCGGGACGGCGTGGTTCAGAGTCCATCGGCATGCACCTTCGACACCATGCACTGTTCCTCAGGTGATTCGCCGAGGCTCCACTATCGATCGCATCGGATTCGGCACTCACCCCCGTGTGAGGTAGGCGGCGTCGCCGCCGAGCGCGAATTCAACTTCGCGTTTGAGGGTGATAGAGAGCGCCGGCCCCGTGGACCGGAGATCTAGTTCGGCGAGTCTGAATCCGACTGTGGTGTCGACCATCACTTCCATGCGGGAGACGGCGTCGTCTTTGCCGCGATCAGTGACGAGCCAGCACTACCCGGAGCGCCCGTCCGTGGATCCGGCGCTCGCGCGAGCCCGAACTTGTGGTGTCGAGGAGGTCAATGTCGCCGCGTTTGAACGGGTCGATCGCCGTGGTGCGCCCGTCAGGCTTCTTTTGCTGTGAGTAACGGCGCCCACGATCGTCAGCGTCGTCAGAGTTCGTCGATCCGTTCCGCGTGTTTCACGGAAGTTCGCGACACCCCGGGCGCGCACCTAGCTGTACTTCCCCGTGAGGTTGTGAACGCGGGCTGAGGGGACGTGGCCGCCGATGCCGGTGTGGGGTCGGTGGTGATTGTAATGGTGCAGCCAGGCGGTGTAGGCGGCTTCTCGTTCGGCTTCGCTGGCATAGGGTTTCGCGTAGGCCCATTCGGTGGCCAGGGTCCGGTTGAAGCGTTCGACTTTCCCATTCGTCTGGGGCCGGTACGGCCTGGTCTTCTTGTGCTTGATCCCGGTGGCGGCGAGGGCTTCGGCGAACAGTGCCGAGCGGTAGCAGGCGCCGTTGTCGGTCATCACCGCCGTCACGCTCACGCCGCGCTCGGCGAAGAAGGCGTTCGCCCGCCTCCAGAACCCGGCCGCGGTCTCCTTGCGTTCATCGTCGAGGATCTCCGAATAGGCCACCCGGGAGTGGTCGTCGACGGCGTGGTGCAGGTATCGGTAGCCACGCGAGCCTGGGGCTCCCGCGCGGGCCGCCCGATCACGGGCGGTCCCGGCCTTGCGGTCTGCGGCCGATCCGCGGCCATGGACGCGCCAGCGGCCACCGTCGGGGATTCGGCCCTGCTTCTTGATGTCGACGTGCACGAGCCGGCCGGGGCGGTCGACCTCGTACCGTTTCGGTGCCGGTCTGCGTACCGGCAGTCCGGTGGCCTGGTCAATGTTGGCCAGCAGCGGCATCTGGTAGCGGTCCAGGACCCGGCCGACCGTGGAGCGCGGGATACCGAGGTGATAGGCGATCCGGTGTGGTCCCCACCGGCGGGTGTATCGCAGTTTGATGATCCGTCGTTCGGTGCGGCGGAGCAGCTGGGCCGGTGAGTGGGCGGGTCGGGAGCTGCGGTCGGTCAGCACCTGGCCGGCGCGGTAGCGGTCGGCCCACCGCTTGGCGGTGGCCGGTGAGCATTGGAACCGTTCGGCAGCGCGCCGCAGTGACCAGCCCTGGTCCACGACCAGTGAAGCAAGGCGGCGGCGTCCCTCTGGCGTCAAGGGTGCGTTAGCGTGGGTCACGAAGACCTCCGTGGCTAGATGGTGAGTGTGGTAACCCACATCCTGCCCGGAGGTCTTCGTCTTACCTCAGATGTTCACAACGTGTCGGGGAAGTACACCTAGCCGCGGATAAACTATAGAAAACACGCAGGTCATCGAGGTTTTTCGAGCGAGTGCAGGATTCCTCCCGAATCACAGTCCAGGAACTCACCGTTCCCCAGGCCGCCAGTCCAGACTTTCAGCGCTTGCGGCAGTCGTTGCCGCATGCGCTCGACGTCCGGACTGGCGGCTACCCAGATCACTACAGACCGCTTGCCGCCGGACATATCCAGACCCGCACCCGACACAGCCGTCACGCACAACCGTCACCGTCGCACCCAACCGTCGCCGAATCTGATGATCGGTGACACCTATGCACACGTGCGGCGGTTGTGCGTGACGCTTCTGCCCACGGAGACCTGACGGAGTCGAGTCCGCTGATTCTGCGCATCACGTCGGTCATCACGAAGAGGCGACCGCCTCGGCCATGACTGGACGGCGACGTCAAGCATCCTCATCCGGACTTCGCAGGCACACCACCGGCACGTGCAAGAGGTTGCGCCCGACCGCCGCCGACATCATGACGGTCTGCAGGATCAAGAATGCTGCCGCCGTGAGCAGCATGGTCAGGTCGGTCAGGATCTCCGTGTCGTTCATACCGACCGTGATGAGCGCCAGTACCGGAATCGTGACGAACGCCCCGACCGCCCAGCTCTTCTGCTTCCACGCCGGCGGCGCGGAGAGCCCACGATTCACCGGGCCTACGAGGATGACCACCACGCCAACGACCAGACACAGCGGAATGGCGATCGCCAGCACCAGGAAGACCGAGAAAGGCGGATCGGTGCCGGCCGCGGCGAAGATGAGCAACAGCGTCGAGGCCAGATACAGTCCCCAGGCAGCGAGGGGCTGAAGAGCGCCCCGCCACATGCCCGGGGCAACATGTCTGTCGACCTGTCGCAGCTGCCCGACAAGCACCACCAGCAATACAAGGGGGCCCGCGCTCAGCAGCGCCCACTTGAACGCCTCATTCCATCCGGGACTTGCAGTGACGGCTGCGACCACCAGAACGGCAATCACCGCGGCAACGATCGCCGCCAGTGCGGCGGCAATGATCCGGCGCGACTTGCCCTCGTGCTTGGGAGGCCACTGCGATTCTGCCAGCATCGCGTTGATGGGGTCGGCGACCGCGGCGCAGGAGCCGTTGCGGGCGATGATGTACGTGTTGCGGCCATCGGAGACAGTGATGAGCGCGTCCCGGTCGAGCGGCGTGATCGCGGACGGCTGCTTCTTATCTGCCATGGAAGTCCTTTCTCACCGCGATGATGCCACTGTCGTGCGCTGCCGACCCGGCGATGCGCAGGCACGGTACCGATCCGGCGCTCGCCGCTGCAACGCAAGACCCGTTGTCCACCGAACCGTTCTGCGTTTAGCGGGAACCGCCGGTTCGGGACCGTCCGACTAGGACCCGGAGCGAGGGACCCTACGGAAAGCGTCTTCCCCAGCTACCCGGAACTACGGGACCCCGTCACGGCAGACGTGATCCCCGAAATCATCGGGGGGGTCAGAATCTTTCGATTCAGTCATTGTCGCCGATGCGCCGATTAAACTCCGGCGCACCGAGACAGGAGATGCATGTGGCCAAACCGCAGACCCGCCTCTGCCACGGATGTAAGAAGCGCGTCCGAGCTACGGAGATCAACCTGACATCGCTCTGCTGCAGCAGGTGCGTTCAGCGAGCTGCCACGGCAAAGCATCGACCAGCGTCGACACCCGCGCGTCGACGCCGCAAGTCGGCTTCCAGGGAGCCGAAGAAGGCGCGGTGCCCGCGGTGCACCCAGCACACGACGATCAGCTCCATCGGGATGCTGGCTGCACACCTGAACACGCGCGGAACACCCTGTCCGACATCCGGCCATTTCCTTCCCGAGCGCAGCATGGACGCACTCGATCACCGCGCCAGTGGCAGTTTTGAAGGCGGTCGTCGTCGCTGAACTTCGGTAAGGCCGGCCTTCACTCCCGAACGACGGCCTCGCTGACATAGGTCGCCAATTGCCCGTGACTCAGATACAGCCCCGGCGACAACAGCTGCGCATAGATGGCGCTGACCATGAATTCCACGGCCGCTTCAGGGTCGGGCGTCAGCTTCTCGGCCAGCGGCGAGTCGGTGATGTGCGCCAGCGCACGCTGGGTCACGACGTCGACCAGCGTCGGGGCGGAGCCGGACCGGATCAACAGCGGCAGCAGGGCCGCCCCGTCGATCCGCAGTGCCGCCTGCAGCGGCTCGTTGTGGGCGTTCGCGTCCAGCACTTCCCGGACCAGCATGTACACCGTCTGGCGCGGCTCGTCGGCGAACCGCATGCGCCCGGTCAGCAGCCGTTCCAGTGCGCCGAGCTCGGCCGCCACCAGCGCGCCGATCAGCGCATCGCGCGAATCGAACCGCCGGTACATCGTCGCGCGGCTGATCCCGGCCTTCCGGGCGACCTCGGAGAGCGTCATGGCACTGATCCCGACCCGGCAGACGACAGCGCGAGCCGCATCAAGAATCTGCTCCTCATTCGACACTCGTCGATTGTATCGAGCCTTTCGATACATCAAACCCCTGCGACGGATCGTTTATGAGACACTTTTAGCATGACTGTTCCAGCCGACCTGCGCCGCCATGATGACCTGGGCGCCTCGCCGTGGGATTCGCAGTTCGCCGAGTTCGACTACCGGATCGATCAGATCGACGGCACGATCCCGGAGAAGATTCGCGGCACCCTGTACCGGATCGGGCCCGGCCGCTTCGACGTCGGGAGACACCCGGTCGGGCACATCTTCGACGGCGACGGCATGGTCTCCCGATTCCGGATCGACGACGACGGCATCGCCTACCGGAACCGGTACGTGCGGACCAAGACCTACCGCCGCGGCAACCGCACCGGCGAGCTGCCGAAGGGGTTCGGCACCCAGCGGGCCGGGGGCGCCCTGGCCAATGCCCTGCGCTTCCCCGAGAACATGGCCAACACCAATGTGCTCGTGCACGGCGACTGGCTGTACGCCCTGTGGGAGGGCGGCAGACCCCACCGGCTCGACCCGCAGACCCTGGCCACCCACGGGCCCGAATCCTTCGCAGGCGCCCTCAATCGGCTCGGCGCCTTCTCGGCCCACCCCAAGGCCGATCCACGCACCGGCGAGGTGTTCAACTTCGGCCTGGACTTCTACCCCCGGCCGCTGATCCGCTGTTACCGCCTCGACAAGACCGGCCGCCTGCACGGCGTCGGCACGGTCCCCATCCCCAAACTGGGATTCATCCACGACTTCGCCCTGACCGCGCGCTACCTGGTCTTCGTGCTGGGTCCACTGGTGGTGAACAAACCGCTGCCCGTGCTGTTCGGGCGACGGCCGTTCGACGACGCGCTCTCGTACAAGCCGGAGCTGGGCACCACGATCGTGCTGCTGCCCCGCGACGGCGGAAAGCCCATCCGGTTCGAGTACGACTCGCTGTTCCACTTCCACGTCACCAACGCCTACGACGCCGGCGCCGAGACCGTGGTCGAGCTGGTGGCCCACGACCCGGCCGGCGGCTGGGCGGCATGGAACGCCCACCTGCACGACTACCGCGGCAATCCGGGCCCGGCCTTCGGCGGACAGCTCACCCGACTGGTGATCGGTCGCGACTCTCGGCGCGTGATCCGCGAACCGCTCAACGATCTGGGCTGCGAGTTCCCGCAACTGGACCAGCGCTGGGCGACCCGGCCGCACCGGTACAGCTACCTTGCCGAGGCCTCCCGGGCCGGCGGCGATCCGGATTCGATCACGACCCTGGACCATCGCGACGGCACCCGCTCGACCTACACCTGCGCCGACGGCGACACCATCTGCGAGCCGCTGTTCGCCGCCGACCCCGACGCCGGCCGCGAAGGCACCGGCTGGCTGCTGACCGTCGAACATCTGCCCGCCCAGAAGACCTCCCGGCTCCTGATCCTGGCGGCGGAACGCCCGGGCGACGGCCCCGTCGCGACCGCGACCCTGCGCCGGCACATCCCGATGACCTTCCACGGCGCCTTCGCCGCCGCGACCTGACCTCCGCCGCGCCCCCGGCCTCCGGGCCCACCCCTTGCTATAACGGCCATCATATGATCTGGTTTGCCCAGGCCGCCGCAACCGTCCCGCGGCCGGCGAGAACCGGTGCAGCACTGCACCCCGCAGGGAGGATCGATCATGCGCGAACTCATGTACACGGGCCGCTGGCAGGCCGAATGGCGCGAATCGCCGGACCCGGTGATCGACGGACCGGGGCAGGCCGTCGTCGCTCCGGTCGCGGCGACGACGTGCGATGTCGATACGCAGATCCTGGCCGGGCACGGCCCGATCCCGGCCCCCTTCGCCATCGGTCACGAATGCGTGGCCCGGGTGGTCGAGGTTGCCGATGATGTGACCGCGGTGCAGCCCGGCCAGCTCGTCGTCGTCCCCTGGGCGATCAACTGCGGCACCTGCGAACAGTGCCTGGCCGGGCACACCTCCCACTGCACCTCGGTGCCCTATATGGCGATGTACGGCGCACCGATCGGCGGTGAGTGGGGCGGGCTGTTCTCGGACCTGGTGAAGGTCCCCTACGCCGATGCGATGCTGGTGCCGCTGCTCGACGGCCTCGACCCGATCGCGATGGCCTCGGCCAGCGACAACTGGAGTCTGGCCTGGCGTCTGGTCGCACCCCACCTGAAACGGATGCCCGGCGCGTCGGTGATGGTGGTGGCCCGCGGCAGTATCGGTCTGTACGTCTGCGACATCGCACGGGCACTGGGCGCCTCCGATGTCCTGTTCGTCTCGCCCATCGAGGAGCACCGCGCGCTGGCCGAGACCTTCGGCGCCCGCGCCGTCGCCGAGACCGGCCCCGTCGACAAGGGTTTCGACCTGGCCATCGAGGCGACCGGCCGGGTGGACCAGCTCGCCGTCGCGGCCACCTCCATCAAGCCCGAGGGCTTCTGCGAGAGCGCCGGCAACCATTTCCGTCCCGGCGAGCTGCCGCTGTTCCAGATGTACCTCAACAGCATGAGCCTGCGGATCGCTCGCGACAATGTGCGCCCGAACATCCCGGCCGCCCTGGAACTGGCAGCCTCGGGGCAGGTCGATCCACGCGCGGTGGTCAGTGACGTCTTCGACTGGGAAGAGCTGCCCGAACGCATCGTCGAACGTCACGCCAAGCCGGTCTTCGTCCGCGATCTGCAGATCTGACCGACCGCGACACGAAAGGCCCAGCCAATGTCTGTCCTGGATCAATTCTCTCTCGACGGGAAGGTCGCGATCGTCACCGGCGCCTCTTCCGGACTCGGCGTGCACTTCGCCACCGCACTGGCCGAAGCCGGCGCGGACGTGGCCCTGGGGGCCCGGCGCATCGACCGGCTCGGCGAGACCAGCGCGGCCGTCGAAGCCCTCGGCCGCCGCGCGCTGGCGGTGACGACCGACGTCACCGTCCCCGACGACTGCGAAGCCCTGGTGGCCGCAACGCTGGAGAAGTTCGGCCGCGTCGACATCCTGGTGAACAACGCCGGCATCGCCAGCGCGGTGCCGGCGACCCGGGAGACACCCGAACAGTTCCGCACCGTGGTCGACATCAATCTGCACGGCTCCTACTGGATGGCGCAGGCGTGCGGGCGCGTGATGTCACCGGGCAGCTCCATCATCAACCTGTCCAGTGCGCTGGCCTTGACCACAGCCGGTCTACCGCAAGCCGCGTACAGCGCCAGCAAGGCCGCGGTGCTGGGCCTGACCCGCGACCTGGCCCAGCAGTGGGGCCCGCGCAAGGGCATCCGCGTCAATGCACTGGCCCCCGGCTTCTTCGCCTCGGAGATGACCGATGCCTTCGATCCGGCGTACGTCGCCGCCACCGCGCACCGGATTCTGCTCGGTAAGACCATGGGCGATCCCGCCCAGCTGGCCGCGACCGTGGTCTGGCTCGCCTCACCGGCCGGCGGCTATGTGACCGGGCAGACGATCCCGGTCGACGGTGGTGTCACCATCACCTAGTAGTCCACCTTCCGCATCGGACCCGGCCGCACCTGCACGGCTCGAGTACCGTTGCAGCACAGTCGGTGCCCGCCCCGCGGGGATCACGGCAAGTACGAGGGAGCAGCAGAATGGGTCGGCGGTCCGATGCCCGCGAACGCATGATCGCCAGTGCGGCCGAGCTGCTGCCGTCGCTGGGTATCCAGGGCACCTCCTTCTCCCGGGTGATCGAGCACTCCGGCGCACCGCGCGGCTCGGTCGGTCATCACTTCCCCGGCGGCAAGGAAGAGATGATCGATGCCGCCGTCCGGATCGCCGGCGACCGGATCACCCGCCGGCTGCGGCGGCTCGCCGAGGACGGCCTGTCCTACGAGCAGGTGATCGTGGCGCTGTGCGACTACTTTGCCGAGGTACTGCGGCAATCGGACTTCCGCGGCGGCTGCCCCATCGCCGCGGCGGCGTTCGACGACGACCTCTCCGACGGCATCCGGACCACCGCGATCACCGTGATCGACGAATGGATCGACATCATCGCGGGTATCCGGGCCGCCGAAGGCACCCCGGCTCCGCAGGCGCGCCGTGACGCCGAGAACGCCATCCACACCGTCGAAGGCGCCCTGATCATGTGCAAACTGCGCCGCTCCATCGAGCCGCTGAACTCCGTCCGGGCCGCCGCCCTGCCGTGAGCCGGGCTGCACCGAGCCGGGCCGTCCTGAGCCGGCCCTGCAACAGGCCTCGCTGTCGTGAGACCGCCCGGCGGTCTCGGCTCGGCACAGCCTTGCAGAATTGAATTGAATTTGATTCAATGCTGATGTGATTGCTGCCACGCCCAAAGCCACCCCCACACCGAAGTCCATCGCGACCCGTCGGCGCATTCTGGCCACCACGCAGGCCTGCCTGCTCGACACCGCCGGTGCCGTCGAGATGCAGGCGATCGCCCGCCAGGCCGAAGTCGTGCCCAGCCTGGTCTCCCACCATTTCGGCTCCAAGTCCGGCCTCATCAGCGCCGTCGTACAAGAGTTTTTCGCCGATCTGCATCGCGAGGTCCTCGATGTCGACCTGCGTGAACTGGGCGATTGGTACGCCCGCGAACACGCGCGCACCGTGCTCGGCGTCGACTTCTACTACGAGCAGCCGCTGACTCCGATCATCTATCAGCTGCTCGAGCGCGACAGCACCGTCGCCGGACTGGAAGCCGACCGCATCGCCGGAGTGGTCGCGGCCAGTGCCCGCAACATCGCCGCAGCGCAACGGGCCGGCGAGCTGCCCGCCGGCGTCGACCCGACCCTGGCCGGTGCCGGCATCTTCGGTGCGCTCCGGCTGGTCATCGTCACCGCACTGACCACCGATCCGAGCCCATCTCGCGCGGACGTCGTCGACCAGTTGTGGCGGATGACGGTCGCCGCAGTGCATCCCGACGTCCACCCCGACGTCCCGCGTTAGCCCCCTTCGGGGACCGTGGACCTTCCATGACCGAGGGCGGCGGAACCACACCCAGCACAATCCCACCCCACCCGTACCGCACCCCCGAGCAACCCATTCAGCAGCAACCCCGTTCAGCAGTAATCCCGCTCAGCAGTAATCCCGCTCAGCAGAGCCGACAGAAGGAGCCCCTCATGCCCGCCGATCCCTACCAGTTCGTCAGCTACGACCAGGACGGTCCGGTCGTCACCATCACCTTCGACCGACCGGACCGGATGAACGCCATCGGCCGGGTGATGAACGACGAGCTGGTCGACGCCTGGGACCGCTTCCGCACGGACGATTCGGCACTGGTGGCAGTCCTCACCGGTCGCGGCACCGAGGCCTTCTGCGCCGGCGGCGACCTGCAGTCCTTCGCCGAGGGAATCCCGGTGGTGCCGATGACCGAGTCCGACCGCGCCGCCCATGCCCGCGGCGAACGCCCCGGAATCCTCGGCCCGTCGCGCTGGACCGACATCTACAAACCGACCATCGCCGCGGTCAACGGCGTCGCCTATGCCGGCGGGCTGGAATGGGCCTGCTGGACCGATATGGCCATCGCCGATCAGCACGCCACCTTCGGGGTCACCTGCCGGCGCTGGAACATCGGGCTGGCCGACGGCGGCTCGCAGCGGCTGCCGCGGATCCTCGGTTGGCGCCGGGCGATGGAGCTCATCATCACCGGCCGCGTCATCGATGCCGCCGAGGCCCTTCAGAGCGGGCTGGTCAACGAGGTGGTGCCCTCAGGCACCGCACTGTCGCGGGCGCAGGAACTGGCCGCACAGATCGCCCGGCTGCCTCAGGGCGCGATCCGCACCGACAAAGAGGCCGCGATCCGGGGCTTCGATGCGCCGCTCGATGACGGGTTGCAGATCGAGGCGGCCCTGTTCAACCAGCTCATCGACTCCCCGGAGATGGCAGAAGGCATCCGGCAGTTCCGCGAGCGTGACCACCCCGACCGGCGCACCGACGAAGAGGCCCTCACCACCGGGATCGCCCGCCCGCGTACGTCCTGACCGGCGCCGGGTGTCGCACAGAGTATGCCCCCGCGCGGCACCCGGCGTCTGTTCAGTTCGAAACGGCGTCCGGGAAGCGAGGTGCCCCAGGCTCCGGCGGCAGTCCCAGGGCCCGGCAGGTCGCGGAGATACCCAGGTACTGCGCCGCGATCGCCACGATCTCGGTGCGGGTGGCGACCGAGAGGACACCGTCGATCTCCGCCAGCTCGGTATCGGTCAGCTCCCGCAGGTCGACCATCGCGTCGGCCACGGTGACGATGGCGCGCTGCCGCGGTGTCCACGGCTGCTCGACGCTCTCGCCGAGTACGGTGGCCGCGACCTGCACCGACGACAGCCCCGAGGTCTTCCCGAAGTAGGCCACGTGCACGCCCCACTCGTGTTCGGCCCGGCACCTGGCGGTGACCCGCAGAATGCACAACTCCCGCTCATCGGCCGGCAGCTGTCCGGTATGCAACAGCCCGTGCAGCCCCAGGATCGGGCCCTCCACGTAGGCGCGCAGCACCGCCGGGTTGGCGGCCATCGCCAGATACAGCAGCGGTGGCCGGTTCGGCGGCGGCACCACGCGTCGCAGCAACTCCGTCGACTCCTGCGGGATCTGGGGAATCCTGGCGTACTCAGCGTTCACGTCATACCCTTTCTTAACTCACGGCCCGGTCAACTCACTACTGGTCGAGCACCGGTTCGTCGACGTCATCGAACCTCAGCTCTCCGGGCGTGACGAACATCCGGCTCCTCATGGTTCTCCTCGAAGGGTGCCGGCAGGAACGGCGATCCCCTCGCACCGTCGACGTGCACAACCGTCACGCACAACCGTCACCGATGCACACAGTCGACGCAGAGTCGACCATTCGGTGACGCTTCTGCACAGCCGTGACGGTTATGTGTGACGGGTGTGCACATTCCGGCGACTTCCTGCCGCCGCAATTCGCCGCGCCGGATCAGCGCGAGTTGCCGCATGAGGGTCGCCCGGTCAGCCCTGCTGCGCCGCGGCCTGGGCCAGCTTCTTCAGCTCGGCGAAGCGGATCACGTTGCTGGCCGCACCCCAGGTGCCCTCGGGCTGCTCGTGGATCAGCACCCACACGCGCAGACCGTCGTGCTCGCCGAGTCCGGCCGCAGCCGAGACATCACCGGTGACCTGCTTGATCAAGCCCTCTTTGCGGCGGTCGGACAGCGCGCCCTCGGGCACGGTGACGTCGACGCGAAAGCGCGGCAGATCGTCCTCCAGGCTGGCGAACCGGCCCGCCGGCACCTCGTCGATGCGGCACCAGGCCAGCGCGCGGAACATCGCGTTGTCGGGGGCGCCCTCCCAGTGCAGCAGAGTCGTGGCGAGCGTCTTCTGGAGTTCGGTGGCGGCCTCGGCGGTCAGTACGCCTTCGGGCACGGTCAGCGAGATCATCGGCACGGCGACAATCCTTTTATTATGATGGTCGTTATATCTCGGCTCGAGCGTACGATACCCACCTCGACACGGACAAGGGATCGGCGGAATCGCCGACCACCGCTCCGGATCACCGACATCCGAGGACCGCAACCCCATCGCACACAACCGTCACCCACAAACGTCACCGATGCGCACAACCGTCACCGACTCCCCTGCGCGGTGACGGTTGTGTACACCGCCGACGGCAGCGCGTGACGCCTGTGCCCCACACCGTCAATAGCCGAGCAGCAACCCAATAACCAGGAGCCGCACTCCTCTCATCGAGGGCTATCGTTGACTCATGACCGATCAGACCGGCGAACAGCCCGACATCAAACCCCGCAGTCGCGACGTCACCGATGGCCTCGAGCGCGCCGCCGCGCGCGGCATGCTCCGCGCGGTCGGCATGGGTGACGACGACTGGGTCAAACCGCAGATCGGCGTGGGTTCGTCGTGGAACGAGATCACCCCGTGCAACCTGCCGCTGGACCGGCTGGCCAAGGCCGTCAAGGACGGCGTCTTCGAGGCCGGCGGCTTCCCGCTGGAGTTCGGCACCATCTCGGTCTCCGACGGCATCTCGATGGGCCATGAGGGCATGCACTTCTCGCTGGTCTCCCGCGAGGTGATCGCCGACAGCGTCGAAACGGTGATGTGCGCCGAACGGCTCGACGGCTCGGTCCTGCTGGCCGGCTGCGACAAATCGCTGCCGGGCATGCTGATGGCCGCCGCCCGCCTTGATCTGGCCTCGGTGTTCCTCTACGCCGGGTCGACGATGCCCGGCTACGCGAAGCTGTCCGACGGTTCCGAGCAGCAGGTGACGATCATCGACGCCTTCGAGGCGGTCGGCGCCTGCGCCCGCGGCCTGATGAGCCGCGAGGACGTCGACACCATCGAGCGGTCGATCTGCCCGGGCGAGGGCGCCTGCGGCGGGATGTACACCGCCAACACGATGGCCTCGGCAGCCGAGGCGATGGGCATGTCGCTGCCCGGCAGCGCCGCCCCGCCGGCGCCGGATCGCCGCCGCGACGGCTTCGCCCGCGAATCGGGTAAGGCCGTGGTGGAGATGCTGCGCCGCGGCATCACCGCCCGCGACATCATGACCAAGGAAGCCTTCGAGAACGCCATCTCGGTGGTCATGGCCTTCGGCGGCTCCACCAATGCGGTGCTGCATCTGCTGGCCATCGCCCACGAGGCCGACGTCGACCTGGCCCTGGCCGACTTCGCCCGCGTCGGCGCCCGCGTCCCGCACCTGGCCGACGTCAAACCGTTCGGCACCCACGTGATGACCGACGTCGACAAGATCGGCGGGGTCCCGGTGGTGATGAAGGCCCTACTCGACGCGGGCCTGCTGCACGGAGACTGCCTGACGGTAACCGGCCGGACCGTCGCGGAGAACCTCGCCGACATCACCCCGCCCGACCCGGACGGGCGCGTGCTGCATGCACTGAAGAATCCGATCCACCCCACCGGCGGCATCACGATCCTGCACGGCTCCCTGGCTCCCGGCGGTGCGGTGGTCAAGTCCGCCGGCTTCGACTCCGACGTCTTCGAGGGCGTCGCCCGCGTCTTCGACCGCGAGCGCGCCGCCATGGACGCCCTGGAGGACGGCACCATCACCGCCGGCGATGTGGTGGTGATCCGCTACGAGGGCCCCAAGGGCGGACCGGGCATGCGCGAGATGCTCGCGATCACCGGTGCGATCAAGGGCGCCGGGCTGGGCAAGGACGTGCTGTTGCTGACCGACGGGCGCTTCTCCGGCGGCACCACCGGGCTGTGCGTGGGTCACGTAGCTCCCGAAGCCGTCGACGCCGGCCCCATCGCGATGGTCCGCGACGGGGACCGCATCCGTCTCGACGTCGGGGCCGGCCGCCTGGATCTGCTGGTCGCATCCGAGGAACTCGAGGCCCGCGCTGTCGACTTCGCGCCGCTGCCACCGCGCTACACCCGCGGGGTGCTGGCCAAATACACCAAACTGGTCACCTCGGCCTCGCGCGGAGCGATCTGCGAGTAGTCACTGCGGCGGCGCCGAACCCGCACGCGCGAAGCGATAGCCCATCCCGGCCTCGGTGAGCAGGAACCGCGGATGTGACGGGTCGTCTTCGAGTTTACGACGAAGACTCGCCAAATAGACCCGCAGATAGTTGGTCTGCTGCACATAGCCGGGGCCCCAGACCGCGGTCAGGATCTCCCGCTGACTCACCAGCCGGCCCTCGTGGCGGACCAGCATCTCCAAGATCCCCCACTCGGTGGGTGTCAGCCGCACCGCGGCGCCGTCGCGGGTGACCAGCTTGTCGGCCAGGTCGATCGCCAGCGCACCGGCATACACCACCGGCGCCTCCTGCACGGCGGCCGCGCTGCCGCGCCGGATCGCCGCCCGCAGCCGAGCCACGAACTCCTCCATCCCGAAGGGTTTGGTCACGTAGTCGTCGGCACCGGCGTCCAGTGCCGCGACCTTGTCCGCAGCATCGGTTCGCGCCGACAGCACGATCACCGGTACGCGGGTCCACCCGCGCAGCCCGGCCAGCACCTCGACGCCGTCGATATCGGGCAGGCCCATATCCAGGACCACCACGTCGGGCCTCGCCCGAGCCACCGCCGCAAGCGCCCCCGCACCGGTGTCGGCGGTGGCCACCTCGAAGCCACGCGCCCGCAGGTTGATCTGCAGCGCTCGTAGCAGTTGCGGCTCATCGTCGACGACGAGCACGCGCCCGTGATCGCGACCGCCCATCAGGATCACCCCCTTCGCCTTCCGGTTCACCGGGCAGATCGATCACCATCGTGGTACCCCCGCCGGGAGTCTCCTCTGCCATCAGAGTGCCACCGAGCGCAGAGACGAAGCCGTCCGCCACTGCCAGCCCCAGCCCCACCCCGGTGTTACCCCGTCGTTGATCGCCGTACTGGTGAAAGGGCTGAAACACCCGGCCCCGTTCATCGACCGGGATCCCCGGTCCGTGATCGATCACCCGCAACTCGCAGCGGGTGCGGCCGTCCGCGCGCACCACTGTGGCCGTCACCACTTCGACGGTACCGGCGCCGTGCCGCCGGGCGTTGTCGACCAGATTCGCCAACGCGCGATCCAGCAGGCCCGCGTCGGTGTACGCCCACGCGCACCCGAACCGCGTGCTCCCCCACTTCTCCGCGTGACTCGCGGCGAACACTCGATGCACCACCTCGGGCAGATAGGTGCGACGCAGCACCGGCCGCACTACCCCGGCGGCCAGCCGCGACGAGTCCAGCAGGTTGCCCACCAGCGCGGTCAGCTGATCCACCGACTCCTCGATCGTCGCGAGCAGTTCGGCGGTGTCACCGGCATCGAAGCTCAGATCCGGGGTGCGCAGGCTGCTCACCGCCGCTTTCGCTGCGGCCAGCGGCGTACGCAGATCATGGCTGACCGCAGCCAGCAGGGCGCGCCGCAGTTCATCGGTGCGCGCCAGTTCATCGGCTTCGGCCACCTCCGCCGACAGCCGATCGCGCTCCAGTGCCGCGACGACCTGACTGGCCACCGCTGCGAGCACCCGACGGTCCCGGGTGCTCACCTCCGGACCGCGAAGCAGCAACGCATACCCGCCACCGGCCGCTTCGCACACCGTCGTCGCATCTGCGCGGCACTGTGGCGGGCCCGTACCGGCGACCGCCCGCACCAGTGGATCTCCGTCGCCCAACTGCACCGCTGTCGCACCTTCCTGCTGATAGGTCTCGCGGACGCCGGCGAGCAGATCGGGCACCCCGGCCCCCTCGAGCACAGCGCTGGAAAACATCGACAACAGTTCAGCGTCGCGGGCGGCCAGTTGTGCCTCCCGCCGGCGGACCGTGGCCGAATCGACCAGGCCGGCCACCGCCACGGCTACAATCAGCATCACCACCGTGGTGATCAGATTGTCCGGATCACTGACGGTGAGGGTGTAACGCGGCGTCAGAAATAAGAAGTTGAGCAGCAACCCGGACACGAGGGCCGACAACGCGGCCGCGCCGACACCACCGAGCAGTGCAACTGCCAGGATTCCGACCAGGAACAGCGCCGACTCACTTGAGGTTCCCAGTACCCGGTTCAAGGGCACCAGTATCGCCGCCACAATCCCCGGGATCACCAGGGCGAGCAACCACCCCATCGGCCGATGCAATCGGGTCTGGCGGATATCGAACCGGTTTCGGGAGGCCTGTGCGTGGGTCACCATGTGCACATCGATGCGTCCGCTGTCGCGGATCACCGCTGCCGCCACTCCCTCGTCGAGCAGCCGCCGCCAGCGCGGATGCCGGGAGGTGCCCAGCACCAGCTGGGTCGCATTCACTGCCCGGGCATAGTCCAGCAGCGCGGTGGGGACGTCGTCACCGACGACCGTGGAGAACTCCGCCCCGCAGTCGGCCGCCAAGGCCCGGACCGCAGCCACATCGGCCCCGGTATCGGTCAACCCGTCGCCGCGAGCCACCCGCACCACCAGCAGTTCGGCACTCGATCGCGAGGCGACCCGCCGGGCGCGGCGGATCAGCGCCGCCGATTCGATGCCGCCGGTCACCGCCACGACCACCCGTTCCCGCGCCTCCCAGGTCTCGGTGATCGCATTGGCGGCCCGGTAGTCGGTCAGTTTCTCATCGACCCGGTCGGCCAGCCACAGCAATGCCAGTTCCCGCAACGCCGTCAGGTTGCCCTGCCGGAAGAAGTTCGCCAACGCGCCTTCGGCACGTTCGGGGCTGTAGACCTTGCCCTCCACCAGGCGTCGACGCAATGCACTCGGTTCGATGTCGACCAGCTCGATCTGATCGGCGCGGCGCACCACATCATCGGGCACGGTCTCCTGCTGGGTGATTCCGGTGATCTGCGCGATGACATCGTTCAGGCTTTCCAGGTGCTGGATGTTGACCGTGGACAGCACCGTGATTCCGGCGTCGAGCAGCACCTCGATGTCCTGCCAGCGTTTGGCATTGCCCAGCCCCTGGGCATTGGTGTGAGCCAGCTCGTCGACCAGTACCACCCGCGGGCTGCGGGCCAGCACCGCGTCCACGTCCAGTTCCTCGAGGATCGCGCCCCGATAGATGACACGCCGTCGCGGCACCACCTCCAGGCCCTCGCACATCGTCGCGGTGGCCGCCCGCCCGTGTGATTCGACGATGCCCACCACGACATCAACGCCCTCGGCCCGCAGAATCTGCGCGCTGTCGAGCATCTCGAAGGTCTTGCCCACCCCCGGCGCACAGCCGAGGAAGACCTCGAACTGTCCGCGGGCTGGAGCCTGCGTGCCCATCCTGCGATCCTAGCCAGAACCGGTGTCTTCACCCGGGCACGCCGCAACCGTGTGCCCGAGCGCCAGATTGACCGCGAGCACGTCGACCCGCGGAGCACCCAGCACACCCCATTGACGCCCTCGCGTGTGCTGGGCGATGATCGCACGCACCTGGTCGGGAGACCGCTGGTTGACCCGTGCCAGCCGGGGAACCTGCAGTTCGGCATAGGCCGGCGAGATCGCCGGATCCAGCCCCGAACCCGACCCCGTCACCGCATCGGCCGGCACCGCAGCCGGGTCGACGCCTTCGCGGCCGGCGATGGCCGACCGCCGCGCCTGCACCACCTGCACCAGCGCGGCACTGTTAGGCCCCAGATTGCTGCCACCGGAAGCGCTCGGGTCGCCGGGGGTGAGCGGATCGGACGGACCGCCCGCCAGTCGACTGTGCAGATACCCGTCCGGCTGCCCGGTCGGCGGGGTCAGGTCTACGCCGACCCGCAACGACCCGGCCGGGCAACCGTGGGCGTCGTCGACGATCCCGCCGTCCGCGGTGGTGGCGGTGATCCGCGACAGCGCCCAGACGGCCGCCGGATAGGCGACGCCGAGGACCACGGTGGCCGCGGCCAGCACCAGCAGCCCCGCCACGAACTGGCGGCCGAAACCGCGCAACAGTGCGATCATCTTCCCTCACCCCATCCCCGGGATCAATCGAACGACCAGGTCGATCAGCGCGATCCCCACGAACGGGGTGATCATTCCGCCGATCCCGAAGACCAGCAGGTTGCGGCCCAGCAGTCGGGTGGCCGATCCTGAACGGTACTTGACGCCGCGCAGGGACAACGGGATCAACGCCACGATGATCAGCGCATTGGCGATCACCGCCGAGACGATCGCCGACTGAGCCGAATGCAGCCGCATGATGTTGAGCGCGTCGAGCTGGGGATAGATCGCCGCGAACATCGCCGGGAGAATCGCGAAATACTTCGCCAGGTCGTTGGCCAGGGAGAAGGTGGCCAGTGCACCGCGGGTGATCAGCAACTGTTTGCCGATCGCCACCACCTCGATCAGTTTGGTCGGATCCGAATCGAGATCGACCATGTTCCCGGCCTCTTTGGCCGCCGACGTTCCGCTGTTCATCGCGACTCCGACATCGGCCTGCGCCAGGGCCGGCGCGTCATTGGTGCCGTCGCCGGTCATCGCGACCAGTCGGCCGCGCGCCTGCTCGGCCCGGATCAGTGCCAGTTTGTCCTCCGGGGTGGCCTGGGCGACGAAGTCGTCGACCCCGGCCGTTTCGGCGATCGCGCGAGCGGTGAGCGGATTGTCGCCGGTGATCATCACCGTGCGGATCCCCATCGTCCGCAACTGGGCAAAGCGCTCGGCCATCCCCGGCTTGACCACATCGGACAGCTCGATCACCCCGAGCACCTGGGCCGGTCGGTCCTCGGTGGCCGTGCCCACCACCAGCGGGGTGCCGCCCGCCGACGACACCGACTTCACCTTCGCCGCGACCGCGGCATCGATCATTCCCCCGCTGGCGGCCACCCAGCGTGTCAGAGCGTCGGCAGCCCCCTTGCGTAGCTGTTGGGCACACTCACCGGCCAGATCCATACCGCTCATCCGGGTGGTCGCGGTGAACGGCACCACCCGGTACCGCTCATCGGTTCCCGAACGCACCAAGGCCAGTTCATCATCGGACAGTCCGATCACCTCGTAGCGCTGCACACACAACTCCCCGATGCTGCGGCCTTCCGGAGTGTCATCTGCCAGACTGCACCGGTAGGCGATGTCTGCCAGTTCGGCCGCACTCACCCCGGGTGCCGGGTGCAGCGCGGTTGCCCGCCGGTGCCCGTAGGTGATGGTGCCGGTCTTATCCATCAGAAGGGTGTCGATATCACCGGCGGCTTCGACCGCCCGACCGCTCATCGCCAGCACATTGCGTTGCACCAGCCGATCCATACCGGCGATCCCGATCGCCGACAGCAGCGCCCCGATGGTGGTCGGGATCAGGCAGACCAGCAGGGCGATCAGTCTGATCGGATCAGCCACCGCACCGGTGTACTGCATCATGACGCCGGTGGCGACCACCGCCAGCAGAAACATCAGCGTCAGGGCGGTCAGCAGGATCTGCAGGGCGATCTCGTTGGGGGTCTTCTTCCGCGCCGAACCTTCGACCAGTACGATCATCCGGTCGACGAAGGTCTGCCCCGGCTCGGTCGTTATCTGCACGACGATGCGGTCCGAGAGCACCACGGTCCCGCCGGTCACGGCGCTGCGGTCGCCGCCCGACTCGCGGACCACCGGCGCTGATTCACCGGTGACCGCCGACTCGTCGACGGTCGCGATGCCTTCCACCACGTCGCCGTCGCCGGCGATCACCTCGCCGGCCTCCACCACGATCCGGTCGTCCAATTGCAACTGCGCACCCGGCACCTCGGTGATCGTGCCGTCCTCAGCAATCCGCCGTGCAACGGTGTCCCGCTTGACCTTGCGCAGGCTGTCGGCCTGCGCCCGACCGCGTCCCTCGGCCACCGCCTCGGCCAACCCGGCGAACAGGACCGTGAACCAGAGCCAAGCGACCACGAGCCAGGCGAACACCGACGACTGCCAGATCGCCAGGGCCGTGGCCAAAACGGCCCCCAGGTAGACCACGAACATCACCGGATTTCCCGCTTGTGCGCGCGGATCCAGCTTTGCCACCGCCTGCGGGAGCGCCGAGATCAGCGTCCTAGCGTCGAAGCCTCCCCGGCGGGCCAGGTCCTTGCTGGGCTCGTCGGTCACAGCAGAGCCTCCGCGATCGGTCCCAGTACAAGCGCTGGGAAGAAAGTGAGGCCGGCCACGAGCAGTGTCGTGCCGGTAAGCAGTGTGCCGAACAGCACGCCGTGGGTGGGCACTGCACCGCTGTCGAGATCTGCCCCCGCAACGACTGTCCCGGCCTGGACCATGCCGCCGTCTGCCGCCGTCGCCGCTGCGCCACCGGCTGCCGGCCCGGGATCGGCCGCGACTGCGTCGTCGTCGCGCCGTTGCTGTGCCGCCAGCAACCCGGCCAGCGCCAACACCAGCACAATCGGCAGCAATCGTCCGAAGAACATCGTCAAACCCAGGGAGATCTGGAACCAATCCGAGGTGACGTTCAGCCCGCCGAAACCGCTGCCGTTATTGTTGGCGGTCGAAGCATAGGCGTACAGCACCTGGGTGAAGCCGTGCATCGATTCTCCGCTGCCGGGCACACCCGGATCCGTCATCGCGGCGGTCGCCGCTCCGGACGCCAACGCGATCGACGTGCCGGACAGCACCAGTGTCGGCATCACCAGGACGTAGAGGACCGCGACGGTGATCTCGCGGCGACCGACCTTCTTCCCGAGGAACTCGGGGGTGCGGCCGACCAGAAGCCCGCCGATGAACACGGTGATCAGTGCCAGCACCAGGATTCCGTATAGTCCCGAACCGGCACCGCCGGGGGCCACCTCGCCCAGCAGCATGTTCCACAGCACCGCACCGCCGGCCCCCGCAGCCAGACTGTCGTGTGCGGCATTGACCGCACCGGTCGACGTACCGGTGGTGCTGACGGCGAACAGTGCGGTTCCCGGGATGCCGAAGCGCAGTTCGGTGCCTTCCAGATCGGCACCGGCCGCCGCGGCTGCCAGGCCCGTCGGCCGCGACGGCAGGTACCAGACCAGCGTCAGCATCGCGACCCAGATCACTGCCATGACGCCCAGCAACGTCCTGCCCTGCCGCCGGTCGCCGACCATCGTGCCGTAGGCCCGGGTCATCGAGACCGGAATCAACAGGATCGCCAGGACGGACAGGAGATTGGTCAGCGGGGTCGGATTAGAGAACGGGTGAGCCGAGTTCGCGGCGAAGGTCCCCCCGCCGTTGGTGCCCAGCAGTTTGATCGCCTCTTGGCTCGCGAACGGCCCCAATGGACTGCGTTCACTGTGGCCGTCGAGCAGCGTGTAGCCGGCGACGGTCTGCCAGGACTGAACCGCGCCCTCGAGCACAAAGACAAAGGCGAACACCACTGCCAGCGGCAGCAGGATCCGCACCGTACCGCGCACCAGATCCACCCAGAAATTGCCGAGTGATCCGGTTTGCCGATCGGCGATCAAGCCGCGGATCAGTGCTACAGCAACGGCCATGCCCACGGCCGCAGACAGGAAGTTCTGGACCGTAAGCCCGAACATCTGGGCAAAATTGCTGATCTGTTCTTCCGGCGAATACGACTGCCAATCGGTATTGGTGACGAACGAGACGGCGGTGTTGAAGGCCATCGTCGGCGACATCCCGGCTTTGCCGTCCGCCCAGGGCAACACCCCTTGCAGCCTCAGCAGCGCGTAGAGCACCAGGATGCCCGCGAGCACGAAGCCCAGGACACTGACGGCGTAGGCGCGCCAGGTCTGACCGGACTCGGGGTCGATCCGCCCGAGGCGATAGATCAGCCGCTCGACACCCAGGTGGCGTTCACTGCGGTAGACGCGGGCCAGATAGTCACCCAGCGGTACGTAGACCGCTGCCAGTATCAAGACCAGCACACCCACCTGCAGGACTCCCGCAGCCGTAGCCGACATCGTCAGAACCTGTCCGGCGACAGCAGCGCGGCCAGCAGGTAACCCGCCGACGCAGCCGCGATCACCAGCAGCAGCACCGTCACCCACCCCGCGACGGTCACCGCTGGCCCCTCCGGTCCAGACCCCGTACCGCCAGCAGACACAACCCCATCGCCATCAGCGTGATCGCGATCAGTAGCGCATCTCCCATCGCTTCCGCCTCCCGCTTCTGCGGTGTGCCGTCGTACACCCGCAGGAACTACGGTGCTCCGTGGGAAGCGATCGCACCAGACCCCTTAACGAGATCCATACGCGCGCACGCCGATTATTGACGCACTGCTGCCCGGCTAGGCCAACGCACCCGGCTGGTCGGGCTACGAGGCGCCGTGCGCCTGCGCCCAGGCGATCGCGGCGGCCTGGATGTCCGGGTAGCGTTCGCCCATGCGCGCCGCCAGCGCCTGGGCGGCCTTCAGCGGCCGCACCATCACCATGAAGTCGTCGATCTGGCCGGCCTGGTTGTAGCCCAGGAAATCACACCCGGTCAGTTCCAGACCGTCGACCTTCGCCTGGAACACGTAGGCGTGATCGCTGCCGCCCCCGTCGTGGATCTCCCGCACATAGTGGAAGTCCTCGAAGACCTCGACCACCGCGCGCAGGATGGCCAGGGTGATGGCTTTGCCCGGATACGGCTTGAAGGCCACCGGACTGTGGAAGACGACGTCGTCGGCCAGCATCGCTTCCACGGCGTCCAGGTCCCGGGCATCGATCGCTTCGCGGAAAGTGACCACGTCTTCTCCTCGTTGGCTCGGTGAACATCCTGTGTTCTGAGCATAGGGCGGATCCAGCCGCCGGGAGCGCGAGACACCGGACGGTGGCGATGGACTGGACCGACAGCACGACGATCTCCGCGCACTGGGCCATGTCTTTCCACACCTGACGACGCAGTATTCTCGCGCCCCACCGGAGCGCTTCGATGTCCCCGGGTGGGCCAGCCCCGATCCGCTACGAGCAGCACACGCCGCTGCTGCGAGCTGCCACCACCGACCGGGTCCGCCTGCGCTACCCCGTCATTGCCGGCGGTGTTGCATACTCAGACCGTCGAACCCAAGGAGATCCGCGATGTACCAGACCTGGCTCTGCGTAACGACGACGGGATTCTGACCGTCCGGCTGGAGCGGCCCGAGGCGCTGAACGCCTTAACCGTCACCATGGCCGAAGAACTCGAGCGCGTGTTCCGCGAGGTCAACGACGACGATGATGTCCGCGCGGCGATCGTGACCGGATCCGGCCGGGCGTTCTGCGCCGGCATGGATCTGAGCTCCGACGGCAACGTCTTCGGCCTCGACGACACGCTGAAACCCCAGCTGGCCGATATGGCCGACCTGGACGATCCGGCGCTCGCGCGGGTGCCCGATCTCGGCGGACGCGTCAATCCCGCCATCCACGACTGCCGCAAGCCGGTCATTGCCGCGATCAACGGGCCGGCCGTGGGGATCGGTGCGACGATGCCGCTGGCGATGGATCGCCGGCTTTTCTCGACCACGGGACGCTTCGGACTGGTCTTCGGCCGGCTCGGGATCACCCCGGAGGCCGCATCCACCTGGTTCCTGCCGAGGATCGTCGGCATGTCGGCCGCGCTCGATCTGGTTCTGCGCGCCGATATCCTCGACGCCGACGCCGCCCTGGCCGCCGGCGTCGTCGACGAGGTCGTGGAACCGGACGACCTCCTTGCGCGCGCCACCGCCATCGCCGACGCCTGGTCCAAGGACAGGTCGGCCGTGGCCGTCGCGCTGACCAAGCAGATGCTGCGCCGCAACAGTGCCTACCCGCATCCCGCGGACGCGCACCGCGTGGACTCGCTGTCGATCTTCTGGCAGAGCATCGGCGACGGCGGGGAGGGCGTGGCGGCATTCCAGGAAAAGCGCGCGCCGCGCTTTTCCTCGAAGGCCTCGCAGATGCCGGACTTCTACGATGCATGGCTCGCCGCCGACGCCGCTGGCCGGCAGCAGCCCTAGCTGCGGACCCGCTGCGAGGTTGTCCGACCGCCTCCGTCCCCGGCGTCCCGTCGTTACTGTCGAAAAGTGACCCCCGACCCGCCGCCGACCGCGTCCTGTCTGCCCCCTGCGCTGACCGTCGAGCAACAGACCCGGTTGGCCAGCGGCAAGGACTTCTGGACGACCAAACCCTAGGGCGGTCGATCATGCTGACCGACGGGCCGCACGGCCTGCGGAAGCAGGAGGGTGACGGTGAACCGCAGATCTCCGGCCGCCGACGAAGCCAAGGCCGCCGGGGACGCGGTGGTCCTCGGCCCGGATATCAACCTCAAGCGATCCCCTGGGTGGGCGCAGCTTCGAGCACTTCTTCGAGGATCCGGTCCTGACCGCCGAGCTGGCCGACGCCTGAGCCGCCGGTCCGCAGCGCAACAGCGTCGGCGCCTCGCTCAAGCGGTCCAGCAGCTGCTCGATCAGGCGAACGCGGCCGCACGCTGATCGATACGCTGGGCGCATGATCTTCTCTGCCGACCTGGGCCCGGTCAATCACATCGTCATCGGCTTCTCCGGTGACACCGTTCCCGAAAGCGGGTTCGAACAGCTGCGGGTACTCGACATCGAAGACCGCATCAAGCTCCTGGACATCGAGTTCATCGCCAAGTCCGCCGACGGCGAGGTCTCCTGGGTCACCGCTGAATCGGTCGGGATGGAGAAGTTCGTCGCCTCGGCGAACCGCCTGATCGGCGAGGGCGACCTGGCCGCGATCGGGGGCGCGATGGATCCGGGCACCGTCGCCGCGGTCGTCGTCTGGGAGGACCTGACGCTGCGCAATGCAGTACGCACGTGGAAGGCCGGCGGGGCCACGGTCCTGTCCCGCGGCCCGGTCTCACCCGACCACCTGGCGGCCGTCGACGACCAGTAGGCGGCGCCTCGCCACGCAAGCTCACACTCCCTCCCGACACAAGCTGAACGAGTTTCAGAGCAGTCGCTCTGTTACTGTCTGCGGTATGGCCAGGCCCCGCACACACGACCTTGAGGCGATCCTCGATGCCGCCGAGGAACTGGCGGTGACCTCCGGGGCCGCGGCAGTGACCGTGCGCGCACTGTCGGAGTCCACATCGATGTCCAACGGCGCGATCTACCACGCCTTCGGTTCCCGGGCCGGCCTGGTCGGCCGGGCCTGGCTCCGCGCCGCGCAACAGTTCTTGGCGGCCCAGCGCGAGGCGGTCGACGCCGCTCGGCTCAACGCCGGGCCCGCGGCTCCCGATTCGGCGGCCGTGGCGGCGGTGATCGCCGCCGCCGATGCTCCCGCCGCTTTCCTGCTCGCCGAACCGGTGCGCGGCCGGTTCCTGCTCAGCGTGGCCCGCGACGATCTCCTCGGCGCCGATGAACTTCCCGCCGAGCTGGCCGATCGCCTGCGTGCCCTCGATGCGGAGCTGACGCGGCTGTTCGTCGATCTGGCTCAGCAGCTGTGGGGCCGCGGGGACCGGACCGCCGTCGCGGTGATCCGCGACTGCATCGTCGAACTTCCGACGGCGCTGCTGCTGCGCGGCGACCGCTCCCCCGACCCACCGGCCCGCCATCGCCTGGCCGCCGCCGTCGGCGCCGTGCTGTCTGTCCCGCTCCCACCTGTTTCCCCGCAACCTGGTTCACCGCAGCCACACCCGGCGACCACCCCTGGAAAGGACTCCTGATGACTACCGCACTGGACTACCGCGACGGCCTGGCCGTGCTGACCCTCGGCGACGACGAGAACCGCTTCTCCCCCGACTGGCTCGAGGCCGTCGACGCACACCTGGATCAAGTCGAGGAACAGGCTCGCGGACTGATCACCGTCGGCGACGGCAAGTTCTACTCCAACGGCCTGGATCTGGACTGGCTCATGTCCCACGGCGATCGTGCCGACTGGTACGTCGCACGGGTTCAGGCCCTGTTCGCCCGCATCCTGACCTTCCCGCTGCCGACGGTCGCCGCGATCAACGGGCACGCCTTCGGCGCCGGAGCCATGTTCGCCATCGCGCACGACTACCGGCTGATGCGCACCGATCGCGGTTACTTCTGCTTCCCCGAGGTCGACATCAACATCCCGTTCACGCCGGGGATGGCCGCGCTGATCCAGGCGAAGCTGACGCCGCAGACGGCGGTCACCGCGATGACCACCGGCCATCGCTACACCGCCGAGCAGGCGCTGTCCGGCGGTGTGGTCGACGGAGCCGGGCCGGTGGACCAACTGGTCGACGACGCCGTCGCCCAACTGACTCCGATCGCCGGAAAAGACCGGAACACCCTGGCGGCGATCAAGTCGACGATGTTCGCTCCGGCCGTCGCCGCACTGGCGCAGGGGCGCGGCTAAGCGGCGCTCACGCTCGGGGCGCGGCGCTGGTCCGGCGCCCGGCGAGCGGCTCGCGCGAGACGATCGGGTCCAGGATCACCACCTCTTCGATGATCGTCTTCGGCGGTCTGATCCGGTCGATCACGATCACCAGCACCAGCGACACCAGGCCCCAGAGGGCGATGGTCAGCAGGTTGGCCCCGACGGTGTCGCCGCCGAAGTACAGCGTCGACCGGGCGGCCTCGACCGCCGCGGACATCGGCAGCACCCCGTAGAGGGCACGGAACGCCTCGGGCACCATGTAGATCGAGATCGCACCGTTGGACGCCGGCATGCCCAGGAACATCAGGATGCCGACGATGGGAATGATCGCGAACATGCCGAGTAGCCGCTCGAAGAACGCGGCGAACATGGCGATACAGAAGATCATCACGATGCCGACCCCGAACATCGGCCAGAAGTGCCCGTGCACCGCACCGGTGATCGGGGCCGCGATCACCCAGATCACCAGCGACATGAACACCGAATAGATCGCCGTGAGCGGTAGCAGCAGCCGCAGCCGACGGGTGATAGGCGCAGAACTGGCGCCGACGATGACCACCATGAATCCGGCCAGGATCCAGCCCATTGCGATGTACATGCTGGCGATGCCGTTGCTGTCACGCTTGGGGAGCGGTGCCACATCGTCGACCGCCAGCGGCACCCCCATACCGTCGGCGACCTGCGAGAAGACCTGCGAAACCACCAGCTGCGCCGTCGAACCGCCGGCCTGATTGGTCACCAGGGTCGCCGAGGACTCCTGCCCCGACGGCAGCAGGAAGGCGGCGGCCACCTCGCGGCTGCTCACCAGCTCCCGGGCCTTCTCGACGCTGTCGGTCACCCGCAGATCGAAGGAGTCGCCCATCTGCGCGCCGAGTTGCTGCACGGTCTGCTCGGCCTCCTGGCCGACCACTGCCACCGGCATGTCCTTGGGCGAGGGTGTGCCCATCGCACCGAGCATCGCCGAGAACATCATCGCGACCATCAGCAGCGGGAACACCACGAGCCCGATGTAGCGCCAGACCGGATTCTCGGGACGCCGGCCGCCGAGCAGCGACGGCATGTTGATCACGATCTCCTTGGGCTCGATGTGGCGCCGCCGCTTGATCGCGTCGACCACCAGGGTCAGCGCCAGACCGATCGCGGCACCGATCGCCAGGACCATGATGTGCGGCCACACGCCGTTGCCGTCGAAGTAGAGCACCGCGCGCATCGATTCACCGATCGCCGGCACCGGCAGGAATTCGTGGAAGTACCGATAGACCGTGGGCAGGGTGTACATCGAGATGCCCAGACTCGACGCCGGTACCCCGAGCACCATGATGAATAGCAGCCCGACCACCACCGCCATGGTTCCGAACAATCGGGTGAGCAGCAGCTGCACCGAGCCGATCGCGAACACTCCCAGCCAGGCGATACCGAAGACGGCGGCACCGTGGCCCGGGGCCAGCACACCCAGGATCGGGCCGGCAACCAGCCACACCAGCCCGCCGATCAGCGCGGCCCAGCCGGCCAGCAGCGGAACGATCCGCCGGAACCGCAGCAGTTCCGGCGAGTTGCTCACCAGGAAGCTGAACGGCAGATAGCCGGCCATCGCCAGCGCCGTGGCCAGGAACATCGCCCCCATCCCGGCCATATCGCTGTCGGGCAGCGGCATCAGATCCTCGGTCTGCAACGTCAGCCCCTGCTCGGCCACGATGGGCGTCACGAGTCTGGTGATCACCGACGCCTGGGAGCTTCCCGCGGCCGTCGCCGTGTAGAGCACCGCGGAGTCGCCGTCGACGCTGATCGCCGCGGCGATATCGCGGTCCAGCACCTGCTCGGTGGCACGCCGGCTCGTCTCGCCCGTGCGGACGTCGAAGGCGTCGGGTTCGTCGGCTTCCAGCACGGCCGCGAAGCCGGCCGCATCGGCGCCGGTCACCGCGATCGGAATGTTGTTGGGCTCGGGCGAGGTCATCGCCGCCATGTACCCGGTGATCATCATCCCGACCATGATCAGCGGCATGATGAAGATCGCCGCGATGCGGGCGATCTTCTCGGCCTTGGCCCGTTTGGCTGCCGCAGCCGCTTCCGCATCGAGCTCGGCGGGGTCGAGTTCGGCGGGGTCGGTGACGACGCCCTCGACCGTCTCTTCGGCTTCGATCATGCTTGGCTACTCCTCGATGCGTTGCTGACTCGGCCAATTTACGCCACGTGTCTTAAAATCGCCTATGCGGCGACGTCGATGAGAGGAGTTCCACATGGGAACGCGGAGCGAGAAGGCTCGCCGGGCACTGATGGATGCGGCCGAAGAGCTCTTCGCCGAACAGGGTGTGGAGGCGGTGTCGAATCGCTCGATCACCGAACACGCCGGAGCGGCGAACCATTCGGCGGTCACCTATCACTTCGGCTCCCGCGACCAGCTGATCGTGGCACTGCTGCGCCGGCACATCGACGAGGTCGACGCGATCCGCGCAGAGCTGTCGCCCAGACTCGATCAGACCACCGATCTGCGCACCGTGATCGCGCACTGGGTGCTCCCGAACATCCAGGTGCTGCAGAGCAGACCCGCCCCGACCTGGCGTGCACGTTTCCTTTTTCAGGTCCGCGCGCTGTCGTCGACCCGCGAACTGATCGAACAGACCGCCGTCGATCATCCCGGCAGCGGAGAACTGGCCGCCTCACTCACAGCGCTGCTGCACGATATCCCGCAGCCGATCCTGCGGGCCCGCTCCCAGATCCTGGCCAGCACCGTCCTGGGCGTCTGCGCCCAGTACGAGGGCCAGATCGCCGAGGGCCGCCAGGAAGGCACCTGGAACGAGCTCGGCGTCTTCCTGATCGATGCCATCGTGGGCATGATCGCCGCACCGGTCACTGAACCTGGTCACTACGACTTTCCCTGGGCGTCACCGGACATCTGAGCGCCCGCGCCCGGGCACCGGTCGACACGCCGGGAACGACGACCCCGCCGCGCAGGTCAGGAACGCACCAGGCGGTTGATGGCGGCCGAGACCTCGGCGATCTTGGCCGCGGCGGCCTCATCGTCGCCGGCCTTGGCCGCATCGAGTACGCAGTGTTTGAGGTGGTCCTCCACCAGGCCGGTGGCCACCCCCTGGATGGCCCGGGTCAGCGCGCTGATCTGCGTGAGGACATCGATGCAGTACTTGTCCTCGTCGATCATCTTGGCGATACCGCGGGCTTGGCCCTCGATGCGCTTCATCCGCTTGAGGTACTGGTCCTTGTGCTCGTCGTAACCGGGCGCCACGTGGCACCGGCACGCGTCGTCCTCGCACCCGGTCACCGGATCTACCGACAGTTCACCACTGGTCATCTCAGAACCCGCCATCTCACTGCACCGCGTCCCGGGCGACGCTGCGGAAGCCCCGCAGCCGCAGGCTGTTACCCACCACGAAGACGCTGGAGAAGGCCATCGCCGCACCGGCGAGCATCGGGTTGAGCATGCCCAGCGCCGCGATCGGGATGGCGGCGACGTTGTAGGCGAACGCCCAGAACAGGTTCGACTTGATGGTGCCCAGCGTCTTGCGGGACAGCCGGATCGCGTCGACCGCGCTGCGCAGGTCGCCGCGCACCAGAGTCAGGTCGGCGGCCTCGATCGCCACATCGGTGCCCGTGCCCATCGCCAGACCCAGATCGGCGGTGGCCAGGGCGGGTGCGTCGTTGACGCCGTCGCCGACCATCGCCACGATCTTGCCCTGCGCCTGCATACCGACCACCACGTCCACCTTCTCGGTGGGCAGCACCTCGGCGATCACCTCGTCGATCCCGACCTCGTCGGCGATATGCCGCGCGGCCGCAGCATTGTCACCGGTCAGCAGCACCGGCGACAGGCCGATCTTCTTCAGCTGCGCGATCGCCTCGGCACTGGTCGGTTTGACGGTGTCGGCGACCACGACGATGCCGCGGGCCTGCCCGTCCCAGCCGACGGCGACCACGGTCTTGCCCTCGGCTTCGGCTTCGGCCTTGGCCGCGGCGACCTCCTCGGACAGGTACTGCGACCAGTCCGCCAGCAACAGCTCCCGGCCGACCACCACCGCATGGCCGTCGACCATGCCCTGCACTCCCTTGCCCTCGACGTTGGCGAAGTCTTCCGGCTCGGGCAGATCCCCCACCTGTTCGGTGGCGCCCTTGGCGATGGCCTGGGCGATCGGATGCTCCGAGGCGTTCTCCAGGGCGCCGGCCAGCCGCAGCAGTTCCTCCCGCGACACCCCGGGTTCGACGACGACGTCGACCAGGGTCATCTTGCCGGTGGTGACGGTGCCGGTCTTGTCCAGCACGATGGTGTCGACCTTGCGGGTCGATTCGAGGACCTCGGGCCCCTTGATCAGCACGCCCATCTGCGCGCCGCGGCCGGTACCCACCAGCAGCGCGGTCGGGGTGGCCAGACCGAGCGCACACGGGCAGGCGATCACCAGCACGGCCACCGCGGCGGTGAAGGCAGCCACCGTCGGGAAGCCACCGCCGAGCCAGGCCCCCAGGGTGATCGCGGCGATCGCGATCACGATCGGGACAAAGATCCCGGAGATGCGGTCGGCCAGCCGCTGCACATCGGCCTTACCGGTCTGCGCGTCCTCAACGAGCTTGGCCATCTGCGCCAGCTGCGTGTCGGAGCCGACGCGGGTCGCACGCACCACCAGGCGCCCACCGGCGTTCACGGTGGCGCCGGTCACCTCGTCCCCCTCGACCACCTCGACCGGCACCGATTCACCGGTGAGCATGGAGGTGTCGACGGCCGAGCTGCCGGCGGTCACCACCCCGTCGGTGGCGATCTTCTCGCCGGGCCGGACCACGAACTCGTCGCCGACGGCCAGCTGGTCGATCGGCACCTTCACTTCGGTGCCGTCGCGCAGCACGGCGACCTCCTTGGCACCCATTTCCAGCAGGGCACGCAGGGCCGCACCGGCCTGCCGCTTGGACTTCTTCTCGAAGTAGCGGCCGGCCAGGATGAACATGGTGACACCCGCGGCGGCCTCGAGGTAGATGTGCGAAGCGCCGTCAGAAGGGCTGACGGTGAACTCGAACGGATGCTTGAGGCCCGGGGTGCCGGCGGTACCCCAGAACAGGGCGTACAGCGACCAGGCGAAGGCGGCCAGCGTGCCCATCGAGATGAGGGTGTCCATGGTGGCGGTGCCGTGCTTCAGATTGGCCCAGGACGCCTTGTGGAAGGGCCAGGCGCCCCACACCACCACCGGTGCGGCCAGCGCCAGTGACGCCCACTGCCAGTAGGTGAACTGCCAGGCCGGAACCATCGCCATCGCGATCACCGGGACGGTCAGCAGGGTGGTGCCGATCAATCGCTGCCGCAGCGACTGCAGTTCGCGGTCGGCGGCGGTCTCGACATGCTCGTCGTCTGCGGTGCCGGCGGGCTGCTCCGGCGCGGGCAGCGTCGCGCTGTAGCCGGCCTTCTCCACCTCGGCGACCAGGGCGGCCGGATCGTATCCGGCCGGGGCGAAGACGCGGGCCTTCTCGGTCGCGTAGTTCACCGTCGCCGAGACGCCGTCGAGCTTGTTCAGCTTCCGTTCGATCCGGTTGGCGCACGACGCACAGGTCATGCCGCTGATCTCCAGTTCGACGTCGGAGCCGTCGCTGAGCGGTGTTGCGGTACTCATCGTTGTTCCTGGTTCTTAGTCGGTGTCGGCGTCGAGCACAAAGGCGGCGGTGTGCACCTGCCCATCGACCTGGAAGTCCAGGTAGAGCAGGTAGCGGCCGGCGGTCGGGGCCTCGACGTCGAAGATCAGCTCCGGGCCGGAGCGGGCGTCGGCGGCGGGCTCGGCCTCATCGCTGTGCACGTGCAGGTAGGCCAGGTCGCCGGCGCGCAGCACCACCAGGTGCCCGAAGGCTCCCAGGTAGGGCTCCAGACCGGTGACCGGTGCACCGTCGCGTGTGACGGTCATGGTCAGCCCGCGGGTCTGCGCGGCGGCCAGATCTCCGTCCAGCGTCACGGTGTAGGCGCCGGCCTGCACTGTCCGGGACGGTGCAGTCGGTACCGGGTCGAAGTCGCCGCGCACCTCGACCAGCCGCGACAGCGTCAGTGCGGGTGCATCGGGTCCGGTCGGAGTGAAGTCGGCGTAAAGACGGTAGGTGCCGCCGGCATCCCAGCGCCACGGCAACGACCAGGTGCCGGTCGCGGTGTCCAGCTGCGGATGTGCGTGCCGGAACGACGCGCCGTCGCTGCGGACGACGATCAGGTGCAGATCCTGCTGATGGACGGTGGCGAACTCGGTGACGGGCTCGCCCGCCTCGGTGCGGATCTGGAACGACAGCCGGCCGTCCTGGCCGGTGACGGCCGGGGCCTCGATCGGCGAGAGCAGGTAGCCGCCCGCGCCCAACGACAGCCCCGTCACATCCTGACCGGCACCGTCGTGCCCGGCGCCATGGCCGCCGTCGTGCCCGGCGGCGTCGCGCCCGGATTCCCAGTCGGCGACCATCGACTCGGGAACGACGGCCCGGGCGATGCCGAACGCCGCCACGAAGGCGACGATCAGCCCCAGGGCGTAGAGGGAGAGCCGGGTGCCCGCCTTCATCAGGCCCGCTCGGCCGCGTAGCCGGCCTCCTGCACGGCGGCCAGAACGCGCGCATCGTCGATGTCTCCGGCGGCGGTGACCACCAGTTTGCCGGTCTCGTGGCTGGCCTGGACGTCGGTGACCCCGTCGATCTCGCCGACCTCTTCGCGTACCGACATCTCGCAGTGCCCACAGGTCATGCCGGTCACCAGGTATTCGTTCACAGCCATCGCAGTCTCCTCGGATTTCCGATACCCCCACCGGGCACCTGATCCTAGGCTATACCCCCCGGGGGTACGCGGCAACGGGGCCGGCGCGCCGTCGCCACACCCCGGGCCGGCCCGCATCCGCGTAGGTTGGACGGTGATGAGCCCGCAATCCCACGATGTCGCCCGCCGCCTGACCGCCTTCGGTGCGGTGACACGCATGACCGGTGAGGACAGTGTCGTCACGCTGTCCGACGATGGCCTGGTCCTGGATTTCGACGACGACTACGTGCGGCTCGACCGTGACGGCGCCGCCGACGAACCGATCCCGCGCGCCTGGACCGACGATGCGCGCGCCGACCGGGTGATCACCGACTGGATCGAGGACTACCTCGACGAGACCTATCAGTTCCTGGTGATCCGCCGCGACTACATCAGCGACCTGATCTCCGACCCGTTCTCCGAGCTGTATCTGAACCGCTTGGCCGGCCGGTTCCCGAATGTCGACCGTGCCTCGATCGACGCGTTCCTCGACGAGGTTCGTCGGTGGCTCGCCGGTGCGGACGCCGCCTGAATCTGTACCGTCGAATCCATGGACAACATCGTGATCATCGGCGGGCACGGCAAAGTGGCCCTCCTCCTGGCCCCGATTCTGACCGCCCGTGGCGCCACCGTCACCTCGATCATCCGCAGCGCGGATCAGGCCATCGACGTGGCCGCCACCGGAGCCAATCCGCTTCTCCTCGACATCGAGACGGCCTCGGCCGACGAGCTGGCGGCGGTGCTGCAGGGCGCCGACGCCGTCGTCTTCAGCGCCGGTGCCGGCGGCGGAAACCCGCCGCGCACCTACGCCGTCGATCGCGATGCCGCGATCCGCTCCATGCAGGCCGCGCAGGTGGCCGGAGTGAAGCGCTATGTGATGGTCTCCTACCTGGGCGCCGGACCCGATCACGGTGTCCCCGAGGACGACCCGTTCTACCCGTACGCCGAGTCCAAGGCCATCGCCGACACCTTCCTGCGGTCCACCGGCCTGGACTGGACCATCGTGATGCCCGGCCTGCTGACCCTCGACGAGGTGACCGGGCGCATCGATCCGCAGGCCGAGCGCGGAGCCGACGGCGCCGGAAAGACCTCGCGGGCCAATGTGGCCCAGGTGGTCGCCGCGGTCCTGGCCGATCCGTCCACCGTCGGCAGGGACATCCCCTTCACCGACGGCGACGTCCCCATCGCCGAGGCCGTCGCACACTGAGCCCGCCCGGGCGGCTGACAGCGTAGGGTGCTCTGCAGATCGGAAGGCAGTTCTTCTACGGAGGTGTCCCATGCAGGTCAGTGTCGTCTGGACGATCAATGCGCGGTCGGTCTCGATCGATCGCGCGATCGAGAACCTCAGTGCTTTGCACAACGAGGGATTCCGGCGCGTGTGGTCGACCCAGATGCCCAACGAGCCCGACCTGCTCACGGCGATCGCCGTCGCCGGCCACGAGATCGGCGGGATCGAGTTCGGGACCGCGGTGCTGCCGATGCAGAATCAGCATCCGATGCTGACGGCGCAGCGCGCGCTGACCACCAACTCGATCATCGGCGGCCGGCTCAACCTGGGCCTCGGGCTGAGCCACAAGGTGGTCACCGAGGGGATGTGGGGCGTCTCCTACGAGCGGCCGGTCAAGCGCACCAACGAGTTCCTCGACGGCCTGCTGCCGCTGCTGAACGGCGAGAAGGTCTCCTCCGCCGGCGACTTCCTGACCACCCGCGGCGCACTCTCGATCGCCGACGTCCCGGCCCCGCCGGTGTACCTGGCCGCACTCGGCCCCAAGATGCTCGGCGTGGCCGGGCGTCGCACCGCCGGCACCGTCACCTGGATGACCGGTCCGACGACGCTGCGCGACCACATCGTCCCGACGCTGCGGGCCGCGGCCGTGGCGGCCGGGCGCGAGGCGAGCGCGGTGCGCACGGTGGCCATGCTGCCGGTCAGTGTCACCGACGACGTCGCCGGTGCCACGGAAGCGGCGGCCGAGCAGTTCGCGATGTACAACCAGTTGCCGTCGTACCGGGCCATGCTCGACCGCGAGGGTTACGAGCATGCGCACGACGCCGCGATCATCGGCAGCGAGGAGGAGGTGACCGCGCGGATCCGCACGGTCGCCGACGCCGGGGTCGACGAGTTCGTGGCCATCCTGTTCGATCGCGACCCCGAAGTGCGTGCGCGTACTCGGGCGCTGTTGCGCACCCTCGACGCCTGAGTCGGTGGCGCCGCCGGCAACCGGCCGCCGGAACCTCGGCGGTTTCTTCGGACTCGACAGCAACGAGTTCGGTCGCGGAGTGGCGTTCTTCGACGCGATCTACGGGTTCTCGGCGACCCTGCTGATCGCCAACCTGGATGCGCCCCCGGCCGAGGCGTGGCGGAGCCTGGACCGGCTACTCGACTCGGGCATCGGGTCCCAGCTGTTCGGCTTCGCGCTGAGCTTCGCGGTGATCGCCCTGTTCTGGCGGTCCAATGTCGCGATCCAGCGATCGATGACCGGGCTCGACGGTCCCACGATCACCGCGAATCTGGTGGCGGTGGCCCTGGTGATGCTGATCCCGTTCACCACCCAGGGCATCAGCGATTCGGCGTCGGCCGATCTTGCGCTGCCCACGGCTCTGTACGCGCTGAACATCGCCCTGGCCTCCCTCGCCCAGATCGGGGTGGCCGCCCTGGGACGCCACCGCGGACTCGAACGCGCCCCGGCGACCGGGCGGGCGCGGGTGATCGAGCTGATCACGGCCTGGCTGCCGCCGGTGGTCTTCGGCCTCTCCATCCCGGTCGCGCTGACCTTCGGGGCAGCCGCCGGTCAGTGGACCTGGTTGTCACTGGCTGTGCTGATGCCGATCGCCGGGCGCGCACGGGCACGGACCGATCCGGGCGACGCCGCCTGAGGAGTGACGCCGATTCTCGCGGTGCGATAGGGCGGGGCCGGGCGGTGAGCCTGGGCCGCAGCAGCGACACGTGCGGTTCAGCCGACGTCGACCGGACGCGTCGCGTCGTTGCTCCACTGTGAGTACGAGCCCGGGTACAGGGCGGCGTCGTCGAAGCCGGCGATCGTGAGCGCAGCGATCTGGTGCGCGGCGGTGATCCCGGACCCGCAGTAGGCGACCACCGGTTCTTCGCCGACCCCCAGCTCCGTGAACCGTTCCCGCAGCGCGACCGGGTCTTTGAAGGTGCCGGTCTCGGTGAGGTTGTCGGCGGCCGGAGCGCTGATCGCCCCGGGGATGCGGCCCGGACGCGGATCGATCGGCTCGGTCTGTCCGCGATAGCGTTCGCCCGCGCGGGCGTCGAGCAGGAGTGCGTCGGTGCCGGCGACCTGGTCGATCGTCACCGTCGGCAGGGCCCCGCCGGTCAGAACGACGTTCCCGGTGCGCGGCGTCGCATCACCGGTCGACACCCGCATGCCGGCGCGCCGCCACGCGTCCAGGGCCCCGTCGAGGATCCGGACCTCGCCGAGCCCCGCCCACCGCAGCAGCCACCAGGCACGGGCGGCCGATTGCGCGCCGCAGTCGTCGTAGACCACCACCGGGACACCGTTGTCGATGCCCCAGCTGCGGGCCGCGGCCTGCAGATCGGCGAGCTCAGGCAGCGGGTGCCGACCGTCGGCGGCCGTCGGCGGCGCGGCGAGCTGGGTGTCCAGGTCGACGTAGATCGCGCCCGGGATGTGCCCGTCCTTGTACTGCGCGAAACCCTGGTCGTCGCCGAGCTGCCAGCGCACGTCCAGCACCACCGGGGGCCGGTTCGACAGCATGGCTTCGACCAGTTCGTCGACGCCGATCAACACCTGCGTTTCTGTATCCGTCACAGAGCCAGCCTATGGCGTCGGCGACCGGTACCGCAGTCCGCGGCTATCGGCCCGAGCCCGAATCGCTGACCCAGCCGGACTCGGGCAGCTTTCCGTAACCGTCGCAGTGGATCGTGGCGGTGAAATCGCGCGGCTGCACCCGGGAAGTGTCCTGGCCGTCGCCGGTCATGCCTTCGACCTTGCCGCGGAACGTCCAGCGGTCACCGTCGACCTCGGTCGTCACCTCGCCGAAGTCCTTGTCTTTGGGCAGGCCGCCAACCTCGAAGCGGTCGGGGAATCCCTTGACCGCACCCCAGGTGCTCGACTGCCAGTCCTGGTTCTTCAGTGAGAGAGAACCGATGTTGAGCAGATACTCGGTGACCGTGTCGCCGCGGCGGACGAGCTTCACGTCGAAGATCTCCATGACTCCGGTGCCGTCCCGCTGGGCCGCACGACCCGCCTGGATCTGCACCCGCCCGGCGTCGCGGTAGCAGCTCAGATGCTCCTGCGACTGCCCCGCTGCCGTCGAGGAGGGAGATGGACTGCTCGACGACAGAGTCGAAGAGGACGGGGCCGAGGAGGACACCGAGGCTGGGGCCGGTGCGGAATCCGGGCCGACGGACCCGGTCGCAGCGCCGGCCCGGACCTCGAACTCGAACGCTCCGTCGACCTGGATGCGGGCATAGGGGGCCGACTGCGCATCGTCGCTGTCAGAACCGTGGTCGTTCTTCGTGGCACAGCCGGTAGCGATCAACGCGATCGCGGCCAGGCCGGCAGTTCCGGTGCGTGCTGCCGAGCGGCCGGCGAAAGTCGGAATCCTCATGGTCATACCCTTCGGCGACACCGGCCCTCGGTGACGCGGAACCGAGCCTATCGTCGTCGGCCCCGGTACGGCGGGGCGCTTGCCTGTTCGAGGCCGCCGACCCACAGCGGGTTCGGTTCCCTCAATACCCTCCAATAATGCGGCCCTATTTTTGGAGATTCGAACATATGTTCTCCGATGTGATCGGGGTCATAATAGATACAGAAACCAGATCGAACACCCAAACCAGGACGGGGCCGGCATGCACACCGAAATGTACGACGACCCCGACCCTGCCGAACCCGGTGACGGCCCCGGTGGTCAGGTGTTCGATGCATCCGCGATCGTGGCCGGCCTGACCGTCTTCGAGTTACTGGCCCTGCAGGACGCGGCTGAGACCCGGCTACAGGCCAGCGCTGAGACCGCACTGGCCCTATCCGACGACAACGCCCTACTCGATGTCCTGGAAACCCGGGAAACCACCAGCCGCCGCCGGGAGATCTTCAACTCGGTGCTCTACACCGAAGTCTCCGACCGCCGCGTCTACAACCTGGCCGGCCATCACACCACCCACCAGCTCTACGCCTGCGGACTGCGCCTGGGCAGCGGCGAAGCCCAACGCCGCCGCATCGTCGCCGAATCCACCGCACCCCTGA
>NZ_BANT01000047.1 GCF_000333015.1 Gordonia hirsuta DSM 44140 = NBRC 16056 | reverse complement strand
CGAGCGGCTGGCCGGTGCCCGTGCCGGATTCGCCGAACTGCGCGGCCGGCTGTCCGGGCTGCTGCGCACCGGGGCCCGGCAACTGGACACCTCGGCGGCGTCGTCGTGCGAACGGCTGTCGGCGGCAGAGGCGCCGGCTTTCGAGGCCTGGCTGCAGGCGGCACTGGCCGACTATCTGCGGCGGATCAGTCGGGAGCTGGCGGAGGGAACCGATCAGGTGCGCTCCGCGGCGCTGGCCGGGATCTGCCCGCCGCCGGAGGCGTCGTCTCCAGCGCCGGAGATCACCGCTGCGGTGCCCCCCGTCGAGCCCCGGTCACGGCGCCCGTCCGCCGAGGACCTGGTCGTGCTGGCGCTGGGGGCTTCGGCCGGCCTCGGTCTGGGCCGGGTCACCGTCGGGCCGCTGGTGTCCTGGGCCGGGATGGGAGCCATCGGCACCGTCATCACGGTGCTGGCCGGACTGGCAGTGGCCGGCTGGGTGGTGACGGTGCGCCGGCAGGGGGCCCGGCGCAGTGCCCTGCGGCGTGCGGCCGCAGAGAACGTCGCGGCCACGCGCGCCGCCGCCGAACACGCCGTCGCCGCCGGTTTGGGTGCCGCCGAAGCCCAGCTGAGCCGGGAATTGTGGAATCTTCCGCGCGTCGTGGAACCCAACGGCGAGGTCGTGCGTCAAACCTTCTAGAGAGGCGTCTCCACCGCCTTTCGGTAGTAAGGAGCACGGTATGGACGAATGGCTGGAGTTGGGCGGCGGTGACACGTTCGAGCAGGCCGGTGAGCAATCTCTCACCGATCCGCCCCTGGACGACCACCTGTGGATCTTCGCCGGGGAAAACGTCTGGGATCTGGGCCCGGGCCTGGGCGAAACCGGTTCCGGCGGTGTCGACCACACGCTCGCTCGCAGCGTGGACGGGCAGGTCACGGTGTACACCGACACCGATGCGGATGGCCAGGTCGATCGCATCACCGAACTCGGCGCCGCCGGTGAGTACGCGGTGACCGACCTGGATCCGGGCACCGGCAGATGGCTGCCGACGCAGTTGGGCCGGATGTTCTAGCCCACAGAATCCAGGGGGGCAGGAAGTCCGCCGGTAGCGGCGGTATCATGAGGGCGACCGCGCAGGCGGTGAACTGTGCGGCAGCCGCGATTTTCAAGGAGACAGCTCAATGACCGCTGCGACCATTCCCGGCCTGGAAGCCGGTAGCGCACCCACTAATCACGCCGGCCTGCTGGCCTGGGTTGCGGAGGTCGCCGAGCTCACCGAGCCCGACCGCGTGGTCTGGGTCGCCGGAACCGACGAAGAGTGGGATACCCTGACCGCCGAGCTGGTCGAAGCCGGCACCATCGTCAAGCTGAACGAGGAGCGCAAGCCGAACTCGTTCCTGGCGCTGTCCGATCCCGAGGATGTGGCGCGCGTGGAGTCGCGCACCTTCATCTGCTCGGCGACGGAGGAGCAGGCGGGCCCGACCAACAACTGGGTCGATCCGGCTGAGATGCGCGCGACCATGACCGAGCTGTACCGCGGCTCCATGCGTGGTCGCACCATGTATGTGATCCCCTTCTGCATGGGTCCCCTGGGTGCCGAAGATCCGAAGCTGGGCGTCGAGATCACCGACTCCGCCTATGTGGTGCTGTCGATGATGGTGATGACCCGCGTCGGCACCGCGGTGCTGGATCTGCTGGGTGAGGACGGTTTCTTCGTCCAGGCACTGCACTCGGTCGGCGCCCCGCTCGAGGACGGTCAGGAGGATGTGCCGTGGCCGTGCAACCCGGAGAAGTACATCGTCCAGTTCCCCGAAGACCGGGTGATCTGGTCGTACGGCTCGGGCTACGGCGGCAACGCGCTGCTGGGCAAGAAGTGCTACGCACTGCGGATCGCCTCGGCGATGGCCCACGACGAGGGCTGGCTGGCCGAGCACATGCTGATCCTCAAGCTGATCAGCCCGGAGGACAAGGTCTACTACGTCGCCGCGGCATTCCCGTCGGCGTGCGGTAAGACCAACCTGGCGATGATCGATCCGACGCTGCCGGGCTGGCGCGCCGAGACCGTCGGCGACGATATCGCCTGGATGCGTTTCGGCAAGGACGGCCGGCTGTACGCGGTGAACCCGGAGTTCGGTTTCTTCGGTGTGGCACCGGGTACCAGCGACGAGTCGAACCCGACGGCCATGCGGACCATCGAGAAGGGCAACACCATCTACACCAACGTCGCCCTGACCGACGACGGTGACGTGTGGTGGGAAGGCCTGGGCGAACCGCCGGCGCACCTGATCGACTGGCACGGCAACGACTGGACGCCCGAGTCGGGCACCAAGGCGGCGCACCCGAACTCGCGCTACTGCACCCCGATCAGCCAGTGCCCGACCCTGGCCCCGGAGTGGGACGACCCCAACGGTGTGCCGATCTCGGCGATCCTGTTCGGCGGACGCCGCAAGACCACCGTCCCGCTGGTCACCCAGGCACGCGACTGGGAGCACGGCGTCTTCATGGGTGCCACCGTCGGCTCCGAGCAGACCGCGGCCGCCGAGGGCACCGTCGGCGCCGTCCGGCGCGACCCGATGGCGATGCTGCCGTTCCTGGGCTACCACGTCGGCGACTACTTCCAGCACTGGCTGAACATCGGTGAGCGCGAGGGCGCCCAGCTGCCGGCCGTGTTCTACGTCAACTGGTTCCGCCGCGGCGACGACGGCCGCTTCCTGTGGCCGGGGTTCGGCGAGAACAGCCGCGTCCTGAAGTGGATGGTCGACCGGATCGAAGGCAACGTCGAGGGTGTGCAGACCCCGATCGGTATCGTCGCTGCTCCCGAGGAGATCGACGTCACCGGCCTGGATGTGTCCGCCGAGGATCTGGCCGAGGCGCTGGCGGTCGATCCGGCCGAGTGGCGCGAGGAGATCCCGTCGATCCGCGAGTGGTTCGAGTTCGTCGGGGAGAAGAACCCCGAGAGCCTGCAGACCGAACTCGACGCGCTGGTGGAGCGTCTGAGCGAGGACTGAGTCTGTGACCGCCACGCGGCCCCGTCACCGATCGCGGTGACGGGGCCGCGTGCATCGGTGCGGTCTTGCATCGTGCGGCGCGCGGAGGTTCCGGCGGTGTTCGCGTTCGGGGAACTTTAGGGGTGGTCCCCCATTGGCACCGGCTACCCGGATCTGGAAGCGTAGAGGCCATGACGCAACCAGCAGAGGTCTCACCCGCAACCGTCGCCGCCAGTGCGCAGCATGTGACGAAAACCTACGGCTCGGGAGACACCACAGTGCATGCGCTGCGGGATGTGTCGATCGACTTCCAGTCCGGACAGTTCACCGCGATCATGGGGCCGTCCGGCTCCGGTAAGTCCACGCTCATGCACTGCCTCGCCGGACTGGACAACGCCACCTCCGGCACCGTGACCATCGGCGACGTCGAACTGGCCGGACTGTCGGACAAGGAGATCACCCGGCTGCGCCGCGACCGCATCGGCTTCGTCTTCCAGGCCTTCAACCTGGTGCCGACGCTCAGCGCCCAGGAGAACATCACCCTGCCGCTGGACATCGCCGGCCGCGAACTCGACCAGGACTGGTTCGACGCCGTCGTCGACCGCCTCGGTCTGCGCGACCGGCTCACCCACCGGCCCGGTGAGCTCTCCGGTGGCCAGCAGCAGCGGGTGGCCTGTGCCCGCGCCCTGGTCGGGCGGCCGGACATCATCTTCGGGGACGAGCCGACCGGCAATCTGGACTCGCGGTCCTCGGGTGAGGTGCTCTCGATTCTGCGCGCCGCCGTCGACGAGTTCGGGCAGACCGTGGTGATCGTGACCCACGACCCGCGGGCCGCCTCCTACGCCGACCGCGTGGTGTTCCTGGCCGACGGACGGCTGGTCCACGAGCTCACCGAGCCGACCGCCGATGACGTCTTCGCCGTGATGCGCGGGCTGGGCGAGGAGAGCTGATCATGCGCACCCCCGTCATGGCGAAAGTCTCCCTCCGGAGTCTGGCCGCCCATAAGATCCGGCTGATCCTCACGGTGTTCTCCGTGGTGCTCGGCACCAGCTTCGTCGCGGCCGCGGTGGTCTTCACCGCCACCGTGCAGAGTTCCTTCGACAACATCTTCGACAATGTGGCCCGGGGCGTGGACGTGCAGGTCTCGGCCGCCCAGGCGCAGTCCCCGGGGGTGCCCGTCGAGGTGGTGGACCAGCTGCGCGAGCAGCGCGGGCAACTGGGTATCGACAAGCTGCAGGTCGACTTCTCCGGTCCAGTCACCATCGCCACAGCCGACGGATCGGGTCTGCAGACCGGTGGTGCGCCGAGTATCGGCTCGAGCTACATTCCCCCTGATCAGGCCGTCGACGCAGCCGGGATGAAGCTGGTCGCCGGGCGCGCGCCCACCGCCCCGTTCGAGGTGGTCCTGAATCAGAGCGCGGCGCAGAAGGCGCAACTGACCGTCGGTTCCAAGACCGTCGTGGCGCTGGGTACCGGGACCTCCCGGCCGATCGGTGTGACGGTGGTCGGGCTGCTGGACATGCCCGCGGCGACCGGCGGTTTCGTGAACGTCCAGTTCGAGCGGGCGCAGGCCGAGCAACTCTTCGGCGGCGACGAGTTCGTCTCCGCGATCGACATGACCGCCGCACCCGGAGTCAGCGACACGCAGCTGCGCGACCGCCTCGATGCCATGCTCAACGCCGAGGCCGTCGCCGGCAAGGGGGAGGCGCTCTATCAGGTGCGCACCGGCGAGCAGGTCCGGGAAGACCAGAAGGACCAGATCGGCACCGTCCTGACCGTCCTGCGCTACGTGCTGCTGGCCTTCGCCGCGATCGGCCTGATCGTCGGTACCTTCATCATCTACAACACCTTCTCGATGATCGTGGCCCAGCGGAACCGCGAGCTGGCGCTGCTGCGGGCGATCGGCGCCAGCCGCCCGAACATCTCTCGTTCGGTCCTGCTCGAGGCGCTCGTCGTGGGCATCCTCGGCGGCGCGATCGGGCTGGGGCTGGGTGTGGGTATCGCCGCACTGATGCTCGTCTACACCAGTGGTCAGGGTCTGCCGTCGGCCGGTTTGCAGGTGGGCGTGGGCGCGGTGCTGTCGGCGGTGTTCGTCGGCGTGATCGTGACCCTGCTCAGCGCCTGGTTCCCGGCGCAGCGGGCCGCCCGGGTTCCGCCGGTGGAGGCCATGCGGATGAGCTCGGCCGAGCCGGGCGCCGGCTCGTTGCGCACCCGCACGATCATCGGCGGGCTGCTGGCCCTGGCGGGCATCGGATTGCTGGCCGGCGGTGTCGCCACGCAGGGCGTGCCGGCGCTGCTGCTGATCGGTGGCGCGGCGGTGCTGATCATCGTCGCCGTCGTCCTGGCCGCGCCGGCGCTGTCGCAGCCGGTGGTCGGCGGTATCGGGCGCGTCCTGCAGATTCCGTTCGCGACGGTGGGCAAGCTGGCCCGCACCAATGCCATCCGCAACCCGCGGCGCAGCGCCGCCACGGCCTTCGCGCTGACCATCGGATTGATCCTGGTGGTGGTCATCGGCACCATCGGAGCCTCCTTCAAGACGATGATCGACGCGGAGATCGACCAGAACCTGCGCGCCGACTTCGTCGTCTCCGGAGGGCAGGCACCGATGTCCTCGGCGGTCGGTGAGGCAGTGGCGCAGGTGCCGGATGCCCAGACGACCGTCTCCTTCGATATGGCCTTCGTGACCCTCGACGGCGAGCGCACCGCGGTGAGCACACCCGTCGGCGGGGCGATGAGCGAGGTGATGAACATCGGGCTGGTCGACGGGGTGGAACAGCTGGGCCCCGACGGCATGCTGGTCAGCGAGAAGATCGCGGCCGATCACGGCTGGACCTTGGGCAGCCGCGCGGTCTTCGTCTCGACCACCGGTGTCGAGGTGCCGGTGACCGTCACCGGACTCTTCGTGGATAACCCGGCGCTGGGTGACTGGCTGGTGGGCAACCAGGCCTTCGATCGGCTCACCCCCAGCCAGGCGGCCCGGATGACCTTCGTGGTGCTGGTCAAGGGCAAGCCCGGGGTGTCCGAGTCGGCGTTGCGGGAGCAGTTGGAGGAAGCCGTCAAACCGTTCCTGACCGCTCAGGTGCAGGACAGCCAGCAATTCAAGAACAGCTTCACCTCGATCATCGACTCGATCATGGCCACGCTGTACGCGCTGCTGGGTCTGGCGCTGGTGATCGCGATCCTGGGCATCATCAACACCCTGGCCCTGTCGGTGGTGGAACGACGCCAGGAGATCGGGATGCTGCGCGCCATCGGGATGAGCCGGCCGCAGCTGCGCCGCACGATCTACCTGGAATCGGTGTACATCGCGATCTTCGGGGCCCTGCTGGGCGTGATCGTCGGGCTGGCGCTGGGACTGCCGCTGGTGCATGCCCTGCGTCACTGGGGCTTCGACGTGATCACCGTGCCGTGGCCGCTGATCGGCATCACCCTGGCCGGTTCGGCGGTGGTCGGCGTGGTCGCCGCCCTGTGGCCGGCCGTCTCGGCGGCGCGCACCAAACCGTTGGAGGCGATCACCGAGTAGCCGCTCGCCCGAGGCAGCGGGGCTCGCCGGTTTCGCCTAAGTTGGGGTGATGAACGACGACCGACCCGAGGACCAGCGCCCGTCGACCCGGCGGATGGAACCGATCGATCCGTCCGCCGGGGCCTATCCGGGCGGCGACGCCTACCCGCAGGGCGACTATGCCGAGGGTTCGGGCAGCCCGGCTTACAGCAACGAGGGTTACGGGAACAAGGGCTACGGGAACGAGGGCTACGGGGACCCCTCCGGCCAGCCGCCGGGCCCGCCGAAGAACTCGGGTCGCACGGTGGTGCTGTCGCTGATCATCGTGCTGGCGCTGGTGCTGCTGGGGATAGCGGGTTACCTGGTCTACCGCGGTATGGACTCCACCGGCGACAGCGAGAACGCCGGTGCCGCCGGTAGCAGTAGCAGCGTCGCGACCGCACCGTCGTCGTCGGAGGCGCCGAGCAGTGCCGAGGCGCCCTCGTCCAGCGCGGCGCCCGCGGACGCGGGACCGGTGACGTACCGGTTCACCGGCAACGGGAACCTGCTCGCGGTCAACTACCGCGGCGCCTCGGGCAACACGGTGCTGGCCACGGCCGGCGCCCCATGGTCGGTCCAGGCCACCCTCGCGCCGGGGGCGACCGCCGAACTGACCGGCATCGTTGTGCAGGGCCGGGTGACCTGCACGATCACCCAGGGCGATACCGTGCTGGCGACCTCCACCAGCAGCGGTGGCCCGATCAGCTGCCGGGCAGCACTGCCGCGCGACTGACACCGGCGGCGCGCAGCGGTGGGTACCGCTCAGTGTTTACGCAGGACAAGCACCAGATTGGTGGCCGCGACCTCGCGCACTCCCGGGATCCGCACCACCGGCCACGCCCAGCTCGGCAGATAGCGGGGGAAGGCCTGCAGCAACTGCGCCTCGGAGGTGCTGGCGGCCCAGTCCAGCCCGGCCTGTGCGGTGATCGGGAACAGGGACAGACCGTACAGATTCTTCGGTAGTCGGCCATGCAGGCGGGTGTAGCGGCGGGCGGCACGGTGGCCACCGAGGTAATGACTCAAACCCATCTCGTGGCCGCCGAACGGTCCCCACCAGAGCGTGTAGCTGACGATGACGGTCCCCCCGGGGCGGGTCACCCGCACCAGCTCGTCGGCCATCTCCCACGGCTGGGCGGTGTGCTCGGCGACATTCGAGGAGTAGGCCACATCGACCGAAGCGGTCCGGATCGGCAGATGCTGTCCCTGGGCGCGGATCGCGGTCCGGTGATCGAGTCCGGCCGCATGCATCTCTCCGGCGTCCGGTTCCACCGACAGGTAGGCCGCACCACGCCGGGTGAAGGCGTCGGCGAAGAAACCGGGACCGCCGCCCACATCGAGCACGGTCTGCCCGGCCAGATCCACCGGGTGCAGGGCGGCCACCATCTGCGCGGTGTCGCGGGCCAGTGCCGAATAGAAACGATCCGGATCGCTCTGCTCGAAGGTGAACTCGTGCAGCAGCCGGCGGGCACGACCCCAGGTCGCCAACGAAGAAAACGGGGCCTGCCGGGCGCGACCGGCCTGCCGAGCGAAGGGGGCGGGGGGCATGACAGTCACTCTCGCATACCCTGGAACCCGATGAATTCTCCGACCGAGGTGTTGCTGCTGTGCTGGCGTGATACCGGCCATCCGCAAGGCGGCGGCAGCGAACGCTATCTGGAGCGGGTCGGCGCGTACCTGGCGGCCGGCGGGGCCCGGGTCACCTATGTCACGGCACAATATCGGGGGGCCGCCCGCGCGGAGATCCTCGACGGGATGCGGGTGCTGCGCGTGGGCGGCCGGCTGACCGTCTACCCGCGCATCCTGCTGATGCTGCTGGGCGCCCGCTTCGGCGTGGGCCGGCTCGCCGGCTATCGGCCGGACGTGGTGGTCGACACCCAGAACGGAGTGCCGTTCTTCGCGCAGCTGGTGGTCGGGGCCCCCACGGTGGTGCTGGTGCACCACTGCCATCGCGAACAGTGGCCGGTGGCCGGACCGGTACTCGCCCGGATCGGCTGGTTCATCGAATCGCGACTGTCGCCGTGGGTGCACCGGCGCAACCGGTACATCACCGTCTCCCAGCCGTCGGCCGAGGAATTGATCGAGTTGGGCGTCGACGCCGAACGCATCTCGGTGGTACGCGGCGGCATCGACCCGGTACCGGCCGGCATCGTCGACGACGACCAGGACGAGCGTCACCACCGGCTGATCGTCGTCTCCCGCCTGGTCCCGCACAAGCAGGTCGAACACGCCCTGGACGCGGTCGCGGCCCTGCGCGACGACGGGGTGCGCGTGCACCTGGATGTGGTGGGCAACGGCTGGTGGTCGGCCGAACTACTCTCGCGCACCAGCGAACTGGGGCTGTCGGACCGGGTCGAATTCCACGGCTATGTCAGCGAGACCGAGAAACATCGGCTGCTGGCCCGCGCCGACCTGCACCTGATGCCCTCCCGCAAGGAAGGCTGGGGTCTGGTGGTGATCGAGGCGGCACAGCACGGGGTGCCCACCGTCGGATACCGCAGCTCGGCCGGTCTGACCGATTCGATCGTGGACGGCGAGACCGGGGTGCTCACCGACGACCCGGCCGGATTCCGGGCCGTGGTGCGCCGGCTGATCGACCAGCCCGAGGAGGTACGCCGGCTCGGGGAGAATGCGCGCCGGCGCGCCGCCGCCTACTCCTGGCCGGCGGCAGGAGCCGGCTTCGAGCGGGTCCTGCGCGAGGTCAACTGAGCGACCGGACCGGCCAGCAGACACAACAGCCACAGGCCGTGCGCGACTCCGGCGGCAACCCAGGCGCCCGATCCGGGTGCCGGCGGACTCTGGGCGCCGTCGATCCGATAGACCGTCAGATCCGCACCCTGGAAGACCGGGGGCACCTGTGCGGCCAGTTGCTGCGGGGCACCGTCGGCCTCCACCACCACCCAGCCCACCCCCAGCCGGGCCAGTTCCTCCGGAGCTCCGCCGCGGTCCAGGACCTCGCTCACCTGCCCGGTCCGGCCGGCCGGCCGATCCAGCGTCTGATCGTCGACGGTCAACTCACCGCCCAGCAGCACCGGAGCATCGAGCATGCGCGGCAACGGAGACAGCGACGGACCGTGATTCCACCGGTAGTGCCGCATCGGAGTGGCCGGCCAGACGGCGACGGCGGTGTCGTCGGACCCGATCAGATCGGTGACCGCAGCGTAATCGTCCGGATATTGAACGGGCCGGACCTTCCCACCGGCTCCCCAAGCCAGATCCGGCAGCGGAGCGATGACCAGCAGCGCGATCACGGCGACCGCGAACCCGGTCGGCACCCAGGTTCGCAGCCAGCCGGCCGCCGCGGCCACCGCCACTGCCACGAACGGGACCGCCAGCGCCAGGTACTTCTGCGTGTCCCGCAGCAGCCCCGCACCCGGTACCCGGGCCAGCAGCGTGTCGACCATCTCGAGGCCCGCACCGGTGCCGGCGGCGGCGACCGCAACGAGGGTGACCACCGCCAGAACTGCCAGGACAGTCACCGTCGGCGGCACCGTCTCACGGCGGCGCCACAGCACCGCGCACCCGCCCGCCACCACCAGCAGCAGACATCCGGTGGCCACCGCGGCCCACCAGTACGCGCGGCTGGCCGGGACCGCCTCGGCGTTCCAGATGCCGCCCAGCCCCAATAGTGAACCGAAGGTGCCCAGCCCCGGCTCGGCGCGGGCGGCGAAGGCCTGCCCGCCGCCGACCCCGTCGGCCGCGCCGTCACTGACCGCGGCCGCTACCAGCCACGGCAGTGCGGTGACGATCCATACCGGCACCAGTCCTGCGAGGGTGGGCAGCCGGTGTCCGGGCAGCCCGGCCACGGTGACCAACGCGATCAGCAGACCCAGAACCGAGCCGGTCGGAGTGAGCCCGGCGACCGCGAACAATCCGGCCACGCCGGCCCACGGCGCCACCCCGGCACCCGGGCCGAGCCGGAGCACCGCCGGAACCAGCCAGCCGAGGGCGGCGTACCCGGTGAGCAGACTCCAGTGCCCCTGCAGCAGGCGCTCGGCGACGAACGGATTCCAGATCGCCACGATGGCGGCGGCCACGGCGCCGGCGGTGCCGGTGGACGGGAGCAGCCGGGCGGCCAGCCGGCCGTAACCGATGCCGGCCGCCAGCAGCGTCAGGAAGAGGATCGCGGCGACCAGGAATCCGCCGTCGACCACCGGGGAGACCAGCGCCAGAAAGCCGTCCTGCGGAACAGCGCGCGGTGCGGCCCCGTCGAGCCCGAAGGCAGCGGCGGTCAACGGTGAGCGGGGTGTGGCCACCGCATCGCGATGCAGGAGATACCCGCCGAAGAGCGGCCAGCAGATCACGGCGGCCAGCAGGGTGCTCACCCCGGCGAGCGGGCCGGTGACGCCCCCGACGCTCACGGCGCACTGTCGTCCGGGGGACTGCGTCACCGGGAGACTGCTCAGTAGTGGTTGGCGACGTCCGACGGCGGCGGACGGTGGTCGGCGTCGGGGTAGTCGCTGGGAACGATCCGGTACGAGCGGGCCAGATCCAGGATCTTGGTGGCCCGGGCGATGCGGGGCAGGTCCGAGCCGTTGCGGATCTCGCCGCCGGCGCCTTCGAATTCGGTGAAGAACTCGTTGGCCCAGCGGATCTCGTCCTGCGACGGCGACAGGCCTTCGTTGACGGCCGCGCACTGATCGGGGGTCAGGCAGATCTTGCCGGTCATCCCGAACTCGGCGCTGATCGCGGTGGCCTCGGTCAGCTTGCGGGCGCTGGATCCGACGGTGGGACCGTCGATCGCCGAGGGCAGGTTCGCGGCCTTGGCGGCGATGGTGAACCGCGACCGCGCATATGCCAGGGTCAGCGGATCCTCGCCGAAACCGGTGTCCCGCCGGAAGTCGCCGATCCCGAACGCCAACCGGAAGGTGCCCTTGGTCGCGGCGATCTCGGTGATCCGTTCCAGGCCGCGGGCGGTTTCGACCAGTGCGACGATCGGCACGTTCGGCAGGCGCCGAGCCGTCTCGGTGATGTGGTCGACCGATTCGACCATCGCCAGCATGATGCCGCCGACCGAGGTCTGGCTAAGAGCGGCGATGTCGTCGGCCCACCAGGGAGTGCCGAAGCCGTTGATCCGGACCCAGTCGGAGTGGCCGTCGTTCATCCAGCGCACCACGTTGTCGCGGGCGGTGAGCTTGTCCTTGGGTGCCACCGCATCTTCGATGTCCAGGATCACGATATCGGCGCGGGAACGCGAAGCCGGTTCGAAGCGGTCGCCTTCGGTCCCGTTCACCAGCAGCCAGCTCCGGGCCAGCACCGGATCGAGGCGGGATCCGGGCTCGGCGGAAGGGTCTGCCTCGGTGAGGGGTTCGGTGTCGTACATCGAGTCGATTGCCTGCTGTCTTGTGCGTTCGAATACTGCGCTGGGGCCGGTGACAGTCTATACGCGTCGGGCACCCGCGCCGCCCTCCGGTCATCGGCCGCGACGGGTGGCAGGGCAGACTGATCAGCATGCCCGACGTCGCGACACCGCACCAGCGTGCCGCCGTCCGTTCCCTCGGGGTGGTCACCGCTGGTTCGCTGATCGCCAATCTGCTCGCCTACCTGGTACAACTGCCGGCCAGTCGGCTCTTGGGACCGGCCGGCTACGGCGAGTTCGCGGTGCTGCTGGCGGCGATGCTGGTGCTGTCAGTGCCGGCCCTGGCCCTGCAGAGCGTGGTGGCCCGCGAGGTGGTCCGCGGCACCGATCACCGGGCTTTGTGGCGGCTGATCGCGGTGGTCACCGCTGTCGTGGCGGTGGCCTCGGTGGGTGCGGCGTTCGCGATGATGGCCATCGCGCACACCGGTGCCGCCCCCGCGTTCGCCGCGATGGCCGGGGCGGCGCCGCTGGCGGTGATCGCCGGAGGTCAGGGCTTCCTACAGGGAGCCGGCCGATTCACTCTGCTGGGCGCGGTCCTGGCCGGGGTCGGAGTGCTGCGCAGCGTGCCGGTGAGCATCGCGGTCTTCGCCGGGACCGGCCCCACCTGGGCGCTGGCTGCCGGCACCTTCGGGAGCGTAGCGGCCGCGGCGGCGGTCGGAGTGCTCGCGATCGCACCCGGTTGGACCGGCACTGCTTCGGCCGGCGGAGACGACGCCGGTGCCGGGTCGGTCATGCGGTCATCGACGGTGCTGTGGGCATCGGGTGTCCAGCTGGTCATCATCGTCGCAGTCTCGCTGGATCTGCTGCTCTCCCGCAGTGTGCTCAGCGCGACCGATGCCGGCCTGTACGCGCTGGGTGCGGTCGCCACCAAAGCGGCGTTCTGGTTGCCGCAGGCCGTCGGGGTCGTGGTGTATCCACGATTGGCCGATCCGCTGCGGTCGGCGGCGGCACTGCGCTCGGCGACCCGGGTGCTGGCGCTGATCGGTGCGGTGGTGACCCTGGGGGCGGCCGCCGCCGGGCCGCTGGTACCGGTGATCGTGTCGGCCGACTACCGCCCGGTGGCCAACCTGCTGTGGCTGTTCGCCTTCACCGGCGCGGCCCTGGCGATCCTGCAATTGCTGCTGTTGGCCGCGATCGCGAGGGACCGGGCCCGCGGCGGGCTGCCGGCCTCGCTGGTGCTGGTGCTGGAGGTGGTGATGATCGTGACGCTGGCGCATTCGGTCCTGGGGCTGGCGGTGATCGCCGCGGTCAGCGCCGCGCTCAGCGTCGCGGTGACCGCACTGTGGATCTTCCTCACCCAGCGGGGATGAACCCGGACACGCGGTTCAGTCGTCGACGGATGCCTGCGGTGTCGACCCTGGGGTGGCCCGGAGCAGGAGCCAGATCCCCAGGCCCAGCAGCAGAACGCCGAGGACACCGGCGATGATCGGGGCGATCAGGGTGGTCATCCGGACCGGCCAGGCGCGGTCGGCGGCGTAGTCGGCCCCCTCGCGGACGGTCTGGGCGTCCGAGTTCAGTGTGGTGCGGAGGTTGACCAACTCGAAATCGTGCAGGGCGGCGTTGCGGGCGCGCACATTCGGGGCGAAGCGGTAGGTTTCGTCGATCTCGGCGCGTTCGGCGACGATCACGCCGGTCTGCTGATCGACGAACAAGTGCCGGGTGGCCTGGTGGCGCAGCGTCGCCGTGAGACGCTGGCTGGGCCGCACCCCCGGGAACGAGCCGAACCAGGAGGCGGGTTTGGTCAGCACCGCCCGCGGATCCTGACCGGCACCGGACAGGTCCGTCTCCGGGATCGAGGCCACGAAATGGGTGACGGAGCGCCCGCCCATCGTCTCGGTGCCGGCCACGGTCATCGGCATCGACTGGCGGGTGATCGGATCGAAGTAGTACGCGCCCTGCGGAGTGAAGCCGAACGGCAACAGATACGTGTATCCGCGCCGGTCCGGCACCGCGACCGCAGCGCTCTGATCGTCGTACTGGATCTCCGAGGTCCCGGTCGGTGCGGCGGTGGCGCGCTCCAGGGTCACCCGGTCGATGGTGGCTGCGATCGTGGACTCGCCGCAGGCTTTGTCGGGGTCGATCGATTTTCCGTCGATCAGGTAGTGGTCGATGCCCAGTGCGGTCCCGGCCTGCAGGGTCACCACGTCCGAGTTCGCCGGCCGCACGGCCAGAATGCGGCGGTGCTGCTGGACGGCCCCGTCGAGCACACGGGCGCGCGGCGCCTCCAGGGAACACCGATCCAGCAGCCGGGTCGCATCGTCTCCGTCGGCGACCCACGTCTGATCGACGGTCAGCGGAACCTTCTCCAGCATGCTGCCGACCACCGGACCCAGGGCGACGGCGACGGCGACCAGCAGCGCACCGAAGAACAGTGCGGTCGGCCCGAGCAGATCGCGCGTGGACAGGCGCGGACGGGGTTCGGGCATGCCGTTGAGCTTACTGACTACCCTGGTGAACGCGATGAGCACCACCATCACCACCACGCCGGACTACCGACGCTACTTCCCGCAGCTGGAAGGGATGCGGGCGGTGGCGGCCGTCGGTGTGCTCACCACACACGTGGCCTTTCAGACGCGCGCCCTGGAGTGGCCGGTTCTCGGGCCGATCCTGGGCCGGCTGGATCTTGCGGTCGCCCTGTTCTTCGCGCTGTCGGGTTTTCTGCTCTGGCGGCCCTATGCCGCCGCCGCCCGCCACGGCGGCGTGCGCGCACCGGCACCGGGACGGTATCTGCGGCATCGCTTCATGCGGATCTGGCCGGCCTACACCGTGGCCGTGATCGCGGTGTTCACCCTGCTGCCGCAGGCGCGCGGTGCCTCGCTGGAGGTCTGGCTGGCCAATCTGACGCTGACCCAGGTGTACTTTCCGCTCACGCTGGCGCCCGGGCTGACCCAGATGTGGAGCCTGTCGGTGGAGGTGGCCTTCTATCTGATGCTGCCGCTGATCGGGTACGGGATGCTGCTGCTGCGCGGGGACCGCGCCCGACTGCGCATCCCGCTGCTGACCGCACTGGGGCTGGTCAGCCTGGGCTGGGCCTGGATGGTCACCTCGCTGCATCTACCCGAGGGCGTCGAGGGTAAGAACTGGGTGTTCGGGCATCTGCCGTGGTTTCTGGCGGGGCTGATCCTGGCCGAGTTGCGGGCCGTGGTGGAACTGACCGAGTCGCCGTCGGCGTCGGCGGTGCGCAGCTACCGGTGGTCGGCCAACCGGCCGCTGATGTTCGCGGTCGCCGGAATCAGCTACGGACTGGCGTGTACGCCGCTGGCCGGACCGGTGGGCATGGGTGATCTCGACAATGCCCAGTACGTGGGGAAGATGGTGCTCGGCGCGATCGCCGCCTACGCGATCCTGGCCCCGCTGGTCTGCAGCGACGGCCCGTTCCGCTTCCTGAACTCGGGACCGATGACGGCGATGGGTCGCTGGTCGTACGCCATCTTCATCTGGCACCTACCGGTGCTCACCTGCGTTTTCGGGCTCTTCGGGATCACCCCGTTCGACGGCAGGTTCGTGCTCGTCTGGGTGCTCACGGTGGTGCTCACGCTGGGTGTGTCGGCGGCCAGCTATGCCTTCGTCGAAGATCCGTGCCGCCGCTGGCTGGCCAACTGGGAACGTCGCCGCAGCCCCCATCCAGCCTTCTCGGTGCCGGTGTCAGGGGTAGGCGAAGCAGAGACCGCCGCTGCCGTATCCGCGGGTCACCCGCACCGTGGTGATCGCTGAACGCTCGCCGTTCTGGACCGCGTACAGCCGGCGCACCCCTTCGCGCTTGGGCCACCAGGTCACGGCCGCTTTGGCGCCCGAGGCCATCGCCCGGCCGACGAACAGCGGCGGATAGCCGGGTCCCTTCCAGTCGTAGAAGCTGACCATGCCGGAGGAGTTGACAGGCACCGTCATGCTGTACGAGCAGCCGACGCCGTAGTTCACCGAGAAGAAGCCGATACCGGGGTCGACCTTCCCCTGCGGTGCGGCCTGGGCGGGTGCGGCCGCCGCCGACAGCAGCGCGACGGCCGCGCAGCCGGCGAGGACGGTGGCTTTGACACGCGAGATCATGGCCGTCATTGTGCCTGCTTCCGGCCGGGACGTCAGCCGGTTCCGGACCGCCCGGCCGGGGTGTCGTCACCGCGGCGCGGTTTGGGGAGGTCCACCAGGGTGCCGGCGACCAGGAAGGCCAGGGCCAGGAGGGCGGCCAATTGCGGACCCGGATCGTAGCCGGTGTACGGCAGTCCCGAATGCCACGGACCGGCGGCCAGCAGCACCGTGGCCGCGATCATCGCGATCAGCACGGACAGCACCCGCAGGTGCCGGGACAGCCGGGTGGTGAGCAGCCCCGCGCAGATCGCCGCGGCCAGACCCCACCAACCGGTGAGCAGCCACGCCGCAGCCAGGCCGGCTAGACCGGCGGAACCGGCGGTCAGCCACCGGCGGGTGTTCCACCGGCGGCCCCGAGGCGGTCGCGGCGGGTCCTCGGGCGCAGCGTCGGGGGCCCTCCTGGGGGCGTCCGCCGGGTCCGTGCCGGTGCGGCCGGAACGACCGGTCGTGCCGGGCCAGCAGGCGGCGAGGAACAGCAGCACGACCAGGACGAGGCCGCCGGCCAGTGACCACCGGTAGGCGGTGTCCAGATCGAAGGTGAGGGCGACGGTGCCGCTGGCGCCGGCCGGAACGACCCATCCCTGTTGCCAGCCGTCGACGGTGACCGGGGACAGTGCGGCGCCGTCGAGGCGGGCATGCCAGCCGGGGTTGTTGCTCTCGGGTACCGACAGCAGCCGGGCGTGGTCGGCGGGGGCCACCGTCAGCGTCCGGCGGGTGGCCGTCCACTCGGTCACCGGTGCGGCGACGGTCTCCGGAACGCTGCCGGCAGCGCCGGTGTTCAGTTCGACGGCGTCGACGGTGAACGCCTTACCCGGGTTCACCGCGATCTCCTGCAGTCCGGCGCCCAGCTCCAGCGGCGTGCCCGAGCACGGCTCGGCCACGACCGGTTGGCCCTGCCGGAGCGCTCCGGCAGTGGTCCGTACCTGCAGGCGCACGATCCGGCCCGACGCGGTCATGCCCAGTCCGAGCGGTCCGGCCGGGTCGCTGGTGCAGCCGATGGTGACGGGGCGAGCGTCGTCGAATGCGGCGGCCTGCCGTTCGGGCAGGACGGTCACCTCGCTGATTCCGGCGGGGGCAGGGGTGGCGAAGCCCAGGTCATTGATGTCGATCAGGTCTTCGGTGCCGGTGACGGTGATCTTCACGGTGTCGGTGCGGGCCGGTTTCAGGGCGATGATCCCGTCGCCGGGGACCGAGACCTTCTGCGGGCCGGTACCCAGATCGACCGTCACCTGCGTGGGCCGGGCCGGGTAGTCCGGTGGGCTCTGCAGACGCAGCCCGGAGACCCGGGTGGGCCGGTCCAGACGCAGCGTCAGGGTCGGCCGGCGGGACGCGCGATCGGTCGGCTCGGGTGCGATCCACGCGGTGGCGGTGTCTCCGTCGACGGCCGCCGCGGCGCTGCCGCGCACATCGGTCACCGCCGACGGGCCGTCGGCACGGATTCCGCCGGGCACAGCGAGCAGGTCGCTCAACGCCGAACCGGGCAGCGGACGCAGAAGCACCGCGGGTGTGACCCGCGTGGTCTGCGGGACCGACAGGGTGCGGGTGAAGACGCCGGGAGTCTCCGAATCCAGATGCAGGGCGCCGGCGCAGTGCACCCGGCCCTCGTCGGTGGAGTCGGTGACGCACTGGGTGCGGCCGACGAGTTCGGGGCCGAGTACCCACTGGCGCACCGTGCCGTCGATCTCCGGCAGCACGACCTGGCGGCGCACGGTGATCGGCAGATTGGTGGTCGCATCGGCCAGTTCCACCTCGGCCAGCGCGAACTGATTGCCGCCCGAACGATTCTCGGTCTCGATCGCTCGGATCTCCACCCGCCGGGTCGGCCCGGACGGCGCCACGATCCGAGTGGGTTCCCCCGGGACGATGCCCTGCGCCACGGTGCTGCCCGCATCGGTGGTCACCAGTAGCGCGCTGACATCGACGCCGATCGCCGGGGCGGTGGTCACCGTCACCGCGAGATTGGAGACGGGGTCGTCGAACTCGACGGCCAGCCACTGGCCCACCGCCGAATCCAGTCCCCGGCTGACCCAGGCGGTCTGCGGGTCACCGTCGAAGGCGGCGGCGGCCGAGGCCGCGGGCACCGTCTGCCCGGGCTGGGTGGCATCGGAGGCCGAACCGCTGGTGCGCACGCGCACCGTGTCGGGTTCGCCGTTGAGCAGCCAGCGCGCGGTCACCGGATCCTGACCGTCGACCGGGTAGTCGGCGGCGGTGTTCTTGGTCAGCCGCGGGTCATCGGGTGCCCGGATCGCCGAGGCGTGATTGTCGACGCGGCCGAAGTCCACCTCCCGGAGCATGGGCGAATCGGTGACGATGACCCCCGGCCCGTCGTCCAGTCCGGCCCGTTCGGCGTCGGCTCGCAGCAGTGTCGGACCCAGCGGCGGCAGACCGTCACGCATCCGGGCCGCATTGACCGGCAGCAGACTCTCAGGTCCACCGGCCACCCGCGGGGTCTGCGCCAGATCCGTCAGGCGCGGGCCCGTACCGGTGGCCCCGTCCACCCGGTAGACGGTCACCGCCGGCATCGGTGGCCGCAGACCGTTGTCGATGACGAAGCCGTCGGCCGAGGGGGGCGAGGTCGGCGGCCCGAAGGTGGCGACGACGGTGAGCCCGGGCGAATCGTCGAGCGCTTGCGCGGCCAGCAGGGGGCGTGCCGAGCGCGACGAGGTGGGCTCCAGATCGGCCCGCAACACCACGTAGCCCACGCCCTGCCCGGCCAGGGTGGGCGCCAGTCCGGGACTGCCGCGGCCGGCCGCCAGCGCACGCTGCACCGAGTCGAGCGCACGGATCGCCCCCGGCGGGGTCAACGGGATGGCATCGCGGACCGCCCAGGGCGTCTGCACCAGCGCCTGCAGCGGTTCGTCTCGGGTCAGACCCCACAGCTGGTCGGCGAACGGGGCGCCGGGAACCACCAGTGCGCGGGCGGGTGCGGGGCGGTCGCGTTCCTGATCGGCCAGCCAGTCGGCGGTCTGCTGCCAATAGCCGGGGACGGCGCGGTAGCTGCCGGGCGGGGCGATGCCACCGGTCCAGACCGCTCCACCGGCGCCGATGGCCGCCACCAGCACGGCCATCGCCGCGGCGAGGCGCCGCTGCCCTTGGACCGAGTCGTTCATCGCCCGCCAGGATGCGGCGCCGCGCGGCACCGGTACCCGGGCGAGCAGATGCGCCACACCCAGCACCAGCGGGATACGGACCAGGGGCTCGAACTTGTGCAGGTTGCGCAACGGGGCGCCGGCGCCGTCGAGGAACTCGCGGTACAGCTCCGACAGCGGTGAACCCAGGGCCCCGGGGTACCCCAGACACATGATCAGCACACCGACCAGCAGGAGGGTGATCAGTCTGCGCCGCAACGGCATCGCGCGCATCGCCAGACCGGCCAGACCGGCGGCGGCCAGCAGTCCGGTCGCCAGTACCGCGGCGGTGTCGGAGACCAGGATCGCCCCGGCGGCGCGTTCGGCCGAGACGAACGGCGTCCACGAGCTGGTTCCGCGCAGAACCTCGGTCAGGGAGGTCCACTCCGTCGTGACCCGGGCCGATTCGATGTAGTCCAGGAACGGCGGCGACAGCCGGGACAGCAGCAACAGCGGCACCAGCCACCACAGGCAGGCCAGGGCCAGCCCCAGGGCCCACCAGGCGCCGAAGATCAGTCTGCGCCGGACTCGGGTGCGCGAGATCAGCCCCAGCATCCACCACAGCACCGCGACACCGGCGGCGGCGGCGGTGGCGACCGCGTTCACCGCGCCCATCAGTGCCACCGCGGCGGCCGAACGCAACGCCGCCTGCCACAGCGGTCGTGGATCGGGTGCAACGGAGTCCAGGGCGCGCACCATCGGCACCAGCACCCACGGCGCCAGCACGTACGGCAGGGTCTCCGAGGAGATCGAGCCCAGCGTCGTCAGGACCCGGGGTGCGGTGACGAAGATCGTCGCCGCCAGCAGCCGTGATCCGGGTGATCCGACCCGGAGCGCTTCGGCCAGCCGGACCAGGCCGACGAAGCCGACCGTCAGCAGCAGCGCCCACCACAGGCGCTGGGTCACCCAGCCGGGCAGGCCGGCCAGGTCGCCGAGCGCGAAGAATGCGCCGTGGGGAAAGAAGTAGCCGTAAGCCTGATTCTGGATCTGGCCCATCGGCGCGTCCGGCGACCACAGATGTGCGGCCCGACGGAGGAAGCCGACCGGGTCAGCGGTCAGATCGAGTTTGGTGTCCGGTGCGGTGCGTCCGGGAGCCTGCCAGAAGGCCAGCAGTAGTGCGAGGGCGGCGACGACCCCGATGCCCCGCCGGGACAGAACGGTGTCGTCGCGGGAGGTCTTACTGTCCGCTATCGGATCCGCCGCGCGAACCGTACTGGACCGAGCCCTGCAGGAACCCGTCCTCGGCGTTGAAGCTGTTGACATCGGTCGACGGGGAGTTCTCCGCCGCCACGACGCCGCTCAGTAAGACTGCGCCCACGCCCACGATGATTCCCGCGGCGGCGGCGACAGCGCCATAGATCAGTCGGTCTCGCACCATGGCGACCAAGCTACCATTCTTCCCATGCAGAACACGCTTCGAACGGTCCGATCGGCGCGCACCGCTTCGCGGCTGGGCCCCCTGGCCCTGACGGTGGCACTGGTAGCGGCGTGCTCCTCGACGCCCGAGCCATCCGACGGTTCCTTGGCGGCCTCGAGTGCGACGGCGGCCTCGGCCTCGTCGTCGACGCAGGCGAGTTCCAGTGCGCCGGTGCCGGCGGCCTGCGGTGCTCCGGAACTGGCCACACTGAGCCTGCGGGAGAAGCTGGCGCAGCGACTGGTGGTCGGGGTCGCCGATGCCGCCGATGCCAAACGGGTGGTGGCCGCCGAGAAGATCGGCGGCATCTTCGTCGGCAGCTGGACCGATCTGACGATGCTCAAGGACCGATCGGTGGCGGCGCTGTCGAAGTCGTCGTCGTTCCCGTTGATGGTGACCGTCGATCAGGAAGGCGGCCGGGTGTCCCGGCTGTCGTCGCTCGGGGTCGATCTGCCGGCCCCGCGGAAGGTCGTGGCCGACGGTATGACGCCGGCGCAGGTCCGGGCACAGGCCAAAACGGCCGGGCAGAAGATGAAGGAGCTGGGCATCACCGTCGATTTCGCTCCGTCGGTCGACGTCTCGGCAGAACCCGACGATGCGGTGATCGGCGATCGGTCCTACTCCGATGATCCGGCGAAGGTCACCGAATACGCCGGCGCCTTCGCCCAGGGCCTGCAGGACGCAGGAATCATGCCCGTGTACAAGCATTTCCCCGGTCACGGCAACGCCTCGGGCGATACCCATCTGGGTGGGGCGAACACGGCGCCGCTGTCGCAACTGCAGCAGCTCGATCTGGTCCCGTACCGGGAGCTGCTGAAGGACCCGGGCAACGCCGGGGTGATGGTCGGGCATCTGATGGTTCCGGGGTTGACGGCGCCGGACACCCCCGCGAGCCTGAGTCCGCGGGCGATGTCGCTGCTGCGCACTGGTACCAAGTACGACGCACCGCCGTTCCGCGGCGTGATCTTCACCGACGATCTGTCCGGAATGAAGGCCATCACCGACAAGTACTCCATCGATCAGGCGGTCCTGCGCACCTTCCAGGCCGGGGCCGACATCGGGCTGTGGCTCACCACCGACAAGGTGTCGACGGTGCTTGATACGCTCGAGAAGGCGGTCGCCGACGGCGATCTCAACCGGCAGCGGATCGACGCTTCGGTGGTCCGGATCCTGCGCTCTAAGGGAGTGCTGTCCTGCTGAAGTCGGGGACAGTCGGACCTTACTCAATGGTAAGTTGAGGGGTATGGCCGGAACCAAGCGCTTGCCCCGGGCGGTGCGTGAACAGCAGATGCTCGATGCGGCGATCGCCGAGTTCTCCGATAACGGCTACGCGGAGACCTCGATGGACACCATCGCTGCGCGGGCGCAGATCTCCAAGCCGATGCTGTACCTGTATTACGGTTCGAAAGACGAGCTGTTCACCGCGTGTATCGAACGTGAATCCGGGCGTTTCCTGGAGATCATGAGCGGTGGTTTCGATCCGGATCTGCGTCAGCGTGACCAGGCGCGGATCCTGGTCCGGGAGTTCTTGCGCTACGTCTACGAGCATGCCGCATCGTGGCGGGTGCTCTACCGGGTCGCCAGTTCCAGCGCCGGCTTCTCCGATGCGGTCACCCGCTCCCGCGGTCAGATCACCGAGATGATCACCGAGCTGATCCGGCGCGGGACGACGGTCGACGGCGCCTCCGACGTCGATTTCGAGCTGACGGCGGTGGCGCTGGTGGGTGCCTCCGAAGCCGTCGCCGACCGCATCTCCGAAGGGGATGTGTCGATCGACCGCGCGACCGAACTGCTGATGGGCATCATCTGGCGCGGCCTGCAGGGTGTGGGCAGCGGCCCGGACTCCGCCGCACCCGAAGACTGAGCCCGATCCGGGCGAGCGGACAGAACGGCGAACGCCTCCGGCTGCGGGTCGATACCCGAGGCCGGAGGCGTTCTTTTGCGCATCAGTGCCAGGGTCAGGCGCGGGGCGTCAGAGCTCCGGTCAGATGCGGATATCCCTTGCGGCGGTTGAGGATCGAGACCTCGAAGCCGCCGTCCTCGGTTCCGGTGGTGTACAGGTTGACCTTCGCCGGCAGCAGCACCGGCTTGCCGAAGCGCACCGTGTACACCACGGCGCCGGGCAGCTGAGCCTCCACGTTGGCGATCGCCGCGGCAGCGCTCCACATGCCGTGGGCGATCGCCTTGGAGAAGCCGAAGAGCTTGGCCGAGGCGTTCGCCATGTGGATCGGGTTGCGGTCGCCGGAGGCGGCCGCGTACTCGCGGATCAGCCCCAGGTCCACCCCGAGCACCCGGTCCGGAGGCGGCGGTGCGACCTCCTTGGGCTTGGGTCCGCGCGGCTCATCGGACAGGCTGGTGCGCTGCTGTTTGAGGAAGGTGCCGGTCTGCACCGCCACCAGCTCGCGTCCGACGTAGAACTCGGAGATGACGTCGATCAGCATGCCCTTGCGATGCTCGCGGAGGTTCTCCGCATGCGTGGCGATGGTCAGCGGCTCGTCGACGCCGATCTGGCGGAAACGCTCGATCCGGTTCTCTGCGTGCACCGAGCCGACGGCGCCGAACGGGAAGTCGCGCGCCACCATGACCTCCATGGCCAGCGGGAACTGAAGCACGAACAGGTACGTCAGCGGCAGGTCCTGGCCGTACTGCACACCGGTGGCCCGGCAGTAGTCGTGCAGACGGTCGCGGTCCACGCGGATGTCCTCGAGCCGGTAGACGGTATCGGGGACGACGGCGTCGGCGGCCACCCGGGCGGGTTTACCGAAGACCGGGAGCATGGCCCCGACGGCCTTGGGGTACTGCGTCGCGGGGCTCGGCAGCTCGGTGAGGGTGACGGTCTTGGCCATCATGCACCCAGCAGGCTCTGGCCGCAGACGCGGACGACGTTGCCGGTGACCGCGTTGCTGGCCGGGTTGGCGAAGTAGGCGACGGTCTCGGCGACGTCGACGGTCTGACCGCCCTGCTGCAGTGAGTTCATCCGGCGACCGACCTCGCGGGTGGCCAGCGGGATCGCCGCGGTCATCGCGGTCTCGATGAAGCCCGGGGCGACGGCGTTGATGGTGATGCCCTTCTTGGCCAGGACCGGTGCGTAGGCGTCGACCAGGCCGATCACACCGGCCTTGGAGGCGCCGTAGTTGGTCTGACCGCGGTTGCCGGCGATTCCGGCGATCGAACTGACGTCGACCACGGCGCCGCCCTCGTTGAGGGCCTTACGCTCGACGAGCTCGTTCACCAGGGTCTGCGGAGCGATCAGGTTGACGCCGATCACCGAGTTCCAGCGGCCCGAATCCATGTTGGCCAGCAGCTTGTCGCGGGTGATCCCGGCGTTGTTGACGATGATGTCCAGGCCGCTGTGGCGCTGCAGTACATGCTCGGCGATCTTCTCTCCGGCATCGTCGGCGGTGACGTCCAGCGGCAGCGCGGTACCGCCGATCTTGTTCGCGGTCTCGCTCAGGGCCTCCCCGGCGGCCGGGATGTCGGCGGCGATGACGTGGGCGCCGTCGCGAGCCAGGACCTCGGCGATGGTGGCGCCGATGCCGCGGGCGGCGCCGGTGACCAGGGCGACCTTGCCGGCCAGCGGCTTGTCCCAGCTCTCCACGGTTGCGGCATCCTCGGCGCCGACCCGGATCACCTGGGCATCGACGTAGGTCGACTTGGCCGAGAGCAGGAAGCGCAGGGTCGATTCCACGCCGCTGATGCCGGTCTTGGCCTTGGGGTGGACGTAGACCAGCTGGGCGGTGGCGCCGTCGCGCAGTTCCTTGGCGATCGACCGGGTGAAGCCTTCCAGGGCGCGCTGGGCGACCTGCTCGTCCGGGGACTTGGTCAGCTCCGGGGTGGTGCCCAGAACGACGACGCGGGCCGAGTTGCCCAGTGAGCGCATGATCGGGGTGAAGAATTCGAACAGCTGCTCCAGGTCGGCGGCCGAGCTGATCCCGGTCGCGTCGAAGACGGCCGCACCGAGCTTGTCGGCGCTGCGCCCGGCGGTGTTGTTGGTCACCACGTCGTAGTCGTCGCCGTTGCCGAGGATCTCGCGCAGCGGCTCGACCAGACGGCCGAAGCCGCCCAGCAGGACCGGGCCGGCCAGCGCGGGCTGGGCCGGGGCGTAGCGGCGCAGCTTCGGCGGCTGCGGCAGGCCGACCTTGCTTGCCAGGAAGGCGCCGGGGCCGGAATTGACGAGAGATGAGTAGAGATCGTTGCTGCCAGCCACGAGGTTCTCCTTTGGGATGGTGGGACGATGTGCAGTGCCTCCAACGGTAAACCTGCGCGTCGTGTGATCCTCTTCGCAGGTACCGGGGTCGACAACTATCTTACTGAATAGTAAGAATAGTTCCCAAGTATCTCAACGCTCAACGTCAGGAGCAGGTCCCGTGGCCTCGTACACCCCCAAGAAGCCGGAAACCAAGCAGGCGCGGCCGGTCGCCATCCTCGGTGGTAACCGCATTCCCTTCGCCCGCCAGGACAAGGCCTACGCCAAGGCCAGCAACCAGGAGATGTTCACCGCGGTCCTGCAGGGCCTGGTCAGCCGGTTCAACCTGCAGGGCGAACAGCTCGGCATGGTGGTCGGCGGTGCCGTGCTCAAGCACTCGCGCGACTTCAACCTGGTCCGGGAGAGCGTGCTGGGCACCTCGCTGTCGCCGTACACTCCGGCCTTCGATCTGCAGCAGGCGTGCGGCACGGGCCTGCAGGCGATCAACTCGGTCGCCGACGGTATCGCCCGCGGTCGTTACGAGGTCGGCATCGGCGGCGGCACCGACACCACCTCCGATGCGCCCATCGGCGTCTCCGAGGAGATGCGGCGTCAGATGCTCGAGGTGAACCGGGCGCGCACCACCCCGGACCGCATCAAGGCGGCGCTGGCGCTGGTGACCAAGCTGGGCATCGAAATCCCGCAGAACGGTGAACCCCGCACCGGACTGTCGATGGGTGAGCACGCGGCCATCACCGCCAAGGAGTTCGGGATCAGCCGTGCCGACCAGGATGCCCTGGCCGCGGCGAGCCACCAGAACATGGCCAAGTCCTACGACGAGGGTTTCTTCGACGACCTGATCACCCCGTTCCTGGGGCTGGTACGTGATGAGAACCTGCGCGCGGACTCCACGGTGGAGAAGCTGGCCAAGCTCAAGCCGGTCTTCGGCGTCTCCCTCGGGGACGCCACGATGACCGCCGGCAACTCCACTCCGCTCAGCGACGGCGCTTCGGCGGTCCTGCTGTCCAGCGACGAGTGGGCCGCCGAGAAGAGTCTGCCGGTGCAGGCCTACCTGGTGGACACCGAGACTGCGGCGGTGGACTACGTCAACGGTCCGGACGGCCTGCTGATGGCGCCGACCTACGCCGTCCCGCGGCTGCTGGCCCGCAACGGCCTGACCCTGCAGGACTTCGACTTCTACGAGATCCACGAGGCGTTCGCCTCGGTGGTCCTGTCGACGCTGGCCGCATGGAACTCGGAGGAGTACTGCGTCGAGCGGCTGGGGCTGGACAAGCCGTTGGGCGAGATCGACCGCAGCAAACTGAATGTGCGCGGCTCCTCGCTGGCTGCGGGCCACCCCTTCGCGGCGACCGGCGGCCGCATCGTCGCGCAGACCGCCAAGATGATCGCCGAGAACGGCGGCGGCCGGGCCTTGGTGTCCATCTGTGCCGCCGGCGGCCAGGGTGTGACCGCCATCATCGAAGGCTGACACAGTCGGACTGCGAGGTACCTCACACTTGCGGCGACGGGGTGTGAGGTGCCGGACAGCCGTGTTGACCTGCGGAGATCGAGGTTATGAGAATTTCCTCTCCGCAGGTGTAACGCCCCGTCGTCCCGCGGCTATATATGGGATAGCTCCGGCTGAGCTGCCTGACCCCCGACCCGGCAGCTCGGTCGGAGCTTTACCTTTGGGTCTTCTGGCCCGCAGTTATCTAAGATGGCGCTGTTGTGAGTTCTCCTGATCGCCGGTGCCGACGACGCCGCACCCCCCCGACGCGTACGTGGCTGCTGCGCGGCCTGCTGGCCGCTGTGCTGCTGGGTGCGCTGGTGCTGTCGATCGACCTGATGCGCTCGCACGACAAGACCGCGCGGGGCGCCCAGATCGCCGAGTTCGCCGTGGGCGGACTGAGCCCTGAGCAGGCACGCTCGGCACTGGACAAGCTGTCGGTGTCGGCGGCCTCTCCGGTGGTGCTCGAGACCGAATCGGGCCGCGTGGCCGTGGATCCCGATGCGCTGGGGCTGAGTTTCGACGCCGATGCCACGCTGGACCGGTTGCTGGAGCAGCCCCGTAATCCCTGGAAACGCCTGACCGCGCTGCTGGGTGCCACGCACCAGGTGTCGCCGGTGGTGCACCTGGACACCGCAGCCTTCGACGAAGAGCTCGATGCGCAGCGCAAGACCCTCGAGCGGGCGGCGGTCGAAGGGGGAGTGCACTTCGACGGCACCACCCCGGTCGCCGACCTGCCGGCGGCCGGTCTGCGGATCGACCGCGCCGCGGCGAAGCAGACCCTGACCCGCGAGTGGCTCGGCGGCAATTCCCTGCAGCTGGCGATGGAACCGTTCGATCCGACGGTCTCGGCCGAGACGGTTCAGGCCACACTCGACGGTCCGGCGCGGCAGGTGACCGCATCGGAGCTGACCCTGACCGGCGCCGAAAAGCCGATCACCGTCTCCCCCGCGCAGCTGGGCCGACTGGTGACCTTTGTGTCCGACGGACAGGGTGGACTGGTGCCCGCAGTCAGCCAGCGCAACCTCAAACGTGTACTGGGCGCCCAGCTCGATGCCACCGAATCCACTCCGGTCAACGCATCCTTCTCGTTGGCGGGCGGCTCGCCGTCGGTGGTGCCGGCACGCAACGGTGCCAAGGTCGACGCGGCGGCCACGGCGGCGGCGATCGCCTCGACGTCGGTGAAGAAAGAGCGCTCGGCACAGATCGTCCACAAGACGCTGCGGCCCAAACTGACCACCGCCAAGGCCCGCGACCTGGGCGTGCGCGAAGTGATCGCCGAATACGCCACCGGCGGATTCTCCGGTCCGTCCGGAGAGAACATCCGGCTGGTCGCCCAGCAGGTCAACGGTGCGGTCATCCTGCCCGGGGAAACCTTCTCTCTCAACGGCCACACCGGCACGCGCGGCGCCGCCCAGGGCTACGTGTCCTCGGTGATCATCGACAACGGGCACGCCGCCAAAGCGATCGGTGGCGGGATCTCCCAGTTCGCGACCACCTTGTACAACGCCTCGTACTTCGCCGGGCTCGAGGACGTGACGCACACCGAGCACGATTACTACATCTCCCGGTACCCGGAGGCCCGCGAGGCGACCGTCTTCGAAGGCGCGATCGATCTGCAGTTCCGGAACAACACCGACCACGGAATCGTGATCCAGACCGGCTGGTCGCCCTCGTCGGTGACGGTGCGTCTGTGGGGCACCAAGAAGTACGAGGTCGAGTCGTTCACCGGCTCCCGAACCAACCACACGAGCCCGCAGGAACTGGTGCTCCCGGCCGGCGACGACTGCATCCCCAGTAGCGGCGCGCAGGGGTTCACCACCTCCAACACCCGCGTGGTGCGCGATGCCAAGAGCGGCGCGGAGCTCTCCCGGCACACCCGGACCGTGAAGTACGCGCCGGAACCGATCGTCCGCTGCCGCTGAGACCTGTTTCACATTTCCGCTCCGGGATCGTCTCCCGCCGGATATCCGTGCCCAGTAGGCTCCCCGGTATGGATATCAATGGAGCAAGTGCAATCGTCACCGGTGGTGCGTCGGGGATCGGTGCCGGTGTGGTCCGGCGACTGGCGGCCCGCGGTGCCAAGGTGGTCGTCGCCGATGTGAACGCCGATGCCGGTGAAGCGGTCGCCAAAGAGACCGGGGGCGTGTTCGTCTCGGTGGACGTGACCGACACCGACCAGATCATCGCCGCGATCGACAAGGCGCTCGAGCTCGGCCCGCTCAAGGCTGCGGTGAACTCGGCCGGTGTGGGCTGGGCCCAGCGCACCGTCGGCCGCGACGGAGAGTACTCCTCCGCACACGACCTGGACCTCTACAAGAAGGTCATCGCGATCAACCTCATCGGCACCTTCGACGTGGTCCGGCTGGCAGCCACCGCGATGAGCCGCAACGAGCCGGGACCGGACAACGACCGCGGTGCCATCGTCAACCTCGCCTCGGTCGCTGCTTTCGACGGCCAGATCGGCCAGGCCGCGTACTCCTCGTCCAAGGGCGGCATCGTCGGGATGACGCTGCCGGTGGCCCGCGACCTGTCGGCCATCGGGGTGCGGCTGAACACCATCGCCCCGGGCCTGATCGACACTCCGATCTACGGCACCGGCCCCGAGTCGGAGGCGTTCAAGGCCAAGCTGGGTGAGAGCGTGCTCTTCCCCAAGCGGCTCGGTGTGCCCGATGAGCTCGCGTCGATGGTCGAGGAACTGATCGTCAACTCGTACATGAACGCCGAAGTGATCCGCGTCGACGGCGGCATCCGGATGCCCCCGAAGTAGCGCGCCTGCAGCGGGCGCCGCAGAAGCAGGTGCCGCAGCAGCGCGTCGCAAGCGCCAGTACGATGTCGCCGCGCCCGGCCCTCCCCGTGAAGGCCGGGCGCGGCGCTGTTCCCGGGTCCGGCGGGCGAAGCCGCATGACGACCGATCAGCCGGATCTAGCGGCCGGCGACCGCCGTACCCATCCGGGTCACGGCGGCAGTCAGGAGATCCGGTGAAGTGGCGAAATTGAGCCGCACATGGCCGGCGCCGCCGGTGCCGAAGACATGCCCCGAACTCAGCGCCACGCGGGCGTGGTCCAGGAAGAATCGAGCTGGACCGGCCAGTTCACGAACGGTGCCGGGCCCGTCGCCGTCGGTGTCGTCGCTGAGGGTGCGGCAGTCCAGCCAGGCCAGATAGGTGCCCTCCGGCGGGCGGTAGCCGACCTGCGGCAGATGCTCGGCCAGGAGCCGGCCCAGCAGCGCTCGGTTGGCGTCCAGGCCGGCCAGGAGGGCATCCAGCCACGGTTCGCCTTCGGCTAGAGCGACGGTGTGGGCGAGCACCCCCAGATGACTGGGCCCGTGGCTGACCTCTTCGGGAATGGCCGCCAGATCAGCGGCCGACTCGGGTCCGGCTACGGCAAGGGCCGCTTTGAGTCCGGCCAGATTCCATGCCTTGGAGGCGGAGATCACCGAGAAGGCATCCTCGGCGCCGGGGACCGACAGGTACGGGGTGAACTCGGCGCCGGGCAGGACCAGCGGTGCGTGGATCTCATCAGCGATCACCCGCACCCGGTACCGGCGCGCCAGCGCGGCGACCGCGGACAGTTCTTCCCGCGTGTGCACCGTCCCGGTCGGATTGTGCGGATTGCACAGCAGATAGACCACGCCGCGCCCACCGGCACCGGCGGTGCGGAAGGCCTGCTCGAGCGCGTCCGGATCGATCCGGCCGGCCTCGTCCAGGCGGGCCTCGGTGACCGGTCTTCCGGCATGCTCGGTGAAGGCGTAGAACGGCGGATACACCGGAGAGTTGACGACGACGCCGTCGCCCGGCGCACTGACCACACGCAGTACCTCGACGATGCCCAGCATCACATCGGGGACGATGGCGGTGCGGGTCACCTCCAGTCCGTCCCAGCCCCACCGCCGGGACGCGAAGTCGGCCAGCGCCCGCGCATAGTCGCGGGCACCGGCGGGATAGCCGGTATCACCCCTTGCGATCGCCTGCTGCAGTGCGGCCGCGATCGGCTCGGCCGGCAGCACGTCCATCTCAGCGACCCACAGCGGGAGCACATCGCTGGGGTATGCCTGCCATTTCAGGCTGGTCCGGGTCCGCAGCTGCGCCAGAGACAGCCGGGTGAGGGGATTTCGGTCGGTGGCCGGGGTGTCAGGGACGTTCGCGGTCATGACTCAGGTCTACCGCCAGTTCGGCCGGGCGGATGCTTCTTCCGCCCCGGATACCCAGAACCGCGGCACCCAGGCAGCCCAGTGCGACGGCCAGGGCGAACCAGGGGAACACTGCTGCGGTGCCGTATCGGCCGGCCAGGGCGCCGGCGATCACGGTGGGCACCCCCATGGCCAGATAGCCGAGCAGATAGTAGGCGCTCATCACCTGGCCGCGCGCATCGGCCGGAGCGACCGCCGACAGATACCGGAGCGAGCCGCCGAAGGCCAGACCGAAGACGGCCCCGAGGACGATGGAATCGATCAGCACCGCCGCCGTCGAACCGCTGCGCACGGCGACGACCGCGGCACCGAGGGCCAGGATCATGCCGATGTCGCCGACGATCGCGGCCTTGCGCGGATCGAATCGGCCGCCGACCCACTGTGACGCCGACGCGGCGACCGCCATCAGGGCCACGACGGTCCCGACGAACAGCACCGAATCGTGGCCGGTGGTCTGCTGAGCCAGAGCGGGGTACAGGCTCAGGAAGACCCCGAGCACCGACCATGCGGTGAGGATGCCGATTCCGGCGAACCAGAACTCGGTGCGAATCGCGGCGGGAACCGACGGCCGCTGGATCCGGACGCGTGCGCCGGTCCGGCCGGTATGCGGCTCGATCAGCACGACGGTCGCCAGCATCAGCGCCAGGACGATGACCGTCATCACCGCATACGGCATGCGCAGAGGACTGCTGGAGAAGTCGGCGGCGAAGGCTGCACCCAGCACCGTCAGGGCGATGCCCAGGTTCAGGGAGGCGCCGGAGATCGCGCCGTTGCGGTCGCCGTCGTGGGGCCGCACGTCCAGCAGGGCCGCACCGGAGACGACGATCGTCGCCCCGATCGCGGCTCCGTGGATGAACCGGGCGATCAGCAGTTCCCAGACCTGCGTGGCGACCAGGAACACCACCAGCCCGACGAGCATCATGCCCAGTGCGGTCAGCAGCACCGGTTTGCGGCCCACCGCGTCGGAGATCGGGCCGACCGTCAGTGCCGCACCCAATGCGCCGATCGCGTAGACCGCGAAGATCAGCGTGATGGTGAGCGGCCCGAACGACCACTCCGCGGCATAGGTCGGATACAGCGGAGTCGGCAGCGCCGAGGTACCCAGCGCCATCGCCAGCAGGGCCAGGAGCAGCAGGAACGACCAGCGTTGAGGATGCACGTGGCGTGGCTGTGAGGCGACGTCGTTTCCGGCCATGGATGCGAGCGTAACCCACCTAGTAAGCGGTCGCTCACCGACGGGGCAGCGTGACCTTCTCGCCATCCATCGTCAGGAAGGTCATCTGTTTGGTGGTGGCGGTGGCGATGATGTTCTCGGTGCGGCCGTTCGGAAGCAGGGAGGTCACTACGGCAGCGAGCGCGGGATCGGCGGCGAGTTTGGCCTTCTCCGCCGGATCGATCCGCAGGAAACCCTGGTAGTAGCGGGTCTCGGCGGTCAGCCCTGCCGGCGTCCAGTTGGGTCGCGGTGTCGGAGCGATGAACGCGGTGAGGGTCGTGCAGGCGCCACCCTTGCAGATCTTCAGATCGACGGTCTCGGCGGCATGGTCGAAGTCCGAGGTGCTGACGGTGGCGCCCCGGTACCGGCCGGAGTAGTCGTTGCCGCTGGGGGCGACCATGGTGAGGCGGCTGGTGTCTCCGGGCCGGTTGTCCAGGGGCGGTTCGCTGAGCCTGCGTTGACCCGGAACCGGGACAAAGATCCAGGAGGCGTCGGGATCGATCGGTTTGCGCCAATAGCCGAGCTTGCCGTCCTTGCGTCCCTCGACCCGCAGTTCGCGGTCGTCCGAGGTGTAGCCGGTCTGCTGGATGCTGATCTGTGAGGTGACCTCGCCGGGAACCTTGGGCTGGCGCACCCAGGCCGGCGGCGGTAGCTGGAATTTCGCGTACGGCTGGGGAAACAGTGCGCGCAGGAAGGGATACTGGGCGAAGAACCCCTCGAAATTGTTCGGAGCCCCCTTCAGATTGCCCTGGTCGTCGGGAGTGTAGGAGAAGAACAGGGTGTCGGCGCCGGACATGTCGAAGTCCCAGAGCCGGGTGTACATGTCGCCGTAGTCGTTGATCAGGAACGTCGTCGATCCGGCCGAGGACAGGTTGCGAGCGGCGAACCGGCCGTCCAGTGGACCCTGCATCTCATAGCTGTAATCGCCGCCGAAGCGTTTGCTGCCGGGTTTGAGCGGATCGCCGCCCGGCAGCCACGGATCGAGGATGTAGATCCGCGTACCGTCTTGGGAGAGCGTGTAGACGGTGGTGACTCCGGCGCCGCCCACCGGATGCGAGTGGCCGGCATCGTCGGTCCAGGTGGCACGCTGCTCGAACGGGATCACCGAGGTGTAGATCGGGTCGAGCCAGGAGAAGCTCCAGGCACGCTGATCCGAGCGGACGTACGTCCCGCCGGGATTGAGCCAGATCGGTGAACCGAAGCGGGAGGTCCACCACCACAGTTCGGGGGTTTGATCGGCGGACTCCAAGGTGTACACCCGGCCGCCGTTGGCAAGCACTACGAGCCGACTTCCATCGACGGACAGACCCGTCATCCGGCCCTGCAAGCATTGCGGAGGGTCAA
>NZ_BANT01000048.1 GCF_000333015.1 Gordonia hirsuta DSM 44140 = NBRC 16056 | reverse complement strand
CGCCGTCCTCCCCGGCGCCCCGGCAGCAGGGTCCGGTGGGCCCGGGGCCCGGCGCACGACCTGCTCCCGGAGCCGGAGGGCAACCGCCCGCGGCCGGCCCGCCGCTGCAGCAGACGATGATGCATTCGCGGCCGTCTTTCGGAGCGCCGCCCGGACCGGGAATGGCGATTCGGGCCCAGTCGGGTGTGCAGCGGTTCGGTCCCGGAGTCCCCATCCGGATCGGCCGCGATCCGGCGCTGGAGTTCACCGCCGACGATCCGGCCGTGTCCCGGCAGCATGCGGTCCTGGAACCGCGCCCGGACGGCTGGTGGCTGATCGATCGGTCGACCAGCGGCACGTACATAGACGGTGAACAGATCCGGCAGGTGCAGATCAGCGAGCCCACCACCGTGATGCTCGGGCACCCGACAGCCGGTTACGAACTCCATGTGGTCCCGGTGGTCGATCCCCAGGAGGCCGCACGGCAGCTGGCGAAGAAGAAGCAGGCCGAGGCCGCGCGTAAACGGAACCGGACACTGCTGTCGGTCGCCGCGATGGTCGCGATCCTCGCCCTGGTCGGCGGCGTCGTCGGCTTTCTGGTGCTCCGTGACGGCGACGACGGCCAGGACAAGCTGACCGAAGCCCAGCTCAACCGCGCCAAGCAGGCCAGCGTCTTCATTCTGGCCGTCGACGACGCCGATCGGCCGCTGTGGACCGGCTCGGGATCGATCGTCAGCAAGGACGGGCTGATTCTGACCAACGCGCACGTGGCAGCGCCGAGCGCTCCGGGTCTGGGTGTGTCCACCGCCGAGCCGGGCGGCTATCTGATCTCGCTGACCTCGACCGATGACGATAAGCCGACCGAACCGGCGTTCATGGCCGAGACGATCGTCGCCGACGGCGTGCTGGACCTGGCGGTGATGAAGATCGTCTCCGATGCCGACGGGAAGCCGATCGATTCGAGCCGGCTACGCCTACCCGAACCGATGCCGCTGGGCGACAGCAACAAGCTGCGGACCGGTGACGAGATCACCGCGCTGGGCTTTCCGGGCATCGCGACCTACGTCGGCTCGGAGAAGAATCTGCATCCGGCGCTGACGGTGACCCGGGGAGTGGTGTCGACGTTCCTGCCCCAGTCGGGGGTCAGCGACACCCGCGCCTGGATCGACAGCGATATCCGGATCGGCTCGGGCAACTCTGGCGGCGCCTCGATCAACCGCCGCGGGGAACTGGTCGGCATCAACACCGAGGCCTTCACCGAAGCCAACAGCGGCGGTCAGGGGCAGGGCGGCATCTTCACCGGTGGTTCGGCCCGCATCCGTCCGGTGAACCTGGCCGAGCCGATCCTGGCGATCGCGGCCAAGGGCGGCGACCCGGACTATGTCTCGCCGTTCCACACGCAGACCTCCCGGCCGTCGACCGACCAGGTCGCGATCGAACCAGCGGGGTGGTCGGAGAAGAAGACCACCGGTGCATGCGCGTCACCGTCGAGTTCGACGACACTGCAGGTGTCTGCACCGGCGACGGTGTACGCCTACTTCGCGTTCGCCGGAGTACCCGACGGGATCTCGGTGCGTGTCCAGGTCACGTCGTCCGACGGCAGGTCATTGCTGCGGGACTCGGCGGCCTGGGGCGACGGCAGCAAGCCGGTCTGTCTCGGATTGCCGGTGGAGATTCCGGCCGGAGTCAGCGAGGCCACGGCGGTGGTCACCGTCGGCAGCGTCACGGCCGAGAACCAGGTGCGGTTGCGCGGCTGAGTCGGCGGCCGGATTCCCCCGACCGCCGACCACTAGCCGATCCGGTCGGTGCCGCCGTGGTCGGCGACGGTGAACTGCAGCGTCTGTGGATCGAAGCGCAGCCGGCCCCGATCGAAGGCGGCACCGATCTCGGAGGCGACCTGCCCGGGGGCTCCCACGATCAGCGACCCGGGCTGCTCGGGACCGGCGGGGCCGGGCAGAAGCCACACATCGTCGGCCAAACGCAAAGCCAGTTCCAGTTCGTGGGTGGACACCAGGACGGCCAGATCCTGTTCGCGCGCCAGCCGGGACAGTAGATCGAGCAGTTCCACCCGCGAGGGCACGTCCAGGAACGACGTCGGTTCGTCGAGCACCAGCAGGCGCGGTTGCTGGGCCAGAGCGCGTGCGGTCATCACCCGCTGGCGTTGTCCGTCGGACAGTTCCCCGCCGAGCCGATCGGCCAGTGCCGTGGTGCCGGTGACCTCCAGGGCCCAGTCGACCACCGCATAATCGGCCGCGGTCATCCGTGCCGAGACCCCCAGGTGCGGGGTGCGCCCCAGCGAGACGATCTCGCGCACACTCAAGAAGCCGGCGTCGACCCGTTCGGTGAGCACCACGGCCACCGACTTGGCCAGCTGAGCGGGTGTGATCTCGGTGCCGTCGACACCGTCGATCATCACCCGGCCACTCAGCGGCGGCTGCAGTCCGCAGATGGTCCGCAGCAGCGTGGACTTCCCCGAGCCGTTGGGGCCCAGCAACGTGGTGAGCCGCCCGGGACGTGCGGTGGCGCCCAGGTTCTCGGCGAGTACGAGCGCCGGCGACCGACGGCGGCCGGGATAGCCGATCGCGACGTCGACCAGTTGCATGCCGGCGCCGTTCACAGACCCACCCCCGACAACCGGCCCCGACTGGCACGCACCAGAACCAGGATCACCACCGGCGCCCCGAACATGGCGGTGACTGCGCCCAAGGGCAGGATCGCGTTGCTCCCCGGCATTTCGGCGATCACCCCGCAGACCAGCGCCAGTCCGGCCCCGATGAGCAGCGTCGCCGGCATCACCAGCCGGTGATCGGAGCTGCCGACGGCGAATCGGGCCAGGTGCGGGACCACCAGGCCCAGGAACCCGATCGGGCCGCAGAAGGCGGTGGTGACCCCGGCCAGCACCGCCGCCGAGACGATGATCGCCAGGCGGGTGCTGCCGATTCCGATACCCATCGACCGGGCATAACCTTCCCCCAGCAGCAGGGCGTTGAGCGGCCGGATGGTCAGGGCCGCCAGCAGCCCGCCGGCGGCGACCAGCGGCACCATGATCCACAGGTCCGGTCCCGGGGTCTGGAAGGTGCCCATACCCCAGACCAGGAACTGCTGGGCCAGCTGCGGCCGGGTGACGGTCAGCAGTACCGCGACCACGGCGGTACTGAGCGAGGCCAGCATCACGCCCACCAGCAGCAGCGCCACCGACGCCCGCACCCAGCGGGACAGCACCGCGATGATACCCAGCACCACTCCGGCGCCGATCGCTGCGGCGATGACCATGCCGCTGCGGCCCATCCCGGTCAACCCCTTGGTGAAGCCGCCGGCGGCGGTGCCGCCCAGCAGCACCACCAGCGCCACGCCTAGCGAGGCCCCGGAGCTGGCGCCGAGGATGTACGGATCGGCCAGCGGGTTGCGGAACAGCGTCTGCATCTGCATCCCGGCCAGCCCGAGGGCGGCACCGACGGTGATCGCGGTGATGGTGCGCGGTACCCGCAGATCGCGGACGATGGCTGCGCCCGCCACCTCGTGGTCGCCGGTCAGAGCGGCCAGCACGTTGCCGAACGGAATCCAGGTCGACCCCAGAAACAGGGAGCAGACGCCGAGCAACGCCAGCAGGACCAGTAACACGCCGAGCGCCCACTGCGCCCGGCGCGTCACCTGGTCAACTCGCGGTAATAGACGAACTCGTGATCGGGCAGCAGCTCGGGGTGCAGGATGGCCACGGTGTCGGCGAGCACCAGGTCGGGCCGGGCGCTGCCGGACTCGTAGAAGTCGTTGCCGCCGTCGGGGCCCATCGACCGGTTGGCGTTCCACACCTGGCCGGTGGAGACCGCGGCCAGACTCCGGTACCGCGGGTCGGCGCCGGTCACGTCGGCGATGGTCTTCCACTGGTTGTCGGCGACGAGCCAGATCGGCAGTTCACCGGCGCGAGAGAGGACCTGCTCGAAGTTCTGCTGCACCGACACCCCCGGAGAGTCGTGCCAGGGCCAGGTGCCGCCGGCGTCGGTGATCAGCCGTCCGGAGGGACTGTCGCGGCCCGGCACCGACCAGGTGCCCTGGAAGTCGGCGCCGTAGAGGATCTGCACCGGAGGCAGCCCACGCGCCTTCGCGGCCAATTCGGTGTAGCGACTGGCGATCCCGTCGAAGACCTCCTGCGCCTTGGCAGAGGTGTCGGTGAGGACGCCCAGGACCTTGATCCATTCGGCGATCGCCAGCGGATCGGACTCGAGCCAGTCGGCGACCGGAACGACGGCGATCCCGCTGCGGCGCAGCGTCGCATAGGCGTTGTTCTCGGTGCCGTCGGTCAGCAGTACGTCGGGTTTGGCCCCGAGCACCCGCTCGGCGTCGATGGTGGCGCCGGTGGCGTATTCGGCCACTTTGCCGGCCGCCACCCGCTCGCGGACCGCCGCGTTGGTGATCATCGAGGTGCTCGCCGCGCCGGTCAACGAGTCCAGCACGCCGAGCTCGGTGAACCAGGGCAGCTGCGTCGTCGAACCCGAATAGACGGTGCGCACCGGTACGTCGATCACCTGCGCTCCCGACAGGGTGCCGGTCAGCTCAGGTGCCGGGGTGCCGCAACGCACCAGGGCGAAGCTCTGCGGGCTGCCGCCGGGGAAGGGCTGCTCGACGGTCAGGACGATGTGGTTGCGCTGGTAGTCGAGCCGGAAGTTCTTGGCGTACTCGACGGCTACCTTGTCCGGGAAGTAGTCGGTGGCGGCGTCGTAATCGGTGACGCAGGTGCGGTCGCGGCCGGCATCGTCGACCACGGCGGTGCACCCGGTCAGCACCAGCAGCGTGGCGCCCAGTGCGGCGATCAGCGCGCGCACCCGGCGTGGGGTGCTCACTGGACCAGTTCCGCGAGCTGGGCGATCTCGGCGACCGAACCGGGGGAGACGAGCATGGTGGTGACTCCGGCGGCCTCCCACACCTTGATCTGCTCGCGGACGTGGTCGGCGTCGCCGACGATCGCCGAATCGTCGACTACCGCATCGGGGATCACGGCGGCGGCCTCGTCCTTGCGGCCGCTGCGGAACAGTGCGGTCACCTCGTCGACCACCTCACCGTGGCCCATCCGGCGGTACACCTCAGCGTGGAAGTTGGTGTCCTCGCTGCCCATCCCGCCCATGTACAGGGCCAGGAACGGTTTGATGGCGGCGTAGGCGGCGGCCGGATCGTCGGTCAGTACGATCTGGGCGGTCGCGCAGATCTCGAAGGTCTCGCGGGTGTGGCGGGCACCGGGCCGGGCGAAGCCCTCGTCGAGCCAGGCGTTGTAGGTGTCGGCCATGCGCGGGGTGTAGAACAGCGGCAGCCAGCCGTCGGCGATCTCGGCGGTCAGGGCGATGTTCTTCGGCCCTTCGGCGCCCAGGAAGATCGGCAGATCGGCGCGCAGCGGATGCACGATCGGCTTGAGCGCCTTGCCCAGACCGGTGGCGTTCGATCCGTCGTAGGGCAGCGTGTAGTGCGGGCCGTCGCTGGTGACCGGCGCCTGGCGCGCCCACACCTGCCGCATGATGTCGATGTACTCGCGGGTGCGTGCCAGCGGTTTGGCGAAGGGCTGGCCGTACCAGCCCTCGACCACCTGCGGACCGGAGACGCCCAGACCCACGATGTGCCGCCCGCCGGACAGATGGTCCAGGGTCAGAGCCGCCATCGCACAGGCCGTCGGAGTACGTGCCGACATCTGCAGCACCGAGGTCCCCAGCCGCAGCCGCTGCGTCGTGCTGCCCCACCAGGACAGCGGCACGTAGGCGTCGCTACCCCAGGCTTCGGCGGTGAAGATCGCATCGAAGCCGTGGGTTTCGGCGGCGGCGACCAGTTCCGCGTGGTTGTGCGGGGGCTGGGCACCCCAATAGCCAAGCTGCAGACCGAGTTTCATGGCTCTTAATCTACAAACACTGCGGCTCTTTGCGGGGGAGGTCGCCGTGACGGGGCGAGCGCGTGCCACCGGCCGCCGAATGCGACTGCCCGGTCCGGCACGGAGGCGGGACCGGGCAGTGCGGCGCTGGCCGTCGGCTCAGCGGCGCAACTCGAAGCGGTCGGCGTCCATCACCTTGTTCCAGGCGGCGATGAAATCGTCGACGAACTTGCCGTGCGCGTCGTCGGCGCCGTACACCTCGGCCAGGGCCCGCAGCTGCGAGTTCGAGCCGAAGACCAGGTCGACGCGACTGGCGGTCCACTTCTTCTCACCGGTGGCACGGTCGTATCCGGCGTAACCGTCGCCCGCGGGCTTCCACTGGACCTCCATGTCCAGCAGATTGACGAAGAAGTCCGTCGACAGCGTCTCCACCCGGTCGGTGAACACACCGTCGGCCGAGTCGCCGTGGTTGGCGCCGAGCACCCGCATCCCGCCGATGAGGGCGGTCATCTCCGGTGCGGTCAGCGTCAGCAGCTGTGCCCGGTCCAGGAGCAGGTACTCGGCCGGGACGACGGTGTCGCCGTGCACGTAGTTGCGGAACCCGTCCCAGCGCGGCTCCATCGCCTGGAACGACAGCACGTCGGTCTGTTCGGCGGTGGCGTCGGTGCGGCCCGGGGTGAACGGCACCGTCACCTCGAGTCCGGCGTTGCGGGCGGCCTGCTCGATCGCCGCGGCCCCGCCCAGGACCACCACATCGGCGAACGAGACGGTGCGGTCGCCGTGACGCAGTCGCCCGACGATTCCCTCGGTCGAGGAGTTCCAGTCCTCGGCGATGCCTTCGAGCACCGACAGGGTCTTGTCCAGCTCGGCCGGCTCGTTGACGGCCCAGCTGCGCTGCGGTTCGAGCCGGATGCGGCCGCCGTTGGCGCCGCCGCGCTTATCGCTGCCGCGGAACGACGCCGCTGACGCCCAGGCCGCCTTGATCAGCGCACTGACCGACAGCCCCGAGTCCAGGATCTTCTTCTTCAGTGCAGCGATGTCGCCGTCGTTGATCAGTTCGTGGTCGACGGCGGGCACCGGGTCCTGCCAGACGAGTTCCTCGGTCGGAACCAGGGAGCCGCGGTAGCGCGAAGCCGGGCCCATATCGCGGTGGGTCAGCTTGAACCAGGCGCGCGCGTAGGCGTTCTCGAACTCCTTCGGATTCTCCAGGAACCGGCGGGAGATCTTCTCGTAGGCCGGATCGACCCGCAGCGCGATGTCGGTGGTCAGCATCATCGGCTGATGACGCTTCTGCGGATCGGCCGCATCGGGGACGCTGGTGGCGCCCGCATTGTCCTTCGGATGCCACTGCTGGGCCCCGGCCGGGCTGCGGCCCAGCTCCCACTCGTAGCCGAACAGTGTCCAGAAGAAGTTGTTGTCCCAGGTCACCGGCGTGCTGTTCCACGCGCCTTCCAGTCCGGAGCTGACCGCGTCGACGCCGACACCGGTGCGAGTGGGGTTCTTCCAGCCCAGACCCATGTCCTGCAGCGGTGCGCCTTCGGGTTCGGGTCCCAGAACGTCGGCGGGACCGTTGCCGTGGGTCTTGCCGAAGGTGTGGCCACCGGCGATCAGGGCGACGGTCTCCTCATCGTCCATGGCCATGCGGGCGAAGGTCTCGCGGATGTCGGCCGCGGCCTTGAGCGGATCCGGCTCGCCGTTGGGCCCCTCGGGATTGACGTAGATCAGCCCCATCTGCACTGCGGCCAGCGGATTGTCCAGGTCGCGCTCACCGGTGTACCGGTTGTCGCCGAGCCATTCGGTCTCCGGGCCCCAGTAGACCTCCTCGGGCTCCCACTTGTCGGGGCGACCGCCGGCGAAGCCGAACATGGTCATCCCCATGTCTTCCATGGCGTAGGTGCCGGCGAAGATGATCAGATCGGCCCAGGAGAGCCGGGCGCCGTACTTCTTCTTGAGCGGCCACAGCAGACGCCGCGCCTTGTCCAGACCGGCGTTGTCGGGCCAGCTGTTGAGCGGGGCGAACCGCTGCATCCCGTGGCCGCCGCCGCCCCGGCCGTCGCTGATGCGGTAGGTACCGGCCGCATGCCAGGCCATCCGGACGAAGAGCGGACCGTAGTTGCCGTAGTCGGCCGGCCACCAGGACTTGGAGTCGCGCATCAGGGTGGACAGGTCGGCCTTGAGTTCCTCCAGATCGATGGTCTCGAAGGCGGCTCCGTAGTCGAAGTCGGCGCCGTAGGGGTCGCCTTCCTGGGGATTCTCGGCGAGCAGCTTCAGATTGAGTTGGTTGGGCCACCAATCACGGTTCCCGCCACCCTCGCTGGGCGGATTCATGGTGTGCATCGGGCAACCGGCGACACTGTCGTCGATCTCGGCCAGGGGCTGTTCGTCGGTCAAAACGGGTCCTTTCATCGGGGAAGTGGGGAGTTACGGGTACAGCTATCGCTCTCACCCTTCGGAGAGATCCGCGAGGGGGAGAGAAGCAGGGGGAGGGTTCAGCCGGGACCGGGGGAGGCGGAGCCTTCGGTCGGTGCGGTGGTTCCGGCCGCGCACTCCGGGCAGCGACCCCAGTAGGTCACTTCGGCTTCATCGATCACGAAGCCGTGGTCGTCGTCGGCGGTCAGGCACGGGGTATAGCCGACGGCGCAGTCGATGTCCCGGATCCGGCCGCAGTCGCGGCACACCACATGGTGATGGTTGTCGCCGATGCGGGTCTCGTAGCGGGAGACGTGGCCCGACGGCTGGATGCGCCGCACCAGTCCGACCTCGGTCAGTGCGCGCAGAACGTCGTACACGGCCTGCCGGGACACCTCGGGGAGGTCGTCGCGGACCGCATCCAGAATCTGTTCGGTCACCGCGTGCGGAGTCGCATCGACCGCAGACAGAACCGCAAGCCGTGGACGCGTCACTCGCAACCCGGCGCCGCGGATCGACGCGGTCAGGGTCTGTGAGTCGGTGCGCTCTTCGGCCATGCGTCCATTATGCCTCCTTTTCTGGATCAAGTCCAGAATTGTCGGATAATGGGGTCGCCTGCTCGGCCCCGAGGGTCCGGGTGAGCAGCCGGCGGGGGACCTGCACGAGCATCGTGTCGATGAGGGAACGATCGATTCCCTCGGCGAGCAGCTGCGGCACCACCTTCTCCACGACGCAGCGGTAGTTCCAGTCGGGCGCGAACTGCGCTTTGGCGGCCTCGTCGAACCAGTCGCTGTAGCTGTAAGCGCTCTGGGACAGGATCATCCGATCGGCGTAGCCCTCCTCGGCCAGCGCGCGGACGGTGGCGACCCGCACCTCGTGAGGAAGGAGGACATCGACCCCGAACCGGTCCATCCCCAGCACGGATCCCGCGTCGGCCAGAGCACGCAGGTAGTCCAGGTCGCCGGTATCTCCGCAGTGCGCGAGCATGACCCGCCGCAGGTCGACGCCCTCCTCGGCGAGCACCCGCTGTGCCACCCGCCCGGACTGGGTATGCGGATTTGTGTGCACGATGATCGGGGCACCGGTCTCGACGCCGGCCCTGCCGACAGACCGCATGATTCGTTCGACTCCGGGCGTCAGGCCCTCGGCCTCGATCGCGCACATCAGTGCGGCGGCCTTGATACCGGTGTTCCCGATACCCACGGTCAGGTCGCGAACAAAGCTGGCCACCATCGGCTCGGGGACGTCGAAGCCCAGGCCCGGACCGGTGTAGTGCAATTGCAGCGGCAGGTCGTTGTAGGTGAAGTAGCCGGTGGTGGCAAGGATGTTCAGATCTGTCTGTTCGGCGACCCGGCGCACGCGTTCGACATTGCGGCCCAGACCGGCCACGGACACGTCCAGGAGTGAGTCGACGCCGAGCTCTTTCAGCTCGCGCAGCCGGGTGACGGCCCGGGCGATCTCGCCCTCCTCATCCCAGTCCGGCAGAAAGTTCAGCCGGTAGTCCTCGTTCAGGATGAACACGTGCTCATGCGCGAGAACCGTCCCCAGGCCGGCGGCATCGATCGGTCCGAGAACGGTGTTGATGGTCTGCATGGCGCCCTTCACTCAACCCCCGCCACGAAATCAGGTACTGGCAGTAGAGCCTAGGCGCGGCGGGCCTGGCGCGGACCGGTTTGGGCGCCCCCGGGCGACGTCGCAGGTGTGCCGTAGAGTTGACCCATGCTTCACGCTGGTCAGCAGTTCGCGGGTCTGTACATCGTCGGTTCCCTGCGAACCGGCGCCGCCGGTGACACTTACCTGGTGCGACCCCCGTCCGGTGGTGAAGACGTCCTACTCGTGGTGCCCGAGGCGCTGAGCGCCGATCCGGCATACCGGCAGGCCTTCGCCACGGCCGCCGCGCAGGCGGCCACCCTGACCGATCCGGCCGTACTCAAGGTGCGCGGGCACGGGCAGGACGGCGGGCGGTTGTGGCTGGCCAGTGAGTACGCGGCCGGCACGACGCTGGCCTCGCTGGTTCAGCGGACGGGTCCACTGGCGCCGGGACAGGTCGCTGCGGCGATCACCGCTGTGGCCGGGGCGCTGGACCAAGCGCATTCGCGCGGTCTGCTGCGTGGCGCGGTGAGCGCAGCCGATGTCGTCGTACCGGAGAAGCCCGGCGCCCCGCAGTATCGCGTGGGCGGCTTCGGATTGCCGCCGGCAGCGGCGACGGATGCCCGCGGTGATCAGGCCGGTCTGGGCGATCTGGCCACCTTCCTGCTGACCGGTGGTCAAGCCATCGGGCAACGCGTAACGACCGTGCGTCCAGAGCTTCCCGCCGCCGTCGACGAGGTGCTGGGCCGAGTGCGCCGTCCGGCCCCTGAACGCTACGAGTCCTGTGGAGCGATGGCCGCGGCACTGACCGCCGCCCTCACACCGGGGCAGGCGACGGTTGCCGCTGCGACACCGTCTCCCGGCGATGATGCGACGTTGCCGTTCGCTCCGGGGGAGACGCCTGCGCCGGGGGAGACGACGGTGATCTCCGGTGCGAGCGCGGCTTCAGCGGGTGCGACCGAGGGGAGCGGTGCTGCGTCGCCGCTGGAGATGACGGCGAATCCTTATCTTCCCAACCTTTCCGCCGGCCAGGGACCGGGAGCGCCGGGTCCGGCGGCATCGAATGCCGGCGGGCCGGACGCCGATCCGACAGCGGCCGGAGCTCCGGGACACGGACAGCCGACGGAGTACTCTTCACCTCCGGCACAGGCCGGCGGCCAGCCGCCGACCGGCTATGGGGCACCGCCGACCGGCTACGGGCCGACGTCTCACGGGCCGACCGGTTACGACCAGGCGTCCTATGGTCAGGCTCCGACCGGCCATCCCGGGTACGGCCCGGCGCCGCACCCTCAACAGGTCTACAGCGCCGGCGGCTTCGGTCCGTACGGTCCGGGTCAGCCGCCGCTCGGACCCGGTGATCCGAACCAGCCTTCCGGTGAACCCAGAGGCAACACGAAGCTCGTCTGGGTGATCGCGGGGGTTCTGGTCGCAGTGATCGCCGTGGTGGGAGCGCTGATCGCCTTCCTGCCTAGCCGGGATGGAGACGACAGCGATGACACCGCGACGTCGGCGACGGCCTCCAGCGGCCCGTCCAGTGCGCCGTCGGCCTCGTCGGCAGCTCCGAGCGTGCAGGTGGTGGCGGGGATTCCGGTGAACTGCGTCCAGGGCGCACCGCTGATCCGGACGTCCTCGACGAGCCTGGACGCTGATGCCATGCGCATCCCGGCCGAAGCGGTGCCGACCGGCTGGCGCGCCGACGCCGGATCGCGGATGCCGTTCGTGGTCGACTCCGATGCGATCGCGGTCAGCCGCCCGCCCGGACAGAACTGGCAGGCGCAGCTGGGCGTGGCGACCTTACCGTCGAACTTCACCGGCGACATCGAGCAACTAGGGCGCAAATGGCTCGAGTGCCTCAACCAGATGCCCGGCTATGTGGGCACCGATTCGTCGCCGGCCCAGGTCACCGAGGATCGGGGTGGGGCCACCGACAGCAAGAGTGTGCGCGTGCACTTCTTCGAAGGACGCATACCGGTCAAACGCGGTGACATCACCGCAGACGACTTCGTCCTGCTGATCGCCGACACCACCCCTCGCTCCATCGCCTTCGGCGTCGCCGCGAACACCGATCCGCAGAGTCTGGCCGAGATCGGCAAGGCGATAGCCGACGCTCAGATCCGTACCCGCTGAGCCGAGTTCGGTTCGCCGGCGTCCTCCCGCAGGGGGACGGCTACTCGACCGGCTGCGCCGCCCCGGCTGCTCTGCTGCGCGGCGGCGTCGATCCGCCGCCGAGAGGCCGTGCGGACCGATGTCCGGTGTACTGGGTCAGGAAGTGGCCGAAAATGATCAGGCTCAGGAATGCTGCCAGCGTGCACCAGATCGATGCGTAGTCGGCCATCTTGATCGCGGCGGCGATGGACATCGCGATCAGATTGCCCACCCCCATGGCGATGACCCAGCGGTAGGAACTGAACATCGGACCGAAACACGTCGCCCACACGTAGGGGATCTCCAGCCACACGCCGCTGAACGGGATCCCGAGCGAGTAGGCCAGGTTGTGGTCGATCACCTGGACGCTGATTTCGGGCCGTACCGCCAGCGACAGCATGTAGACGGCCAGGACCGCGCCGATCGCGGTGGTCCAGCCGAGCCATCGGCGTCGCCGTGCATCCGGTTCCATCAACCAGACTGCCCAGGGGACGTAGACCGGCAGAATCGCCCAGGCGAACATCACCCACAGGTGGACCCCGGGCCCGCGCAGCATGGCATCGACGGAGTCGTTCAACTCCAGCCAGGTCCAGCCCTCGAGTGCCTGGTGGATGCCGAACAGCAACGGCAAGGCCGCGAACGGCGCTTGCCGCAGATCACGGACCAGGGTCAAGGTGGCGACGCCGGCCGCCGTGATGACGCCGGCTCCGACGAAACTCGCGGTCGCATTGAAACACATGCGCTCATCGTGTCACAGCACGACGGTGGTGAGCCGAATGCTGGGGGCTGCGTCTGGCGGGGCGTCCCGGAGGTGATCAGGCGGCGTGTTCGGCGGCGGCGGTCGTGGCTCCGATGGTGGCCGGGGTGGCGGTCATGGTGCGCAGGAATTCGTGTGCTTGCCGGTTGCCGCGGTCGGCCATCCACGTGCGGCCGGCAGGCAGCATGCCGATCCCGGACTTGACCAGATTCCGTGGCAGTGCCAGCGGGGGATACCAGGGGATCGTGTTGGTGGGCAGGCCCAGGGTCGCCATCGCCTTGCGGCCGAGGAAGCCGGTACTGATCGACAGATGCTGGGAACGGGCGATCCGGCGGCGCAGGTCGCTCATATTGCAGTACTGCCACTGCATCGGATCGTCGATCATCGGTCTGGCCAGCCGCTTGCTCGTCTCGTCGGGGTTGGCCAGGGCCGCCGACGTGTGCAGCAGCAGCCGGATCGTGTCGCGGAAGTCCTCGGGCAGCAGATCGTCGTCCACTCCGATCAGCCAGCCGACGTATTTGGTGAGATGAGCGATCGCGGCATACTCGGACGGCCGGTTGATCAGCCCGATTCCCAGCCCGCCGACACTCGGGGCGACTAGCGCGCCCACCAGGGTGGCGGCCATATCGGTCTGGTTGATGGGCAGACCCCACTCGGCGCTGTCCCAATCGTCCATGGCGGCCACATGTCGCCGCACGATCGAGTGGATGAACCGGACGCGGATCGTCGACCGGTAGCCGGCACCGTACAACTCCAGGCCGCCGGGCTCGATCACATCCATCGCCCACTGCGAGGTCTCGGCGAAGCGCCGGTTGGAGCCCTTCTCCAGAGCTCCGGTGCGCAGCAGGGTCTGATTGAAGCCGGCGAACTGGTATCCGCCCAGCAGCGCCACATCGCGTGCCACGTACAGCCCGTCGGCCCCGCCCGAACGCATCACCGCTGCGGCGGTGGTCAACTGTGCCGGATCCACCCAGTCGGGCGTCGCCTCCAGTTCGCCGAACAGTGTGCGCAGCGGGGCCGGGGCGTCGTCGATGGTGTCGACTCCGTGGGCCAGGGCCTGCTCGAACAGCGGCCGCACACCCCGGCCGCCCTCGGTGTACATCCACGTGACGAAGTCGTCCATCAACGGATCTCCGACCAGCAGCAGCTCGCCGAAGCGACGGAGGCGAGCGGCGTCGGGGCCGCGGACACCGAGCAGCCGGCCGATGAGGGCGACACCGGCGGGAGCCGGGCGTGGGGAGTCGGGGTGACGACGTGGAATGGGCTGAGACATCGGCGGTGCTCCTCATCGGGCTGTTCGCAACTTGGAACAAAACATGAATTTCATCCCAATGTAGGCGGTGGCGCCGGTCTTGGCTAGCCCCGCACCGCCCCGAAGTGTCGCCGCTGCGATGTGCCGCTCAGCGTGCGATGCTGGCGGCGCCGGTGGTCGCATCGACGCGCACTTCGGTGGTCGTCCCGTCGGCACCGACCACATCGATCTCGTATTCGATGGTCGGCGTGCCACCATGCGATTCGCGTTCCAGGGTCCATTCGGTGACCCGGCCCGGAGCCTGCGCCAGGGCTGCGGCCATCGCTCGCTCGGGGTCGACCAAACCGTCGAGGTCGAAGGCTTCGGCCTGTGCCCCGGCACGGTCGGCTGCATCCAGGGGCTCGGTCTTGCGTTTGATCACCTCGCCGGATTCGGCGTCGATCTTGGCATCGTGCTCTTCGGTGGCGGAGACCAGTTCGACCGAATACACCAGGCGGCCGTCATCGCGGTCCAGCTCCAGTTGTGACAGGCGACCGTCGAAGCCGGAACGGGCGGTGGCGACCGCTTGCTCCCACGACACGCCCGGACGATGCTGTGCCAAGTCGAACTCGTCGGTCGACGGGCGGCCGGCGCTCGACGGACCGGCCTGCGCGGTCTGGCTGAGGGCCGAGGCGCCCAGCGTCGGTGGGGTGCCGGAGTCGTCGTCGCTGGTGCAGGACGTCAGCAACAGGGCAGTGGTGCAGACAGCGATGCCCGCTGCCAGCCGCGTCGTGTGGGACATGATGGTTACCTCGGGTTCGCGGTATCGGTTCGTCTTCGATTCTGGCACGGCGGCCACTGAGCGTCGCGGCTTCGTCCGCGGGGCGACGACCGTCTCAGCGGTACTGGCTCGAGTACTCCGGGTTCGGCCGCATGTCGATAGCGCTGGCGACCCGGTTGGTCATGTTGTAGAACGCTGCGGTGGAGGCGATGTCCCAGATGTCGCGGTCGGAGAAGCCCGCCTCCCGGAGTGCCTGCCGGTCGGCCTCGTCCATCTTCGCCGGGCTCTCGGTGAGTTTCTCCGCGAACTCGAGCATCGCGCGCTGGCGCTCGGACAGTGTGGCCGCGCGGAAGTTCATCACCAGCAGCTCGCCCAACTCCGGATCTCCGGAGAGTTGCCGCACGGCGGCACCGTGGGCCGTGAGGCAGTAGTAGCACTTGTTGATCGAGGAGACGACGACGGCGATCATCTCGCGCTCGAGCTTGGACAGTCCCGATTCACCGAGCATGAGGTCGTTGTACATGCCGGTGAACGCGGTCAGCTTGGCCTCGTCGAAGGTGTACGCCTGCAGAACATTGGGCACCATGCCGAGCTTCTCACGGCAGACCTCGAAATAGCGGGTCGTCTGTTCGCTGAGCTCGGCGGCGGGTAGATCCAGGGCGGTGATCCGGTCGGACATGATCGTCCTTTCAATCGGTGGAGGAAGGTGATCGCCCAGCAGCCGGCTGCAGGGCGCTGGGACGGAGGCGGACTCGATGCGAATGCTAGTCGGCGAGGTCGGCGATGGGACCGGATCGAGGTCCCGAGTGCACGTCGTTGTCCACAGCCGGTGTCGGGGGTTCGGCGGCTGTGGATGAACCGATTGCCGGGTGGGGGAGCCGCTTCTACGGTCAGTGCATGAGCGATAGCGGGGGACGACATCAGCAATGGGGACCAGAACATGCCGGGCAGATCAGGGATGAACTGCTCGCCGGATACCGCCGGGCTCTCGGATGGGGAGACCGATCCACGGCGGCGAAGTCGACGACGGTGAATTCCACCGCGGGGAATCCAGAGGGGTCTCGGGTACTGCGCGTGATTCTCGAAGGAGTCGAATGCGCGGTGGCCGACCGGACGGCGGTGTGGGTGCCACGAGCAGCCGCATCGGAACTGCGTGCAGCCGCACCCGACTCGCTCGGTGGTGCGGATCTGGTCGCGCTGAGTGAGACCGGATTTCTGCTGTTCGACCGTCCGATTTGCGCTACGTCGCTGGGAAACGGTGGCCCGCTGGGGATCTCGCCGATCAACGGGGTCATCTGGTGGGCTGCGGCGTTCGACGGCAACACTTTCGACTACTGTCCGGCCGAGCCGAACGTCGTGATGGTCCACGTGCTCTCGACGACGGTGTCGCCGGATAGCCCCTGGGGGCCGCAGATCTGGGAGGGTTCCACGCTCAGCGACATCGGTGTGTTCCTGCTACCGGTCGGCGGGCACCTGGCCGGTCCGCCGGCGTCGGTGGAGGACGACCTGACACCGTTGATCGAACTGCTCTTCGGCTTCGGCGTCGCCGCCTGCGAGTTCGGGCTGCAGGCTTCGGCCTGACGGGTCCGTGGCCTGCGGGGCCGCGACGCGAACGGTGTTACCCGTCGGCCGAGTCGTCGGCGGTCAGGGATTCACGCACCAGATGCAATGCGTAATTGGTGGCCAGCGTGCGCACCAGAGCACGGTCGCCGGGGAAACGGCGGGTGACGGTCGCGGTGGGTCGCCCCGCGATGGCCACACCGAAGCAGACGGTGCCGACCGGCTTGCCCGGGACGCCGCCGCCGGGACCGGCGATGCCGCTGGTGGAGACGGCCACGTCTGCGCCCGTGACCGTGCGAGCGCCGTCGGCCATCGCCGCTGCGACGGGTTCGCTGACCGCGCCGAGTTCATCGATGAGTTCAGTGGGGACGCCGAGGACACCCGTCTTGACTTCGTTGGCGTAGGAGACGATGCCACCGAGCGTGTACGCCGACGATCCGGGCCGGTCTGTCAGGCGAGCGGCGATCATGCCGCCCGTGCATGATTCCGCGGTCGCGATGGTACGGCCGGCAAGGGAATCGGCTACCAGCTCGTCCACGGTGGCGCCGTCGGGTGAATAGATCCGGTCCGAGTGTTCTTGAAGAAGAAGGGATTTCAATGCTGCATAGTGGCGGACGGCGCTGCGGGGCAGCCTGGTGTCGATTTCGAGCTCACCGCCGCGCATGCAGGTGGTGATTTCGAGGAGGTCGTAGCCGGGTAGGTCCTGCGCGGCCTGCCGCAATGTCTGAGCCAGGTCCGGTTCGGGAAGCCCGAAGGCCCGAATGGTCTCGTGGACGACGTCGTCACCGCGCTCGAGGATCTCGGCGACCGCAGGCTTGTTCAGCGCGTCTGGCCACATCGCCTGCAGCTCGCGGGGTGGCCCGGGAAGGATCAGTACGGTCGGCAGTGTGCCGGTCGCCGGCACCGCTACACCGGGGGCGGTGCCGGTCGGGGAAATCGGGTCGGCGCCGTCGGGAACCAGCGCCTGTTTGGCGATCGCTGCCTGGATCGAATCGGGCAGGTCCTCATCGGAAGGATACCGGCCCCATCCGCGGATGATGTCGGTGATCGTGCCGGCCAGGTCGGCATCCGGCTGCAGTGGGCGGTCGCAGTATTCGGCGACGATCGCCACGGTCAGGTCGTCGGCGGTCGGGCCGAGTCCGCCGGTGGTCACGATCAGGTCTACGCCCTGCCCGGCGACGAACTCGAGTTGAGCCAACATATCGTCGGGCCGGTCACCGCAGATCGTCACATGTGCGACGTTCACGCCGAGCTCGAGTAGTCGCTCCGCAACCCACGGACCGTTCTGATCGGCGATTTGGCCGCTGAGGACCTCGGTTCCGGTGACGATGATTCCAGCACGCACGTTCACGGCATCGAGACTACTTTCTGCTCGCGTGGTTGCTCTGCCAGGCGGGCTTCGATTCGCGAATTCGGTCGCAGACGAGCCCGCGAAGTCCAGACGGGTCGTCAGGTGAGTCATGGACGGGGATATCGATCGCTTCATTCCGTCACCGTGACGTAATGAAGCGTCTTCCTCGCTCGATCGGCTAGAGCTGGCGTTGGATGAATCCCTGCGGGGAATGGTGTCGTCGCGCGCCGAGGGTCGCTCGGACGTAGAGGTGGATGGGCGTGGCCGTCGTTACTGGCAGGTTCGGGCAAGTGGCCAGGATGGCGGCAAAGCGCGTGCGCGGACTGTTCCGGCGCCGGCAGTCTGAAACGATTGCAGAAACTGGGGTCGATAATGGGCTACGTCGACGACGGCGCGGGGCGCCCCGGTGAAGCCTCTCCATTCCACGGTAATGCCGATAAGATACATTATGTCAAGTAAACCACTGCGTATTGCAACCGATGAATCACGAGCCTGTCTCCGACGAACTTGCGGAAACCTCAGTCGTGACCTGCAATGATACTCAAACGTGGCCGCAGTTCGAGGGTGTCGATTCGTGGTCGACTGCTCCGTGTGGGGGCCGACGCCCATGTCCGTGACCATTGGGTATTGCGCCTCTGTCTCATTGGATGCATGATTGTTTCATCGGATGAATCGTTTTGTGGAGGTTCCGATGAGGATCGATGACGCTGGCCGGGTGCACTTGGTGGACGCGATTCCTGTGCTGCGTCCCGAGGAGCAGATCGTCGAGATGATGCTCGACGGCTGGCGCAACCAGCAGCTCTCACGAAACCTCCAGTTCGCCACGATCGACCAACGGATCAGCTGCGTGCGACGGTTCATCGCGCATTCGAATGAGGAACCCTGGAACTGGACGCCGACGATGGTTGAAGAGTTCTCGGCCGACCTCAGATCGGTTCGGCACGTCGCGCACGCGACGTTGCGCGGTTACCAGAACTCGCTGCGCGCCTTCACCTCGTACGTGAGCAACCCAGACTATGGCTGGGATCTCGTGTGCGAGAAGCATTTCGGCACACATCCTGCGCAGGTCTTTTTCGACTGGAACACTGCTCGTCACGTCCAGGAAGACGACAGTCAACCGCAACGCCGGCCCTACAGTCGCGAAGAGCTAGACGCATTGTTTGATCATGCCGACGACGAGGTCGAACGGATCGGCACGACGAGCCGCAAAGGCTGGCAAGCGGCCTACCGCGATGCGACGATGATGAAACTTGCCTACGCGTACGGACTTCGGTTCAACGAGCTAAGCCACCTGCAGACGATTGACTTCGCCCGCAATCCGCATGCTCCCGAGTTCGGAAAGTTCGGGGTGTGCAAAGTCCGATTCGGTAAGGCGCGCCGCGGCTCGCCGCCGAAAGGGCGATCGGTGCTCACAGTCTGGCGCTGGACGCCGCCGATCATCGAGGATTGGCTCGCCAACGGCCGCGGAGATCCAGGCACTCTGGACCTGTTCACCAGCGAACGCGGGGGCCTAGTCGGCGAGACCACACTGCTGAAGCGGCTTAAGCGTTACCGGAAGGACCTCGGCATCCCCGACGGCGTCGACCTCCATTCATTCCGTCGAAGCTACGCCACTCACCTACTCGAGGCCGGATGGGACCCGCGGTTCGTACAGGATCAGATGGGCCACGAGCACGCATCGACGACCGGGATCTATCAGTTCACCTCGGACGAGTTTCGGCGATCGTCACTCCGCGCAGTACTTGATCGAACGGTTGACAACGCACTGGAACTCGGCGCTAGGAGGAACACATGACCAGACGCGACGTCGACTACACCTGGCGCCTTGCCGAACTGATGGCCGCGCGAGGGCTGAACAACACTACAGACCTCGTTCCCTTGCTTGCCGAACGAGGAATTGCGCTCTCACGTCCCCAGGTCTATCGGCTCGTCAACCAGCGCCCCGAACGCGTCTCCTTGCAACTCATTGCTGCTGTCTGCGACATCTTCAGCTGCAGCCCAGGTGACCTGCTTACGGTCACCGCAGCCGACGCGAGGCACAAGAAGGCGGTCAACGCCTCTCCCCCGAATGTCGTCACGCTCGACCGAAGCACGCGGCCGCGACGAGCGAACATCCTTGACGAGTAGACCCGGCGGTGAGGAATGACAATGGAACCCGAAGGGCTGAACCCGCGTAACACCGTTCGCGGACGCCCTCGCAAGACATACGGTACGCGGGATTGCGCCCGCTGTGGCAAACCACTGCGCCGAGTCCAGGCGACCTGGCCCGAAGGTAGAGTCTGCTTTCCCTGCTGGTTCGTTGCGATCCACACACGGGGAGAATGCCCACGCTGTGGCGTTGACCGGCTACTCCCCGGTCCAGCTGATGAGAACGGACGAAACGTCTGCGGGCCATGCGCTGGAATCGTGGACGACTTCCATTGCGGCCGCTGTGGTGCCGAAGCCGGGCACCATCGCAAGAATCTCTGCGCACGCTGCGCACTCCGCGACGACCTGCACGTCCTACTCGGCGGCGTCCCGGCCGATCCGACCCTCGCCGGGCTCGTCGATGCCCTCTGCTCGGCCGAGCGGCCAGAATCCATCCTCATCTGGAAACGATCACCGAAAGTGCAACAGTTCCTCCGCTCGCTCGGCGACGGCTCCATTGCGCCGACCCATGAAGGCTTGGACAGCCACCCCGGGCGCGTCACCGAACACCTCCGCGCACTCATGCAGCACAACGGACTGCTGCCGCAGCGTGATCCGTGGCTCCCCGTGTTCGAGCAATGGATTGAGGCCAAACTTGCGGATCTGCCGATCGAAGTGCGACGCCCGGTGGAGCGATTCGCCACCTGGCATCACCTGCGCCGAATACGTGAGATTGAGCTAGTTGGCGGCCAGACTCGGCCCTCGATTCGCTGGTCGAAGCAGGAGATCACCGAGACCGCGAAGTTTCTGCTCTGGCTTCACCAAGCGTATGGGCGCACGGCCGCGGAATGCACAAAAGGTGACATCGATGAATGGATTGCCGGCGGTCCGACGACCCGAACCGCGATCCGCACATTCGTCGTGACAACACTGCCCGCGTTCACGGGAAGAACGATCGCGATGGACCACCGCACAGCCAGATCGACGCCGACAATATCGCAGGATCAGCGTCTCTCCTGGATACGGGAACTCTTAGCTGGCACGAGCGAGTCACTCCCGTATCGGGTCGCCGGTATCCTAATCCTCCTCTACGCCCAACCGCTGAACCGAATTGCGGCCCTGCGCACAGACGCTGTCGACGATACTCAGCACGGCCCGATGACGATCACCTTCGGCAAGCACCCCGTCGACGTGCCCGAACCATTCGCCGCACTCCTTCGCGACCACCTCAGCAACCGACCGAACCTACGAACCGGGTCCAACTCGTCGAGCCCGTGGTTCTTCCCGGGCTACCACGCTGGTGACCACGTACATGTCGACACGATCATGCATCGCTTGCGCCAGCTCGGCCTCAGCAACCTTGGCGGCCGCAACCGATCTCTCGACGAACTCGTCGTCGAATGCCCGCCGCCGATCGTCGCCGATGCAGTCAACTACAGCTGCCAAGTCGCCACGAAGCACGCAGCGAACGCCGGCGAATCGTGGGCCCGCTACACCGGCCGACGAATCCGGGAGCCTTAGGCAATTCACCAACCGTGGCGGGTCTGAAGATTGTGGCGCGCGTGACGGTCGACGGATTGCTGCCGTCAACCCGGAGGGGCACTCACAAGCTGATCCGAGTGCTGGCCTCACCGATCAAACGGGCTCTTCCGGTTTCAGAGTGCATGGAGGTGTTCTGCCAGGCCGCCGGAGTGGATCAGTGACCGCAAGATGTAGTGGCGTAGGTTGCGGAATCCCAGGGCGATACCGCGGAGGTGTTCCAGGCGGCCGTTGATGGCTTCGACGGGTCCGTTGGATGCGCCGGTGTCGAAGTAGGCCAGAATCTCTGTTCGGCGGACCCACAAGGATCGGCCGAGCTGCGCTGCCTCGGCCAGCCCGGCCGGTAGGCCGACCAGGCCAACCGAACACGGCGTGCCGGCCTCGTTGAGGATCGCCGCGATCCGGCGGCACCCGGCCACCTGCCGCTGATCGGTGAACGCCTTGCCGATCTTTTCCTTGAGGGCTTCGCGGCGCGCCGCGGTCGCAGTCAGCGATCCCGCTCGCGTACGCCAGGCATAAAACGACGACCGCGGCACATTCAACTGATCACACATCCACGCGATCGGATAATTGGCCTTCTCCACCTCGATCAGGGCTGACTTCTCCTTCAGTCCTGCTCCCGGGCAAAGAAGGCTGCGGCTTTTTTTAGAAACTCGTTCTCCATTTGACCCGGCGGAGCTCTTCTTCTAATTCAGCCATACGGGCGTGATCGGCCGGGGTGAGTGATTTATCCGGCTCCGGATTATCTTGACGATACTTGTTCACCCAATTACCCAGAGTGCCGGCGTTGATACCCAACTCGGCGGCGACCGTGGCGATCGGCCGGTCCGACTGGACGACCAACTGAACCGCTTCTGCTTTGAACTGCGGACTGAACTTCCGCCGTGACCGTGCTGCCATGTCCTCGATCCTTCCTCACAAGGACTGTCCACGAACCTTGGTACACCCTCAACTGGCTGAAGCTCTGGAGTCAGCTTCGCGATCGCTTGCAGCAGCCTGACTAATCGGGAAGTCAAAACTGGACGGTAGAAGTTCCAGCCGCACTCAGACTGCAGCGGATGGCTCGCCGCCGCTCGCACCGAAACGACCGGGCTCTAGGGTTGCCTCGCCACCTCCCCGGCGACCTCGGCGATCGAGCGGTCACACCCATCCGACAAGAAGAAGCCCCGATTTAGCGAGATCCGCCGGCGCCAGGGCGGTTCAGGTCGTGGATGGACTCGGCCGGGATGGGTTTGTCTCCCTGCTTGCGGGCAGCAAGAAAATCATCAACGAGTTGCACGCATCCGTCGTGGTCGACGGTGCAGAGCCCAGTGAGGCGAGCGAACACGACGGGGCCGAGGAGTTGAACGATCGCGAAGGTGGTGTCGATGTTGCCGAGCTGTGCCTGTACGTCAGGATGTGTGAGGATGTGGTCAAAGGGCTGCCGGTATTCCTCGATGACTCGACTACGCAGTGAGGTGATCGCGGCCGAATCGGCAGGATCGCCGCCGACTGATCCGATTGACAGCCAAGCCAGAGTCGTAATGTTTAGCGGCGCCTGGTCAATCAGGTCGGCTTGGGCCGTGAGAAGCGCGATGAGTTGGTCGCGTACCGACCCACTGGTGGCAGAGACTTCGACGCGGGGCAACAGCCGCTCGAAGGTCGCCGCAAGCAACTGGGCGGTCCCGCCGAAATGCCGATAGAGCGTGGCCCGCGCAACCTTTGACATTCGAGTGACCGCCTCGACGGTAACCGCCTCTACACCGCCAGTGCTCAGGAGATGCGTGGCAGCGTCGAGCAATCGTTTTCGTGAGCGCAGCAGTCGCGGATCGAGCTGATCGTCGTCCGTAGCGGGCCGGTCAGCACTCCAGTCGTTCACGCTCTCCCCTTCGGCCGACGGTCGCATCTCGTCCAAGCTAACCTGTCCAGCCAGCCGGATACTGTGATACTACTTGTCTCAGACCAAGACCGATCATCTCACAGCAAGGGGTCGGCGATGCACTCACCGCAACAGACCATCACCGAGTCATCCCGGTGGACCCGAGCCGAATGGTGGATGCTCACGGTGTCGTGCCTAGCCGTGGCGTTGGTGGTCGCGGCCATGGCCGCGCTGTATTCGGCATTACCGGAGATTGCGGTAGGGACTGGAGCGACGCAAGCCCAGCTGACCTGGATCGTCGACGGCTACACGCTGGTACTGGCGTGCCTGGTCCTGCCCGCTGGAGCGATCGGTGACCGCTATGGCAGACGCGCAGTTCTCGTAATAGGCCTGGCGATATTCACCATTGCGTCCGCACTTCCCCTGCTGCTGTCTGACCCGGCCTGGTTGATCGCTGCGCGAGCGATTGCCGGGGCGGGCGCTGCACTGGTAATGCCCTCGACGCTCTCGATTCTGACTGCTGGTTTCGCCGCCGTTCATCGCGGCCGAGCAGTAGGTGTGTGGGCTGGAGTCGCCGGCTCCGGAGCAGTGTTAGGCATCCTCGGCGCCGGGGTGTTGCTTGAGCGCTGGTCGTGGGTGTCGGTATTTGTCGGACTGACCGCAGCGGGAGCCCTACTGGCCGCGCTGGCATGCACGATCGCTGAGTCCAGCCAGCATGAGCACCCTCCCGTGGACTGGGTGGGCGCGGCGGCAGCTGCAGTCGCGGTTGCGGGAATCGTATTCGCCACGATCGAGTTTCCAGCGCGGGGCTGGGCCGACCCGATCGTTCTCGCCAGCGCCGGGGCCGGCATGTTGGCGACAGCCTTTTTTATCCTGATTGAGCTGCGATCCTCGGCCCCCTTGTTGGATGTTCGGTTGTTCGCCAAGCGCGGCTTCAGCGCCGGCTCGTTGTCGGTGGCCATCCAATTCTTGGTCACTTTCGGGGTATTCCTACTCCTGGTGCAGTACCTGCAACTGATCCTGGGATACGGACCGCTGGCCTCGGCGTTGGGATTGGTGCCGATGACGGTCCCCCTGATCGTGATCTCGGTGATCGCCCCCCGACTGTCACAGCGATTTGGACTACGAGTGATGACCGTCGCCGGTCTGGTGACCATCGCAGTTGGCCTGATGCTGGTCAGCCGGATGACCGTCGACGCACGTTACCTCGACCTGCTATGGCCGCTGTTGATCATGAGCGCAGGGCTCGGACTATGCACAGCCCCAGCGACCTACGCGATCATCGCCGAAACTCCGGAGAGCAAACACGGGGTCGCCGCCGCAGTCAACGATGCGGCCCGCGAGATCGGCGCTGCGATGGGGATCGCAGTGGCCGGCAGTGTGCTGGCCGCCGGATACACCCGCCACATCCAACCCGCCCTGCCTCAGTTACCCGAACCTGCCCGCGGTCCGGTCTCCGACTCCCTGGCCGCCGCCCTAGAGATCGCCGCACAAGCCGGACCAATGGCGCAACCATTGGTCGACTACGCCAAAGAGGCATTTGTCAACGGCAGCAGTCAGGCCACACTTACGTTGGCAATCCTCACCGCCGCAGCCGCAGTCTTGCTAGCGATCCTTGCCCCGGGCACTGCTCCGCGTGACCACAAGACCAGTTCCACAGCACCGGCACACCGGGACAGCGTCGGATAGGTGGCCCGTCCGGCTTCCGGCTGCACTGACTCGTGCCTGGAGAAACTGCGCAAGGTCAGCAAGAACCGCGGTCCCTCCCGAGTGCCGAATCTCGGCGGTCGAGCTGCTGTGGCTAGCGATACCCACCATCTTCAGGGCGGGGGTCAGTGGCTGGTGCGTCCACGCCCGCCCGCTTCAACGCGCTGTAGTGCGCGGTAGAGCGTGGATCGGCCAACTCCGAGATTGCGGGCGATCACTGATGGCCCCTCCCCTGCCTCGATGCGGGCCCGGGCTTTGTCGACCTGCTCGGCGGTCAGGACTCGCTTACGACCCTTGTACTTGCCCTTCGCCTTAGCGATGGCAATGCCCTCGGCCTGACGTTCACGAATGATGGCCCGCTCGAACTCGGCGAACGCCCCGAGCAGCGAAAGCATCAGATCGGCTCGAGGATCTTGGGCGCCGGCGGCGTAGGTAGCCCGTTCATGGACAAACTCCACACTCGCGCCCTTGGCAGTGACCTCACCAACGATCTGCTTGAGATCGACCAGGGAACGAGCGAGTCTGTCCATTGACGCGACGACGAGCTCGTCACCGTCGCGCAGGTACCCGATGCACTCGGCGAGCTTCTCGCGATCGGCGCGCGAGCGCGCAGACTGCTTTTCGACATAGACCCGATCACACTCCCCCACCGCCTCGAGCTGACGCGCCTCACTCTGATCCGCAGCCGACACCCGCACATAGGCCACCCTCTGCCCGCGCGGACGCGAGGCCCGGCGAACCGACGTCGGATCCGGCTTTGGCTTCCCCTCGACGATGTTCTCCGAGTCCGTTGACTCCACCCGAAAGTTCCAGCCCAACTCGTCCCGGCGACGGAACCGAGTCCGCGCCTTCCCGCGGCTGACGATGAGCACCTCCTCGCCACCGTCACCCGAACGGCTCAGAAGCGTCCCAATCCGATCCGCCATTGAAGGCCCTCCCCGCATCCGGCGTATCAATACACCCTAGACCCGGAGAGACGACGTTTCATAACTTGGCTAACCCACCCTGCGCTACAGCGAGAACAGTGCAAGGCTCGCCGTCCCGCACGGGTGTACCCCAGGCTGTGACGCTCATCTTGTCGACGATCATCCGCCGCAACATCCAGGCCGTGGTGCGGCGGGTGACCTGGGTTCGTGGGGCAACGATGTCCCCGATATCGGCCCGGAAAATGCTTTGGTCGCAGGCGGTGCTCTCGCACCGGTAGCGCGGAACCTGCAGGTGCAGGCGGGTGGGGTGGCCCACGATCGGCAGGTCAGCGACCTCGCGGTGCACATGATCACGCAACCGTCCGGCCGCCCCGCAGCCTGGGCACCGATCATCCGGGGCAAGGAGTTCGCAGTAGAGATGGGTGCGGTCCTGCCCGTCGAGGGCTGCGCCGGTGATCGTCACTCCGAGGTCGATGGTGCGGCAAATGGTATCGGCGATCGCGGTATTCTCGGCCATGGGTCCTGTCGGTGTTCGTGGTGTGGGTGTCAGAACTTTCACCCTGACACCACAGGACCCACCTACCTCGCCACGACTCGCCGCCGGGCCCACCATGCGCAGCCCGTCCCGCCCCTACATGTAGTGGTAACCAGAACCGGTTCTACGCACCGTCAAACCGGAAGAGCCATCAAACGCTCGCCTACCGGATGGCAGGAGTGTCCTGGTACTCCTCTACGCACAACCGCTCAAGTGAGTTGCTGCCCTACATGCCGACGCCATGGGAAGACGGTGCGGATGCCAATGACCTCGCCCACCGATCGAACCTAAGGGCCAGCCACTGGCTGCGCGATCGCCGCTGCGGTGTGGCGCCCTCGCTACGCGGGGCACCGCATTAGAGAACCACGATGCGAGCGCCGTGCACGATCAGTGGCCGCTTCCGAGTCTGCCAGACATACGGTCCAACCGTTCGAGGCTCGCACCGTCGAGCCCGATGATGGTGAGGTTCTTGCCTTTCGCGGCGTACTTGTAGCGGATCGCGTCGAGAGTGGCGACAGTGGAGGCGTCCCAGATGTCGGCGTCGGAGAGGTCGATGGTGACGTTCTCCGGATCGTCAACGTAGTCGAACTGATACACGAGGTCGTTGCTGGAAGCGAAGAACAGTTCACCGGAAACGCGGTACACACGGGTGTCGATCGCACCGTCATGGTCAGTGTCGGCATCGGCGACCTTCTCGACGTTGGTCATGTGGGCAACGCGCCGGGCGAAGGCGACCATCGCGGTGAGCACGCCGACAATGACGCCGTAGGCCAGGTTGTGGGTGACTACTGTGACCACCACAGTCGCAGCCATCACTAAGGTTTCACTGCGCGGCATCATCTTCAGCGTGGCCGGCCGCACGCTATGCCAGTCCATCGTGCCGACGGCAACCATGATCATCACCGCTGCCAGCGCCGCCATCGGCATTAATGCGACAACGTCACCCAGACCCACGACGAGAATCAAGAGGAACACGCCGGCCAGAAACGTCGAGATCCGGGTGCGCGCCCCAGATTCCTTGACGTTGATCATGGTCTGCCCGACCATTGCGCAACCGCCCATACCGCCGAAGAAGCCGGTGACGATGTTTGCCGATCCCTGTGCCCACCCTTCGCGGGTCTTGTTCGAGTGCGAGTCGGTGATGTCATCGACGAGCTTGGCTGTCATCAGCGACTCCAACAAGCCGACCAGCGCCATCGCCAGGGCGTACGGCGCGATGATCGACAACGTATCCAGGCTCAGCGGCACGTTCGGAATGAACAGCGACGGAAGCGACGAAGGCAGCTCACCCTCGTCGCCGACGTTCGGCACCGTCAGAGAAAAGCCCACGGTGATCGCCGTGAGGACGACGATGGCGACCAGGGGTGCCGGCACCGCCGATGTCAGTTTCGGCAGGAAGACCATGATCAATATACCGGCAACCACCATCGGGTACACCAGCGCTGGAACCCCCATCAGGTGAGGCAGCTGAGAGGTGAAGATCAAGATCGCCAGCGCGTTGACGAACCCGACCATCACGCTGCGCGGGATGAACCGCATCAGTTTCGCGACCCCGAGGACGCTGAGCACGATCTGGAACACGCCCGCCAGAATCACTGTGGCGATGAAGTAGTCCATCCCGTGCTCGCGGACCACGGGAGCGATCACCAGCGCGACTGCGCCGGTGGCAGCGGAGATCATCGCGGGGCGGCCGCCGAGGAAGGCGATCGTCACGGCCATAGTGAAGGAGGCGAAAAGGCCCACACGCGGGTCGACCCCGGCGATAATCGAGAACGCGATCGCCTCCGGGATCAACGCCATCGCCACGACCAGACCCGCCAGTACCTCCGTTTTGAGGATCCTTGGCGACCGCAGCGCCTGCGCCACCGTCACCAAGTGATCGTCGCCAGGAGAACCGGTCGGGTGATCATGGCCGCCGAACCTTCGAAAACGCAATCGCGACATGAACAAGCACACTCCTTCAGAGGTGAAACGGTGGTGGTCGCCTCATTGCGACCTCGGCTAACGTCAACGCTGCCGACCAGCAACACCCAGCCTCCGAATGGGGGCGCGCCGACAGATGGCACCTGGACAGATCGATCTAGCCAGGCGGTTCGATCAGGCAAACAACAGATCAGTCGAGAACGTCATGAGGCCTCTGGGCGCCCCGCTCGTCCAACATTTCAGCGAACGCCCTGGCCTCAGTGATACGACTACGCAGAGCATCGATCTTCCCCCGGACTCGCTCAGCGAACGCCAGCAGCACGTCTTGTGCGGCAGCGCAGTCCTCGACCTCGGCCGCCGGGTCAGCGAGCTGATCACAAGCGCGCAGTACCGCACCCATCTCCTCGAGCGTGAAGTCCAACGGCTTCATCTGCTTGATCAGCAGAAGCCGTGCGATCGTGTCATCGTTGTAGAGACGGAACCCGCCCTCAGTGCGCTCGGCGACCGGTAGCAGCCCAACCTCTTCGTAGTATCGGATTGTCCGAAGGCTCAACGACGTACGCTCGGCAACTTCACCGATGTGCATGCGCTGCGTCGAGCCGGCGGCACCATCGCTGTTAGACACCGCCACTCCTCGTAGTCCTCCGATCAATCACACCAGAACTATACCCTCACGTTAGATATATGAGGGCTGGACGTTGGTTACGCCGCCCCGAAAAAGTCGTGATGCTGGCGGCCGTCCACCTGCTGGCTGGCGACGCGACGGGGCTTCGGCGTGCTGTCGACGATCGATCGAGCAGCCCGGCAACGCCGTGGCGCGCCGCCGGTTGACCCACTTTGAGGCCCATGTTCGCGAGATTCCCACCTCGACCGACACATGGGCGATCGGCTGGGTCTTGCATCGCTCAACCACCCGACGGCGGTCTTCGATACTCAACGGCGCGTTGGCGTGAGTTACGACGCTTTCCCGGTCGTCTTGGCGGGCTGGGGCTCGCTGCTCTGGGCGGGGATTGCGGACGCCGTTGCGATCACGGCGAGGAGCGCTACTGACATGAGGACGAAGGCGGCTCTGTCGGTGCCGGCGATAGCGGCGGCGGTGGTCGCGGCTGCGAGGCCAATCGCGCCGCCGAACTGCTTCGCTGTGTTCATCAGTCCAGAGGCTGCGCCAGCATGTTCGGGACGAACGCCTGTGGTGACGAGCGCGGCGAGCGGTGTGTTCATCAGGCCACCGCCGATCCCAATCATGGCGGTGGGAACCAGGACCGCGACAGCGAAGGGACCGTCGTCGACGACTGTGAGCCAGAGCAGTCCGGGAACGGCGACGACGGCACCGATCACGATCAGCACCCGAGGTGCGTGTCGGTTCATCAGGCGCGGTGTGAACCACAGGTTCACAGTCAGCATGCTGGCGGTGAGTGGGAGGAACGCCAGACCGGCCTGGATCGGCGAATAGCCAAACTGGGTCTGCATCCGGTACGTCAGGAAGTACCATAGCCCGACTTGGAAGCAAGCCCCGGTCAACGCGGTCGCGATATTGCCGAGGACGATCAGCCGGTCTTGTGCGAGATCGCTCGGTACGAGCTTGTGAGACGTGCGGCGCTGCTGCCGGACGAGCACGACGAACATCGCGACCGCGAGCGAACCCACTACGGCTAGAAGGCCACCCGAGACTCCCTCACCTGCGACGGACACCGCGTATATTGCGCACGTGAACGCGGCTGTTGCCAGCCCTGCACCGATGAAGTCGATGCGCCCTGCGCCGCACCGGTCAGTGGTCCGTCGGTGGAGAACGAGTGCCGCAATGACGACACAGACCCCGATGGGAAGGTTGATCAATAAGGTGGCTCGCCACGAGATCAGGTCGGTGAGCAACCCGCTGGCGATGTTGCCAAACCCGCCCCCAGCCAGGCTCACCGCAGTCCAGACAGCGATGGCTCGCGTTCGTTCCGGACCCTCAGCGTGGGTGGTCGTCAGCAAGGTGAACGTCGCCGGAGACGCCGCAGCGGCAGAGACACCCTGCGCAGCACGGGCGGCGATGAGCACCCAGCCTTCCGTCGCGAGACCTCCGATGAGACTCGCCAGGGTCAATGCCGCCACGCTCCAGGCAAGCAGCCTCGCGGTGCCCACGACATCGGCCAACCTCGCGCCGACCAAGAGCAATCCGGCGAAACCAAGACTGTAGGCCAACGCCACCCACGACGCGGCAACCCCGGAGAGCCCGAGGTCGGCCTGGATCGAAGGCAAAGCGACATTCACCACCGAGACATCCAGCACCACGATCAGCTGAGCCAGACAGGACGTCCACAGCCCGAGCCGCTGCAACCAGGTAGACATACCCCTCCTTGATACGCACGTATCAACTGGTACGAACGTATCATTCGACGGAGACGGAAGGAGTCTTGGATGGCGGAGTCCACGCGCAGAACCGAGATCATGGAGGCCGTCGAGCGCCTCCTAACCCGCGGCGGAATCAACGCCGTCACCATGAGAGCCGTCGCCGCCGAAGCAGACGTGTCCCTCCGACTCGTCCAGTACTACGGCAGCACCAAGGATGAGCTCCTCGAGGCCGTGCTCGACCGCCTTGCCAACAAGAGCGTCGAACGATGGCAGGCCCGTGCCCGACAGCAGGGATACGAATCGCCACTCGAGGTCATCAAGGCCTTCCTCGACGAGGCACTACCAACAGATCGGGAGAGCCAAGATTTCCACCGCGTCGGCGTCTCCATGGAAGGTCTGGCGATCACCGACCCCGACATGGCAGGGCGCGCCTATCAGAAACACTTAAGCGGGCTCGGTGACCACCTTTCCGGCGTCCTGCAGTCCAGTGGCCTTAGCGCGACAGCCGCACGCTGCCTCGCCATGGAAGTAATGGGACTGGCACACGGAGTCGGGACACTGCTCATGGCAGGGCAGCTTTCCGAAACCGATGCCCAGACGCTGAACAGGAACTACCTCGAACGACTCGGACCGCAACTACCCCCATGAACGCGCCGACGTCCTTTGTGAATGTCACGAACGTCCTGCCTCGCAACAGTTAGAGGGTGACTCTAGCGGGGCGCCCCCAAAAGAAAGGCTCCGCTATCAGTCACCCAGGCTTCGTGTGCGTGAAGGACTGGGTGAGTTCGCGGGCCGCAACTCCCCATGTGCCCCCCAGTTTCGGCGGTTCGGTCGGGACTTACTTCGAACTGGCGATCGCCGTCACGGTCGGCACCTGTGCGCCTGAACCCCGAACGACATCGCCAGACACGACGACTCGCCAGCGAGTTCCTCGGAACATCGGCATGCCATCGCCGAGACCCACCCGTCGACCCGACGCACTGCCAGATCTGCAATACGCGCTGATTGAATATGCAGGCTCTCCAGTACGCAGTACAGGCGACTTCCCTTCCGGTTCGCATTCCCGGGTTCACGCGTGACACTCCTTGCTGCGGGTTCTCGCCGGCCGTGCTCGGCGGGTCGGCAGGCCCGGATTCGGGTCGGCTGAACTCAATCTATCCGTCGGGAGATGCCCTGACGCGCATCCGTGGATGAAGGGAATCCGCGGCGGGTCCGGTTCCCTCAATACCCTCCAAAAATGCGGCCCCATTTTTGGAGATTCGAACATATGTTCACCGAAGTGATCGGAGTCATAATAGATACAGAAACCAGATCGAACACCCAAACCAGGAACGGGGGCTGGCATGCACACTGAAATGTACGACGACCCCGACCCTGCCGACGACGCCGCCGAGGCTGCTGATACCGGCAATCCTGCCGAGGCCGATACTCCTGCCGAGCCCGGTGATGACCCCGGTGGTCAGGTGTTCGATGCCTCCGCGATCGTGGCCGGCCTGACCGTCTTCGAGTTACTGGCCCTGCAGGACGCGGCCGAGACCCGGCTACAGGCCAGCGCTGAGACCGCGCTGGCCCTGTCCGACGACAACGCCCTACTCGATGTCCTGGAAACCCGGGAAACCACCAGCCGCCGCCGGGAGATCTTCAACTCGGTGCTCTACACCGAAGTCTCCGACCGCCGCGTCTACGACCTGGCCGGCCACCACACCACCTACCAGCTCTACGCCTGCGGGCTGCGCCTGGGCGGCGGCGAAGCCCAACGCCGCCGCATCGTCGCCGAATCCACCGCTCCCCTAA
>NZ_BANT01000049.1 GCF_000333015.1 Gordonia hirsuta DSM 44140 = NBRC 16056 | reverse complement strand
CGCGCAGCAGGGCCGCCAGCGCATCGGTGAGCCCGGGCAGCAGCCAGGTCCGGTCCGGGCGCAGCCGGCCGCCGTCGGCGGCGGGCACCCAGGCGGTGGCGAGGAGTTCGGCGGTGATCGCCTCCCGCAGGATCGCGTCGTCGCGGCCACCGCCGAGCGCGGGTTCGGGGACCAGCAGGTGCGCCTGCTGCGGCGAGGCCAGCTGCACCAGATCGGTGTATCCGGCCGCGGCGGTCGCCAGATCGGCGCCGGGATCCAGGCCGCGGCGGTCCGGGGTGAGCGGCAGGTCGGTGATCAGCCGGGCCGGCAGGGTCAACGCGATCTCGGTCGGGGTCGGGCTGCGCAGGACATCGGCGGTCAGGGGCCGGATCCGCCACGGGGCACCGGGCCGGACGGGCGGGTCCACCGGCACCAGCCACCGGTTGCCGCCGGCACCGGCGGTCAGCCAGTGCGCGATGGGGGCACCGTCGCAGTCGACGGTCACCACGGCCTCGTGGGTGCGGCGCGTCAGATGCTCGTCCGCCACGGTGATCGAGGCCAGGGCGGGGAGTTCCAGCAGCAGGTCTGGGGCCTGTGTGCGCGCCTGGGCCACCAGTTCTGCGGCCTGTGCGGCGTCGGCGCAGTGCAGCACCACCTCGGTGGCGAACCCCTCCGGCGGGGACCCGGGGATCGGCCAGGCCAGCCGCTGGGCGGGTACCTGCGCTGTGCCCGCGGCGGCCGCGGTCCGGGCGCGGTCGAAGGTGATCGACCCGGTCTGCGAGAGGATGTCGACGCGGTCGGCGAACGACGTCGCCCGAAAGCCCACCCCGAACCGGCCGACCGGCCCGGCCGGCATCGGATCGGATGCGTGTTCGGCGGCCGCGCTCTGTGCGGGCGGCCGCATCTTGGGTGAGACGCGCAGCGCGGTCAGTGCCCGGACACCGGCCACCGTCAGCGGCGCGCCGGTGTTGGCCACCCGCAGCAGGGCGCCGTCGGCGCGGATCTGCAGGGTGCCGGCGAGGCCGTCGGCGGTGGCCGCATCGGCGGCGTTGGCGGCCAGCTCGGTCAGCCAGCGGTCGCGGTAGCCGATCCGGCGCAGATCCGCCTCGGCGGCGACGTCCTCGGCCAGCCGGGTCGGCGAGTCCCGCCAGCCGGCCAGCGTGGCCGTGCGCAGTGCGGCGGTGCCGAAGGGGTCCGGCAGGTCAGCCGGCGCTGTTGGCGGTGTCATCGCGGTTCACGATCTCCACCGCGCCGTCGTCGTAGGCCGCGTAGGCCGGACTGCCCTGACCGCCGGGCGGCATCGGGGTGTCCGAATGGGCCCCGCAGCCGTATTCGGCGGAGACGACGGCACCATCGGCGCCGAACTCGTTGGCGCAGACCCCGAAGGCCCCGTGCAGGGCACCGGCCAGCGGCAGATAGAAGCCGCATGTCGCACAGGTGTAGCGGGCCGCGCGGGCCATCGCCGACTCCGGACCGTGGTCGCCGTCGTACCAGCGCTGGGCCGCCTCGGCCCGCCCCTCCTGAGACAGCAGGCGTTTGCGGCCCAGCCCGATCTCGGCGTCCACCTGCCCCACCTGATCGCGGTCGATCGGATCGATATCACCGGTGTCGTACTGGCCGGGCACCAGGCGCGGATCGTCCGGCGGTGCGGCCAGCAGATCGCCGGCACCCAGATCTCCGGCGGAGACGCGGTCGGACCAGGGCACCCACTCCGGGGAGAGCAGTGCACCGTCGCCGGGCAGCAGCACCACCTCCGAGACGGTCACCTCCTCGGACCCGGGGGCACCGGCCAGCACCACGCACCAGCGCCAGCCGACATAGCCGGGCACCTGGGCGCCGAAGTAGTGCGAGACGGCCCACTGGTCCTCGACACGGGTTCCCAGGTGGTCACCGGGCTGCTCACCATCGGCCACCAGTACATCCCGGGCGATCTGTACCGCCTGCTCCAGCAGGTCCGTCTGCGCTGCGACACTCACCCCTCCAGTGTGCCGCATCGGTCCTCCCCGCGAGCCCATCGGCCCCATCGACGGCCGATAGGGAACAATCGATGTCGTGACTTCCCGGCCCCCACGCGACACTCCGCCCCCTCCCGGCGGCCCGTCACGCCCCCGCCGGCCGCAGCCGCCGCCTGGCCGCGGCGTCCATCCCGGCCAGTCGCGGTATCC
>NZ_BANT01000050.1 GCF_000333015.1 Gordonia hirsuta DSM 44140 = NBRC 16056 | reverse complement strand
CGTGATCGAGAAGGTGATCGACAAGCCCGTGCAGCACGTGGTCGACAAGATCGTCGAGCGCCCGGAGGTGACCGAGAACCTGGTCGAGAAGCCGGTCAAGCGCGAATTCGAGAAGGTCGTCGAGGTGCCGGTGCTGATCGAGAAGCTGGTCGAGAAGGAGATCAAGCAGGTCGTCGAGCGGGTGGTGGAGAAGCCGGTCACCGTCGAGGTCGAGAAGGTCGTCGAAAAGCCCGTCTACGTCGAGGTTGAGAAGGTCATCGAGAAGCCGGTCGAGCGGGTCGTCGAAGTGGTGGTCGAAAAGCCCGTCTTCGTTCGCAAGGTGGTGGAGAAGGAAGTCGAGCGGGTGATCGAGGAGTCCGAGGAGACTCGAACGGTGACCCACGAGGGCCTGACGGGCGAGGACGTGCGCGCGCACTTCCTCGATCGCGGTGAAACCGCCGACACCTCATGGATCGAGGCGCGCACCGGGCAGCATCCCGAGGGGAACATCGCCGGTCAGGGTTCGCCTGCGCTGGACGTGCCCGGCCGGGTCATCGACCCGAAGTACGCGGTGACCGACGACGACGATCCGCAGGATCGCGGTCCCCGGGGCCGTCGCTGACGATGAGGACGGTCAAAGGGCGGCGGGTCCGCCCGGTATTCACCGTGCTCGGGGTGCTGGGGCTGCTGCTGAGCCCCCTGGTGGCCACGCCGAAGGCCCATGCTGATCTGACGACGGCGACGCAACAGATCGAGGCGTACGTCGACACCGGTGATCACCGCGAACTGCTGGGTGCTCCGGTCGGCGAGATCACCGCGATCGGTGACGACGGATCCGCGTCGGCGCGGTACACCGGCGGCACGGTCTACTGGTCTGCGGCCACCGGGGCCCATGCGGTTCTCGGGGCGATCGCGGCCAAGTACCGGCTGATCGGCGGTCCGGAGGCGATCGGATTCCCCACCGGCGACGAGCAAGTGGCCGGCGAGGGTCGCTTCAGTGAATTCGGCCGGTCCGGTGGGGCGGCGATCTACTGGAGTCCGCAGACCTCGTCGACCCTGCTGACAGATGGTGTGCTGCGGGCGTGGCGGTCGACCGGAGGGGTCGACGGCCCGTTCGGGTTCCCGGTCTCGGACACGGTGAACAACGGCCGGCTCGATTCGTCGACGTTCGCCGGTCCGGACGGATCCGGTATCTCCTGGTCGCCGGTCACCGGCGTGGTGGAGACCGTACCGGCCGATATCCCGGGTGTCAGTCTGCGCGAGATGACCGCTGCGGCCGCCGCCCGTAACGGCGCCGCGGTCGCCTCGACCGGCTCGCAGGTCGAGGCGACGTCGTGGTGGAAGCAGTGGTGGCTGTGGGGGCTCATCGCGCTGGCTGTGCTGCTGCTGGCCTGGCTGCTGATCCGGCTGGGCCGGGGGCGGGCGGGTGCCGCTGGCGCCGGCGTCGTCGAACCCGGACCGGAACCGGATGCCTCGATTCGCGCGTTGCCCCCGGGTGGCGCAGCTTCCGCCCGCGATGCAGGGGCCACGCCGACCCCGGATCGCGAGCCCGAACCCGAGCCCGAGCCCGAGCCGGCCGCCAAGGCCGCGCCCGCTGTGCCGGAGCCGCCGGCGCCGGTGCTGAGCCAGGAGACCGAGGCCGCCTCGGCGCTGGTGGTCGCCTACGCCAGCGAGACCGTTTCCGGGGCGAAGATCGAGTACGCCAACAACGCTCTGGGCGCCGACAAGCTGCACCCGGATGATCAGACACACGCCTGGCTGCACGGCGAGCGGGAGAGCGGGCCCGCCAGCGACGACCGGCCCGGCAGCGACGACCGGCCCGGCAGCGCGGAGCCGAGCGACGACGAGGGTGTGCGCGAGCGGGAGTGACCTCGGGCATGCACGTTCCGGCCCGCAGCGGATGTTCCGGCATCCGCTGCGGGCCGCAGTCGTTCGGGCGCAGCGCCGGTGGGCCGGACTGTGAACTGCATCTCATATCCGCCCGGGCGGGAAATAATCGGACCGCGGTCCGGTTATCTTGGGTGAGCGGGGATCAGCCGATCCCGCCAGAAACATCATCATTGGATCAGCAACCAAAGGAGCTCACATGTCCTTCTCCGCACTGCCTCTGCTCACCGCCGGCACCTGGAACATCGACCCCGTCCACTCGCAGGTCGGCTTCTCGGTGCGCCACCTGATGGTCTCGAAGGTCCGCGGTGAGTTCACCGATGTCAGCGGCGCCATCGTGGTGGCCGAGGACGGGTCGGTGTCGGTGTCCGCCGAGATCGGCGTGGCTTCGATCAACACCAAGAACGACCAGCGTGACGCCCATATCCGCTCCGCCGACTTCTTCGACGCCGAGAAGTTCCCGAAGGCGACCTTCGTGTCGACCTCGGTCGAGCCGGACGGCGACGACTACATCCTGCACGGTGACTTCACCCTCAAGGGGATCACCCGGCCGATCCAGATGACCATGGAGTTCAACGGCGTGAACCCGGGCATGGGCCACGGTCAGGTCGCCGGCTTCGAGGCGCGCACCGTGATCAACCGCAAGGACTTCGGCGTCGACCTGGAGATGCCGCTGGAGACCGGCGGCACCGTGGTCGGCGACAAGATCACCCTGACCATCGACATCGAGGCCGTGCACAGCGCCTCCTGATCGGTTCGCACCGCACTCCTCGCCGGCCCCCCGCTGGGTACGCTCTACGCAGTATCCAGACAGGGGAGGCCGTCGTGCATCTGCAACGAACGCGCGCGCTCCTGCACGCGATCGCCGACCGGCTGGATGCGCTGACCATGCGGCCGTGGGTCGGCGCGGTCCTAGACGATCACGGTGAGCTGTCGGTCAGCGAGCGACTGGCTGTCGACGCACCGCTGCGCCGGCGGGTGCTGCGCCGGGTGGCGATCGGGGGACTGGGCACCGGCCTCGGCTCGAATCTGCTCATCGGTGCCGAGATCTTTGTTCTGGTGCTGCTGTCCTACACCGGTGGTCGCCTGACCCTGCACACTGCAGTGAGTCATCCCGCCTTCGGCGACATGCTGGTCGCGGTCCTGGTCAGCATCGCTGTGAGTATGGCCGCTGCGGTCGCGTTGCTGCGGCCGGACTTCCGCTGGTTCCTCTCCGGGGCGCCGGCCGATGCCGCCCGTCGCCGCAGTGTCGGTCAGATCCCGGTGCGTCAGGTGTCCGCCGACCTGCTGGGCTGGCTGTTCGGTTTCGCCGTGTACGCACTGCTCGCCGGCGGCGACGGCCGGTTCCTGGTGATCGTCGGCGGGGCCTTCGCGCTCTCGGCGGTGACCTCGTGCAGCCTGACCTATCTGATCGCCGAGGCGGCCGCGCGTCCGCTGGCGGTGCTGGCCATGCGGGGCACCTCGGAGCCGCGGGTGGTCCACGGCGTCCGCGAACGCATGATCGTGGTCTGGATCGTCTCCTCGGCGGTCCCTATGGTCGGGCTGATCGCGATCAACTTCGGTCGCCGCCTGGACTGGCTGCCCTCGGCCTCGGGGCCGGTGGACTGGGCCGCCGTGGTCCTGGCGCTGGTGGCGCTGGGTTCGAGCCTGGCGGTGGTGAGACTGGTGGGCCGGGCCATCGCCGATCCCCTCACCGAAATGCGCGAGGTGATCGAATCGGCCGCCGACGGTGACTTGAGCAGACGGGTGGCGGTCTACGACTCCTCGGAACTGGGCGTGCTGCAGAACGGGCTCAACGACATGCTCGACGGCCTCACCGAGCGCGAGCGGATCCGCTCGCTGTTCGCCAAACACGTCGGCCATCGCGTCGCCGAGCTGGCGATCGCCGGGATGGACGAGATGAGCGGAACCAATACCGAGGTGGCCGTCATCTTCGTCGACCTGACCGGGTCGACGTCGTTCGCCGCACAGCGGGATCCGCGAGAAACGGCGATGGTGCTCAACGTCTTCTTCTCGGTGGTGGCCAAGGTGGTCCAAGAGCACGAAGGCCTGATCAACAAGTTCGAGGGCGACGCCTCCCTGATCATCTTCGGTGCGCCCCAGCCGTTGGCCGATCCCGCCGGTACCGCACTGCGGGCCGCACGCGAACTCGGTGAAGCGCTCGGCGAGGCGGTGCCGCTGGAATGGGGTATGGGGGTCAGTTACGGGCGGGTCTTTGCCGGCAACATCGGCGCCGCCAACCGGTACGAGTACACCGTGATCGGCGATTCGGTAAACGAGGCGGCGCGGCTGTCCGACCGTGCCAAAGAAGGGGTGGCGCCCATTTATGCCAGCGGCAGCGCCCTGGCCGCAGCTCCGGCCGACGAAGCGCAGCAGTGGCAGTCGGTGGAACGGGTGCGTCTGCGCGGCCGGCCCGAGGAGACGCAGGTGTACGTCCCGGCGGCCCTGGCGCGTCGTCCGGCGCCGCCGACATTGGGTAGCGTGCTCGGTGAACTGATGAAGCTGCCGGCCTGGCGGCTGCGGTAGGAGGCGGATATGGGCGGCTGGGGACTTTCGGATATGCCGAGTCAACAGGGGCGCCGGGTGGTCATCACCGGTGCCAACAGCGGGCTCGGGGAACAGATGGCGATCGCCCTGGGGGCGGCCGGCGCCCAGGTGACCCTGGCCTGCCGCAATGTGGCCAAAGCGCAGCGCGTCGCCGACTGGATCGGTCCGCATGCCCGCGTCGCCGAACTGGATCTGGCGGATCTGGCCTCGGTGCGCGCCTTCGCCGACGGCTTCGACGGTGCGGATGTGCTGATCAACAACGCCGGAGTGATGGCGATCCCGCAGGCGCGGACCGCCGACGGCTTCGAGATGCAGATCGGGACCAACTTCCTGGGGCACTTCGCGCTGACCGGGCTGGTGCTGGACCGGATCGACGACCGGATCGTGACGTTGTCGTCGCTGATGCACAAGCGTGCGCGCCTGGATGTGGACGATCTGAACTGGCAGCAGCGCAAGTACAGCCGGTGGGTCGCCTACAGCGACTCCAAACTCGCCGATCTGGTCTTCGCGCTCGATCTCGCCGATCGCCTGGCGAAGGCGGGTTCGGCCAAAGCGTCGCTGGCCGCGCATCCGGGCTATGCGGCGACCGAATTGCAGGGCCACACCGAGACGCCCTTCGAATGGGTGATGAAGCTGGGGAATCTGACGCCGATCGCCCAGTCCGCGGCCGACGGAGCGCTCCCGGCGCTGTTCGCGGCGACCTCCCCGCATGCGGCCAACGGCGAATACTACGGACCGCGAAGCTTCGGTGAGATGCGCGGTGCGCCCGCACCGGCGAGCTACCGTCGCGCCGCCGACGATCCGGACCTGCGCCGCCGGCTCTGGGACAAGGCAGAGGAACTCACCGGCGTGCAGGTGACCGTCGGCTGAGACCGTTCACCCCGGGCGCCGCGGTCAGCGGACCCCGGGCGGACGGAACTGGATCGACAACCGGGGCCCGGCACCCGGGCTCTTGGGCACCGCGTGGTCCCAGGTCCGCTGACAACTGCCGCCCATGACCAGCAGGTCGCCGCTGCCCAGGGTGAAGCGCAGAGACCGGCCGCCGTCGCGCGGACGCAACGCCAGCACCCGCGGTGAACCCAGTGAAATGATCGCCACCAAGGTGTCGTGATCGGCGCCGCGGCCGATGCGGTCGCCGTGCCAGGCGACCGAATCGCGGCCGTCCCGGTACAGGCACAGTCCGGCGCTGACGAAGCCCTCGGGCAGCTCGGCGCGGTAGTGGTCGCTCAGCCGATCGCGCAGCGTACGCAGCAGGGGCAGCGGCAGCTGTGCACCGGCGGGGTAGTGGGCGGTCAGGCGTGGAACCGGCAGCGTGGCGTCGTACATCCGCCGCCGCTCGGCTCGCCAGGGCACCTGATCGGTCAACTCTCCGAACAGACCGGTGGTCCCGGTCAGCCAGCCGGGCCGCAGATCCACCCAGGCGCCGTCGCTGAGGTGGCGGCGGCGCACCGCCCCGGCGAGGGGGTGCACGGTGGGACCTGCATCGACGTCGGTCTCGAACAGGGAATGCTGGATGCCGGCGAGGGTCATGCGGTCAGCGTACGCCGGATCGAACTAGTGTGCGAGCCTCTGTAGTCGCCGGGTCGCCTCGGTGAGCACCTCGTCGCGCTTGCTGAAGGCGAAGCGCACCAGATGCCGCCAGGGGCCGGCGACCGGATCGTCGACGAAGGCGCTGACCGGGACGGCGGCGACGCCGATCCGGGCGGGCAGTTCGCGGCAGAAGGCCGCCCCGTCGGAGTACCCCAGGGGGCCTGGATCAGCCAGCAGAAAGTAGGTCCCGTCGGTGTGGTGCACGCCGAACCCGGCATCGCGCAGCGCCGCGGACAAGGTGCGCTGCTTGTGTTCGAGGGCGCGGGCCATCTCGGCGACCCACGCCGACTCGGTCCGCAGCGCCAGGGCGACGGCGGGCTGGAACGGTCCGGAGCCGACATAGGTCAGATACTGCTTGGCGCCCCGGGCCGCGGCCACCAGCTCGGCCGGCCCGCTGACCCAGCCGACCTTCCACCCGGTGACGTTGAAGGTCTTGGCGGCGCTGGAGATCCGCAGGGTGCGTTCGGCCATCCCGTCGAATGCGGCGAGTGGGCGGTGCACCCGGCCGCCGAACAGCAGGTGCTCGTAGACCTCGTCGGCGATGGCCACGACATCGTGCTGAACGCACAACCGGGCGATCTCGGCGAGCTCGTCGTCGGTCAGCGCGGTGCCGGTGGGATTGTGCGGGGTGTTCACCAGGATCGCCGCGGTATCGGGCCCGAACGCCGCCCGCAGTGCGTCCAGATCCAGGCGGAAACCGTCGCCGTCGGGAATCAGCGGGACGGTCCGGCGCACCCCGCCGGCCAGCGCGACCGTGGCGGCGTAGGAGTCGTAGTACGGCTCGATCAGGATCACCTCGCGGCCCGGTTCCACCAGACCCAGCACCGCCCCGGCGATCGCCTCGGTGGCCCCCACGGTCACCAGTACCTGGTCATCGGGGTCGTAGACCAGACCGTAGTCGCGCTGCTGCTGTTCGCTGATCGCCCGGCGCAGCCCGGGAATGCCCATTCCGGGCGGATACTGGTTGTGCCCGTCGGCGATGGCCTGCTGCGCGGCGGCCAGCATCGCCGCCGGACCGTCGGTGTCCGGGAAGCCCTGTCCGAGGTTGATCGCCTCGTGGGCCGTGGCCAGCGCCGACATCTCGGCGAAGATCGTCGAAGCGAACGGCTGTAGCCGCGGGACCAGCGCCACGGCTCAGGCCGTCGGTAGATCGCCGGCGTCGACGATCCGGTAGGCATACCCCTGCTCGGCGAGGAAGCGCTGCCGGTGGGCGGCGTAGTCGGCGTCCAGGCTGTCGCGGGAGACCACCGAATAGAAGTGCGCCTGCCCGCCGTCGGCCTTCGGGCGCAGCAGCCGGCCCAGTCGCTGGGCCTCTTCCTGACGGGAGCCGAAGGTGCCCGAGACCTGCACCGCCACCGCGGCTTCGGGCAGATCGATGGAGAAGTTGGCGACCTTGGAGACCACCAGGGTGGAGATCTCCCCGCGCCGGAAGGCGTCGAACAGCTTCTCGCGTTCGGCGTTGCGCGTGGAACCCTGGATCACCGGGGCATCCAGTTCGCGGCCCAGTTCCTCGAGCTGATCGATGTAGGCCCCGATGACCAGCGTCGGCTGGCCGCGGTGCTGCTCGAGGATGTTGCGCACCACCCGCAGTTTGGAGTGGGCGGTGGAGCAGAGCTTGTACTTGGTGTCGGCTTCGGCGACGGCATACTGCAGTCGCTCGTCGTCGGACATGGTGACCCGGACCTCGATGCACTCGGCCGGGGCGATCCAGCCCTGGGCCTCGATGTCCTTCCAGGGTGCGTCGTACCGCTTAGGCCCGATGAGGCTGAACACATCGCCTTCCCGGCCGTCCTCGCGCACCAGGGTCGCGGTCAGGCCCAGGCGGCGACGCGACTGCAGATCGGCGGTCATCCGGAACACCGGCGCGGGCAGCAGATGCACCTCGTCGTAGATGATCAGACCCCAGTCGCGCGAATCGAACAGGTCCAGGTTGCGGTATTCGCCCTTGGATTTGCGGGTCATCACCTGGTAGGTCGCGATGGTGACCGGCCGGATCTCCTTACGTTCGCCGGAGTATTCGCCGATCTCGTCCTCGGTCAGCGAGGTGCGGGCGATCAGCTCCCGCTTCCACTGGCGCCCGGCGACGGTGTTGGTCACCAGGATCAGCGTGGTCGCCTGCGCCTTGGCCATCGCGGCCGCACCCACCATCGTCTTACCGGCACCGCACGGAAGTACGACGACGCCCGAGCCGCCCGCCCAGAACGAGTCGGTGGCCAGCTGCTGGTAGTCCCGCAGCTCCCAGTCGTCCTGTTCCAGCGTGATGGAGTGGGCTTCCCCGTCGACGTATCCGGCCAGGTCTTCGGCCGGCCAGCCGATCTTGAGAAGCATCTGCTTGAGGCGGCCGCGTTCGGAGGGGTGCACCACCACGGTGTCCTCGTCGATGCGCGCCCCGAGCATCGGTGCCACCTTCTTATTGCGCATCACCTCCTCGAGCACGGCGCGGTCCAGCGAGACCAGGGTCAACCCGTGTGCGGGATTCTTGGCCAGCTGCAGCCGGCCGAAACGGCTCATGGTGTCGACGACGTCGACCAGCAGCGGTTGCGGCACCGGATAGCGCGAGTAGGTGACGAGGGCATCGACCACCTGCTCGGCGTCGTGGCCGGCGGCGCGGGCGTTCCACAGCGCCAGCGGCGTCACCCGGTAGGTGTGCACGTGCTCGGGGGCACGTTCGAGTTCGGCGAACGGCGCGATCGCCGCCCGGGCGGCACCGGCCTGCGGGTGGTCGATCTCCAGCAGTACCGTCTTGTCCGATTGCACGATGAGAGGTCCGTCAGTCACCCCTCCATTGTGCCTAGAGAAGTTCCAGACTGGTGATCCGGTACAGGGAGAACCTGGCCTCGGGGTCGGCATCGGAGGTGCCCAGGAGCTGGCCGGCCTGCAGGGCGCGCGGGGTGACGACGTGCCGGCTGGCCGAGCCGTGCGCGTCGACATAGCCCAGCCGCAGCTGTCGGCCGGTCCGCAACGCCAACTGGATCAGGGCCGTGGTGCTCTCGCCGCCTCCGGTCACCCGCACCGCCGCCTCGGCGGGCGCTTCGGCCAGATCGGCCGCCCGCAGACGGGTGACCACCGTCTGCGCTTGACCGGTGGACAGCCGGGCGCGGCGCTGCGGCGGGCGCACCGCCGGCGGGCGGGCCGGTACCCGGGATCCGCGGCTGGCCAGATCGACCAGCGCACCGCTGGAGTCCTCGCCGGCCGGTGCGAATCCGCCGTCGCGCAGAGCCTGCACCACCTCGCGGACCGGGGCCGGGGAGATCGCCACGGTCGGCGCCAGCCCGCGCAGGGAGACCTCGGACGCGGCAGCACTGCGCAGGACCGCGGCCAGCAGCGCCGGATCCTCGCAGCGGACGAAGGCCCCGGCCATCCCGACCCGCAGGCTGCCGTGACGCCGGGCGACGTCCTCGACCAGGTAGGTCAGCGACTGCGGTACCGGGGTCCGGGAGCAGCTGGTGAGCAGAGCGATGATCTCGGTGCCGGTGCGGCCGCTGTCGAGAGCCCGGCGCAGACTCTCCTCGCTGATCCGGTACACCGAGGCGGCTCCGCCGGACTCCAGATCGGCGATGGACTGGACCTGTTCGGCCAGTTCGGCGGTCATCGGGCCGGGCACCATCAGCGTCATATCGGCCTGCACCAGAAAATGGTCGACCGGTGCCGGCAGCGCCAGGTCCATGGCGGTCAGCACCGCCACGGCCTCGTCGTCCGGGTCGGCTTCGAGGAGTGCGCGGCCGGGAGCGGTGACCGCGCCGTGGGCCACCAGGCCCAATTCCTGTGCCTCGCGCAGGGTCTCGCCGACGTGCCGGCGGGTCCAGCGGCGCAACTGGCGCGGGTGCCGCCAGATCAGGGCGGTCACCAGCGCGTCGACGTCCACCGGTGTCGCCTCCGGGGTCTGCAGCAGCGGCGCGAGGATCTGCCGGCGGGTCAGCGGGGCGGTGGCATCGAACAGGTCGCTGGACAGGGCCGCGATGGTGTTGCCGTCGCGGTCGGTGTCCCCGATCTGCCACGGACGACGAGGCAGATCCAGCCAGGTATGCGCCAGGGTGTACCAGCGTCGTTCCACCGGTGCGTGAGTCCACGCGTCCACCGCGACGGTGGGGGCGAAACCCTCCTCTCCCGACCAGCGCGCCGGTTCGGGTTCGGGGAAGCCCGCATCCAGGAGCCGGTGGGCGGCCAGCAGCTCGACCAGCAGCCCGATCCTGCCGACCGACAGGCCGGTCGCTTTGGCGAGCCGGCGCAGTTCCCGGATACCCAGGCCGCCGGACTTGAGCACGGCGGCCGGTGCATGCCCGAGGACGTCGAGGAGTTCGGCGGCGTGCCGCAGCAGCTCCAGCGCCTCACCGGCGCCGGCGGCGTCGATCGCGGCGGCCTCGAACCGGCCCGGGCCGTCGCTCAACGACGGCGCCGTCAGGGTGGTGACGGTCAGCGGTGGTTCTCCGCGCAGCAATTGCCCGGCCATCGGGGCCAGTTCGACGGTCTGCTCGTCGATCCGTGCCAGCAGACCGGCGTCGATCAGCCGGGGGACCGGCGCGCTGGGATCGGCATCGGGAGCCGCGTCGCGGCTGCGGCCCAGCGCCGGACCGGCGGCCAGGGTGGCCAGCAGTTCCCGCGGCCGTTGGTCCAGATCGTCGAGCAATTCGCGGATTCGGTCCGGATCGGCTCCGGCCAGCGGACCCAGCAGATGATGGCCGCGCCAGGGCAGGGCCGCCGGCAGTTGAATACTCGCGACCCATTCGGGTTTGCGGGCGGTGCCGGTGCCGCTGTTCCAGATCAGCGCCTGGGCGGCCAGGTCGGTCAGCCGGGCGTCCAGATCGGCCCGCTTGATCCGGCGGCCCAGGGCCGCGATCACCTGGTCGCGAGACACCGGACCGAGCAGGTCGTGCCGGGCCGTGGCCGAGCCGCACCCGATGAACGCCTCCAGTACCGCAGCGGTGGGCAGATCCAGGTTGTCCCCGGCCAGTGCGATCGAGGCCGCCGAGAGTGCACGCTGGGCCAGGCGGGCGGTTCCGCGCGGCGGCGGTGAGGCAAGGTCGGGTCGCCGGGTCAGCAGGGCTGCCAGATCCTCGTCGGAGCGGTCGGCCAGCGTCTCGGCCAGGCCGCGCAGGGGACGGTCCGTGGTCATCCGATCGAGTCTACCGGCGCGGCCCGATCCGGCCGGGGCACAATGAGTTTCGGGTCGGTGCCGCCGGATGGCGACCGTCATGGCACAATGAGGCCGTGGCTAAGAAGAATACGTACGTGGACAATGGCTGGCCGGACGTCGCAGTCGAGGAGCATGCCGTCACCGAGTTCACCGCGCATCTCGCCGGTGCCCTGTCGCCGTTCGGTAACGAGACGGCATTCCCGGTGCCGGCCGACGAGCTGATGTACATCCAGCCGAATACCGTCATCAACCGCTGATCGGACGGCGCTACGCCGCCCCGGTACACGCTTGGACCTAACCCCGCGCCGCACGGCGCGGGGTTTTGTCGCGCCGGAAAGCGCGGCCAGCCGGATGTGGTGGGATCGGGAACCGGCGTTTCCGGGTCCGGATGCGCCGAGACCCCTGCACTGAAACAGTGCAGGGGTCTCGGGTTGTCTCCTGGTGCCGGGTCTACTGGGACCGGCCCGGTGCGACTCAGAGGCCGAGCAGGCCCTTGTTCTGGTTGAACAGGTCCAGCTGGCCCTTGTCGAGCTGGAAGCCGGACTTCTCCAGCGCCTCGGCAGCACCGCGCAGCTCCGGGTTCTGCTTCACCTGAGCGATGGCGTCGCCGGTGGTGGCTGCCTGATCGGCCTGCGGGTTCTGCTTCTGCTGCTTCAGCTTGGGCAGCGACGGGGTGGACGGCGTGGCCGGTGCGGTGCGCGCGGTCGGTCCCGACAGCACGGTGCCGCAGGTGGGCCATGCGCCCTTGCCCTGGCTGGCCAGCACGCGCTCGGCGACGACGATCTGCTGCTCCTTGGTGGCCTGGTGGGCGTACGGGGCGTACTGACCGCCGCCGTGGCCGGACCAGGTGCTCGGGCTGAACTGCAGCCCGCCGTGGTAGCCGTTACCGGTGTTGATCTGCCAGTTACCGCCCGACTCGCACTGAGCGACCTGGTTCCACTCGGCATCGGTGGCAGCCGAAGCGGTGCCCGCGCCCAGCAGGGCGGCGCCGCCGCCGATGACGGCGGTGGTCAGGGCGACCTTGGCCGCGGTCTTGGAGGTGCTGGTCGTCGGCTGAGCGTGACGTGCCATGGTGAAGTCTTTTCCTCTCTCCACGCGCCTGCGAAGTAAGCTGTCGGGTTCGAGCGAGAGGTGCCCGGTCCTGCGCCGGACTGCTGTCCGGTTGTGGACTTAACCCCAAGGCGGTACGTCTCTCGACGTTCCGCCGTTATCCGGTGGGATGGTGGGTCCCCCGCCCTCGTTCCTGAACTGAAGTCAGTGGTTTCGGTGATCCCGGCGGCGGAACGAGGTTGGGCGCGTCCGCCGGGCGGTGTTCTGTTTTCGGCGCCTCAGGGCGACCGGGATGAACACTACGTAATCCGTTGGGGTGAATCACCTCGTTGCCGAAGACCGTTTTTCCGGCCGAAAGCCGGATGATCGGCCGATTTTCGGCGTTATTCCAGTTCACGGCACTGATGGTCGTCTCGTGTCCGGTTCGTTATCGTCTCGTTATGTGAGTAAGGTCACAGTGAGATTGAGATCTGGAACACGCACCGTTATCCGTCGGCGGTCCGCCGGGCCTCCAGAGCGCGAAAGGTGCTGGCGTGGAAGACCAGGGGATCGACGCCCGGATCGCTGCGCAGCGCGTCGATCCGCAGCAGCACGATCGTGTGATCGCCGGCCGGGACCTCCTCGAAGACGGTGCACACCAGATGGGCCGCCGCGTCCGGGACGAACACCGCTCCGCTGTCGTGCACCAGTGGTTCGACGCCGCTGAAGCGCTCGGCGGGTGGGCCGGCGAGCTGCCGGCACACCTGACCCTGGTGGGCGGCGAAGACGCTCACCCCCAGTGCCTGCGCGTCCCGCAGCAACGGCCAGGTCGCCGATTCGCGGCGCACCGAGACCGAGACCAGCGGGGGGTCCAGGGACACGGTGGAGAAGGCGCTGGCCGACATGCCGATCAGCTCACCGCCGGAGCCGTCGCCGACGGTCGGCGTCGATCGGCACACGGCGACGACGCCGGAAGGGAAACAGCTGTAGGCGCGTTTGAGGGCGCGGGCATCGCCTGCCGGGTCCAGGGGCGTGCTGCCGTCGATCATCGGCTCCGCCGTCCCAGCAGGACCGCCGAGACGATCGCCAGCAGCAGCCCGATCGGCGCGAGCAGCGCCAGCAGATAGGTGACGGTGACGATCAGCTGATTGGAGTCGCGTACCGCGGGGATCAACAGTGCCAGGGCGGCCACGAAGCCGACCACCACCATGATCACGGCGGCCGGAAGCAGCGTCGACGACTTGGGGGTCTGCATGGCCACCACGGTAGTCCGACGCGTAACATCAGGTGAAGTGCGCCTCAGGTCTCACGCAGGTGAGCGGGGCGCTTTCCCTTGGGCAGTGACGATGAAGTGTGAAGGTGAGCACAGTGCCGACCGGACGGGTGAAGTGGTACGACTCCGCGAAGGGGTTCGGGTTCCTCTCGCAGGAAGACGGTGAAGACGTCTACGTGCGGTCCTCTGCGCTGCCCTCGGGCGTGACCGAGCTCAACCCCGGACAGCGCGTCGAATTCGATATGGCGGCCGGTCGTCGTGGCCCGCAGGCACTGCGGGTGACGGTGCTCGAAGCGGCGCCGAGCGTGGTGCGCAATGTGCGGGAGAATCAGCAGGCTGCGGCCAAGCGGCACACGCCCGACGAACTGCACGGTCTGATCGCCGATCTGATCACGCTGCTCGAAGGCAAGGTGCAGCCGGATCTGCGCAACGGCCGGTACCCGGACCGCAAGACGGCGCGGCGGATCTCCGAGGTCGTGCGCGCGGTGACCCGCGAGCTCGACCGCTGAGCCGGCCCCGCCCGCCGTGTCCGTGCCGCCCGCCGATCAGCGGGCGGCGGCGTTGGCGTTGATCGCCGGGAGTTCGGTGGCGTTGGGCACGGAGAATCCGATCGGCGCGGTCTCGATCGTGTACTGACCGCGGAACAGGATGTCACCCTGACCCGACTCCGGCCCGTCGGGAGCGTCGATCAGCACCCGGGAGAACGGCCGCACCATCACGATCTGCAGCACCCGGTCCGGGGTCGACGGCAGCAGCTGGGTGTAGGTGGTCTTCGAGCGGTGGAACCAGGTGACCTCCTGTACGCCGTCGGGGCCGGCGTACAGCGCGGTCAGCATCCAGGGCGACTCGGCGATCTCGGTGGGCACCGACAGCGACAGCGACGATCCAATCGGCACCGGGAAACTCTGTGTCGGCAGCTGCGCCAGTTCCTCGCTGCTCATCGCCCGCGGCCGGCAGTCCTGCATTTCCAGATCGCACCAGAAGGTCGGGGCGATCCGCTCGAGCTGGCGGTCGGCGCCCACCGAGATCCGCGGCGGCTCGGCGGTATGACCGCGCACCAGCAGGGTGGTGGCCACGGCGACGATCGCGACCGCCGCCGCGACGGCGACGGCCAACCAGGTGAGGGCCTTCTTATCGGCGGGCTGCAAAGACATGTGTGACCTCGTTGCGGGGATCGGTTATCGGTCGTAGCGCTGGTCGTGGTTGCGCCGGGGAGCAGGACCGCGACGATCTGTGGCGCGCGGATCTGGGGCGAATCGGGGCGGACGGCCGCCGTGCTGTTCGGTCGGCATCCCCGTGGTCGGCATCCCTGAGGTCGGGGCGACGGCGGTGAACGGTGCCGTCGGTGCCGGATCGGCTGGACGGCGACCACCGAGCCCGGGGATCAGGGTGGCGCCGCGACTGGTCATGATGGTCTGGGCAAGCCCGAAACCCATCAAGACAGAGACGACGGTGAAGCCGATCCACAGTGTCGTCGGCAGGGCCACGCCCAGGCTGGCGCCCAGCACCCAGCACAGCTGCAGGACGGTCTCGGAGCGGCCGAACGCCGACGCGCGGGACTCCTCGGGCAGTCCGTCCTGAATGGTCGAGTCCAGGCAGACCTTGGCGATCGCGCTACCCGCCGAGGCGATGAGGGCCGCGATCACCACGATCATCAGATTGCCCATGATCGCCGCCAGGACCGCGCTGAGCGTCGCCGCCGCGGTGGACAGCACGATCACTCGTGGTGGTCGTTTCAGTTCCAGGCGGGTGCCGACACCGTTGCCCATCGCGTTGCCGGCACCGGCGGCCGCGCCGACCGCGCCGAGCATCATCAGCTGCTGCAGGCCGTCGCTGTCGGACTGCGCCTTGGCGTAGAAGGCGATGTACAGGGTCAGGAATCCGGTCAGGATCCGGATCGTGCCGTTCCCCCACAGGCTGGTCACCACCGACCGGCCCAGCGGCTGGCGGATGGTCTCGGTCAGCCGCGCCGAGAGTCCGCGGGCGCCTCGGCCCGACGGTGCGCCGCCGTCGTGGCGATCGCTGCGGTAGGTCAGGGTGGTGGGGATCTCGCCCTCGGTGACCTCGACCCACGCCGGGATCTTCATGCAGTAGTAGGCGCCGGCGATGGCCAGCGCGCACAGCAGCAGCATCGCCCCGGGAAGATGGAACGGCAGCCAGCTGCCCAGCACCATCTCACTGAAGGCGGCCAGACCTCCGGCCAGGATGGTGCCGAAGACCAGGCCGAACATGGTCAGGCGTGAATTGACGCGCACCAGATCGATCGAGGGCGGCAGGACGCGCGGGGCGACCGCCGACTTGAGGACGCCGAACGATTTGGACAGCACCATCAGGCCCAGAGCGCACGGATAGAGGATCCACGGCTTGTACTCCAGCTGGTTGGTCTGTGAATTCCACGACGAGTTCACGATGATCAGCAGGGCGAGTACCGCCCGGATACCGAAGGTGGCGGCCATCGCGAGTCGGCGGCCGTGCTGCAGTCGGTCGAGCAGCGGCCCGATCAGCGGGGCGATGAGCGCGAACGGGGCGATCGTGAGCGCCAGATAGAGGCCGACGTTCACCTTCGAGTCGGCGGTTGCCGCAGCGAAGAACAAGGTGTTGGCCAGGGCGACGGCCATGGCGGCGTCGACCGCGTTGTTGACCACCACCGGCATGGTCAGCGCGGTCAGCCCGGAACGATCGGCGCCGTCGGCGGTGGCGGCCTGCCGGATCATCCGCACCCCGCGCCCGGCGAAGTACTTCGACCGCTGGGCCGCCACGCGCACCACGGTGACCTTCTCCGGCGGCACCCACTCATTGCGATCGCGGTCGGGTTCGGATGCCGGGAGCGCACGGGTGACAGACTCCGACAGCGGCGGCAGATGGGGATTGTGGGAGGGCGGCGCCGGCGGACGGCGTCGCCGGCCCGACAGTCCGCGGGTCGGCGGGTCGGCCGGATACCGCGACTG
>NZ_BANT01000051.1 GCF_000333015.1 Gordonia hirsuta DSM 44140 = NBRC 16056 | reverse complement strand
GATCGCCGCGGCCGCCGGCTGGTGGGGAGCGACGTCGTTGGTCGCGGCCTGGCTGGATCTGGCCGATCGCGCGGGCACGTCGCCGCTGGCGCTGCGCAGCGCGGACCTGGCCGTCGGATTGACCACGGGGCTGGCCCAGCTGGTCTGTTTCGGCGGTGCGGTGACCGTGCTGGTGTGGTCGTTCCGGCCGTTCGCTCCGACGGTCGTGGTCGCCGTGATCGCCGCGGTCGGGGTGCTTGCGGTGGCGACCACCGGCCATGCGGCGACAGGAACCTGGGCGCCGTTGCTGGTCGGGGTGCATGCGCTGGCCGCCGCCTGGTGGGCGGGGACTCTGGCCGCCCTGGCGATGACGGTGCGCGGGAGAAGCGGCTGGGCCGCGGCACTGCCGGAGTTCTCCCGTTATGCGCTGGTCGCGGTGTGTGTGCTCGCCGCGACCGGGACGATCGCGGCCGTCGATCGTCTCGGCGTCGGCGCACAGTGGCTCGGCAGCGGATACGGCCGGGTGGTGCTGGCCAAGATCGTCGTGCTGATGCTGGTACTGGGCATGGCGGCTGCCCATCGCCGCAGGTGGGTGCCGTCGGCGGCTCGGCATCGGACCGCTGCGGAGGTGTCCCTGCGCCGGGCGGTGGCCGAGACCGCGCTGTTGGCACTGGCGCTGGGTTTGGCGGCCGGTTTGGCCAGCACCGGGCCCGGCTGAGACATTTCTCAGGATCGGTCCAGATTTACGGGGTAGCGTCGAAGGCGTGGGTAGCAAGGCGTACGAATTGGGCTCGGTCAAGCGTGCATTCAGTCACGTGCTGCATCCGTATCCGGTGCGAGATCTGCCGGCCGGTCAGTATCTGGAGTTACCGGGCCGCGGCACCACGTTCATCACCGACTCCGGCCCGCGCGAGGCTCCGGTGCTGTTTCTGCTGCACTCGGTCGCCACCACCGGTCTGCTGTGCTGGTACCCGGTGATCCCGGAGCTGACCAAGACCTACCGCGTCATCACCATCGATCATCGCTGGCACGGCCGCGGTATCCGGTCGGCCGACTTCAGCCTGGAAGAGTGCGCCGACGACGCCGTCTCGGTCGCCGATCTGCTCGGCATTGAGCGGTTCATCGCAGCGGGCTTCTCGATGGGCGGGGGGATCGCTCAGCTGGCGTGGCGCCGGCATGCCGACCGGATCATCGGTCTGGTGCTGGCCTCGACCGGGCCGTACTTCTCGAGTCTGGACCCCGAAGAACTGGCCCGCGACCGCAAGCTCGGCGCTCTGGCGGCCCGTTTCGACCGCTATCTGCCGATCCCGTCCGACCGGCGCCTCAACGACTGGTCGCAGCATCCGGCGAAATGGGGCATTAGTCAGTTCCTGTCGACGCCGATCAGCAAACTGGGCGCCTTCAGCGAGGCGATGGCCGCCTTCGATTCGCGCGAATGGCTCGGCCAGGTCAACGTGCCGACCTCGGTGGTGATCTCCACCCGCGACAAGACGGTGCCGCCCGAACGTCAGTCGCTGCTCTCGGACGGGATCTCCGACTCCATGGTCTTCCCGGTCGACGGTGGTCACGCATGCTGTGTGATCGGCGCCGAGCGTTTTGTCCCGGCCTTCACCAATGCGGTGGATTCGGTGGCGCAACGGGACAAGACCCCGTCGCTGATCCTGCCGTGACGGGCCGGGGGTAGACTGCTTTTCGCGCTCGCAGAGCGTGCCCGCCCCTATAGCTCAGTTGGTAGAGCTACGGACTTTTAATCCGCAGGTCGTAGGTTCGAGTCCTACTGGGGGCACCAGCCGATCCGGCGCCGGGGTCGTCTCCGGCCCGCACGGGCCGCCGGAGCAGTTCACGGCGCGTACACCCGGAAGAAGGCGCCGACGGCGAATTCGGCACGAACGCGGACCTCCTGCGGGGTCAGCCGCGCCTCGCCGAGCAGCCGCAGGACCTGATCGTCCTGGACCACCAGACCGAAGAAGGCCTTGGCCGCGGCATCGGGGTCGTCGATCCGCAGGTCTCCGGCGCGGGCCGCCTGGCGCAGGAACTCGGCGGTCAAGGGCTGGACCCGGCCGTATCCGCCGGCGAGCTGGATCTTCCGCAACTCCGGAGCGGACATCGCTGCTCGGGTGATCGCCACGGCCAGATCATCCTGCAGGGACTGGATCAGGGCGGCGGCGAAGCGCAACAGTGCCTTGCGCGGCCCGTCCGGGTGCGGGCGCAGCCACTCGGAGCTGCGGTCGTAGTGTGTGTTGACCACCGCTTGCAGCAACCCCTCGCGGTTGCCGAACCAGGAGTAGACGGTGCTCTTGGAGGCGCCGGCGCGGCGGGTCACGGCGTTGACGGTGAAGTTGGCGTAGCCCTCCTCGACCAGAACCTGCGCAGCGGCATCGAGCATCGCCGACCGGCGCGACTCCAGTTGATCGTGCCGAGGGCGCCCGCGCTGCCCTCGCCGGACAGCGTCCTGCTCATCCATGCCTCCACGGTAGCCCCGCGGTGCTAGTGTCGATAAATGGAACCGAGGGGTACGAATGACGGAATTGATTCGTCGGGAGGCAGCGTTCGTCGGTTCCGGTCGTGGTCCGGTGGTGAGCGTCTGTGTCGCTGGGAGGGAGACGCAGGTGCTCACCACCGGTGATCCTCTCGACAGAATAGGTTCTGACCAGTGGATTTGTGCTTAGCTCTCGAAGTGCCATAAGCTAGCGACGCTCCCAACGAGGAACAACCGGGCCCCCTTCGTCTAGCGGCCTAGGACGCCGCCCTTTCAAGGCGGTAGCGCGGGTTCGAATCCCGTAGGGGGTACGCTTTGCGGCGTAAGTCGCAAACACAATTGAACAAGGCCCTGTGGCGCAGTTGGTTAGCGCGCCGCCCTGTCACGGCGGAGGTCGCGGGTTCGAGTCCCGTCAGGGTCGCCATCACGGCGTCGGTGCTGGATAGTTCAGCGCCTGTCCGGCCAGGTAGCTCAGTTGGTACGAGCGTCCGCCTGAAAAGCGGAAGGTCGCCGGTTCGATCCCGGCCCTGGCCACAGTGGGCTCCCAGTGCGGGGGCCTTCTTCTAATTTCATACGGTTGTGAATACACAATTTCATACGGTTGTGAATACACAAGGCCCTGTGGCGCAGTTGGTTAGCGCGCCGCCCTGTCACGGCGGAGGTCGCGGGTTCGAGTCCCGTCAGGGTCGCTCCAGCCAAAATGAGTCGCGATGTCGCATGTCGACATCGCGACTCATTTGGTTTCGGGGGTGGCGCGCCGGGCGGTATTCGGGCCTCTTGCGCACACGGGTTGGTCGCGACGACTAGATTCTGAGAAGAGACCTGTTACACCACGGCTGTCGCGCCATGCGGCCGTCGGAATCGGCCGACAGGGCGGTCTGGTCCATCACAAGGGAGGCAATGTGAGTAAGAACCACGCCGGGGATCCGCGCGATCCCAAGCTCAACGTGATCGACAACGTGGTCGACCGGGAGTTCACCGTGGAGCGGCTGGTCGAGAATCCGGTCGAGAAGATCGTCGATAAGCCGGTCACGCTGGAACGCATCGTCGAGCGCCTGGTGGTGGACACCGTGGACATGGTGGTCGATAAGCCGGCCACCGTCAGCCGGCTGGTCGAGCGCCCCGTCGTCACCATCGTCGACAGCGTCGAAGACCGGCCGGTAGAGGTTAAGCGGCTCGTCGAGCGCCCGGTGGTCAGCGTGCGCGACGACGTCCAGGACGTGCCGGTCGACATCGCCCGGCTGGTGGAGAAGCCGGTCGTGACCGTGGTCGACGAGATCGTCGAGAAGCCGGTCGACGTCACCCGGATGGTGGAGAAGCCGATCGTGACCCTGGTCGACGATGTGGTCGACACGCCCGTCGAGGTGACCCGACTGGTGGAGAAGCCGGTCGTGACCGTGCTCGACGACGTCGTCGAGGTCCCCAAACCCGTCTCCCGACTGGTGGAGAAGCCGATCGTGACCATCTCCGACGAGGTGGTCGAGAAGGACGTCGAGGTCTCCCGGCTGGTGGAGAAGCCGATCGTCACGATCGTCGACGAGGTGACCGAGAAGCCGGTCAACATCCAGCGCATGGTCGAAAAGCCGGTCGTCTCGGTGGTCGATCAGGTCACCGAGAAGCCGGTCGAGCTGAGCCGCACGGTCGAAGCACCGGTGGTCTCCCTCGTCGATGAGGTGGTCGACACCCCCGTCGATGTGAGCCGGCTGGTAGAGAAGCTCGTGGTCACGCTGGTCGACGAGGTGGTCGAGAAGGAGGTCGACGTCTCCCGGCTGGTGGAGAAGCTCGTGGTGACCGTGGTCGACGAGGTCGTCGAAGCGCCGGTCGAGGTGGACCGGCTGGTGGAGAAGCTGATCGTCGACATCCACGACCAGATCGTGGAGAAGGAGATCAGCATCGATCGCCTCGTCGAGCAGCCGGTGGTGACCATCGTCGACCGCGAGGTGCCGGTGACCGTCGAGCAGATCGTGGAGAAGCCGGTGGAGAAGCCGGTGGAGAAGATCATCGAGGTCCTCGTCGAGAAGCCGGTGGAGACGATCGTCGAGAAGATCGTCGAGGTCCCGGTGGAGACCATCGTCTACAAGATGGTCGAGAAGCCGGTGGAGAAGGTCGTCGAGATCGTCGTCGAGAAGCCGGTGATCAAGATCGTCGAGAAGCCGGTCGACAAGATCGTCGAGCAGATCGTCGAGAAGCCGGTCGAGAAGGTCGTCGACCATATCGTCGAGCGCGTCGTGGAAAAGCCGAACGTGGTCGAGAAGGTGGTGGAGAAGCCCGTCGACCGGGTCGTCGAGCGGGTGGTCGAGGTGCCCAACATCGTCGAACAGGTGGTGGAGAAGCCCGTCGACCGGATCGTCGAACGCACGGTGGAGACGCCCAACGTGGTCGAGCAGATCGTGGAGAAGCCCGTCGACCGGGTCGTCGAGCGGGTGGTCGAGGTGCCCAACATCGTCGAGAACATCGTCGAAAAGCCCGTCGACCGCAGCGTCGACAAGGTGGTCGAGGTGCCCAACGTCGTCGAAGAGGTCGTGGAGAAGCCCGTCGACCATGTCGTCGAGCGGGTCGTCGAGATGCCCAACGTCGTGGAGAAGGTCATCGAGAAGCCGGTCGACCGGGTCGTCGAGCGGGTGGTCGAGGTGCCCAACGTCGTCGAAGAGGTCGTGGAGAAGCCGGTCGACCGCAGCGTCGACAAGGTCGTCGAAGTGATCAACATCGTCGAGAACGTCATCGAGGAACCCGTCGATCGCGAGATCCAGCGCGTGGTCGAGGTTCCCAACGTGATCGAGAACATCGTGGAGAAGCCCGTCGATCGCGAGATCGAGCGGGTGGTCGAGGTTCCCAATGTGATCGAGAAGGTGGTCGACAAGCCGGTCGATCGCATCGTCGAGCGGGTGGTGGAGAAGCCGAACGTGATCGAGAAGGTGGTCGACAAGCC
>NZ_BANT01000052.1 GCF_000333015.1 Gordonia hirsuta DSM 44140 = NBRC 16056 | reverse complement strand
CTCGCGCAGCCCTTCGCGGCGTTCGGTGAGCGCCGGATCGCCGAAGCGTTCGCGGAAGTCGAAGGACTGCGACGTCCGGCCGGCGCGCCTGGAGCGCCGTGCCGGGCCGGCAGGGCGCTCCGGCTGCGGCGAACCGGGTTCGTCAGAAGTCACTGCAAGTCCTTAGCTCTGGGATCAAAACATCGTAATGGCTGCGGCTGAGAAGAAACTGGCAGCGAACGTTCAGCCGCCCGAGTGCATGATCTCAGCCCCGACCGGGACGATGTCCTCTTCCGGGTCGTCGAGCCAGCCCTCGGGCAGATGTACCGCCGCCGGTGATCCCTGCCGTCCGCGCGGGCCGTGCCCGTCTTCGGGGAAGGGGGCCGTCGGATCCAGCGTATCGATCAGACGGCGCAGGTCAGCAAGGGTTTCGACCAGCGACAGTGCTGACCGCAGATCGGATCCGGCGGGGAAGCCGCGCAGATACCAGGCGATGTGCTTGCGGATCTCCCGCATGCCCTTGGTCTCTCCGTGGTGCGCACTGAGCAGCTCGCCGTGCCGGTACATGATCTGCGTCACCTCGCCCAGATCCGGCGCCGGCGGCGCCGGCAGGCCGCGCAACCGGGCCGACAGCTCGGCGAACAGCCAGGGACGGCCGAGGCAGCCACGACCGATCACGACACCGTCGCACCCGGTCTGCGCCATCATCTCCACCGCATCCTCGGCCTCGAAGATATCGCCGTTGCCCAGGACGGGAACGGAGGTGACGTGCTCTTTGAGTCGGGCGATCTGGTCCCAGTGCGCGGAGCCGGAATAGCGCTGGGCGGCGGTGCGCGCGTGCAGGGCCACCGCTGCGGCACCCTCTTCGGCGGCGATCCGGCCGGCATCGAGGTGCGTGTGATGGTCGTCGTCGAGCCCGATCCGGAACTTCACGGTGACCGGGATGTCGGTGCCCTCGGTAGCCCTGACCGCAGCGGCCACGATGTTGCGGAACAGCCGCCGCTTGTAGGGGATGGCTGAGCCGCCGCCGCGCTTGGTCACCTTGGGGACCGGGCAGCCGAAATTCATGTCGATGTGATCGGCCAGATCCTCGTCGACGATCATCTTGGCGGCCTTGTAGGTGTACTCGGGGTCGACCGTGTACAGCTGCATCGACCGCGGCGTCTCGCTCGGATCGAAGGTGGTCATGTGCATGGTCACCGGATGACGTTCGTAGAGAGCGCGCGCGGTCACCATCTCGCAGACGTACAGCCCCGACACGGTGCCGGTGCGCTCGAGTTCGAGCTCCCGGCACAGTGTCCGGAAGGCAACGTTGGTGACGCCGGCCATCGGAGCCAGCACCACCGGGCTGCCGAGCGTCAGCGAGCCTATGCGGAGCGGTTCGGTGGTGCCTGTGGGATGCGTGACAACGGCGCCCCCGGTGGTCGGGAGCGCCGTTGCCGGTGCCGTCTGCAGAGTCAGGGAACAGTTCTTCCGGTCAGGAGGCCTTGGCCGCCTTGGCGGCTTCGCGGGCCAGCGAACGGTCGCGCATCTCCTCGAAGCGGGTCGCGTCCTTGTCCAGCTGCTCCAGGAAGGCGGCCAGTTCCTCGCGGGTCTTCTCGCCCTCCGGACCGAAGTCGGTGCGGCCGAAGACGTCCCACTTCTTCAGCACCGGCATGACGACCTCTTCCAGGTGCTGGCGCAGGTCGTAGATGCCGTGCTTGGCCATCAGGACGCCGTGGCGGCGGAAGTTGGGCATTCCGGCGCCGGGCATCTGGAAGTTGGTGACGATGTCGGTCACCGCCCGCAGCGTCTGGTCCGGAGCCAGGTCCATACCCGCGCCGCAGATGTTGCGGTAGAAGATCATGTGCAGGTTCTCGTCGGCGGCGATGCGCTGAAGCATCTTGTCGGCGACCGGATCGTCGCAGGCCTTGCCGGTATTGCGGTGGCTGACGCGGGTGGCCAGCTCCTGGAAGGTCACGTAGGCGACCGAGTGCAGCAGGCCGACCTCGTCGACGTGCTCGCCGAGCTCATCGGTGCGACCGGCGGCAGCCAGCATCGGGTCGTAACCGTTGGTCATGTGGATCATCCGCGCCTCTTCGAGAGCGACCGGATCCACACCGCGGGTCACCACCAGGTAATCGCGCATCACGATGGAGTGGCGGTTCTCCTCGGCGGTCCAGCGACCGACCCAGTCGCCCCACGCGGAGTCCATGGAGAAGTTGTCGGCGATCACCCGGTGATAGGAGGGCAGATTGTCCTCGGTCAGCAGGTTGGTGATCATGGCCGCCTTGGCGACCTCGTCGAGCTTGCTCTCTTCCGGGTCGTAGTCGATCCCGCCGTTGGCGGCGAAGTCCTTACCGTCCGACCACGGCACGTAGTCGTGCGGGTTCCAGTTGCGGGCCACCTTGATATGCCGGTTGACGTTCTCTTCGGCAGTCGGCTCCAGCTCCTGGAGCAACTCGAGTTGCGTGAGTGCACGTGCCATCGGTGTGTCCTCTTGATCGATACTCTCCTGGAGGCGCCGTTCAGCGCCGACAGGACTGTTCTTCCCCCAGGCTACGGCAACACGCAGGCGCCCCCAAGTCTGTCAGCCGGGATTCGGGAGGAAGGGCCCGGTTCGAGTCCGGGCTAGGGGCGGGGAGCGAAGGCGGCGCCGTAGGTCTCCAGCCATCGGGCCGCCGGCTCGTCGAGGGTGCCGTACTCCCGGGCCCGCTGACACCAGGCGTAGGTCATGCGGCCGAACTCCATCGGGTTGTAGACGTCCTCTTCACCGCGCCACAGGCCGTCGCCGGCGTAGGTGAGGATGGAGATGTTGGTGGCGCTGAACACTGAACCGTCACCGGGGTCGCGCATCGGATTGTCGATCTCGGCGATTACCCGGCGGGTCGCCGGATCGCAGACCTGCCACAGCGCCGGGTACCCGGTCATATGGCTGCCCGGAAACGAGGTCATCGTCTTGGTGACCCAGGCGCGGATCTCTTCGCGACCGGTGAATGTTCCGTAGGCGTGCTCGACGTAGTGGGCGTCGACGGTGAACTGATCGGCCCATCGATCCCAGTCGCGGCTGGCGGCGACCTCGGCGACGGTTTGCTGGAAGCCGGCGAAGGCGTTCTGGAGTTCCTCGAGCTGCAACGGGGTGCCCATGTGTCGACGATAAGCGGTTTCCGCACCTCGTGCGCGGGCTTACGGACATGGACCATGACGCGGCTTCGGTCACGCGACTAGTGTGGGACCAGGCGTGCCCGACCGGGTACCGGGGATGACGACGATGGGGAAGTGCAATGGAACGGCTGAGCGGCCTGGACGCCTCATTCTTGTATCTGGAGACTCCGTCGCAGGTGATGAGCGTCGCGGCAGTGCTGCAGCTGGACCCCTCGACCGTCCCCGGCGGCTACTCGTTCGACGGGCTGCGCGCCGAGATGGCCCGGCGCGTCAAGGGCCTGCCGATCTTCCGCCGCAAGCTCGCCGATTCGCTCACCAACATCGACCACCCGGTCTGGGTGGAAGACACCGACTTCGACATCGACCGGCACGTCCACCGCATCGCGATTCCCTCGCCCGGCCGCATCCAGGAGGTGGCGCAGGTCAGCTCGCACCTGATCTCGCAGGCTCTGGACCGCAAGAAGCCGCTGTGGGACATGTGGGTGATGGAGGGGATGGAAGGCGGTCGCATCGCCCTGCTGCTGCGGATGCATCACGCCAGCGTCGACGGCGCCACCGTGGCCGACATCCTGGGTCAGCTGGCCACGGTCAGCCCCGAGCCGCCCGAGCTGGATCCGGATCTGGTGGCCATCACCGCCGGGAACACCGATCGGGTGGCGATGGCCGCCGAGGGCGCGAAGAACTTCTTCCTGCAGCGGCCGATCGCCGCGTTCAAACTAATCCCCAAGACGCTGCCGGTGCCGATCGAATGGATCAAGCGGGTCCGGTCCGGGGACGGGATGCCCGCCCCCTTCCTGGCCCCGCGGACGCGGTTCAACGCACCGCTGACCCCGCGTCGATCCCTGGCCCTGACGCAGATGCCGCTCGCCGAGGTCAAGCGGATCAAGGACCATTACGGCGTCAAAATGAACGACGTGGTGCTGGCCATGACCGGCGGTGCCCTGCGGCAGTACCTCGCCGACCGCGATGAACTGCCGACCGATCCGCTGGTGGGTCTGGTTCCGGTCTCGGTGCGCGGCGCCGAAGAGAAGGACCTGGTGGTCGCCGGCACCAACAAGGTGACCGGGATGTTCACCCGGCTGCCCACGACGGTGGCCGATCCGGTCGAGCGCATCCGGGTGGCCGGGATCTTCGCCGCCCAGGCCAAGGCCCACCACCGGGACGTGGACCCGAACATGCTGCGCGCCTTCGCCGAATTCGCGCCCGGCAACACCCTCGGCTCCCTGATGCGCATCTACGCCGACCGCCGGCTCTCCGGACTGCATCCGCCGATCTTCAACACGGTGATCTCCAACGTCGCCGGACCGCCGTTCGACATGTACCTGCTGGGCGCCAAGGTAGAGGGTGTCTATCCGCTGGCGCCGATCTTCCACGGGCTGGGCCTGAACATCACCGTGTTCTCGGTGGCCGACAAACTCAACGTGGGCCTGCTCACCTGCGCCGATCTGACCCCGGACATCTGGGATCTGTGCGATGCGTTCACCGACCAGCTGCAGGAGCTCACCGCCGCGGTGGATGCCGACCTCGCAGCGGCCGAATTGGCCGAATCGCTGGATGCGCAGCTGCGTACCGCCATCGCGGGCGGCCGGGTCGAGGAGATCCCGATCCTGCGGGTCGAGGGAGACGACGCCCAAACCCAGGCCGAGGCCGACTAGCGGCACCGGCCCGCCGCGAGTTTCACCGCGGGGTCACTCCGGGGTCGCCCGGCCGGTCCAGCGCGTCGAGCCAGACCGTGGCCGGTGCATCGGACGGGGAACGCCAGTCTGCGCGCGGCGACAGCGAGCCGCCCGACCCGATCTTGGGGCCGTTGGGCATCGCGGTCCGCTTGAACTGGTTGGCCATGAACCGGCGGAGGAAGACCTCGAGCCAGTGCCGGATGGTGGCCTCGTCGTACTTCTGACCCCACGCCTGCTGCGCGAGATAGGCGATCTTGGCCGGCCGGTACCCGAAGCGGGTCAGGTAGTAGAGGAAGAAGTCGTGCAGCTCGTAGGGGCCGACGGTCTCCTCGGTGTTCTGCACGGCACCGTCCGCTCCGGCAGGAACCAGTTCGGGGGAGATGACGTCGTCCAGGATCTCCTCGAGTGTGCGCACGGTCTGGGCAGGGTAGCCGCCGGCCTCGCCGGCCCAGCGGATCTGGTGGCGGATCAGGGTCTTGGGGACCGAGCCGTTGACGTTGTAGTGCGACATCTGGTCGCCGACCCCGTAGGTGCACCAGCCCAGCGCGAGTTCGGACAGGTCGCCGGTGCCCAGTACGATTCCGCCGAGCAGATTGGCGAAACGGAACAGGTGCGAGGTGCGCTCGCCGGCCTGCACGTTCTCGAAGGTGACGTCGTAGACGGGCTCGCCGTCGGTGAACGGGTGGCCCAGATCGGCGAGCATCTGCCGGCAGGACGGCCGGATGTCGAGTTCACGACCGGTCACACCCAGGGTGTCCATCAGCACGTGGCTGCGCGCCAGGGTGGCCTCGCTGGTGGCGAAACCGGGCATGGTGAAGGCATGGATGCCGGTGCGCGGCAGGCCGAGCCGGTCGAAGGTCGCCACCGCCACCAGCAGCGCCAGCGTCGAATCCAGTCCGCCGGAGACGCCCAGGACCACCTTGTCCAGGCCGGTGGCGCGCAGGCGCTGGGTCAGCCCCTGCACCTGGATGTGCATCACCTCCCGGCAGCGCCGATCGCGATCGGCCGCCGATTCGGGGACGAACGGGAACCGCGGCACGGTGCGCACCAGATCGACGGCGGCCTCGTCCAGATCGTCCAGCGTGAACGGGATCCGGCGGAAGCCGCGGACCTGCTCGGCGTAGTCGCCGACCTGATCGCGCAGACTGATCATTCGGGCACGTTCCTGCCGTAGCCGGTCCAGATCGATATCCGCGGTGATCAACTGTCCGGTCAGTCCGAAGGATTCACTGCGGGCCAGCAGGGTGCCGTTCTCGGCGATCATGGCGTCGCCGTCCCAGGCCAGATCGGTGGTGGACTCGCCGAAGCCGGCCGAGACGTAGAGCTGGGCGGCCACGCATCGGGCCGACTGCCCGGTCACCAGTGCCCGGCGGTAGCTCTCCTTCCCGACCGTCACCGGGCTGCCGGACAGGTTCACCAGGACCGTCGCTCCGGCCAGGGAGGCCCAGGTGCTCGGCGGAATGGGCACCCAGCTGTCCTCGCAGACCTCCAGGTGCACGCGGAAGCCGGGCAGATCCAGGGCCTCGAAGATCAGGTCGGTGCCGAACGGGATCTCCTGTCCGCCGATGACCACCGAGTCGACCGTCGTATCGCGGGCGGCGGCGAAATGGCGCTGTTCGGAGAATTCGCGGTAGTTGGGCAGGTAGCTCTTGGGCACGATGCCCAGGATCTGGCCGTCGCAGATCAGCACGGCGCAGTTGAAGAGGCCGTCGTCGATCCGCAGCGGGGCCCCGACCGCGACCAGCGGCCGCAGTCCGGTCGTCGCCCGGGTGATCTCTGCGAGCGCATCCATCACCGCATCCAGCAGCGCATCCTGCTGTACCAGATCGTCGACGCTGTAACCGCACAATCCCAGTTCCGGGAAGGCGACCAGGGCGGCATCCCCGTGGTGCGCCTGCTGGATCAGCTCGATGGTGCGTTCGGCGTTGCGGGCGGGATCGGCCAGTGCGACCAGCGGAACAGCGGCGCAGATGCGGGCGAAACCGTGTGAGTAGAGCGACACGCGCTCTACGGTAACGCGCATGGCAGCATGGGGACCATGATCTTCCCCGTGCATTCGTCTTCGATCCGTTCCCGCCTTGCGAGTTCCCTCGGTGTGATCTTCGCCCTGGTTCTGAGCGCACTGCTGGCCGGAGCCGGGGTGGCCGCGGCCCACTCGGCCGCCGTCGGCTCGTCTCCCGAAGACGGCGCGACGCTGGACCGTTCCCCGGGCACCGTCTCGGTGACGTTCAACGAGGACCTGCGCCCGGAGTACGCGATCCTCAAGGTGGTCGGGCCCGATGATCACTTCTGGCAGCAGGGTGAGCCCACCGTCGAGGGGCGCACCATCTCGGTCCCGGTCGGTCCGCTCGGCCCGGTGGGCGAGTATCTGGTGAACTTCCGCGTCACCTCGGCCGACGGCCACCCGGTGCAGGGGCAGCGGCGTTTCACGCTGACCGTGGCCGGTGACGGCACCCCGGGTGCCCGTGCCGACGCCGCCGATCGGGAGAATCCGGCCGGTGACGGCGGCTCGCTGGTCTGGCTGTGGGTCGTGTTGGGCGTGGTCGCCGTGCTGGTGATCGCCGGCGGCGCCGCCGTGGCACTGCGGCGACGGGAGTCCTGAAACCGGTAGCGGCGCACACCGCGGCGCCGGTCGCCGCCGGCCTGGGCGGGGTCCTCGGCGGACTGGCGGTGTGCGCGGCCCTGGCTGCCGGTGCCGGGCCGTCGGCGGCTGCCTGGCCGGCCGGTCTGGCGCTGGCCGGGGCCAGTT
>NZ_BANT01000053.1 GCF_000333015.1 Gordonia hirsuta DSM 44140 = NBRC 16056 | reverse complement strand
GGCGGCGCCGGGGCTGCTGCTTGCCGCCCTGGCCGGATCCGGCTGGCCGATCGCCCGGGGCGGCTCGCAGGCGATCGCCGACGCCCTCGCGGCGATCATCGGCGAGCACGGCGGTGTGATCGAGACCGGGCATCCGATCACGCGGGCGGAACAACTGCCGCCCGGGGCACGCTGGTTCTTCGACACATCCCCTCGGGCGATGGCAGCGGTGCTCGGGGATCGGCTGCCGCCGCGCTATCGGCGAACGCTGCAGCGATTCCGGTACGGTCCGGGCACCTGCAAGGTCGACTTCCTGCTCCGCGAGCCGATCCCCTGGGGCCAGGAGCGATACACCCGCACCGCCACCTTCCACCTGGCCGACGACTACGGGCAGATCGCCCGCGCTGAAGCGCAGGTCGCCGCCGGGGTGATCCCGGAGCGCCCGTGGGTGCTCGGCGGCGAGCCGACCCGGATCGATCCGTCCCGGGCACCGGCCGGAACCCATCTGGCGTGGGCCTACTGTCATGTGCCCGCCGGCTGCCCGGTGGACGTCTCGGCGGCGATCATCGCCCAGATCGAACGGTGCGCACCCGGTTTCCGGGATGTGATCGAGGCGACGATCGTCACCACCGCGAGCGAGCAGGCGGCACAGAACCCGAACAACGTCGGCGGCGATATCGGTGCCGGAGCCACCTCACTGCGGCAGCTGATCCGGCGGCCGGTCCTGGGTGCCACCCCGCAGGCCACACCGCTGCCGGGGATCTACCTGTGTTCGGCGGCCACCGCACCGGGCGGAGGTGTACACGGAATGAGCGGTTACCGGGCGTCGCGCCATGCGCAGAGCAGCCGCGCGGCCGATAGATCGTAATCGGGTCCGCCGGTGGCCACGGTGAGCAACGAGACGCCCTCGGCGGTGATGTCGTCGGCGAACTTCAGCGTCGCGGTGTCGTCACCGGAGTACCGCACCTCCGCCGACCGCTCGATGCCGGCCGGATCGCGGCCGATCTCCGCGCAGTACCCGGCCAGCAGTGCGGACTTCTCCCGGTAGCTGTCGACGTTGACGAAGGCGTGCCAGATATCGGCGTAGCGGGCCACCAGCGGCAGGGTCTTGCGCGGTCCGCCGCCGCCGATCATCAGCGGGATGGGGCGGACCGGCGGGGGGTTGAGCTGGGCCAACCGCTGTTCGATCCGGGGGAGTGCGGCGCCCAGGTCGTCGATCCGGGAGCCCTTGCTGCCGAACTCGTAGCCGTATTCGTCGTAGTCGCGGGCGAACCAGCCGGCGCCCAGGCCCAGGATCAGCCGGCCGCCGCTGATGTGATCGACGGTGCGCGCCATATCTGCCAGCAGCTCGGGGTTGCGGTAGCTGTTGCAGGTGACCAGCGGACCGAATTCGACGTGCTGGGTCTGCTCGGCCCAGGCGCCGAGCATCGTCCAGCATTCGAAGCTGGGCCCGTCGGGGTCGCCGTAGAGGGGGAAGAAGTGATCCCAGTTGAACAGCACATCGACCCCCAGTTCCTCGGCGCGCAGGACGGCATCGCGCAGGAGACCGTAGTCGGGGGATTGCTGAGGCTGGAGTTGAACGCCGATGCGCACCGGAAAGGTCATGACTCCAGTGTGCGCGGAAGTGCCGGGCGGCGTCGGCGGTCCTGCCCGAAACGATCCCGGCGTATACCCTGGAGGGTATGAGCCACGATCACGGACACGACCATCATGAGCACGCCGAGAACCCGCACAGCGCAGCGCAGTGGGACGAGCGCTACAGCAGCGCCGACCGGCTCTGGACCGCACAGGTCAATCCCGCCCTGGCGCGGGAGGCCGCCGGTCTGACGCCGGGACGGGCGCTGGACGTGGGCAGCGGGGAAGGGGCCGATGCGCGCTGGCTGGCCGATCACGGGTGGACCGTGGTGGCGGTGGACATCTCCCAGGTGGCCCTCGACCGTGCCGCAGAGATCGATTCACGTGAAACCATCGCGTGGGTCAAGGCGGACCTGACGGTCGACGAGGTGCCCGGTGAGGCGTTCGATCTGGTCGCCCTGCACTACTTCCCGGTCGACATCGACCGCGGCGACGTCTACGACAAGCTGTTCGCGGCGCTGAACCCGGGTGCCACGCTGCTGGTGGTCGCACACGATGCCGAAGGCATCCGCGCCCACGGCCACGACCCCGACGCCTACTTCCAGCCGCACGACGTCGCCGAGCGTTTTGCCGACCGCCTCGACGTGCAGATCCTCGACACCGTCGAGCGGGGCCGGCCGGCCGGCGCCAGCGGCGAACAGCGGCACATGAACGACGTCGTGCTCAAAGCCAGCAAGGTCTCCTAGTATCCGGGGCTAGTGTCCCGGACGACCTGGGCAGTGGGTGCCGTCACACCGGCGGTTACAGTACAGCCATGACGAGCAACCCCGATGCCTCCAACCCCGATCTGGTGACCATCGACGTCCCGACGCACTGGTACAACCTGGCCGCCGAACTGGACGAGCCGATCCCGCCGCACCTGCACCCGGGCACCAAGGAGCCGGTCGGCCCGGATGACCTGGCCGCACTGTTCCCGGCCGGGTTGATCGCACAGGAGGTCACCGACGAGGTCTACGTCGAGATCCCCGAGCCGGTCCGCGAGATCTACAAGCAGTGGCGGCCGTCGCCGCTGTTCCGGGCCCGCAATCTGGAGAAGGCGCTCAACACCAAGGCCCGCATCTACGTCAAGTACGAGGGTGTGAGCCCGGTCGGCAGTCACAAGACCAACTCGGCGGTCGCGCAGGCTTATTACAACGCGATCGACGGCGTCAAGAAGCTCACCACCGAAACCGGTGCCGGACAGTGGGGCAGTGCGCTCTCGTATGCCGGTGCGCAGTTCGACCTGGACGTCGAGGTCTGGCAGGTCCGCGCCTCCTACGACTCCAAGCCCTACCGCGGCTACCTGATCCGCACCTACGGCGGCACCCTGCACCCGAGCCCGTCGGATCTGACCGAGTCCGGTCGTGCCATGCTCGCCAAGGATCCGAACACCACCGGCAGCCTCGGGATGGCGGTCAGCGAGGCAGTGGAGGTCGCGGCCCAGAACGACGACACCCGGTATGCCCTGGGCTCGGTGCTCAACCACGTGGTGCTGCACCAGAGCGTCATCGGCCAGGAGGCCGTCGACCAGTTGTACGCGGTGGAGCCCGGCGGCGCGGATGTCGTCTTCGGCTGTGCCGGCGGTGGATCCAACCTGGCCGGTCTGTCGTTCCCGTTCCTGCGCGAGAAGATCCACGGGCGGTCCAATCCGCGTGTGGTCGCCGCCGAACCCTCGGCGTGCCCGTCGATCACTCAAGGCGAGTACCGCTACGACCACGGTGATGTCGCCGGGCTGACTCCGCTGCTGAAGATGCACACCCTGGGCATGGACTTCGTTCCCGACCCGATCCATGCCGGTGGCCTGCGCTACCACGGGATGGCCCCGGCGCTGAGCCACACGGTGGAGCTGGGCCTGGTCGACGGTGTGGCCATCGATCAGCACGACGCCTTCGAGGCCGGCATCCTGTTCGCCCGGACCCAGGGGATCGTGCCGGCGCCGGAGTCGACCCATGCCATCGCCGCCTGCATCCAGCATGTGAAGGACAGCGATGACGACCAGGTGGTCGTCATCGGTCTGTCCGGTCACGGCCAGCTGGACCTGCCGGCCTACGCCGAGTTCCTCGACGGCAAGTTCTGACACCAGCGGCTCGCCGAACCGGCGAGAACGGATCGGCCGGGGCCCCACGGCGACATGCGCGTGGGACCCCGGCCGCTGTTCATTCCGTCACGGCCGGATCGCCTTGGGCGGCCAGATCCTCGTGCCGGGAGGCCCGCCACACCGCGACGGCCGCGAACAGTCCGAGTACCAGGAAGCCTGCGGCTACCACCAGCGACCATTGTGTGGCCTGGGTGAAGGCCTCGGCGAGGGACCGCACCACAGCGTCGTCACCGTCGTGCTCGCGCAGGCCGGCGATGACTCCACCGGCGGAGTGCCGGGTCGGCGCGGCGAATTCGGCCGCCGGACCGGTCAGTTTGCCCAGGAAGTGACCGAGGCCGACCGAGAGTACCGAGCCGATGATCGCGGCTCCGAACGCCGAGCCGATCTGCCGGACGGTGCTCTGCGTTGCTGATCCCTGTCCGGAGGCGGCCAGGGGGATGTCGCGGAGCACCGTGCTGGTGAGCTGAGCCGAAGCGAATCCGAGACCGACGCCGTAGATCAGCAGGACGCCGCCGACGGTCCATCCGGACGAGTCCGGCCCGAGGGTGAACGCCAGGACCAGGACACCGATCACCTCCAGTCCGACACCGACCAGCACGGTGCCGGCCGCACCGATGAGGGCGGCCAGATGCCGGGCCAGGGCACCCGAGACGAAGGCGCCGGCCGCCATCGCCGCCAGTACGAATCCGGCCCCCATGGTGCCGAGGCCGACCGCATTGATCAGGTAGAGCGGGAGCACGAAGATGAGGCCGAACTCGCCGACGGCGATCATCATCGCGGCGACATTGCCCCAGCTGAAGGTGGGGGTGAAGAACAGATTCAGATCCAGCAGGGCTGACCGCTGCACCCGCGCGCGGTGGCGCTCCCAGAGCAGAAAGCCGGTCAGGGTGACCGCCGAGACCGCCAGGGCGACCGGAACGATGGAGATCGACATGTCCGCCGACCAGGTCAATCCGAACAGCCGAAGTTCGGCCAGCGGTTTCCACCAGCCCAGGGTGCTCGCCTCGATCACCGCGAAGACCAGCGAACCGAAACCGATCGCGCTGAGCAGGAGACCATCGACGTCGAACCCACGCCGCCGGATCGGCGAGATGGTTTCGGGCACCACGACGAATGCGGCGACCACCAGGACCACGCCGACGGGGATGTTGACCAGGAAAATCCATTCCCAGGAGAAGGTGCTGGTCAGCCAGCCTCCCAGCAGCGGACCCAGTGCGGCGGCCCCGGAGATCACCGCGCCCCACACCCCGAACGCCGCCGCGCGGTCCTTGCCGCGGAAGGTATCGCTGACGGTTGCCAGCGTCGACGGCAGAATGCACGCACCACCCAGGCCCTGCAGCACCCGGGCGCTGATCAGTGCGGTCGCATCCCCGGCCGTGGCGGCCCAGATACTCCCGGCGATGAACAGGGCGATGCCCAGAACGAAGACGTTGCGGCGGCCCAGGCGGTCGCCGAGCGCGGCGCAGGTCAGCAGCAGCGCGGCCAACACCACCGAATACAGGGAGTTGACCCACTGCGCGTCGGTCAGGTCCAGGTGCAGCTCATCGATGATCGTGGGCAGCGAGACGGCCACGATGGTGCCGTCCATGACGATCATCGCCAGGCCTACGGACAGGACACCGAGTGCCCACCATCGGCGGGGGCTGGCGTGAGGGGGTGGCGGAGGGCTGGCCGGCTGCGCCGGCGGGGTCGAAGCGTCGGTCATGACGCCCTACTCTAGGCGAGCCTGTGGACCGGGACATCGCCCGAAAGGTGTAGAAGGCACAGCGGTCGGCCACGGGTGATTTCACTTCCTCCCGGAGCACGCTTTAACCTGGTCGCATGTCGAAAGTCCTGAGTTCGCTGCCCATTGGTGAGCGTGTCGGTATCGCCTTCTCCGGCGGTCTCGATACCTCCGTCGCCGTCGCCTGGATGCGCGAGAAGGGGGCCATTCCCTGCACGTATACCGCGAACCTGGGGCAGTACGACGAACCCGACATCGATTCGGTGCCCGACCGCGCGCTGGAGTACGGCGCCGAACTCTCCCGTCTGGTCGACTGCCGGGAGGCCCTGGTCGAAGAGGGCATCGCGGCCTTGCAGTGCGGTGCCTTCCACATCCGCAGCGGCGGCAAGACCTACTTCAACACCACACCGCTGGGCCGGGTGGTGACCGGCATGCTGCTGGTGCGTGCGATGAAGGAAGACGACGTCAACATCTGGGGCGACGGCTCTACCTACAAGGGCAACGACATCGAGCGGTTCTACCGCTACGGGCTGATGGCGAACCCGAACCTGCAGATCTACAAGCCGTGGCTCGACTCGGACTTCGTCGAAGAACTCGGCGGTCGCACCGAGATGAGCGAGTGGCTGCTCGAGCGCGACCTGCCCTACCGGGACTCGGTGGAGAAGGCGTACTCGACCGACGCCAACATCTGGGGTGCCACCCACGAGGCGAAGGTGCTCGAACACCTGGATCAGGGCCTGGACATCGTCGAGCCGATCATGGGTGTGGCGGCCTGGCGCGAGGACGTCGAGGTGCCGACCGAGGAAGTGACCGTCACCTTCGAACAGGGGCGTCCGGTCGCCATCAACGGCGAGCGGTTCGACTCGGCGGTCGAGCTGGTGATGAAGGCCAACGAGATCGGCGGCCGCCACGGACTGGGTGTCTCCGACCAGATCGAGAACCGGATCATCGAGGCCAAGTCCCGCGGCATCTACGAGGCTCCGGGGATGGCGCTGCTGCACATCGCCTACGAGCGGCTGGTGAACGCGATCCACAACGAGGACACCGTCGCCAACTACCACAACGAGGGGCGCCGCCTGGGCCGCCTGATGTACGAGGGCCGCTGGATGGACAGCCAGGCCCTGATGCTGCGCGAGGCCCTGGTGCGCTGGGTGGCCTCGGCGGTCACCGGCGAGGTGACCCTGCGGCTGCGCCGCGGCGACGACTACCAGATCCTCAACACCACCGGACCGGCCCTGAGCTACCACCCGGACAAACTGTCGATGGAGCGCGTCGGCGATTCGGCCTTCGGTCCGTCGGACCGCATCGGCCAGCTGACCATGCGCAACCTGGACATCGCCGATTCACGGGCCCGTCTGGAGCAGTACGCGGCACTGGGCATCGTCGGTGGTGCGACGGCCGAACTGGTCGGCGAGCTGACCGAGGGCGGCGCCGCGGCGATCGCCGGCGGTGAGGGTCCGGAGGATCCCGCCGAGGTCTCGCTGGACCGGGCCGCCATGGAATTCGGTGTCGACTAACCGTTAATCACCGAATCGGCCGCCCGGGTTCGGCGGTTCCCCGATGATCGATACGTGGGATGTCTGCGGCGGACCGGGGGGAGGACGCGGTGACGACGATGGCCGATCGCCCGAACTACGAGCGCATCCTGCGGATGTTCGCCCGGTTCACCGCCGTGGGCTATCTGGTCTACCCGGTGCTGTTGGGGCCGTCGATCATGGAACTGGCATCGAAGATGCCGGCCTGGTGGACGCCGCTGGCCCTGGTCGTGGTCTTCGGGCCCGGCATCGCGTTGGGCGCGGTGACCTTCCGCGCAGACCCCCGGCAGACCCGCCGGATCGCCGCGGTGGCGGCGGGGTCGTACCTGGTCGTGGTGGCCAGCGTACTGCCGCTGTGGAACGGGGATGCGATCGCGAACGACGATGCCGTCTGGCTCGCCGGGTTCCCCGGGCTGGCCGCGCTGGCGGCGGTCGTGGCGGTGCCCGCCTCGGTCGCCTTCGCCTTCGCCTACATGGCGGTCGCCTGCGTCGGCGTCCAGCTGGTCAACTACGTCGTCCGCGACGATGCTCCGCCGGACATGCTGGTGCCCGACATCGCCTTCGCGATCATGTTCTGCAGCCTGTTCGTCGGTGGGGCGGTGATGGCCTTCCGCACCGGCCGACTGCTCGATGCCACCACCGAGGACACCTACGCCAGTGCTGCGGCGGCCGCGGCCCAGCAGGCCCGGGTGGAGGAGCGGGAACGCTTCGACGGTCTGATCCACGACAGCGTGATGGCTACCCTGCACGCCGGGGCCGGGGACCAGCCGCACGAACTGGTCCAGACGATGGCCACCGCGACGCTGGCCGAACTCGATGAGATCCGCGACGAGGGGGCCGGACCGGAACGGGACTGGGACACCGGCGCGGCCATCGACTTTCTGACCGAAGTGGCCCGGGACACCGACCCGGATGTGCGAGTGGCGGTAGGCGGAGGCCCCGGTGACCGGATCGGCCAGCTGCCGGCGGAGGTGGTGCGCGCTCTGGGCGCGGCCCAGAGCGAGGCTCTGCGCAACAGCCTGCGCCATGCCGGACCGCAGGCCCGGCGGTCGGTGATGGTCTCGGTGCAGGCGACGGGGCTGGACATCGCGGTCCGCGACGACGGTGCGGGCTTCGATCCGAGTGAGATCTCGCCGCGGCGGCTGGGCATCGCGGTGAGCATCCGGCGCCGGATGGCGCGGCTGCCCGGAGGCTGGGCGGCGGTGCAGTCGGCGCCGGGGGCCGGCACCACCGTCGGCGTCGGCTGGCAGCGCCGATGAAACGGAGTAGCCGCGGCATCCGCATCGGCGACATCCGGGAACTGCTGGGCCTGTCGACTCCGGCCGCCACGATCCTGGTGGCGGGGTTCGTGGTGACCTTCGGCCTGATCGCGGTGGTCGCCGCACCGCAGGGCGCCCTCGTGGCGGGTCTGCTGGCCTGGGTGCTGGTCGGCACCGCGGCTCTGCTGCTGGTGCGATCGCAGGGTGATCCGCTTCCGGTGCCGGTCACCGCGGCCATCGCCGCCGCCGGACCGATCGCCGGGGTACTGGTGTTCCCGAATCTGCCCGGGGAGGTGGAATACCCGCTGCAGTTCTGGCCCCTGCCGGCGACGACGGCGCTGGGCACCTTCCTGTGCGTGCGGGGCCGGACCGGATCGGGCTGGCTGTCGATGCTGCTGGTGAGCATCGTCTGCTGGATATGGGCGGCCTCGTCCGGGTACGGCACCGGGCCGGCGGTGGTGATGTCAGGGCTGAATCTGGCACCGATGCTGATGGCCACCTTCTTCGCCCTCACCATCCGCCCGGCGGCTCGTGACCTGTTCGAACTGCGCCAGGAGGGGGTGGCCGCCGCGGTCGCCGAAGCCTCGCATAACGCGCACCTGGAGGAACGAGACCGGCAGCTGGTGGTGCTCGACGAGCGGGCCCGTCCCTATCTGGAGCGCCTGGCCCGGCCGGAGTCGCTGACCCCTGACGAACGGCGCGCCTGCACGCTGGCCGAAGCCCGGCTCCGGGACTCGCTGCGGGCACCGATCCTGGACAGTCCGGCTCTGGTCGAGGCGGTGTGGCGGGCCCGGCTCCGCGGAGTCGAGGTGATCCTGCTCGACGATCGCGGGCTCGATGACGCCGATCAGCAGGTGCGCGAGCGGATCTGCGCGGCAGTGGTGGAGGCGGTCGAGGGGATCCAGGCCGGCACGGTGACCGTGCGGGTGCTGCCACCGGGCCGCCCGGTCCGGGTCACCGTCGTACAGATCTGCGGTGACCGGGTGAGCCGCCGGGAGTTCGACCAACGCGGCGCGCCGATCCGGTCCTGATCCGGCAGCGGGCCGCTACGCGGTGGCCGGCGCCGGCTCGTTCGCCGTACCCGATCCCTTGCGCAGTGCGCCGGCGAGCAACGGGAACAGCAGCACCGACAACATGCCGGCCCCGACCAGCACGGTCGCCGCGATCGGGGTGATCAGCCCCAGGTCGACGCCGTGCCCGGTCGTGACGATGATGATCGGCAGACCCGTGGCACCCATGACTCCGACCGCCCCGCGCATGCGCAGATCGGCGCCGTCGGGTGCGGCCAGGCTCGCCGGCAGCCCGCGGACCACCAGGAGCAGGACCGCTGCGGCCGGCACCAGCAGCAGGGTGACCGGCTGATCGAGTAGCGCTCGGAGATCGAAGCCGACGCCGGTGGCGATGAAGAAGACCGGCACACCGAAGCCGAAGGCCAGCCCCTCGACCTTGCTTTCGACCGCCTCGGCCGTCGCCGGATCGGCATCGCTGATGAGTGCCCGCCAGAGTATACCGGCGGTGAAAGCACCCAGCAGGGTGTCCACGCCCAGCACGGCGCTGGCGACCACCAACGCCAGCAGGATACCCAGGACCAGGCGCACCCCGAACTGGCCGGAGGTGTGCAGTGTCGCCTCGACGAACCGGTGCAGTTGTCCGCGGGGGATCAGGGCAGCGAACCAGATCAGTGCGGCGGCGATGAGGCCGAAGACGATGAGCACTACCAGTGCTACCCCCGGGGTGTGCGTGCCCAGCAGCAGTGAGATCGCGATGATCGGCCCGAACTCGCCGACCGCGCCGACCGCGCCGACCGACAGCCCGAACGGGGTCTGCAGGTCACCGTTGTCGCGCAGGATCGGCAGCAGGGTGCCCAGCGCCGTCGAGCTCAGGGCGATGGCGATGATCACCGCACCCAGACCCGGTGCCAGCAGCGCGCCGATCGCCAGACCGAGGACGAAGCTGAGCAGCCAGCCGCCCCAGGCGCGCCGGCCCAGCCTGCCGCGCATTACGGCCGGATCGATCTCGGTGCCGGCCATGAAGAACAGCAGCCCGACACCGAGTTGAGCGATCAGGCCCAGCGCGTCGGAGGGCTCGATCCAGCCGAGCACCGACGGCCCGGCCACGATTCCCAGCAGCAGTTCGAAGACGATCACCGGGATCGCGACCCAGCGCCGCAGACCGCGGGCCAGGAGCGGCGCCAGGATCAGGGCACCGGCGAGCACCAGGACGGTGGTTTCCAGATCAGTCACCCGATGAATGTAGCCGTCGGTCCGGCGCGCTCCAGCTATCGGAACCGACGGCCGGTGACGAAGCGGTGAGAAGACTGCGATCACCCAGGGGTGCGGGTTCGCAGGCTCCCTTCCCACACCTGGCACAACTCCGCTCGCCGGTGCGAAATCTCGTCGATGAGTGCGGCACTCAGTTCGATCGCATCTACCGGGGCGTGCTTCTTAGCTCAGTTCGCATCGAGGGGGTACTTCGTCGGTCTCCGCTCGGCTTTCGCTGACTGATTGACCGTGGTCGGCCGATCAGGCGAACACTAACTCTAGTTCCCACGTGCTGATCGGGGGTGAGGTCACGGGGCTGCGGCTGGCCGCAGACGGAGGAGGTCGGTAAAGCGCGTTATCGGTTCCACGAGCAGGTTCTTGGCCGACTGTGGGCTGTGTGCTTCTCCGAATGCGTAAACAGGACCTTCTGGCGAACGCCTACGGGAACCTCGAGGAGCGTGATCGCGGTCTGCGTACGGAGTATGCCGCTGCCACCGGGATGCTGGTCAGTCAACCCAGAACGTCGCTGTGCCCGTTGCGACGGCACCAGCTGATCAGGTACCGGGCATGCAGGCCGCACCAGCGATAGATCGCGCCCTGCGTCAGCGGCAGCTGCTCGTCGTGCTCGCGACGTTGCAGCATGATCGGCCCGAGGTAGTGGCTGGTCACCTTGTTGGCGGTGCTCGGTGACACCTTGGCCACCCGCGCCAGCGAGGCGTTGTCGGTGGCGCGCCCGGCAGCGATGGCGCCGGCGAGCCGCGCCGCAGTCTGACCGCGGCGATCGCTGAACAGCTCGTAGAGGGGCGTGCGGTCCGGCCGCGCGACGGGCGGCGGGGGCAGCCGCTTTCCCAGGGCGGCCGAGCGCAGACCGTCGATGATCGCTGCGAGCCCGTCGGCCTTCGGGATGACGCCGAAGACCTCCGGACGCAGTCGTGCCTCTTCGAGGTGGTCGATCTCCATGCTGTGGTTCTGCGTGGCGAGCAGGACCGGTGCCGGCCGTTCCGCCTGACGAAGACGGTCGATCACGTCGAGGCCGTCGAACTGCCATTCAAGTTCGGGTTTGTTCCAGATCAGATCGGCGGCGACGACGTCGTACCGCACGGTGCCCGAGATCATCGCGGTCAACTCGTCATCGGTGCTCGCCACGGACACGGTGACGTCGTCGAAGGTGGACTGCAGGGGTCCGGAGATCACCTTGCCCAAGGGCGAGGCGATGAGTATGCGCAGACCGGTAGCCACCCGGGCAGAGTAGCCCCTGGTCGGCACGAATGTGTAATCACGCATGCTCTCATCCAGCTGGTGCAGCTTGCTGCACGAGTGGGGAGCAACTCTGCCGATATCCCTGCTGACTGGCGTTTTGCAGTCGCCCAAACTGGGGAAGCTCATGAAACGAAACCGGCCGGCGTCAGCGGCCTTCCAGCTCAGTCAGAAGGGGCAACAAGATGCCGAAGAACAAGATCGTCGGAGTTGTCGCAGAACACGATCTGGCCGATGCGGCGCTGTGCGCACTTGTTCACCGCGTCGGTTATCACGCGACGTTGATCGACCTCGAGCAGCCGCAGCCGGCGCTGATGACGTCGGTGCACGCGGTGGTCCTCCGGTCCCGGGCGCGGTTGGCGCAGGTCGGTGCCGACCCGCGCCTCGCCGGCGCGCGCGCCGCGTTGGTCGAGAGCGCCGGGATGACGCCGTTGCAGCTGGATCCGAAGGCGCCGATCACGGTGATCCCAACCGGAAACGAAGCCGAACAGCAGCTCGTGCACTTCCTCGAGGCCGCTGTCGGTATCCCACGCAGGCCCGGTGCGGTGCCGGTGAGCCGTCGGGAACGGGAGGTGCTGAGGACCTACGCGCTGGGGGCGACCGTCGAAGAGACCGCGGTCGAGCACTACCTGGCAACCAGTACCGTGCGCACCCACTACCGCCGGGTGACCGCCCGGTACACCCGTGCCGGTCGGACGGTGACCAACAAGGCGCAGCTTCTGCTGCAAATGGTGGCCGACGGCTGGATCCGGCTGCCGGAGGTGGCGCCAGAGTCGATTGAGGGGTCGGACTCGGACGTCGCTTAAGACGCCACTCCAGTTCATCTGCCGATCCCGCGGGGCTGGACGCCGCGTGGGGATTCGGATAATGTTCGCGGTCCCGGTTCTCGCCGGACTCCTCAACGCACCCACCGTGGGTGGACTCTGTCTTGAGTCAGATCGAAGAGGGTGATGGAAGATGAATCGCGATGAGAACGACGTCGTCGAGGAGGCGATCGAGCGCCGCAAGGTGCGCGACCCGGAGATGGTCCGCCGGCTCCGCTCGGAGCTGGTGCGAGCCGGAGCTGCCGTGCACCGGCGTCGCCTGCGGGAGTGGGCGGTGAGCGACACCGGCGAGTTTCCCTCGGTGGCAGAGTCGCAGCGGATCGCTGTGGAAGAGGTCGAGTACCTGGTTCGCGCGCTCGGCAAGTACGCCGGACTGGAGCCCGATGCGGTGCTCGGCCAGGCACGCCCGCGAGCGCGGATCATGTTCGAGGAGTACTGAGGCTTCTGGCCGGTGCGGTATGACAACCCCACCGGCCGAGCACGGCTTCCCAGGTTGTCGGACGGCCCGGCGATAGTGGGGATTCGGTATGTTCCTCGATCCCGCCTGTATCTGAAAGGTGACCGATGGACCCCTTCACACCCCCGAGCGACGACGACCTCGATCCGCCTGACGACCTGACGGTGACCATCGCCAAGGCGTGGGACCGGATCGATGATCTGCTCGAGCGCCGTGTCCCGCCGGTCAGCACCGGCTTCCCACTGCTCGACGCCGCGATGGGTGGTGGCTTCCCGCGCGGTCAGGTCAGCGTGATCGCGGGTTTCCCCGGTGTGGGGACCACCACCTACGCGATCGACCGGACCGTCAGCACGATGCTCGACGAGCGACGACCCGTCGGCTTCGTCGCCGTCGCCGATGCGCCCGACGAGGTCCTCGTCAAGATGATGATCCGGGCCGCGAAGGTCGACCGCGCCACCGTCTACGGCGGTACCGGCGACGATGAGGTCCGCTTCCGGCTGGCCGAAGCCGGTGCCGCGCTCGACGCCGGCCGGCTCGTTGTCGAGCAGCCGATCGTCCGGACTCGGGAGGGCATGCGGATCGCCGGTGAATCGGCCGCTTATCACCCGCTCGGTGCCGACCTGGTGCTGGTCGACGGCCTCGATCAGCTCGACGATCCGGCCGAGTACGGGCCGGCGCTGCGCGACCTGAAGGGGGTGGCTGCGGGCTCGGGCGCCGCGGTCGTCGTGACCACACACCTGAGGGATCCCGGCCACGCACGGAACCCCGAGGACCAGTGGATCTTCGATCTGCAGTCTCTCGGCGCGGCGGCCGAGATCGCCGCTGCGGTGATCATCCTCCACCGCGATGACCGCTGGAAGCGCGACAATCCCCGATCCGGCGAAGTGGACCTGCTGCTGGCGAAGAACCCGTTCGGAGGCCCGGGCCGCGTGGTCGGCGGATTTTCCCCGCTGTGGGGAGATATTCAGAACCTGGACATCGGCTAGGGGTTTCCGGCCGCGGCGGGCACGTGACGTCTTCCTCGTTGAACGTCGCGCCGAGCTCAGCGTTCGCGGGGCGGTGGGAGTGGAGCGCACGCCGGATTCGGAGGTTGTCGAACGACGATTCGGCGGTGACGCCTGGCTGGTCGGTGGGGTTCAGTCGCCGCAGCGCTGTGTCGAGTTCCACCCTTCAGGTGACAGCATCGGGACCTCGCGGCTTGCTCGAACCCCAACAGATTCGCCCGGTGGGAGGCACAACGACGGATGCACGATGTCCGCCCCGGGCGGACCCGGGGCGGACGTCGTGTGAGCCCAGCTTCAGTGGGCGGGCGACTAGTTGTCGCCGGCGATGAATTCCTCGAGCTGAGCACGAGCGAGGTCGTCGGGGATCTGAACCGGCGGGCTCTTCATCAGGTACGCCGAGGCCGGCAGGATCGGGCCGCCCAGGCCGCGGTCCTTGGCGATCTTGGCCGCACGCACGGCGTCGATGATGATGCCGGCCGAGTTCGGGGAGTCCCAGACCTCGAGCTTGTACTCCAGGTTCAGCGGGGCATCGCCGAAAGCGCGACCCTCCAGGCGGACGTAGGCCCACTTGCGGTCGTCCAGCCACTGCACGTAGTCGCTCGGGCCGATGTGGACGTTCTTGTCGTAGACCTTGCCGGCCAGCGGGCCGTCCAGGATCGAGGTGACGGCCTGGGTCTTGGAGACCTTCTTGGACTCCAGGCGCTCACGCTCGAGCATGTTCTTGAAGTCCATGTTGCCGCCGACGTTCAGCTGGTAGGTGCGGTCGAGCTCGACGCCGCGGTCCTCGAACAGCTTGGCCATGACGCGGTGGGTGATGGTGGCACCGACCTGGCTCTTGATGTCGTCGCCGACGATGGGCACGCCCGCGTCGGTGAACTTCTGCGCCCACTCGGGGTCCGAGGCGATGAACACCGGCAGGGCGTTGACGAAGGCGACGCCGGCGTCGATGGCGCACTGGGCGTAGAACTTGTCGGCCTGCTCGGAGCCGACCGGCAGGTAGCTGACCAGCACGTCGACCCGCTCGTCCTTGAGGACCTGGACCACGTCGACGCCGTCGCCGGGGGCCTCGGTGATGGTCTCGCGGTAGTACTTGCCCAGACCGTCGAGGGTGTGGCCGCGCTGCACGGTCACGTTCAGCGGCGGAACGTCGCAGATCTTGATGGTGTTGTTCTCGCTGGCGCCCACGGCCTCGGACAGGTCGAACCCGACCTTCTTGGCGTCGACGTCGAACGCGGCGACGAACTCGACGTCACGCACGTGGTAGGGGCCGAACTTGACGTGCATCAGACCGGGAACGGTCGACTTCTCGTCGGCATCCTTGTAGTACTGAACGCCCTGGACCAACGACGCGGCGCAGTTGCCCACGCCGACGATGGCCACGCGCACGGTATCGGTGTTACCCATGGTCGGGTTCTCCTTCATGTTGCGGCGGAACGGCGGAATGCGGTGCCGCCGAATTCTTACTCTCTGCACCGCTGCCGGAGGTCCCGGCAGCGGGGAGTTCTGTGGGGTGCGAGCCGGCGGCCGGGACGTCGGTCCCTTCGGCGGCACCGGTCGCTTCATCGGCGATCAGCCGGTTGAGCCACTGCACTTCGCGCTCGGAGGTCTCCAGGCTCAGCTCGTGCATCTGGCGGGTGTAGTGGTCGGTGCCGATCCCGGCGCGGCTGAGCAGCTCGCGCAGTGATTCACGGCGCTCTTCGACCTGGCGGCGGCGGCCTTCGAGGATGCGCACACGGGCCATCGCCGGGGTCCGGCTGAAGAAGGCCAGGTGCACCCCGAAACCGTCGTCGGTGTAGGTCTGCGGACCGGTGTCGGCGACCAGCTCGTTGAAGCGGGTCTCGCCGGCCGGGGTCAGCCGGTAGACCCGCCGGGCCCGGCGCACCTTGGTGCCGGTCGTGCCGGGGGTGTCGTCCTCGGCGATCAGTCCGTCGGCCTGCATGCGCCGCAGCGTCGGATAGAGCGAGCCGTACGAGAAGGCGCGGAAGGCGCCGAGCAGACCGGTCAGGCGCTTGCGCAGCTCGTAACCGTGCATCGGGGACTCCAGCAGCAGCCCGAGGATGGCCAGTTCGAGCACGGGCACTCCTTCCGCTGCGCTGGGCGTCGATGAATCGTCGTCGTTAGGTCGGCTCGTTACTACGCCGTGATGTCAATGCTCAATGTATCGCACCGATATAACTTGCGTCTAACTCCTCGGTAGCCTCCGGCTGTTGAGGTGCATCACATTCCGGGAGGGCACAGCCCCGACTACGCTGAGACGCGTGTACCGACAGGTCGTGGACTTCGAGCTCGCCAGGCGCTCGAAGCTGGCGCAGGTCCGGTCCGGGCAGATCGGCCTGGACCAGGTGTGCGACGCCGACCCCGGCCTGCTGCGGGCGGCGCAATTCCATGGCACCGGCTCCCAGCGCAGCTGCCCGGTCTGCCGCAAGGAACCGCTGACCGAGGTCTGCTGGGTGTTCGGCCACTCCCTGGGCCGGGCCTCGGGGTCGGCCCGGACGCCGACCGAGATCAGCCGCCTCGACGGCCATCTGGGGGAGTTCGCCGTGCAGGTGGTCGAAGTGTGCCGGACCTGCCACTGGAACCATCTGCTGCGCTCGTTCGTTGCAGGAACAACGGCCCCGTCGGTATCCCGCCGGAGGGCGGTGACCTGACGGGCGTCGCCGACCGGCGACGGGCTGCCATCCCGCAGGCAGGACATGGTGCGGGTGCGCGCACCGACCTTGGGCCCAGAAAGTTGGCACTGTGACGGATGTGCCGTCACAGTAGGGGGAGAGACTTCGAAGTGAGCGTCGACCGGCGCAGAGAAGCGAGTGAGAATGAGTAGCGAAACGAAGAAGACCGACCGGTCGCCGCAGGCGGACCGGACGCGGGTCTCGCGGATCGTCGCCTGGGTGCTGGGCCTGGGTGCGGCCGTTGTTCCGGTCGTGGCCATCATCGGCGTGGTCGCTTTCCTGCTGACCTACATGGCAGTGGATGTGCCGGCCCCCGGTGATCTCAAGCAGAACCAGGTCGCCACCATCACCGACAGCAAAGGCAACGTCCTGGCCCGCGTCGTGCCCCCGGAAGGCAACCGCATCGACGTCAAGTACTCCCAGATCCCCGAATCGATGATCGAGGCCGTCAAGGCCGCCGAGGACCGGGACTTCGATTCGAATTCGGGCTTCTCCATCCGCGGCTTCTCCCGGGCTGCCCTGGGCAAGCTGACCGGCAACGCCGGGGCCGGTGGCGGATCCACGATCACCCAGCAGTACGTGAAGAACGCGATGGTCGGCGACCAGGCCTCCGGACTGGCCGGATACAAGCGCAAGTTCAAGGAACTGGCGATCTCGACCAAGATGTCTAGCCAGTGGAGCAAAGAAGACATCATGACCGCGTACCTGAACACCATCTACTTCGGGCGCGGGGCCTACGGTGTCGCTGCCGCCGCCAAGGCTTACTTCGGCAAAGAGGTCAGCAAACTCACCGTCTCCGAATCGGCTCTGCTGGCCGCAGTGATTCGCGGACCGTCGATCTACGATCCGGCCGTCGACGAGCAGCTGGCCCGTCAGCGTTGGGACTATGTCCTCGAGGGCATGGTGAAGATCGACGCCATCAGCCAGGCCGAGAAGAACGCGCAGGCCTTCCCCAAGACGATCACTCCCAAACCGATCGGCGAGGACGAGGAGAGCAAGGGCCCCAACGGGCTGATCAAGCGCCAGGTGCTGGCGGAACTGGATAAACTGGGCATCTCCGAGCAGGAGGTGCGCACCGGCGGACTCAAGATCACCACCGCCATCGACCCGAAGGTGCAGGAAGCACTCGAGGACGCCTCCAAGAGTAAGATGACCGGTGAACCGAAGGATCTGCGAACCGCCTCGGTTTCGGTCGATCCGAGCACCGGCGGCATCTCCGGTTACTTCGGCGGTTGGGACGGCGCCGGCTGGGACTACGCCTCGACCGGACTGCAGACCGGCTCGGTGTTCAAGACCTTCGCGCTGATCGCGGCCCTGGAGCAGGACATCCCGCTGTCGAAGCAGTACTCCTCGGATCCGTACCGCACCTCCAGCGGTCTGCTGGTGGAGAACTCCGACGGCGAATCGTGCGGCACCTGCAACCTGGCGACCGCGATGAAGATGTCGCTGAACACGGTCTACTACCGTCTGATGATGGACCTGAAGAACGGCGCCGACGATGTGGTCGACGCCGCGCACAAGGCCGGAATCTCCGAGACCATCAACGGTGAGAAGAGCCTGCGTAACGCCAACGGTCGGACCGAGGGCGGTGTGGTGCTGGGCCAGTACGATTCGACCGTGCTGGATATGGCGTCGTCGTACGCCACACTGGCCGCCTCGGGCATCTACCGTGAACCCTTCTTCGTCAAGAAGGTCGAGACCTCCGACGGTCAGACACTGTTCGACCGGCAGCCCAACCCGGGCAAGCGCGTCTTCGCTGCCAAGGTCGCCGACAACGTGACCGCGGCACTGGAGCCGATCGCGGCCTACTCCGGCGGCAATTCGCTGTACGACTCGTCCTACGGTGCCCGGCCGTCGGCGGCCAAGACCGGCACCGCCCAGCTGGGCACCAGCGGCCAGAACCGATACTCGTGGATGGTCGGATATACCCCGCAGCTGTCGACCGCGGTCTGGGTCGGGACCGCGCGCGGTGACAAACCACTGGTCAACTACGGCGGCGCCGCCATCTACGGTTCGGGATTGCCGTCGCAGATCTGGAAGGCGGCGATGGATCAGGCACTGGCCGGCGAGACCATCGAGAGCTTCCCGACGCCGGCCGCGGTCGGTGGTCAGGCGGGCGTCCCGTACGAGCCGCCGCCGTACACGCCGCCGCCGTCGTCGAGCTGGGCGCGGCCCTCGCGCCCGACGCTGCCGAGCATCGATGTGACGATTCCGCCCGAGTGGAACATCCCGGGCCTGCCCACACGGCAGCGCCCGAACCGCCCGGGCCGCACGCCCAGCGAGCAGGGTGAGACCGTTCCGGAGACCCCGAGCGAGCCGGAGACCGGCGAAGTCCCGGCGGCCTGACCCGCAGTGACCGACTGGGATTCACCGGCCCCGCTGACCGACGATCTGCGGATCAACACCGGGCGGGAGCTGCCGAGCCGCAGCAACGCGCAGGTGGCTGCGGCCAGCGAGGTGCTCGGTGGCCCGGTCGGTCTGCACGCGGCGATCGGGCGCAGCCGGACCTGGACGCCGGTGCGCGCGGTGCTGCTGATGGCGCTGGTGGTGCTGGCGGTCTCCTGGTCGGGGAAGGCCGGGTGCCTGCAGCAGGCGCCCATCCCGGCGCCGCCCGGTGAACAGTCCGCGGGGATGCGGCTGAACTGGGACAACCAGCGTCAGTACTACGGCCTCTGCTACAGCGATGTGATCGCCCGCTACGGCCAGCAGCGACTGACCGTCGAGGACCTGCGCCAGGGGACCGTGCCCTACCGCACCTACTGGTACGACGGCAACGACCAGACCGGCCCGCGCCACTACCTGGATCAGCCGGTGGTGATCGGGGCGACGATGTACCTGGGCGCCGCCCTGACCCGCGGCTGGCAGGCGCTGACCGACGGTACGCCGATCCCGCAGCAGCTGGACGTAGTGACCTACTTCAACATCACCGCACTGCTGCTGACGATGTTCTGGTTGATCGCGGTGTGGGCGACCATGCTGACCGATCGGCGGCGGATCTGGCTGGGTGCGCTGATGGCGCTGTCGCCGCTGATCGCGCTGCACGCCTTCACCGGCTACGAGGTGATCCCGGTCGCGCTGGTGGCGCTGACGCTGCTGTGCTGGGCCCGGGACCGGGTGGTTCTGGCCGGGGTGTTCGCCGGGTTGGCGGCCGCGGCCGCGATCTATCCGCTGCTGTTGATACCGATGCTGACGATGGTCGCTTTCCGCGATCGCCGGCTCGGTGATGCCGGAACGGTGGTGCTCTGCGGGGCGATCACCTGGCTGGCGGTCAATCTGCCGGTGCTGATCAGCTATCCGCGCGGGTGGAGTGAGTTCTACCGGACGTGGTGGGCGCGCGGCGCCGAACCCGACAGCGTGTATGCGCTGATCTCGCGGACCGTCGGCTGGGAGCCGTCGACGGCGCTGATCAACGGATTGTTCATCAATCTGATCGTCGCGGTGATCGCCACCGTGGGGTATGTGGCGCTCCGGGCGCGCCGCACCCCGACGCCGGCGGAGCTGATGTTCCTGCTGGTCGCCGGCTATCTGCTGGTGGGCAAGGCGTGGAGCCCGCAGTCGTCGCTGTGGCTGGTGCCGCTGGCGGTGCTGGCGGTTCCGCATGCCCGGCTGGTGCTGGCGTGGATGGTGGTCGACGCACTCATCTGGGTGCCGCGGATGGGCCTGTTCCTGGATGCGGACCGCAAATGGCTGCCGCCCGAGTGGTTCGACGTCGCGCTGGTCATCCGCGCGGTGTTCGTGCTGGTGCTCTGCGCGGTGGTGTTGCGCCGTCTACGCGTCGCCTCGCAAACACCTGCCCAGGCCCCCGCCGGGCCCGGAGGGGTCAGCCGACCCGCTGCACCAGCGCCGATCGGCTGAGCGCCCACTCGTCATCGGTCATCGCGTACTGTGCGACGGTGCGCCAGCTGTCGCCGGAACGACGCTGCTTGGGCAGCAGGCCCTCCAGTCCCGCTCCGAGTTCGTCGAGCGCCGCAGCGGCGGCGGTGTCGTCGGCGTCGGGGCGCCAGGTGACCCGTACCGCGCCGGCCTCGGTGAAGGCGTAGTCGAGCAGGATCAGTTCGGCGGTGGCCTGCGCCGCCGTGCCCGGCACACCGGCGGCGTAATGGGTGTGACCGATGCTCAGCGCGCAGGCCTGCTGGTCGACGTCGTCGTATCCGGTGGTGCCGATCAGCGCGCCGGAGGCGTCGTCGATCACCGCGAACGCCAGGCGCCGGGGGTCGTCGTGCGCCGCAGTGATCCAGTCGACGGCACCGGGGGCGTCGCGCGGGAGCGGCGCCCGCGCGGCGCCGGCAACGGTATCGCCGGTGGCGGCCACGGCGGCCAGTGCCTGCGCATCGGTGATCTGCAGCGGCCGCAGCGTGATGCCGTCGCGTCCCAGGACCGGGGTGCCCAGCCAGTGCCAGGCGGCGCCGGCGTCGGCGTCGGCCAGCCGGGTCAGCGGTGCCCGCGGCGGCAGTTGCGTGCGCATATAGGAGGCCAACGGTTCGCGGACCGTCCAGGTCGGGGCCTTGACCAGGAAGTACAGCAGCAGGAAGAAGTGCACCCAGACCCCGGCCAGGACACCGCCCATCACCCACCACTTCATGTTGTCGTCGTCGTTCATCAGGTTGAACATCCGGAAGATGGTCAGGTCGAGCATCGCGTCGGTCACCAGATATGCGGCGATCGCGCCCCACGGCACGCGCAGCAGCACGAAGAACGGCAACACCCACAGGGTGTACTGCGGCGAGTGCACCTTGTGGAAGACCATGAACCCGGCCAGCAAGGCGAAGCTCGCGCCGATCCACGGGAAAACCCCCTCGTTCTGGTAGCGGCGCCACGCCAGGTAGACCGCCACCACCACCGACGCCAGGATCAGGATCGGGGACAGCACTCCGACCAGCGAGTTGTAGATGTCCTCGTTCCGGTTCACCAGGAAGCGCACGCCCCAGTACCACCAGGTGTTGGTGTCGATCTCGGCCTTGCGCTTACCCTGGAAGTCCAGGGCGGCCTTCCACCCCTGATAGCCGGCGATCATGAACGGCGCCTGCACCGCGATGGTGGTCAGGATCGCCGCGATCACCACCCAGGCGGCCCCGACCCAGTCGTAGCCACGGCGCAGACCGTCGCTGATCCGGTTCCGGGTCGGCTCACCGCCGGTGAGGACGTACAACGCCAGGGCCAGAACAAACAGGCCGGGATAGATCTTCAAGGAGAAGCCCAGCGCCAGAATCACCGAGGAGATGATCGCCGAGGCCCGCAGCCCCAGCCGCCGCCGGCCGTGCTTGTCCGGGCTGGCACCGAAGCCCATCACCGCTACGGCGGCGACCGAGGTGAACACCACCGGCAGTTCCCAGTTGTGGAAGGCGTAGAGGACCAGCGGCGGGGTCGCGGCCCACAGCAGCACCCACCAGCGGCTGGTCCAGGCGAGCATCACGGTGGTCAGCAGAGCCATCGGTGCCATGATCAGCGCTGTCTGGGTGAAGAATCCGTGGTCGGTGTACTGGCCGATGGCGCCGAACCACATCAGCAGCCCCGACAGCACCGGATACTCCACGACGCCGCCGTAGAGCTGCCCGGTCTCGGTGATGCCGCCGTGGATGTAGGGGAAGACGTGGTTGTTGATGTCGCGCCCGACCCACAGCGCCACCAGATCCGAGTAGCACGGGATCACCGCGGTGGTGTCGCCGCCCGGGAAGTTGAAGCTGCGGCCGAGTTCGTCGAACGGCTCGCCGGTGCAGCGGGCTTTGGCGCGGTAACCCCAGATCAGCGCAGCCAAAGTGAACAGCAGCGAGCTGACCATGATCAGGGCGGCTTCGCCGCGATGGAGGAAAGTCCGCTGCACGGCAAGGTCGGAACCGGGGGAGGGCATGAGGCAGACTCTAACGGTTCGGGACGCCGTCATCGCAGGCGCGGGGGGATCGTGGACCCGGCGGCCGCGATGATTGCGCCGCCGGTGACGATTTCCCAGGTCATGCCCGGCTCATGTATCTTTGACGGGTTGCCGACGCAGGCGACCCTCCTGTCGTGGAGAGTCCACGACCGATAGCCCATAGGAGGTGATGTGGTCTTATGCGTCACTACGAAATGATGGTCATCCTCGATCCGAGTCTGGACGAACGCACCGTCGCCCCATCCCTGGATACCTTCCTGAATGTGGTTCGAAAGGACGGTGGCTCCGTCGACAACGTCGACATCTGGGGCAAGCGCCGTCTCGCGTACGAGATCGAGAAGAACGGCGAAGGTATCTACGCCGTTATCGAACTCACCGCGACCCCCGCGACCGTCAGCGAGCTGGATCGTCAGCTCGGCCTGAACGAGTCGGTGCTGCGCACTAAGGTCATGCGCAAGTAGGCGTCTTCCCACAGCCGCTGAATCACCTCATTCACTCGACCCAGGGGAAACACCATGACTGACACAGTCATCACCGTCGTAGGGAATCTGACTGCGGCCCCGGAACTGCGGTTCACCGCATCCGGCGCCCCGGTCGCCAACTTCACGGTGGCCTCGACTCCGCGCACCTTCGATCGTCAGACCAACGAGTGGAAGGACGGCGAAGCGCTGTTCCTCCGCTGCAGCATCTGGCGTGACGCCGCGGAGCACGTGACCGAGTCGCTCGACAAGGGCACCCGGGTGATCGTGCAGGGCAAGCTTAAGCAGCGGTCGTACGAGACCCGCGAGGGCGAGCGACGCACCGTCGTCGAGCTGGAAGTGGATGAGATCGGTCCGTCGCTGCGCTACGCGACCGCCAAGGTCACCCGCACTCCGCGCGGTGGCGGCGGTGGCGGGAACTTCGGCGGCGGCGGATACGGCGGCAACCAAGGCGGCCAGGGCGGCGGCAACCAGGGCGGCGGCTACGGCGCGCCGGCCGGGGGCGGTCGCCAGCAGCCCGCCGACGATCCGTGGGGCAGCGCACCACCGGCACCGGGCGGCGGATTCTCCGCCGGTGACGACGAACCACCATTCTGATACCGGGCTCGCCAGCCCGAGGAGCATCAACGGAGCAACAATATGGCAAAGCACAAGGGGCGCAAGCCTCGCGTAGAGAAGGTCACCAAGGCTAAGGCCTGCACCTTCTGCAAGGACAAGAAGGCCGGCGAGATCGACTACAAGGACACCGCGCTGCTGCGTCGTTTCCTGTCCGATCGCGGCAAGATCCGTTCGCGCCGGGTGACCGGCAACTGTGTCCAGCACCAGCGCGATATCGCGGTGGCCGTGAAGAACGCGCGTGAAGTGGCCCTGCTGCCCTTCACCTCGACCGGTCGCTGAGCGGGAAGGGAAGCACTGACATGAAGCTGATCCTGACCAGCGCTGTAGAGAATCTGGGCGAAGCCGGCGACACCGTCGAGGTGCGCGATGGCTACGGCCGCAACTACCTGCTGCCCCGCGGTCTGGCGATCGTCGCCACCCGCGGCGCCGAGAAGCAGGTCGAGGGCATCCGCCGGGCCCAGCAGGCCCGCGTGGTGCGCGATCTGGACCACGCCAACGAGATCAAGCAGGCCCTGGAGGGCCTGGAGAACCTCTCGCTGACGGTGAAGACCCACGACTCGGGCAAGCTGTTCGGCTCGGTCACCGCGGCCGATGTGGTCTCGGCGATCCGCAGCGCCGGCGGCCCGGCCGTCGACAAGCGGAACGTGGAGTTCCCGAAGGGCCACATCAAGGCCGTAGGCACCCACGCCGTCGTGGTGAACCTGCATCCGAAGGTCGCGGCGAAGTTCGACGTCGCCGTCGTCTCCGGCTAGCGGTTCTTCTGTACAGACACCGAAGCGCCGGTCACCCCGAAAGGGTGACCGGCGC
>NZ_BANT01000054.1 GCF_000333015.1 Gordonia hirsuta DSM 44140 = NBRC 16056 | reverse complement strand
CGCTGACGCTCCCGGGCGGCGCGCTCGGCAGCAGCACTGCGCCGCAGTCCGTCGGCCTTCCCGCGGAAGGAGCCCAGCCGCTCCTCGGCGGTGCGCAGCGCCAGCCGGGTCTCCACCTCGACCGAACGGGCCGTGGCCACCTCGGCGGCTGCGGCCTCGCGCAGGGCGCGGTCGGCATCGTCGTCGTGTCCCACCTCGGACTCGTCGACGGCCCGGCGCAGTCGCTCGTCGACGGCGGTGAGTTCGGCGAGGTTCTCCGCCCGCCCTTCTTCGGCTTTGTCGCGCTGGCGCACCAGGCGGGCCGCCTCCTGCTCGGCGCTGCGGATATCGGCGCCGAGCCGGCCCAGCAACTCATAGGCGGCGCCGACATTGGCATCGGATTCCCCGAGCGCAGCCAGCGCACCCTCGGCGGCCTCGGCGGCCTCGCGCTCGGCGGTCAGGGCCTCGGCGAGAGCGTTCTCACAGCGTTCGGCCTCCCCGCGAGCGCGGGCGAGGTCTTCGGTGGCGGTGTCGATCGCCGACTGCACCTCCAGAGTCGACGGCCGCGCCGAGACCCCGCCCTCGATGACCGCGGCCGAGACCCGGTCACCCTGGCGGGTCACGACCAGCACCCGGTGCTCGGTGGCCAGCCCCATCGCCGCGGCGGCGTCCTCGACCAGCACGATCCGATCGAGCAGCAGGTCGATGGCACCGGCGATAGATTCGGGTGCGGTGACCACATCGCGGGCCCACACCGCCCCGGCAGGCAGTTGCGGCAGGTCGCCGCGCACCTGATCGGCCAGACCTCCCACGATCAGGGCCGCCCGTCCGCCGTCGCCCTCGCGCAGCGCCTCCAGGGCGCTCAGCGCGGCAACCTGGTCGACGGTGGCGATCGCATCGACGGCCGGTCCGAGGGCACCGGCGATCGCGGTCTCGTAACCGGGTTCCACGGTCAGCAGCTCCGACAGGGGCGCCAGCACACCGGCGGTCTGCCGCTCCAGCAGCCAGGCGCCGCCGTCACCGCGTTCCAGACCCAGGCTCAGCGCCTCGATCCGCGCGGTCAGCGAGGCGATCTGCTGTTCGGCCTCGCGCTGTGCGGTGCGCAGGTTCCCGACCTCGTCGGTGGCGGCGGCCAGTGCGGCCACACAACGTTCGTGGTGGGCGTCGAGTCCCTCTTCGTGCCCCTCGAGTTCCCGCATCCGCTCGGCGGCCGCATCCAGTTCACGCTGAGCGACAGCCGCCCGCTCGTGCGCGGCATCGATGGCGTCGGTGAGCCGCTGGGTCTCCCCCTGCACCGAATCGACGCGGCTGCGCAGGGTCGCGGCCTGCCCTTCCAGTCGCGCCAGACCTTCGCGCCGATCGGCGACGGCCTGCACGGCGGCCAGGTGGGCCCGTTCGGCATCGGCGGAGATCTGCTCGGCCGCGGCCAGCGCCGCGGCCGCGTACTCCAGACGTTCGGCGGCCTCCTCGACGGCGGCGGCGTGTTCAGCCTCGGCCAGCGCGGCCTCGTCGGCGCGGCGTTCGAGTTCGTCGGGGTCCGGTCCACTGGCCGCCGTCGTCGCAGTCTGCAGGTGGGCGGCACGTTCGGCGCCGACCCGGCGGGTCCCTTCGACGCGTTCGGTCAACGCCGACAGTGCGTAGAAGACCCGGCCGGCCTCGTCGGCGGCCGGGGCGATGCGCGCCAGTTCGGCCTGGCTGGCCTCCAGCGCTGCGGTCGCCGCGTCCAGTTGCGCGGTCACCTCGTCGGATTGACGGCGGATCTGTTCCTCGACGGCCGAGTGCTCGGCCATCTCGCTGCGCCGGGTCACCAGATCGTCGGCGGCCAGCCGCAGCCGGGCATCGCGCAGCTCAGCCTGGACCCCGGCGGCGCGGCGGGCTACTTCGGCCTGCCGCCCCAGGGGTTTGAGCTGGCGGCGCAGCTCGCCGGTCAGGTCCGTCAACCGGGCCAGATTGGCGCCCATCGACTCGAGCTTGCGGACCGCCTTCTCCTTGCGGCGCCGATGCTTGAGCACCCCGGCGGCCTCCTCGATGAAGGCCCGTCGTTCCTCCGGTCGCGATTCCAGGATCGCCGCGAGCCGCCCCTGGCCCACGATCACGTGCATCTCCCGGCCGATACCCGAATCGGAGAGCAGCTCCTGCACGTCCATCAGGCGGCAGGGCGTGCCGTTGATCTCGTACTCGCCGGCGCCGTCGCGGAACATCCGGCGGGTCACCGAGACCTCGGAGTAGTCGATCGGCAACGCGCCGTCGGAATTGTCGATGGTCAGCGTCACCTCGGCTCGCCCCAGCGGCGCACGGCCGGAGGTGCCGGCGAAGATCACATCGGCCATCTTCCCGCCGCGCAGCGCCTTGGCCCCCTGCTCCCCCATCACCCAGGTCAGCGCGTCGACCACATTGCTCTTACCCGAGCCGTTGGGGCCCACCACCGCGGTGATGCCCGGCTCGAATCGCAGGGTGGTCGCCGACGCGAAGGACTTGAAGCCCTTCAGGGTCAGACTCTTGAGGTGCACGAGGTGTCAGCCTACCGTTCAGTGAATCCAGTCAGGTCGCCGCGCGCCGGGCCGAAATCTTCGACCACCAGGTCCACTCGGCCGGCGGTGCGACCCGAACGCAACTGGGCCAGCAACCGGTCCAGCGACTCTCGTGGCCCCTCGGCGACCACCAGCACCCGGCCGTCGGCAAGGTTCTTCGCGTAGCCGGTCACCCCCAGCTCCAGCGCGCGCGAGCGAGTCCACCAGCGAAAGCCCACACCCTGCACCAGACCGTGCACGTGGGCGGTCAGTCGTTCCATACCCCCATGATCCCAGAGAACCGGCGATCAGTCGGTGACGATCTGCAGGTTCACCTGCGCGCCCGCCTTGACGGTGCGCCCGACCGTGCAGACCCGATCCACGGCCCGCTCCACCACCGTCAGCAGCCGCGCGGCGGCGGCCTCGTCGAGTTCACTCAGATCCACTTCGAGGATCTCGTCGAGAACCGGGTACACCTCGTTCTCCCGATCGGCGGGCCCGCTGACGTGGATCGTGGCGTCGTAGTCGTCGCCGAGGCGACGAGCCAGCGGCACATCGGTGGACATGCCGGTGCACGCGGCCAACGCGATCTTCAGCAACTCACCCGGGGTGAAGACGCCCGGGGTGTCTTCCGAGCCGATCAGCACCTCGGCGCCCCGCGAACTGCGGCCGGTGTACCGGCGACCACCGGTGCGCTGGACCCAGAGATCGGTCGTGGGCGGTGGCGTCGTGGGGAGTTCTGTCATGACGATCAGGATATGGCAGCGGTGCGGCCGCGCTGCGGGCGGCGCTGAGCGCCCCGATAAACTGCTCGCCTGTGAAGCCGTTTCTGCTCCTGAGTATCCGGGCCGACGACGATGCCGCGGACGAGGAGTACTCGGCCTTCGTCCGCTTCGCCGGACTGACGCCCGGCGAGGTGGAGCGGGTCCGGCTCGATCGCGGTCCGCTGGGCCGGGTGGAGGTGACCGATTACGCCGGGATCATCCTCGGCGGCGGACCGTACAACGCCAGCGATCCGATCGAGGAGAAGTCGGCCGACCAGTTGCGGGCCGAGGACGAGCTGGCCGGGCTGATGGAAGAGGTGATCGGCCGGGACACCTGGTTCCTGGGTGCCTGCTACGGCATCGGCGTGGTGGGTACCGCGATCGGCGCCCGCATCGACCGGGAGTTCTCCGAGCCGGTCAGTTCGGTGCCGGTCACCCTGTCCGACGCCGGCCGCGACGACCCGCTCTTCTCCGCGCTGCCCGCCGGGTTCGACGCCTTCGTCGGCCACAAGGAGGCGATCTCCGTGCTGCCCGCATCGGCGACGCTGCTGGCCTCCTCCCCGACCTGTCCGGTCCAGGGCTTCCGCGTCGGCAGCCGCGTCTACGCCACCCAGTTCCATCCTGAACTCGACGTGGCGGGAATCGTCACCCGGATCGGCACCTACCGGCACCACGGCTACTTCGATCCGTCCGAATACGACGATCTGGTCGCGATGGCACGCGCCAGCGCAGTGTGCCATCCCCCGGCGCTGCTCGCCCGTTTCGCCGCACTCGCCCGCGCCTGACCGGCCACTAATCCACGCTGGACCCGGGCTCGTCGGGATCCCGGATCTGATCGGTGAGCCAACCGATGTAGCGAGCCGCGGAGTCGCGGACCACCCGGGCCGCATCAGTCTCGATATGCAGACCGAAGGCCCCGTAGAGCCGGTCGAAGGGCAGCGACTCCACCGCTCCGGCGATCTGCCGCACCAGCCGCTCCGACAGCGGGATCAGGTTCGGATAGCTGCGCATGAAGGAGACGCTCGCCCGATCCCGGCCGACCATCATGGTGTCACCGGTAAGTAGTGCGCCACGTCCGTGCGCCGCATCGGCAAGGTGCAGCACCGCACTTCCGGGAAAGTGCCCGCCGCAGCACACCAGGGTCACGCCGGGTGCCACCTCGGCGCGGCCTTCCCAGAACCGATGCACCGGATCGGGCCGAGTGATCCAGCGACGGTCCAGCGAGTTCTGCCAGACCGGGACGCCCCCGAAGGCATGGCTCAGCGACACACTGGCCCCGACCAGATGCGGGTGGCTCGCCACGATCCCGCTGATTCCGCCGGCCGCCCGCAGGTGGTCGATGAGCGAGGTACCGACGAAACCCGGCGGTTCCCAGAGGATGTTGCCCGCCTCGGTGTGCACCAGGAAGGTGCGCTGCCCGATCCCGACGGGCGGATCCAGGCTGAACTCGGTGAGGCCGGGCTCGACGGAGCGTGCCTGGACTCGGCTGGTCGCCTCCGGCGAGAGAGCGGTCCACTGCTGCCCCGGCTGCGGCACATACTGGCGTTCGTCGTTGCACAGCACGCACGTCGCCGGTGGCACCTCGGTGTCGGGGTATTCGTTGCCGCAGGTGACGCAGAGCCAGATCATCGCGGCCGCTATAGGTTGGAGTCGACTGCCGGAAGGCCGTCGGGCAGCTGCGCCGCCCCCTCGGTCGTTGCCAGGTCCGGGATCCTCGGCTGCGGGTTTAGCCCCAGCGTGTAGGCGCTCATCGAGATCGATCCCGCGGCGTACCCGCCGATGAGCTGGTCGAGCGGTGCGGCGTCGGCGAGCCCGGCGATATAGAGCAACGGCAGAAAGTGGTCGGGGGTGGGAACCGCCTTGCCGAAGTCCGGGTGGGCATCGAGGCGAAGGAGCTCCGTCGGCGCGGACCGCAGCACCTCGCCGGCCGCGTCATCGAAGCGATGCGCCCAATCGAAGCCGGTGTCGGGCCGGCCGACGTCGATCGCCCGCAGATTGTGCACGATGTTGCCGCTGCCGATGATCAGCACGCCCTGGTCGCGCAGTGGCGCCAGCTTGCGACCCAGTTCCATGTGATGGTCGAAATCCTTGAAGGCGTTGAGCGACAGCTGGATGACCGGAATCGAGGCATCCGGGAAGGCATGACGCAGGACCGACCAGGTGCCGTGGTCGATCCCCCAGCTGTCGACGTCCATCCCCACCCAGGTGGGTTTCACCACGTCGGCCACCAACTCGGCGACTTCCGGTGCGCCGGGGGCCGGATATTGCACGTCGAACAGTTCTTGAGGGAAGCCGTAGAAGTCGTGGATGGTGCGGGGCCGCTGCATGGCCGTGACCGCGGTGGCATTGATGTACCAGTGCGCAGAGATCACCAGGATCGCTGTCGGCCGGGGTACCGACTCCCCGAACGCGCGCCAGGCCTCGGTGTACCGATTGCGTTCCACGGCGTTCATCGGGCTGCCGTGTCCGAGGAAGGCTGCCGGCATCGTGGTCATCTGGTTCCTCTCAGCTCGGATGCGTCCTGTCCGTCGACGCTACTCGAGTCTGGACGACGTCATCGGGTCCGACTATGCGGCGACGGGCAGATCGAACGGCTGGCCGGGCACGGGATCGAGATTGTTCAACAGGGGAGCTCCAGACTGCGCCGTCCCGACCAAAGGTGGGCCAGGTCCCGGCTCTCGGTCACCTGCGGGACGGGGAGACAACGCCCTGCCGTCATCGCCCACATCTTGCGGTCCATCGATCCCGGCGCTGACTGGGGCGGAGCGAGTTGCCGCAGTACCGCGGGAATTTCCGACCTCGCACGCACTGACGATCACAGATACCGGCGCACCCCAGGCGTGGGAATCGCTAGATCTCTGGCGACAGTAGCTCCTGTTGTGAAGGTCTCCCCTCATCTCGGCGGGCGTTGGGACTTCGTGCAGAAGAACGAACTTCGGTTTATGGACGCCTCGCGCGCCATCGGCGTGCCGCAGCGCGGACACGGCTCGCCTTCGCACCCGTAGACGTTCAGCGCCCGGTCGAAGCAGCCGGACTTGAGCACCATCTGACATTGATGCGCACGTTTGTCCGAACATGACCGAAAACGCGGACTAGCTAGCGCGTGAACCGTTTGTTGTCAGACGCTCGTGGCAGCATTCCGGCATGGGTATCACGATCCGGGGAACAGACCTCCGCCACTGGGTCATCGGCGAGCTAAGACGGCAATCGACGATGTCGATCCCGGAGTTGATCGCCGCAGCGGAAGCGCAGGGACTCTCGTTCTCCGGCCGCCCGTCCAAGGCAATTTCCGATGCACTGCGCTGGGAGCGCCGGCGCAGCCGCGTCATCCGGACGGGACGCGGCCAGTACACGCTTGGCGTGATCCCACGAACCAGTGGCCAACATATTGATCACAGACTGTCGGCACTGACGGCGGCCGTCGAGCGTCACGCGAAGTGACCATCTGCCCACTCTGAGCGACAACTGCGTCGAGAGCGACGCACTTGTCGCTCAGAGTGGGCAGATCACATTCCTCGCAGGTCGCCTGGGACTGCTGCACGGCTCGCACTCCCGTCCGAGACCAGGCACCACGCAGGGCCGCTGGCAAGCATCAGCGGGTCTTGTCTCGTGCTCTCGGCGCTGGCTGGCACCTCGGACAGGAGTGCGAGCTGCGATTCATGAACTGTTCCCGCACGATCGGCGTCCCGCACCGTGTGCAAGGGAGGCCGGTCCTGCCATATGAACTCAAACTTCTGTCGAAGTAGCCCGATTCGCCGTTGACGTTCACATAGAGCGCGTCGAAGGAGGTACCACCGACGGTGATCGCTTCGTCCATCACGGCGGCGGCGTGGGTCAGCAGCTCATGCAGCTTGGCTTTCGGGATCCCGCGGGTGCGTCGTCGTCCGTGCAGCCCGGCTCGCCACAGCGCCTCATCGGCATAGATGTTCCCGACGCCGGAGACCACCGTCTGGTCCAGCAGCGCTCGTTTGATCTCGGTGTTCTTCTTCCGCAGCACCTCGACGACCGCATCGGGATCGTAGGCCGGGTCGAACGGGTCGGCGGCGATGTGCGCGATCGATTCGGGCAGCAGGTGCGATCCCTGGTCGACGTAGTCGTCCAGGTGCCAGCCGCCGAAGGTGCGCTGGTCGACGAAGCGCAGTTCGTTGCCGTCGTCGAGGGCACTGCGGATCCGCAGGTGGACCGGGTCGTCGGCCCCGGATCGGGCCAGCAGCATCTGTCCACTCATGCCCAGGTGCACCACCACGGCCACCTCGTCGGATCGATCGACGGTATCCAGCCACAGGTACTTGCCGCGCCGAGCGACACCGCGGATCTGCTTGCCGCGCAACCGGTCTCGCAGATCCAGTGCTCCGGGCACATGCCGCCGGACGGCCCGCGGATGCAGGACCTCGACTGCGCCCAGACGCCGGCCGGTCAGGTGTTCGGCCAGCCCCAGGCGAATGGTTTCGACTTCGGGAAGTTCAGGCACCCTGATCCCCGGCGCCGGTCTCCTCGTCGTTCAGCGTCGACCAGGCCAGTGCGGCCGCCTTCTGTTCGGCTTCCTTCTTGGTACGGCCCACCCCTGCGCCCAGCGCTCGGCCGGCGACCACCGCCTCGGCCGTGAACTCTTTATCGTGGTCGGGGCCGGTGGAGGTGATCTGATAGTGCGGGACACCCAGCGAACGCGCCGCGGTCAGCTCCTGCAGGGACGTCTTCCAGTCCAGACCCGCGCCGAGTTCACCGGCACGATCGATCAGCGGCTCGAACAGCCGCAGGATCACCTCTTTGGCCACTGTCATCCCGTGGTCGAGGAACACCGCGCCGAACAGCGACTCCAGACCGTCGGCCAGAATGCTGGCTTTGTCCCGGCCGCCGGTGAGTTCCTCACCGCGGCCCAGATACAGATGCGCGCCCAGTCCGCCCGGGCCGAGTTCTCGGGCCACATCGGCCAGTGCATTCATGTTGACCACCGAGGCACGGATCTTGGCCAGTTCGCCTTCGGGCCGATCCGGAAAACCGGTGTAGAGGCGTTCGGTCACCACCACACCCAGCACCGAGTCGCCCAGGAACTCCAGGCGTTCGTTGGTGGGCAGACCGCCTTTCTCGTAGGCATAGGAGCGGTGGGTCAACGCCAGCGTGAGCTGTTCGTCACTGATCTGTACACCCAGCGCCTCGAGCAGCCCGGCCGGATCGGGCCGCTTCACTCCCCCTGCCCCTCACCGGTACCGAACTTCTCGGCCAGACCCGCCCATCGCGGATCGATGCGCTCGTGGGAATGGCCGGGTTCGGCATCGGCGAGCCGGATACCGCATTCGACGCACAGCCCCGGGCAGTCCGGGGTGCACAGCGGGGTCAGTGGCAGGTCGGTACCGACCGCATCGATGATGACCTGTTCCAGGTCCACCTCGTCATCGATGAGCCGGGCCACATCCTCTTCATCGGTGGTCTGCTCGGTCGCGCTGTCCGGATAGGCGAACAGCTCGGTCAGATACAGCTCGATGCGGTCCGAGATCGGCTCGAGGCACCGTCCACACTGACCTTCGGTGGCAGCCGATGCCGTCCCGGAGACCAGGACGCCCTCGGACACCGACTCCAGGCGCAGGTCTAGATCGACCTGCCCGCCGGCCGGGATACCGATCATCTCCACGCCGACCCGCTCGGGTGCATCGAAGGTCCGCTGGACCTGCATCATCGAACCGGGACGGCGCGGCAGACTCCGCACATCGATCACATAGGGGTCGGCACCGGGGACATTGCTGGGGGAAATCGCGCTCACGCGGGGGATTTTACCCGTCACCCCGCCATCGGCGCCGCCGCGTGGGGGCCGTGCTCGCGACCGGCACTGCGACCGTACTCACCGGCCGCATAGTCCTCGTGGCTGTATTCGACGTAATCGTGCATGGCCGCACCGGTGCGCAGCTGCTGACGGCCGCGGTTCACCGACCGCAGCGTGTTGGTGAGCACATCCTCGAAACCGGCGAGCTTCTCGTCGACGTACACATCGCACTCCCCGCGCAGGCGATCGGATTCGGCGTACGCCGCGTCGACGATGCGTTCGGCTTCGGATTTGGCCGCGGCGACGACCTCGGTCTCCGACACCAGGCGCTGCTGCTCGGCGATACCGTCGGCGACCGACTGCGAGTAGTTGGCGTTTCCGGCCTCCACGGCACGGGCCGCTTCGGCGCGGGCCCGGCCGGTGACGGCCTCGAAGTCGCGCTGGGCGTTATGCGCCAGCCGCTCGGCGTTCTCGGCGGCTTCCTGTTTGACCGAGGTCGCATGCGAGGTGGCCTCGGCGACCATGCGGTCGGCGCGGGCCTTGGCCTCAGCCAGGATCTGATCGGCCTCGTCACGGGCTTCGGTGACCATCGCGGTGGAATCCCGTTCGGCCGTGGTGACCATGGTGTCGGCGCTCTCGCGGGCATCACCGATCAGCGTGTCGCGCTCGTCGAGCACGTCCTGCGCATCGTCGACCTCGATCGGCAGCACATTGCGCAGGTCCTCGATCAGCTCACGCAGAGCCTCTCGCGGAACGACGCAGTTCGCCGACATCGGCACACCCCGCGCCTCCTCGACCATGTGCATCATGTCGTCCAGGACTTCGAAGCAGCGGTACACGGTAAACCCCTATCCGGCGCAGTGAGGTGAGGACTGGCCTGTTGATGTTTCTGAGGCCATTGTGCCGAATGTTGTTTGTGTGACTTGGGAGGCGCGCGGGGCGTGTCGCGCCGAAATACTCAGACCGCGCGCACTCGATCGACACGGTTGTCCAGCGCCTGATGGATCGCCGGCGACAGATACGGCGCGGTGTCCCCGCCGAGCCGGGCGACCTCCTTGATCAGGGAACTCGACACGTGCGCGAACCGCGGGTCGGTCAGCATGAAGAAGGTCTCGGCCCCCGAGAGCTCCCGGTTCATCTGGGCCATCGGCGCCTCGTAGGCGAAGTCGGTCTCCGAGCGCAGTCCCTTGACGATGGTGGTGGCGTCTTCTTCGCGGACCAGATCCACCAGCAGACCGGTCCAGCTGCGCACCGTCACATTCGGCAGGTCTGCGCAGTCGGCCTCGATCATCGCGATCCGCTCGGCGACGGTGAACATGCCGCGCTTGTTCGGGTTCACCACGACCGCCACGATCACCCGCTCGAACCGCGTCGCCGCCTGGGTCACCACGAAGCGATGGCCCAGGGTGAAGGGATCGTAGGAGCCGGGGATCACTGCAGCACTCATGGTCTGCAGACCCTACCGATACGCCGGATCGGGATCCCGTTGCGCCAGGGTGATGGCCGTGTCGCCGTACACCTTCTCGGCCACCGGCGTCACACCGTCCGGCCAGGTGACCGGCTCACTGCGCGAGGCCCGCTCCAGGACGACCCACGCCCCCTCATCGAGGTGCTCGACGAGGGCGACGAGCGCGTCGGCGACCTCCTGTGCCGCCATCTCGTAGGGCGGGTCCAGGAAGACCAGGTCGTACAGCGCGCCCGGTGCGGCCAGGAAGGAGGAGACCGTGCGGTTGACCACCCGCGCCCGGCTCACCATCCCGCAGACGGCGATGTTCTCCCGGGCCACCGCAGCGGCCCGGCGATCGGATTCGACCAGCACCGCGGTGGCGGCCCCGCGAGAGAGGACCTCCAGCCCCAGCGCCCCGGTGCCGGCATACAGATCCAGCACCCGGGTGTCGGTGATGTCCATCCGGGCACCGAGCATCGAGGCGATGGCCTCGCGCACCCGGTCTGAGGTGGGACGGGTGACATCGGCGGGCGCATTCAGCCGGCGCCCGCGGAACTCTCCAGCGATGATTCGAGGCATGGTGCACCCCATCGTAGTGCGTCGGCGTCCGGCCCGATCGCCCGTGCTGTGACCTATCCCACATCCACCCGCTGAGCAGTAACGGACCGGGTGGATTTGGGCGATCTACCCCTTCTCGGGTTGCTTATGATCCTGTTCTCGTTAACGTCGAGAGGGTCATGAGCCCGGAAATACCGAAATCAAGACAGGACCGCGGTAGCCGAATAATTCTTCGGCAGCCGGCGGTCGCCGACGGAATACGGCTCTGGGAGATCGCCCGCGATTCTCAGGTGCTGGATACGAATTCCAGTTATGCCTATGTGCTGTGGTGCCACGACTTCTCGACGACGTCCATCGTCGCCGAGCACGATGGCCGGCCGGTGGGTTTCGTCACCGGTTATCGCAGACCCGACCGGCCCGATGTGCTGATGGTCTGGCAGGTCGCCGTCGACGCGGATCAACGCGGCGGCGGGATCGCCGCAAGCATGCTGACCGGCCTCTTCGAGCGCTGCCGCGCCGAGGGAGTCAGCAGCATGCAGACCACCATCAGCCCCGACAATGTGGCCTCGCAACGCCTGTTCACCGGCGTCGCGAAGTCCCTGGGACTCGACCTGAAAGTCGGGCCCCTGTTCGCCGCCACAGATTTCCCGGACGCGCATCTCCGGGAGGATCTCTACGATTTGGCGGCACCTTCTCAATCTGAATAAGGACAACCGATGACGACCATCGAAACGCAGTTGGACGACACTACTTTCACGACATACGAATCCGAAGTCCGCTCCTATTGCCGCAATTGGCCGGCGATCTTCGATACGGCCCAGGGATCCTGGCTCACCAGCATCGACGGGAAGCAGTACCTGGACTTCTTCGCAGGTGCCGGCGCCCTGAACTACGGGCACAACCACCCCGCGCTCAAGGAAGCCTTGATCGACTACCTCGTGCGCGACGGCATCACCCACGGACTGGACATGTCCACCCGGGCCAAGGGCGAGTTCCTGCAGACTTTCGCCGACCGCATCCTGGCGCCCCGCAACCTGGACTACAAGGTCCAGTTCCCCGGGCCCACCGGTACCAACGCCGTCGAGTCGGCCCTGAAGCTGGCGCGAAAGGTGACCGGTCGTGAATCGATCATCAGTTTCACCAACGCCTTCCACGGGATGACCCTGGGTTCGCTGTCGGTGACCGGTAACGCCACCAAGCGGGCCGGCGCCGGGGTGCCCCTGGTGCACACCACCCCGATGCCCTTCGACAACTACTTCGACGGCGCGGTCGAAGACTTCAGCTGGTTCGAGCGGGTCCTGGACGATCACGGCTCGGGCCTGAATCGCCCGGCCGCGGTGATCGTGGAGACCGTGCAGGGCGAAGGCGGGGTCAATGTGGCCCGCGCCGCGTGGCTGCGCGCGTTGCAGGAACTCTGTGCCGATCGCGAGATCCTGATGATCGTCGACGACGTCCAGATGGGTTGCGGTCGCACCGGCGAGTTCTTCTCGTTCGAGTTCGCCGGGATCACCCCGGACATCGTGACGCTGTCCAAGTCGATCGGCGGCTACGGTCTGCCGCTGGCGCTGACCCTGATGAAGCCGGAACTGGACATCTGGGCGCCGGGCGAGCACAACGGCACCTTCCGCGGTAACAACCCGGCTTTCGTCACCGCCACCGCCGCCCTGAACCAGTTCTGGTCCGACGACCTGCTGACCCGGGACGTCCACCGCAAGGGTGAGATCATCTCCGAGTCCTTCGGACAGCTGTCGGCCGAGTACGAGGCGCTCTCGCATCGCGGCCGCGGAATGGTGCAGGGACTGGTCTTCGACGAGCCCGCCCAGGCCGGCGAGGTCTGCGCCCTGGCCTACGAGGCCGGTCTGCTGGCAGAGACCTCCGGGCCGGAGGATCAGGTGGTCAAGCTGCTGCCGCCGCTGACCATCGACGAGGATGATCTGTCCCACGGACTGACGATCCTGTCCGATGCGGTCGCCACCGTGCAGCCGACCATGCGGGCGGTCGAGAAGTGATCGTTCGCACCACCGACGAGATCACCGGGACCGAGCGGGACGTCGCCGACGGACACTGGCGCTCCAAGCGCATCGTCCTCGGCGGCGACCGGGTGGGCTTCTCGTTTCACGAGACCACCATCGAACCCGGCTCGACCAACCATTTTCACTACGCCAACCATGTCGAAGCGGTGTGGCTGGTCGAGGGCACCGGCACGCTGACCGACCGGGAGACCGGCGTCGAGTACCCGCTCGCGCCGGGCACCATGTATCTGCTCGACGGGCACGAACGCCACACCGTGGCCGTCGACGAGTCCGGTCCCATGCGGATGCTGTGCGTCTTCAACCCGCCGGTGGTCGGCACCGAGGTCCACGACGAGAACGGCGTCTACCCACTGGTGGCCGTTCCGGACTGACACCTCCGGGGCCCACCGGCGCGCCGCGACCCCCGTACGAGCCGTGTAAACAGGAGGTCATGCGCAGTCGTGCCGCCTGGACACCGGGCGAACTCACCGAACCCGACGGGAATCCGGCGGCTCGCATCGTCGAGCTCGCCGGATTCCTGTCCGGGCGGCGCACCCTGGCCCTGACCGGCGCGGGGATGTCCACGCCTTCGGGGATCCCGGACTACCGCAGCCCCGGATCAGCGCCGCGGACGCCGATGACCATTCAGCAGTTCCTGAGTTCGCCGGACTTCCGCCGGCACTACTGGGCACGCAACCACCTGGGCTGGCGGCACATGGATGCCAGCCTTCCCAATCCGGCCCATCACGCCCTGGCCGGACTCGAGCACGACGGCCTGCTCACCGGTGTGCTGACCCAGAACGTGGACATGCTGCACATCAAAGCCGGTTCCCGCCGCGTGCTGGACCTGCACGGCTCCTACGGGCGGGTACTCTGCCTGGACTGCGGACATCGACTGTCCCGGCAGCTGCTCGACGAGGCGCTGGAGGCGGCCAATCCCGGCTTCCGCGAGCGGGTGTCCGGGCGCGGAGCCATCGAGGTGGCCCCGGATGCCGACGCGGTCCTGGCCGACACCGCCTCGTTCGTCACCGTCGGCTGTCCGGCCTGCGGGGGCACCCTCAAACCCGACATCGTCTATTTCGGGGAGACCGTCGCCGCCGACGTCGTCGCCCGGGCCTATGCGATGGTCGACGACGCCGATGCCGTCCTGGTCGTCGGCAGTTCACTGACGGTGATGTCGGGGCTGCGTTTTGTTCGTCACGCCGTCAAACACGGCAAACCGGTCGTGATCCTCAACCGCGGCGCCACCCGCGGCGACGAATTCGCCGCGGTGAAGATCGACGGCCGGTGTGAGCAGATCCTGCCCGCGGTGCGCCGGCAGCGGCCCGCCTCGGCGGGCTCGCCACCGGCCGGCCGGTCTCACTCGGGCATCGTGTAGGCACCGTCGAGCGCCTGCACCTGCTGCCAGACCCGGTCGAAGACCCCCGCATCGGCGACCGGGCGCGCGATCGCCCCCAACGCCCACTGCTGCTGCTCTTGGGTGGCCGACGGTTTCCCGTGCAGCGCGACCGCATAGCGTGAGAAATCACGGATCTGGAAGTCGAAGATGCGGTCGAGCAGGTCGTCGGCGAGTCCGATCAGGGCGGCCTGCTCCAGGATCAGCTGGCCGTAGACGATCAGGCTGAACAGATGTCCGATGTCCAGGACGAAGTCCAGATCCTTCTGCTGCTCTCGGCTCGGGGGTGCGGTGGTCAGCAGTGTCTGCAGTGCGGTGGCCTGCTGGAAGAAGACCGCGACGTTCGGGACATCGAGCCGCGCTCGGTAGGGTGCGGTCCAGTCGCCGAAACGGACCTTGCCGGCTCCGCCGACCGGGCCCTGGTCGAAGAAGAAGGCGTCGTCGGCGGCCTCGCGGCGCCGCCTCACCGGCGGGTGATCGACCGGGTCGAACAGATAGTTCGGCATGAACTTGAGCATCTGGGCGACGTTGACATGCACGGTCCCCTCCAGCCGCGGCAGCCAGCCGATGAAGCGATTGGCCTGGTGGAAGTAGGTGGTCTTCTCGTATCCCTTGGCCGCCACCACATCGAGCAGCAGCGTCATCACCGTCTCGCCTTCGGAGGTGACCTTGGATTTGGTGACCGGGTTGAACAGCAGGTAGCGGCGATCGTCCCGGCTCGCGCTGCGGAAATAGTCCACGGCCCGGTCGCTGAACAGCTTCATGGCGCTGAGCCGGGCGTAGGCGTCGACGAAATTACCCTGCACGTGGGAGAAGTCGGTGACGCGGTGCCCGTAGAGGATGCGGTTGTGCGAATGGGCGATCGCCTCGTAGAGCGAATGTTCACACATGCCGACCGAGCCGTGGCAGAGGTTGAACTTGCCGACGTTGACGGTGTTCAGCGCTGCGGCGAAGGCTGCCGGGCCCGTGTGCAGGATGTCGTCGGGGCCCACCGGATAGTCCTGCAGTTCGAAGGTGGAGACGTACATCTGGCCGTGCACCACATTGTCGATCAGCCGGTAGCCGGGGTGCCGGCTGTCGGCGGTGAAGAAGACATAGCCGTCGGCGCCGTCGACGTCGGCGCGGCGGCCGAAGACCGAGACCATCCCGGCGACGTTGCCGTTGCCGATGTAGTACTTGGTGCCCGAGGCGGTGAAGCCGCCGTCGGGGGCCGGGGTCAGGATCATATCGGTGCTGTAGACATCGGCGCCGTGTGCGCGTTCGGACAACCCGAAGGCCATCACCTGCCCGTCGAGCAGCTGCTGGGCGGCCGCGGTCTTGGCGGCCTGGTTGTCTGACATCCAGATCGGTCCGAGCCCCAGAATGGTCACCTGTTCGGCGTACCAGTAGCTCAGCCCGTAGAAGCCGAGGATCTCGCTGAGCGCCGAGTTGCGTGCCGCGTCCCAGCGGCGGTCGGGATCGCCGGCGGCGCAGGCGGCCGGGGTCAGGAAGGTGGCGAACAGCTTCTCGCGCTGCTGGAACTCGAGGAAATCGCTGATCCACTCGGCGTCGCGATCGGCTTGCAACAGCCGCTGTTTGCCTTGGCTTTCGAAGAACTCGATCGTCGCCCGCAACAGCCGGCGGGTCTGGGGATCGAACTCGGCGTAGTCGGCGGTGGACGGATTCAGCAGCAGACCGGACATGCGCTCATGCTACCTGCCGGTCGGGCCCCGTCGTGCTACGTGCGCACCAGGTCGTCGGCGTGGATCACCGGACGGCGGAAGTCGGATGGCAGGTCGGCGCTGGAGCTGCCCAGAACGGCCGCGATGTCGTCGGCGTCGTAGGAGGAGACCCCGCGGGCGCAGACTTCACCGTCGGGACCGGCCAGCTCCACCACATCACCGCTGGAGAAACCGCCGCTGACGGCGGTGATCCCCGGCAGCAGCAGCGACCGGCGGCGACCCACCACCGCCTGGACGGCGCCGGCATCGATGGTCACCCGGCCGTGGGTTTCGGCGGCGTGGCGCACCCAGAACCGGCGCGCGGACAGCCGCTGGGGACGAGCGGCGAACACGGTGCCCACGGACGCATCGGTCAGGGCCCGGCCGGCCTCGGCGGCCGCCGCCAGCAGAACCGGCACCCCCGAGTCGGCCGCCAGCCGCGCCGCGGACAGCTTCGAGGCCATTCCCCCGGTGCCCAGGTCGCCGCCGGTACCGGCGATCACCCCGTCCAGGTCCTCGGGACCGGCGACCTCGCGGATCATCCGGGCCGGCTGCCCGTCGGGTCCGGGTTTGCGGGGATCGCCGGTATACAGTCCGTCGACGTCCGACAGCAGCACCAGGGCATCGGCCCCGGTCAGATGCGCCACCAGCGCGCCGAGCCGGTCGTTGTCGCCGAACCTGAGTTCGTTGGTGGCCACGGTGTCGTTCTCATTGACCACGGCCACCGCGTGCAGGCTGCGCAACCGGTCCAGGGTGCGCTGGGCGTTGGCGTGGTGGGCCCGGTTGGACACGTCGTCGGCGGTCAGCAGCACCTGGCCGACGGTCCGGTCGTACCGTGCGAACGAGGCGTCCCAGGCCTGCGCCAGCTTCAACTGCCCGACACTGGCCGCGGCCTGTTTGGTCGCCAGGTCGGTCGGGCGCTTCTTGAGCCCCAGCGGCGCGATCCCGGCGCCGACCGCCCCGGAGGACACCACGATCACATCGCTGCCGGCGCGCATCCGCGCTTCGAGGGCATCGACCAGCACATCCAAGCGGTCCAGGGCGATCCCGGTGTTCAGATCGGTGACCGCCGACGAGCCGATCTTCACCACGATCGTGCGGGCCTGCGCGATCGCGGTCCGCACCGTCGAATCAGTCATCGTCGGACCATCCGAGGGACTGCCCGTCCTGCTCGTCGAGGCGCTGCCGGCGCAGTTTGCGGGCGGCCTTGCGCTCGGCCGCGCCCACCCGCTCGTTGCGTTCGAGGCGGACATCGGTACCGCGGCCGGTCAGGGGCACCTCGTCGGCCATCGGCACGGCCGGTTCCCAATCGAAGGTGACCCCCGCGATCGTCACGGCGGCTCCCGGCTCGGCGCCCCGCTTGACCAGCGCGTCCTCGACACCGAGCCGGTTGAGTCGATCGGCCAGGTAGCCCACGGCCTCGTCGTTGTCGAACTGGGTCTGCCGGATCCAGCGTTCGGGCCGCTGGCCGCGCACGATGTACCCGCCCGGGATATCGGGATCGTCGACGATGGTGAATTCGCTGCGGTCGACCGCCTTGGGCCGGATCACCGGACGCCGGGCGACCGGCTTCTCCTGTTCGGCACGATAGGTGTCGACCAGCTCGGCCAGCCCGTATTTCAGTTCGGCCAGGCCCTTGTGCGCCACGGCCGAGACCCGGAACACCGGCCAGCCGCGCTCGGCGATCTCGCCTTCGACCAGATCGGCCAGTTCATCGGCTTCGGGGATGTCGACCTTGTTGAGCACCACCACCCGCGGCCGGGCCGCCAGGTCGCCGAGCAACTGGTCCTGCGCGAGCACCGGCTGGTAGGCGGCCAGTTCGGCCTCGAGGGCATCGATGTCCGAGATCGGGTCGCGGCCGGGCTCCAGCGTGGCGCAGTCGACGACGTGCGCCAGTACGGCGCACCGCTCCAGATGCCGCAGAAAGTCCAGACCCAGACCCCGGCCCTGCGAGGCGCCCGGGATCAGTCCGGGGACATCGGCGATGGTGAAGGTGTCGTCGCCGGCGGTGACCACCCCCAGGTTCGGCGCCAGGGTGGTGAACGGATAGTCGGCGATCTTGGGTTTGGCGGCCGACAGGACCGACACCAGCGATGATTTACCGGCCGAGGGGAACCCGACCAGACCCACATCGGCCACGGACTTGAGTTCGAGGAGCAGCTGGCGTTCTTCACCGGGTTCGCCGAGCAGAGCGAAGCCGGGCGCCTTGCGGGCCCGCGAGGCCAGGGCGGCGTTGCCCAGTCCGCCGCGGCCGCCCTGGGCGGCGACGAACTCGGTGCCCTCCCCCACCAGGTCGGCCAGCAGCTGCCCGTCGGTGTCGAGAACGACGGTGCCGTCGGGCACCTTCAGTACCAGCGAGTCACCGTTGGCGCCGTTCCGGTTGCCGCCCTCCCCGGGCCTGCCGTTACCGGCCTTGGCGCGCGGACGGAAGTGGAAGTCCAGCAGCGTGTGGACCTGCGGATCGACCACGAGCGTCACATCGCCGCCGTTGCCGCCGTTGCCGCCGTCGGGTCCGCCCAGCGGCTTGAACTTTTCGCGGTGAACCGAGGAACAGCCGTGTCCGCCGTTACCGGCCACCGCATCGATGGTGACCCGATCGATGAATCTGGACATACCGACCTCCTAGGTCTGCGCTGCGAACATGCGCGAGAGATGCGACAGGGCGGCCAGGGATTCGTATGAACCCTGCCCGCCCTGTCGGCTATGAACTGTGTACCTCGTCGAGGGTCAGACCGAAGCCGATTCCGCGACGATGTTGACGGTCCGGCGACCGCGCTTGACGCCGAACTCGACGGCACCGGCCTGCAGAGCGAACAGCGTGTCGTCGCCACCGCGACCGACGCCGACGCCCGGGTGGAACTTGGTGCCGCGCTGGCGGACCAGGATCTCACCGGCGCTGACGACCTGGCCGCCGAAACGCTTCACACCCAGTCGCTGGGCATTGGAATCGCGACCGTTGCGTGTGCTGGATGCACCCTTCTTAGTTGCCATTGTTCGTGCCTCCTGATGCTTACTTGATTCCGGTGACCTTCAGGACCGTCAGACGCTGACGGTGACCCTGGCGCTTGTGGTAGCCGGTCTTGTTCTTGAACTTGTGGATCCGGATCTTCGGGCCCTTGACGTGTTCGACGACCTGCGCCGTGGCCGAGATCTTGGCCAGCGCATCGGCGTCGGTGGTCAGGTTTGCGCCGTCGACGACGAGCGCCACCGGCAGGTCCACCGAGCCGCCGGGCTCGACGTCGATCTTCTCGACCTTCACAATGTCGCCCTCAGCGACCTTGTACTGCTTACCGCCGGTCTTGACGATGGCGTACGTTGCCATTCCCGCTGTCCTCTTAACTCGCTCATCGGGCCGCGGCACAGAGGTCTCTGCGCCCGGCGTACATCGGTGTTCTTACGTCCCCGAACCCATCCGGAGATCCTTCTGCAGTCACGCACACCAGCGCGCCGCTCTACAGAAGGCGACCTGCCAAGGTTACGGCAGGCCGACGTGGCCGGTCAAACCAGCCACGCCCGTGATCACGTGGGATCCGCGTCACTGTCGGCGGCCTGCCCGCCGGTGCCCGCGGTCTGGCCGGTGTCGCCGGTCGCCGGCGCTCCGGCCGCCCGCCTGCCACCGCGCCGACGACGCGGGGTCCGCGTCACCTCGACCACCGGTTCGGTGGTCTGCGCGGCCACGGTGGTGGTCGGCTCCGCAGGAGTCACCACGATCGGTTCGGCCGGCGCGGTCGGTGCCGCCGCACGGCGCGCGGCACGACGACGTCGAGTGACCACCGGCGCCGCCGGTTCAGCCGGTTCCGCGGCCACCTCCGGTCGGCCCGACCCGTCCTGCTGTGCAGCGACGGCCTCGGTCACCTCGGCGGTGACGACCTCGGTGGCAGCCGCCGGTGTGTCGGCCGTGGCGGGCTGCTCGGCAGCGTCCTCGTCGGTGTGCGCCATCGCCTTGAACAGGGGATGTTCGGCCGCCGGCTTGTTCGGCTTGGTCTCGGGGGCCGGTGCCGCGGGTGTCTCGGTCTTGTCGCTGCGGCCGCGCTTGCGCCGCGAACGCTTGGATCCGCCCGATTCGCCGCGGCCGTCGTCGCCCGAGGAGACCTCGACCGGGCTGGCGTGCACGATCAGGCCCCGCCCCTGGCAGCAGGTGCACGTGGTCGAGAAGGCCTCCAGCAGGCCGGTGCCCAGCCGCTTGCGCGTCATCTGCACCAGTCCCAGCGAGGTCACCTCGGAGACCTGGTGGCGGGTGCGATCACGGGCCAGTGCCTCGGTCAGTCGCCGCAGAACCAGGTCACGATTGGATTCGAGGACCATGTCGATGAAGTCGACGACGATCATGCCGCCGATATCGCGCAGCCGCATCTGGCGCACGATCTCCTCGGCGGCCTCGAGGTTGTTGCGGGTGACGGTCTCTTCCAGATTGCCGCCGGACCCGGTGAACTTCCCGGTGTTGACGTCGACCACCGTCATCGCTTCGGTGTGCTCGATGATCAGGGTGCCGCCCGAGGGCAGCCAGACCTTACGGTCGAGCGCCTTGGTCAGCTGTTCGTCGATGCGGTGGACCCCGAAGGAATCGGCCGACTCGGGCGTCTCCTTCTGGAACCGGACGACCCGGGCCGACAGATCCGGCGCCACGCTTTCCACATAGCCGGAGATCAGGTTCCAGGCCGCCTCGCCTTCGACGACCAGCTTTGTGAAGTCCTCGTTGAACAGGTCCCGGACGACGCGGACCAGCAGGTCGGGCTCTTCGTACAGTGCCCGGGTGGTCCCCGACGCCTTCTTCATGTGTTCCTCAGCGGCGGCCTCGATGCCCTTCCACTGTGCCTCGAGCCGCGCGATATCGGCGCCGAGCTCATCGGCGCTGACCCCCTCGGAAGCGGTCCGCACGATCACGCCGGCCTCGGCCGGGACCAGTTTGGCCAGAATCGACTTGAGCCGCTTGCGTTCGGTGTCGGGCAGTTTGCGGCTGATGCCCGTCGAGGTGCCACCGGGCACGTACACCAGGTAACGCCCGGCCAGCGAGATCTGGGTGGTCAGGCGGGCACCCTTGTGGCCCACCGGATCCTTGGAGACCTGCACCAGCACCGAATCACCGGGTTTGAGCGCCTGTTCGATCTTGCGGGCTCCGCCGTCCAGACCGGCGGCCTCCCAGTTGACCTCGCCGGCGTAGAGCACACCGTTGCGGCCGCGGCCGATGTCGACGAAGGCCGCCTCCATCCCGGGCAGCACGTTCTGCACGCGTCCCAGGTAGATGTTGCCGACCATCGACTGGCTGGTCTCGGTGGTGACGAAGTGCTCGACCAGCACACCGTCCTCCAGAACGGCGACCTGGGTGTAGTCCTCGGTCGGTGCCTGCTGGCCGGCCGCGGCCGGGTCGACCCGGCGTTCGCGCACCACCATCATCCGTTCGACGGCCTCGCGGCGGGCCAGGAACTCCGACTCGGTGAGAATCGGCGGACGACGACGGCCGGCATCGCGGCCGTCGCGGCGGCGCTGCCGTTTGGCTTCCAAGCGTGTCGAACCGGAGATGCCCTGCACCTCGTCGCGCTGGCGGCGGGCCCGCGGCTCTCGCTCGTGCACCACGGTGTTGGGCGGATCGTCGGCGGCGGCACCCTCATCGCTGTCCGAGCCCGTGCGCCGGCGACGACGGCGACGACGGCGCTTGCTGGTCGGGGTCGTCGAATCGTCGGTGTCCCCGTTGTCCTCGTCGTCACCGGAGTCGGCGTCATCACCGGTCTGCTCGGCGCCGTCACCGGCCCCGGCGGACGTGTCCTGATCGTCGGAGGTGGCGTCGCCGTCCTCGGTCTTCTCACCGTCCGGAGCGGCACCATCGGTATCGGTCGCCGATGCGCCCTCGGTCTTGGCCTCGCCGGTTCCGTCCTCGGCCGCCTCGTCGCGGTCGGTGCCGTCCTGATCGGCGGCGTCGCCGCGCCCGC
>NZ_BANT01000055.1 GCF_000333015.1 Gordonia hirsuta DSM 44140 = NBRC 16056 | reverse complement strand
GGCCGAGTCCGGTGAATCCTCGCGTCCGGTCTACTCGTCGTCGTCGGCAGGTGCGGCGCCGGCGCCGGCACAGCGCCGTCGTCGTGCGGCCCGCCGCCCGGCCGGTGCCCCCACCGCCGGCTGACAGCCCACCGGTAGGCACCCCCAGAACACAAACGTCACCGCCATAGAACACAACCGTCACCGACCATCTGCGTCGGTGACGGTTGTGTTTTGTGGGTCCGGCTAAACGTGACGGTTATGTGCGGGCGCTGCGTCGAGCAGTCGGACGGCCTATGTCAGATCAGGGCTTCTTCGTCTTGTTGTAGAAGCGCTCGGCGGTGTATTTGTACTTGGTTCCGTTGACGCTGCCGCCGTACTTCTTCTGATGCTCGCCGGTGCTCCCGGCCATCTTGCAGGTGACCTTCCAGTTGAAGTAGGTGTCGCCTGCCTTCTTCTTGTTGATGTTGAAGGAATGCGTGGCCGATTTCCCCGACGTGGCGCGCTTCTTACCGTTCTCGGGCGTCCAGACGTAGAACTCCTTGATGCTGTCGCCAGGTGAGGCGCAGGTGCCGGTGACGCTCAGCGTGAGAGGGCCGGCCGAGACGCGCGCATCGGCGGGCCCGGCGCCGACTCCCAGTACCAGTGCGGCGCCGGCCCCGATCAGTGCAAGCGACGTCAATGGTTTCTTCATGGTTCTCCTCGAGATCTGTTATCGGAATGCCTCGCGACTGGCCCGAATGCGGCAGCGCGCGTGACGACGTTAGCGGCCCGCATCCGCCGACAGTGTGCTCTTTCGGGCATGTTCGGCACGACGAGGAGTAGATTCAACCGTTTCGAGGACACGCTGAGTCTGGATTGCCGGAAACGGTGGAATCGCCAGCCGCGGTGGTCTTTTCTGCGGCGGTGCCGCATGGGCTGGCCGGTGCTAGCGGCGGCTCAGCGCCTGATTCACGGCCGCACGCACCGGCCCCTCCCAGAGGTCGCCGTGACCCGGCAGGAGCAGCTGCGCCTCGGTGACGGCGATGGCCTCGAGGGTTTCGGCATTGCGTTCGGGGTCGTGGGTGAAGATCGGGCCCAGGCACTGCGGACCGTGCCGCGAGGTGATCGGGTGGCCGCTGATCAGCGCATCGCCGGAGACGACGGCTTCACCGTCGGCGACCAGGAAGGCGCTGTGACCGCGGGTGTGTCCGGGCGTGGGGATCGCGACCGGTCGCCCGGGCAGGTGGGACAGGCCGGTGAACTCGGTGGCATCGTCGATTCCGGCCTTGTTCAGGGCTCCGAGCGGAATGATCTGGCTGAGCCACCGTAGGACCCGCGGCTGCCAGGCGATCGGCGCCAGCCCGGCGGCGTCGGCCTGCTCGAGATACTCGCGGCGGGCATGGGCCACCTCTTTCGGATCGGCGTAGACGTCGAACTGGTACTGCTCACGCAGCCTCACCAGACCGCCGAGGTGGTCGACGTGGGCGTGGGTCAGCAGGGCCGCGCGGATCTGTTCGGGCCCCGCGCCGATCCGCCGCAACGACTCCAGTACCGCCGGCGCGTGTCCGGGATAGCCGCCGTCGATCAGCGTGACACCGGCGCTCGACTGCAGGATCACCCAGTTGACGGTGCCGGTCGATACGAAATGCGTCTTGCCGTAGTTACTGGTCAGCGAGTCGATGCGCAGTTCCACGAGAGCTATCCTCCGCTCCGCACGACCAGCACGAACGGTCCCACCTCGGTCACCGTGAATGCGGGGTCGTCGAACACCGCCGGATCGAAGGTGACGGTGTACCGCTTGATGTTCGGGTCGTTGGGGTAGACGTCTTTGGCCAGGCGCAGGGTGTAGCCGTCGGGGCTGTAGCGGAAGACGAAGACGTTCGGCACCGGCCACGGACTCTGCGCCAGCGCCGCCTGGAACTCGGCGGTGTCGGTGGACTGCGCCCACCGTTCGATGGTTTCGGCGCGGGCCTCGAACTGGGCCAGCGGGTTCGCATAGTGCGAGGTCAGCCCCTGGAAGCCCCAGTACGGATAGATCGACAGGAAGCTGTAGTCGGCGGTGAGCACGATGTTCTGCGTCGCCGGTTTCCCGGTCTGCTCACCGATCAGGCGATGCAGCTGCCGATAGTAGGCCTCCGATCCTGCCGGGCGCTGATCACCGCGCTCCCCGTAGCCGTCGGTATCGGTGTAGGCGATGGTGATCTCCGAGGACAGGGTCGCCGGCAGCTGCTGAGCCACACCGATCGCCCCGACCGCGGCCAGCACACCGATCACCGTGCGGATGTCACCGAACTGGGCGACGGCGGCCCGGGACAGCGCCACCGCGGCGAAGACACCTGCCGCGGCCAGGATTCCGGCGGCGGGAGCCTCCAGCCGAAACGACAGCAGCGTGCTGCCGATCGCCGTGCGGGCCAGTGATGCCAGCGTCAGCACCAGGATGCCGACCAGGGCAGCAGCGAAGGCGAAGGCGATGGTCCGCTGCCGCATCCGCCAGACGGTCCACACCAGCCCGGCCAGGGTGAGCACGCCGATCAGGGACAGCTGGAACACCGGCAGCGGCAGCACGGCCCCGCCCTCGGGCAGGTAGTGTTCGGCGGCGCCGGAGCCGCTGACCGGGCTGGTGGCCCGCTTGATCAGGTACGGACCCCAGAACAGCAGCGCCACCGCGCCGGCCAGCACGCCCATCACCAGCAGCCGCAGCACCACACCGAGCATGCGCACCCGGCGCCGCTGGGTCTGCATCCGTTCGGCCAGTGCGCTGTTGCGTTCGGTCAGTGCGATCTGCACCAGATAGACCAGCGCGATCAGTACGGCGGTACCGGCGAACAGGGCGGTGTACAGCGTGTACACCGTGGCCGAGACACCGAGGAACACCCCGGCCGCGGCCACGGCCAGCCAATTCGATTCGCGGGGGCACCCGGGTCCGTCGGCCAGGGAACGCCCGCGTCCGCGCAGTGCCGAGGCGATCACGACCAGCATCGGTACCCCGACCAGGATCAATACCGCCGCATAGGGTTCGGGGGAGGCGAAGTACAGGGTCGCCGCGGTCACTGCCAGGCCCACGGCGGTGCCGACGGTGACCCCGACCATCCGGTTCCACAGTGCCGCGCCCAGGGCTGCGGCGGCGGCGATGGAGATGATCGACCAGGGCTTGTAGGCCTCCCAGCCGGGCAGCCCGAACAGGTCGGCGTACCGGCCGCCGAACCAGAACCAGGTGGCCGGATAATACGGCGGCAGATCGACGTAGGTCATATCGTGCAGCCGCGGACTGCTGGTCAGCCGGGTCAGATATTCGGTCCGGAACTGCTGGTCGGCGGTCAGCCCGTGCAGATACAGCTTGGTCGCTGCCAACGGCATCCCCAGGCTGACCGTCACCAGCCCGGCTGAGGCCAGGGAGCCCAGCCACGACGTCGACAATCGCCAGGACGGCCGATAGCGGGCGGTGACCGCGGCGATCACCGCGAGCACGACCACCACCGCCTGACCGAGGGTGGTCAGCGCGCGGGTGACGTTGGAGGTGTTGTATGCCGGCCAGGAGACCGCCGAGATGATGCGCAACCCGACCATCGCCACCGCGGTACCCAGCACCAGGGCGCCGAGGAGCTCGAGCAGATCGTGCCCGCGGCGGCGCAGGACCGTCGTGGTGGGCTGCGGGGTCATCTAGACGGGCAGCTTCCGGAAGATCGGGCGCGGTACGTGGCGCAGCACCATCATGATGAAGCGGAACGGGCCGGGCACCCAGATCACTTCCTTGCCCTTGCCGACGGCGGCGACCACGCGGGCGGCCACCTCTTCCTTGTCCACGGTCAGCGGTGCCTCGGCCACGTGTGCCGACAGCCGGGTGCGCACCTGACCGGGGCGCACCACCAGGACGCGGATGTTCTCCGGCCGCAGCGCGTCCCCCAGACCCAGGTAGAAGCCGTCGAGTCCGGCCTTGGTGGAGCCGTAGACGAAGTTGGAACGACGGACCCGTTCGCCGGCCACTGAACTCATCGCGATGATCTGGCCGTGGCCCTGGGCGCGCATGCGCTCACCCAGCAGGACACCGACCGAGACGGCGGCGGTGTAGTTGATGTCGGCTTCCAAGACGGCCAGCTTCTGGTCCTGCCAGGCCTGCTCGTCGTCGCCCTGGATGCCGAAGGCGACGATCGCCACGTCGATGTCGCCGCCGGCGAAGGCCGCGTCGAGCACGGCCGGATGCGAATCGGTGTCGAGGGCGTCGAAGTCGATCTGCTCGACCGACGAGGCTCCGGCGGCCTCCATCGTGGCCACGGCGGCCGGGGCGGCCGGGTCGTTCGGGACGGTGGCCAGCACCACCCGCATGGGGCCGCTGTGCAGGAACTCGGTGGCGATGGCCAGGCCGATCTCGGAACTGCCGCCGAGGATGAGGATGGATTGCGGGACGCCGACGGCGTTGAACATGCGGTGATCTCTTTCGGTTGAAGCTTCAGGCGGTGTACCCGTCGCGGGTGTACGGCGTCAGACGAGTTCGAGCCGGCGGCCCATATCGGACATGAAGACCTTGTCCGGGTCGACGCGCCGGCGCACCTCGAGCCACTCGTCGATCCGCGGGTACATCGCGTGGAAGGTCTGCGCGGTGGTGCGCGAGTCCTTGGCGGTGTACAGGCGGCCGCCGATGGACAGGACCCGGCGGTCGAGTTCGGAGACGAACTCGTGCAGGCCCTTCTTGATCGGGAAGTCCACGCAGATGTTCCAGCCTTCCATCGGGAAGCTCAACGGCGCGCGGTTGCCCTTGCCGAAGAGCTTGAACACGTTCAGGAAACTGACGTGGCCCGAGGCCTGGATGTCGTAGATGATGCCCTTGAACTCTTCGACGGCCTCGGGCGGCACGATGAACTGGTACTGCAGGAAACCCTTCGAGCCGTAGGCCCGGTTCCAGTTCCCGAACAGATCCAGCGGGTGATAGAACTGCGTCAGGTTCTGGATCTTGCCCGTGTAATTGCCGCCCATCCGGTAGTAGGCCTCGCCGACCATTGAGAAGTTGAACTTGTTGGCCAGCCCGTTGGGGAAGATGTCGGGGAAGTTCACCAGCGTGGGGGCGTCGAACTTCAGCGGGTCCTTCGCCAGCTTGGGCGGCAGCTGATCGAGCGTGGCCAGGCTGCCGCGGGAGAAGGTGCCCCGTCCCAGCTTCGGCGGCTTGCTGATCGCGTCGAACCAGCCGGAGCTGTAGGTGTAGTTGTCCTCCGAGCCGTCCATGTGCAGGGCGATGGTCTCGTCGAGGTTGTGGGTGACGGCGCCGTCGGCGATGAAATAGGCGGTTTCGGTGCGCGTCATCTTGATCTTGGCGCGCAGGATGATGCCGGTCAGCCCGATGCCGCCGACGGTCGCCCAGAAGATGGAGGCGTCGGGATCGTCGTCGGTGCCTTCGGGGGTCAGCGTGAGAATCTTGCCGGAGGCCACCAGCAGCTGCATCTCGGTGACGTGATTGCCGAAGCTGCCGGCGCTGTGGTGGTTCTTGCCGTGGATATCGCAGCCGATGGCTCCGCCGACGGTGACCTGGCGGGTGCCCGGAAGCACCGGCACCCACAGGCCGTAGGGCAGGGCGACGCGCATGAGGGTATCCAGGTCGACACCGGCATCCACGTCGACGATCGCGGTGGCGTCGTCGATCGAGTAGATCCGGGTGAGCTTGGTCATGTCGATGGTCAGACCACCGGCGTTCTGGGCGTTCTCGCCGTAGGAGCGGCCGAGCCCGCGGGCGATCACGCCGCGCTTGAGATAGTCGGGCTTGTCGGCGTCCTCATCGGCGACGCGGGCCACCGCATCGGCGATGACCTCCGGGTACGGCGTCGACAGCACGTGCGCCTCGATGGGCATGGTGCGGCCCCAGCCCATCAGCCGCTGGGTCTGGATCGGGAGTACATCGGTGTTCGTCATCGCAGAAGAGACTACTCGCCAGAACCTGTGGATTGCTTAGATGTGCCCGGTGAGAGGTGATTCGGCGTCGTCTGCGGCGCTCGGGTGAGCCGCTTCACCACCGCCGCTACGTTACTGTCGAACTGACGATGAGGGTCGCCCTATCGCGGTGACCGGCCGCGGCGGCTCCACGCGGGCGAGCGGAAGAGAGGGGCGACGATGATCGTTGTAGGTTACGTAGCCGGAGTATTCGGCCGCGCGTGCCTGGAACAAGGCATCATCGAGGCTCGCCTGCGCGAGACCGAACTGCTGGTGATCAGTGCCGTCTCGGAGGTGCGGGGGCAGCGGATCGCCGATGCCGACGAGATCGCCGATGTGGAGAACCGGCTGAGCGCATCGGGTCTGCGCTACCGGATCCGGCAGCCGATCGGTGCCACACCTGCCGAGGAACTGCTGGCGGCGATGGACGAACCCGAGGCGGAGATGCTGGTCATCGGCATGCGCCGGCGCACCCAGGTCGGCAAACTCCTGCTGGGCAGCACCTCGCAGTACCTGCTGGTGTCGTGCCGCAAACCCGTGCTGGTGGTGAAGCCGACCGACGAGCACCGCCGCAGCGAGCCGACCATGACCGTCGAGGAACGCGTCGACCAGATCCATCCGGCCGGCGACGAGATCGAACCCTGAGCTCAGCGCAGGATGCGGGCGACGAACGGGGTGGAGTCCGGTAGCGAGGCGAGCACCGTGCCCGAGTGATCCTGATCGGGATAGAGGTGGAACTCCACCGGCTGTCCGGCAGCCAGCATCTGGGCGTACAGGGATCCGGCCGAGACGACCGGCACATCGGTGTCGATGAGTCCCTGGCCCAGGAAGATCGGGCGGTCGTAGCCGGAGAACGGGGTGGCCATGTACGTCACCAGTGCGCCCTGCACACCCGGGACCGAGGCCAGCGGTCGGGAGAACCAGGTGTTGATCGGTTCCCCGGACAGCCGGTCGCTCAATTCGCCGTAGCAGAGGGTGGCGGCCATGCGCAGAATCTGACGTCCGCGCGGGGTGAGGACGGTGTCGGCGCGCAGATCGGGCCGGGCGTCGATGAAGCCGGTCAGGATGTAGGCGGCGTAGGCGTTCAACGCCGCCGGCAGGGTGATCGGCGGGAAGCCGGGGCCGGCCTGCCAGACGATGTGTTCGATGTTGGCCGGAGTTCCGGTGGCGACCACACCGCGGTAGTCCAGCCCGCTGCCGCGCGACAGGGCGGTCGCGCGCCGGGCGGCGTTGAGTGCGGCGCCGGCCCCCTGGGACTGTCCGACGATCGCCCACTTCGTCGACAGCGGCAACCCCATCTGCTGCGCCGCCTTGACCGAGTCGACGATCGAGTGTGCGGACACCTGTGCCGACAGGTAGCTCATCATCCCGGGGGTACCCAGTCCGACGTAGTCGGTGGCGACCACGGCGTAGCCCTGATCCAGCCAATGGTCGAGATAGTTGCGGTCCCGCTCGGATCGCGGCAGAGCCGACGGGGTGCAGTCGTTACCCAGTCCGGTCGTGCCGTGTGCCCACGCGATCACCGGATAGCCGCCCTTGGGTGCCGGACGCCGCGGAGTGAAGACCGCGCCGGTGCTGACGGCGGGTTCTCCGTGAACATCGGTGGTGGCGTAGAGGATGCGGTACGCCTGCCCGGCAGCCGGCAGTGACACGGCCGGATCCAGCCGTGTCTGCGCCAGCAGCGTGCCGGGCTTACCGACGGGACCGGCGTAGTCGCGGGCGTCCAGGCCCGACCAGACCGGGGCCGGCGTCGCCGGAGCTGCCAGAGCAGGGGCCGCGGTCAGACCGGCGACGGTGAGAACGGTTGCGACGGCGGCCAGCAGCGTGCGCAGGCGCAGCGGGGGAGTCATGGCTCCTGAACCTACTCGCCGACGTCGTCGAACACCGGCGCACGAGGAAAACGGCGGCCGAGCCGTGACCGCATCGCCGTCTCACGTCCACTACGCTGACGGAGTGGCCGACTCCGAAACCGGGCAGCAGCCGGAGGACTATCCGGTTCAGCAACTGCAGCACGAGGACTTCTCGACGCGGCATGCGCCGATGCCGATCGAGCTCCCCTTCGACGATGACGAGGCCTCGACCGATGTCGATCTGAAGACGCAGCTGATCCGGTTCGTGGCGACCGGCGCCGGCTCGGCCGTCCTCGACTACAGCCTCACCATGCTGCTGCAGTACGCCGGCGGCGCGCCCTTCTGGCTCGCCAAGGCTGCCGGCTTTCTGCTGGGCACCACCGTGGCCTACCTGATCAACCGGCGCTGGACGTTCCGCGCCGAGCCGAGCACAGCCCGCTTCGTCGCGGTGATCCTGCTGTATGCGACCACCTTCGCGGTGAACGTCGGCCTCTATTCGTGGCTCTCGCATGTGTGGCAGGAGACGGTGCTCTATTCGGCCCTCGCCTTTGTGATCGCGCAAGGGGTGGCGACGGTGATCAACTTCGTCGTCCAGCGCGCGGTGATCTTCAAGATCAGATAGCCGGACGATCTCGGGCCGGATCCGCCGGCGCCCGGGTCCCGGCCCTTGCCGATCCGTTCGCGGCCCTCGTTTCGTGTTCGCGGCGTTCGTTCTGTATTCGCGGCGTCGAGCCCCGTTCGCGGCGTTCGCCGGGGCCGCGAACAGATCGAGTGCCGCGTCCATGCGATGAGCGCCGCGTTCGTGTGCTGAGCGCCGCGTTCGTGTGCTGAGCGCCGCGTTCGGGTGCCCGGTAGGGGACAGCGCCCGGGCGCGCGAACCGGTCCGGCGCCGTCAGCCCTGGGATTTGGCGATGATGTTCTCGCCGTACCAGTTCAGGTGTGAGATCTTCTTCTCCAGCGGTTCGGTGTCCTTGCCGAGGATGTAGGGCAGTCGGAAGCCGACGATCACATCGGTGATGCCCTTGTCCTCCAGACGTTTGATCCCGTCGACGGTGTAGGCGTCCATCGAGATCACGTGGATCTCGAAGGGGTCGTTCTGCTTGCCTTCGGCTTTGCGGATCGCTGCCAACTTGTCCAGGAGGGCATCGAGTTCCTCCGGCGGGCCGCCGCCGTGCATCCAGCCGTCGCCGCGGATGACCGCCCGTCGCAGCGCCAGGTCGGCATGGCCGCCGACCAGCAGGGGAATGGGTTCGGTGGGTGCCGGGGACATCTTGACCCGGGGGATGTCGTAGAACTCGCCGTGGAATTCGAAGTAGTCGCCGGAGGTGAGCCCGCGGATGATGTCCATGCATTCGTCCATGCGCTTGCCGCGGCGGGCGAAGTCGACGCCCATGATGTCGTAGTCCTCGGGCCAGGGGCTGGTGCCCACGCCCAGGCCGAGTCGATTGCCGGTGAGGTAGGCGACCGAGGAGGCCTGCTTGGCGACCAGGGCCGGCGGACGCACCGGAAGTTTGAGGACGAACGGCAGAAAACGCAGCGTGGTCGTGACCGCCCCGAGCACGGCTGCCTGGATGAAGGTCTCGATGAATTCCTTGTCCTCGAGGAACTCCCGGTTCCCGTCGGGGGTGTACGGATACTTGGCGTCGGAGACTTCCGGATAGGCCAGCGAATCCGGAATCGTCATTCCGGAGAATCCGGCGGCCTCGGCGGCCTGGGCCAGCGGCGGATAGTAGGCCGGGTCGGTCATGGCTTCGGCGAAGGTGAAACGCATACCCACCAGACTAGAACACGTTCTAATCGCTGGGGCGGCCGAATCGTTCTTGCCGGCCGAGGCGGCGCAGCCGCAACCATTCGCGGAAGCCGGCGAGGTCGCGCTGCTGTACCAGGAAGTACCAGGCGAAGCGCGCGTACTCCTGCGGCAGCAGCTTGCGCATCCCCGGCTGGCTCATCAGGTAGCCGCGATTGCGGTAGGTGAAGAAGCGTTTGGCCGCGTTGTCCGGGTACTGGGTGTGCATGCGTCCGCCGAGGATCGGCCGGAACTCGTCGCTGCCGTCGGGGTGCAGGTACGCGGTGGTCAGGCAGGTGCCGAAGGGGATTCCCGAGCGTGCCAGCCGCCGGTGCATCTCGACCTCGTCACCGCGCACGAACAGCCGCAGGTCCGGCACACCGACCCGGTCGAGGGTGCCGGCGGCGAACAGGGCGCCGTTCATCAACGAGGCGATGCCGGGGAGCAGATCGTCGTCGGCGGCCTCGTCGTCGGCGAACAACTCGTTGCGCCGTCGTCGCCACACCAGTCCGCGGCGCAGCGGGAATGCCAGGGCATCGGGTTCGTCGATGTTCACCACGACCGGGGAGACCTCGCCCAGACCGTGCCGGTGCGCGCATGCCAACAGCGTTGAGAGCACCTGCGGACCTTCGGGCCGGCCGTCGTCGTCGGCGCACCAGACCCAGTCGGCGCCCAACGCCAGCGCATGCAGCATGCCCAGTGCGAATCCGCCGGCCCCGCCCAGATTGTGCTGTGACGGCAGATAGGTGGTCGGAATCGGCTGAGCCGCAACCAGTTCGGCCACCTCGGGTTCGGCGGCGTTGTCGACGACGATCAGGTGGTCGAGCGGACGGTCCTGGGCGGCCAGGACCTTCAGGGACTCGGTGAGCAGGGCGAGGCGTTGATGGGTGACGACGACGCCGATCACCCGCTGGTTCGCTGAACTCATGCGCCGGCCTTGCCCTGCTCGGCGAGCACCTTGCGGACCTGCGCGGCGGCCTCGGGACCCTGGTAGGCGTGCACCACCTCTTCGATGCCGCCATCCATCCGGATCTGGCCGTGATCGATCCACAGGGCCCGGTCGCACAGCTGGGCCAGGAACTCGTTGGAGTGGCTGGCGAAGACCAGGATGCCCGAACGCTCCACCAGCGCCTGCAGCCGGACGCGCGCCTTCTTCATGAATTCGGCGTCGACCGCGCCGATACCCTCGTCGAGGATCAGGATCTCCGGGTCGATGCTGGTCACCACGCCCAGGGCCAGGCGTACCCGCATACCGGTGGAGTAGGTCCGCAGTGGCATCTCCAGGTAGTCGCCCAGCTCGGAGAATTCGGCGATCTCATCGGTCTTGGCCAGCATCTGCTTGCGGGACATCCCCAGGAACATGCCGCGGATCAGGATGTTCTCGTAGCCGGAGATCTCCGGATCCATGCCGACGCCCAGGTCGAAGACCGGGGCCACCCGGCCCTGCACCCGGCAGGCGCCGCGGGTGGGCTCGTAGATCCCCGAGAGCAGACGCAGCAGCGTCGACTTCCCGGCGCCGTTGTGGCCGACCAGGCCCACGCGCGCACCGTGCTCCAGGTGCAGGTTGATATCGCGCAGGGCTTCGACGTAGACGGTCTTGGAGTTGTTGGAACCGATCACGCCGCCGGCCGCGCCGACCACAGCCTTCTTCAACGAGCGGGTCTTGGCGTCGAAGATCGGAAAGTCGACGCACGCATCCCAGGTGTCGACGCGGATCTCGGTACTGCCTGCCACGTGGTCCTCCTAGACCCAGTACGCCACGCGGGCGCGGTAGTTACGCATGACGAGGAGGGCGGCTGCCCAGCCGACCGCCGTGCAGGCGATGACGATCCACCAGTGGTAAGCCGCGACCGACTGACCCAGCAGCGGTCCGCGGGCGATCTCCAGATAGTGGAACATCGGATTGAGTTCGACCAGCTTGAGCCGACTGGAGGTCTCCCCGTCGGCTGCTCCGAGTGTCTGGGCCGACCAGATGATCGGGGTCATGAAGAAGACCAGCCGCACCATGGTGGTCAGCAACTGGCCGATATCGCGGAAGCGGGTGGACAGGATGCCGAAGACCAGCGTCGCCCAGACGGCGTTGAGCACGTACAGGCCCAGTGCCGGGAACACCAGCAGCGCCGTCCAGCCGATCGGTTGCGGGAACACCGCGAGCAGGATCAGGTAGATCACCACGTTGTGGGCGAAGATGATCAGGCTGCGCCACACGACCCGGTACGCGTGCACGCTGATCGGGGCGGGGAGCTGTTTGATCAGGCCCTCGTTGGTGGAGAAGACCACCGAACCGTCCAGGATGGAGGTCTCGATGAACCCCCAGAAGATGAAGCCCAGCACCACGTACGGCAGAAAATGCTTGATGTCCTGTTGAAAGAGTTCACCGTAGAGAATGCCCATGGCTACGGCGGTGACGCCGGTGGCGATGGTGATCCACAGCGGTCCCAGGACCGAACGCTTGTAGCGCTGCTTGATATCGGTCCAGCCCAGATGCAGCCACAACTCGGAGTGCCGGAACCCGTCGACCAGATCCTTGATGCCCCTCGCGAAGGTCCGGGAGTCGGACGAGGGCGGGGCCGGGGGGATGCCGTCTTCGGTACTTACCACTGACACAACGAACCAGGATACAGGCGTGCGCTCACAGGTACTGCCCCGTGCTGTGTCCATCCGAGCCCAGGGCTCCGCCGGTCGGCAGGCCGCCGTGCCGCATCTGTTCCAGTTGGCTGCGGGCGGCCATCTGTTGGGCGAACAGTGCGGTCTGGATGCCGTGGAAGACGCCTTCGAGCCATCCGACCAGCTGGGCCTGGGCGATGCGTAGCTCGGCGTCGCTGGGCACGACATCGTCGGAGAAGGGCAGAGCCAGGCGGTTGAGCTCCTCGCTCAGCTCCGGTGCCAGCCCCTGGGACAACTCCTGGACCGACGTGCGATGGATACCGGCCAGTCGCTGCCGGGAGGCCTCGTCCAGCGGCGCTGACCGCACCTCCTCGAGCAGCTGCTTGATCATGGTGCCGATCCGCATCACCTTGGCGGGCTGCTCCACCAGGCCGATCACGGCGCCGGGACCTGTCTCGTCGGAGGCGCCGTCGCCGTTCTCCGGGAGCAGCGGCATCGGTGACGACGGATCCGCGTCGGGGACGACGATCGGCGGCTCGCCGTCACCGGCCGAGCCGAACCGGATCGGGGCGAGTGGATGGGAACTGCCGAGGAACTCCGGGTGCATGGGGACCATTCTGCCCCGGGCACTGTCTAGGCTGATTCGTATGCCTTTCGACGTCGCCTCGGTCCGGGGACTGTTCCCCAGCCTCGGTGACGGCTGGATTCACTTCGACGCACCGGCCGGCCAGCAGCTGCCGGACGCGGTGATCACCGCGATGAGTGCGGGTGCGCGGGCCATGCCGGTCGATCCGCGCGGGGTGTCGCCGCAGTCGGCTGCGGCCGCCGATGCCCAGCAGACCGCCCGGCGCGCCGTCGCCGACCTGCTGGATGCCGACCCGGACGGTGTGGTGCTGGGCGCCTCGCGCAGCGGCCTGGTGTCGGCGCTGGTCGATGCGTTGCCCATGTCTGTGTGGGACGGTGAGGTGGTGCTCTCCCGTCTCGACGACGAGGAGAACATCGTGCCGTGGCTGCGCGGCGCCCGCCGGCACGGCGCATCGGTGCGGTGGGCGCAGGTGGACGTCTCCGACGGCACCCTGCCCACCGCCCAGTACGGCGAACTGATCGGACGCCGGACCACCCTGGTCGCGGTGACCCTGGCGTCGTCGGTGACCGGCGCGATCGTCGACGTCGCCCAGATCGCCGGCTATGCGCGGTCGGTCGGGGCGCTGCTGGTGGTCGATGCCAGTTCGGCGGCGCCGTATGTGCGGCTATCGCTGGAGGAGCTCGGGGCCGACGTGGTGCTGGTCAGCGCCGCCCGCTGGGGAGGTCCGCGGATAGCGGCGATGGCCTTCGCCGATCCGGAGCGGATCGAACGCATGGCCCGGGTCTCGATGGATCCGGTGTCGACCGGGCCGGCACGGCTGGAGGCCGAACCTGTCCCCGGCCCGCAGCTGACCGGACTGGTCGCCTCGATCGAGCATCTGGCCGGACTGGACATCGACGCGGCCGGCAAACGTAGCCAGCGGCTGGATTCCTCGCTGGAGGGGGCCTACCAGTACGTGCAGCGGTTGACGCAATACCTGGTGAACTCACTGACGCAGCTGGGCCGGGTGCGCGTGATCGGTGCGCGGGTGCACCGCATCCCGGTGGTCAGCTTCGTCGTCGACGGGGTGAGTGCCGAGAAGGTGTGCCTGCGGCTGGCCGATAACGGCATCAGCGCGCTACCCGACCGGCCCAGCCGGGCGCTGGCCCAGATCGGTGTCGACGATGCGGGGGGTGCGGTGACGATCGGGCTGGGCCCCTATGCGTTGCCGTACGACGTCGACCAACTGGTGCGGGTGCTGGGGTCCTTCGGTTGATCTCACCGGCCCGTGCGGCCGGATCGAGCAGCTGAATTCTGTGCTGACCGGCGGTTTCGGTATGGTGACCGGAGCGCGTCCTAGTCTGGCGCGCACGATGCCCTGGGGAGGACGCATTGGCAGAGGTGGGGAATCAGGCTGCGCAGGACGTGAAACGCCTTTCGCCGGAGCAGCTGGATCGATGGCAGCGCTTTCAATCGTCCGGGTGGGACTTCCTGCACGGGATGCGGTCCTATACCGACTCGGCGTCGGAACTGACTCATTCGGAATGGCGACTGCTCGGGTTTCTCGAGAATTCGACGGGCCTGCGGATCTCCGACCTATCGACCGCCACCAGGATCGGGATGAGCACGGTCTCCCGGCAGGTGAACAAGCTGATCCAAGCAGGTTATGCCCGGGTCGACGGCGGTAGCCGCGGGGACGCGCGCCAGAAATGGGTGAAGATCACCGACGCCGGCCGGGAGGTGCTCGACACGGTGGCGGCGGCTCGGGACCGGGGTGTTCTGGACCTGGTGTTCGAGGTGCTGTCCGACGACGAGTTCCTCCAGTTGATGGAGATGTACGAGCGTCTGGGGATTCGTGCCCGGCTCTTGCTCGACGGGGATTGAGCCGGTGCGTCAGCCGACCTCGAGCAGGATCTTCCCGACCGAGCCGCCACTGGTCATGCGGTCGTGTGCGGCGCCGGCCTCGGCGAGCGGATAGACCGAATCGATCACCGGCTTAACCGCCCCGGAGGAGATCATCGGCCAGGTGCCCTCGCGGGTCGATGAGACCACTTCGGCCTTGGACCCGAGCCCGTAGGTGGGGCGCGCCCGCAGCGTGGTGCCCAGGACGGCGCCGCGCTTGCCGAGTAGTTTGCCCAGGTCCAGTTCGCCCTTGCGGCCGCCTTGCAAGCCGATCACGACCAGTCGGCCGCCGACGGCCAGCACATCGATGTTGCGGGGCAGATAGTCGGCGCCGACCACATCGAGGATCACGTCGGCGCCGCCGTGCGGCGACAGCGCGGCCACGAAGTCCTCGTAGCTGTAGTCGATGAGCAGATCGGCACCCAGTTCGGCGCACCGGGCCAGCTTCTCGGGGTTGCGGGCGGTCACCGCGACGCGCGCACCGAAGGCCTTGGCCACCTGGATGGCATGGGTGCCCACACCGCTGGAGCCGCCGTGGATCAGCAGCAGCTCGCCCGGCTGCAGTTCAGCGGCGCCGAAGACGTTCGACATCACCGTGCACGCCACCTCGGGGAGTCCAGCCGCATCGCGCAGGCTCACCCCGTCGGGGATCGGCAGCAGCTGGCTCGCTGGTACCGCGACCTTCTCGGCGTAGCCGCCACCGGAGAGCAGGGCGCAGACCGGCTCGCCGACCGTCCAGCCGGCGACCTGTGAACCCAGTGCCTCGATGTGGCCGGAGACCTCCAGGCCGAGGATCTCCGAGGCACCCGGCGGGGGCGGGTACAGACCGGCGCGTTGCAGCACATCGGCTCGGTTGACCCCGGCGGTACTGACCCGGACGAGGACCTCGTCGGGGGCGGGAACGGGATCGGGGACTTCGGTCAACTCCAGCAGTTCGCTGCCAGTGATGGCGTACATGTCCCTGAGTCTTCCAGTCCGGCCAGGTTGCGTCGAGTGGTCGATGATTCGGGTGTTCGGGGGTGCGCTAGGTTGTGTGGCAGGGAGACGTGGCAGAGCGGCCGAATGCACTCGCCTTGAAAGCGAGCGTGGGTAAAACCACCGGGGGTTCAAATCCCTCCGTCTCCGCAGATGAGAACGACCGGACAAGGCCGCTGTGCGCTGGTGCCTGGTGGTGCGCCGGCTATTCGCGGGTAGCGGGTGAATCCTTGGCGAACTCGACCGAGCTGCCGTCGGAGAAGGCGATCAGCACGGTGGAGTCACTGCCGCCGGGGGAGACCTGAACCACCTGAAGAGTCGACGCTTCGGGAAAGGCTCCCAGTCGAACAGTGATGGTGTCGCCGGGACGGACATCCTTGATCCGGATCTGCTCACTCATGGTCCAGATGCTCTCACGTTCCCGCCGAAACCCCCTGGTTCGACGGGAACGTGAGGACCGCGTTGTCGGTGCGGTGGTTGTCGGCGTGCGTCAGCGGCCGATGGTGGCGCCCGTGTCCAGCTGGCGCACACACTCGTGCGGAGGTGATCGCGCCGTGACGCGGATCGCGATCCGCGTCGGGGTCCTCGGCGGCTTCGTGCTGGTGTGGTGGTTGCTGGCCGAGGTGATGTTCGGCGCCAACACCGTCGTGTCCAAGATGGGGCCGGTCGACACCATCTCTCGGCTGGCCGAGCTGCTGACCACCGACTCGTTTGTGCAGGCGATCTCGGTGTCGCTGTACCGGGTGCTCGCCGGGCTGGCGATCGCGGTGGTGATCGGTCTGCCGCTCGGCGCGCTGGTCGGCTCGCGGGCGCTGGTCGACGAGGCGCTCGACCCGATCATCCAGCTGCTGCGGATGACCTCACCGCTGGCCTGGGCGCCGCTGGCCCTGGTGCTGCTGGGAGCCGGTTCCGGCGCGGTGATCGCCCTGGTTGCCCTCGCCGCAGTCTGGCCGATCGTGCTGGGGGTGGCGGCCGGTGTGCGGGCACTGGACCCGAAGCTGGCCCGGGTGGCGCGCTCTCTGGGGGCGACCCGCTGGGAGACCATCCGCTCGACGGCCCTGCCGGCGTTGGCAGTCCCGACCACCGGGGCGATCCGGGTGGCGCTGGGTATCGCGTGGGTGGTGCTGGTCCCGGCGGAGATGCTGGGGGTCACCAACGGCCTGGGCTATGCGGTGCTCAACGCCCGCGACAACGTCGACTACACCGCGCTGGCGGCAACCATGCTCGCCATCGGTGTCCTCGGCTACCTCCTCGACCGCGTATTCCGCGGGATCCATCGAATCGTGCGTGACCGCAACGGAAGGCAAGTGCAGTGACCGGACAGACCCAGGAATTGATCGACGACGCCGCGGCACTGGCTGCCGCCGACGCCGACCGCGCGGATCGCGCACAAGTGGACACCGGTGAGGTGATCGAACGATTCGGTGCCCTCGGCGCCCTGCGGATCGGATACGAGGATCCGGCGACGGACCGAAGCGGCTACGCAGGACTGCTCGGGGCGGTCTCGGCCGAGTGCATGAGTTCGGCGTTCTCCCTGTGGGCACACCGCATGGTGATCGAATACCTGCGTGCGGCGGACGGGTTCGACGACGAGCTGGCAGCGCTCCTGTCTGGGCAGCGCTCGGGCTCGATCGCGATGGCCACCGCGATGCAGGAGCTGGCCGGGGTGGGCACCATCCCCACACGTGCGGTCCCCGACGGCGACGGCTACCGCGTCTACGGGCGGATCGCCTGGGCGTCGAACATCGCGCCGGGCACGTTGGTGGTGTTTCCGGCGCGAGTGGCCGAGGATCCTGACGTCGCGGAGGACGGCGGGCAGCGGGTGATTCTGGCCGCCACCGTCGGCGACGACGGCCTGTCGGTGACGCAGGTCGAAGACCTGCTGGCACTGCAGGCGACCCGGTCGGCGATGCTCAAGTTCGACGGGGTCGTCGTTCCGGCCGGCGGAATCGTCGCGGATTCGCTCGACATCTGCCGGGCCCGGCGCACCACGCACCTGCTGTGGCAGAGCTCGTTTGCGCTGGGTTTGGCGGGCCGCTGCCTGCAGGTTGCCGCCGAACAGCTCGACGGGGCAGGAGCAGTGCTGTCCGCACAGCACGAACGACTGCGGTCCAGGCACAGCGAGCTCACCGAACGGGCTGCCGAGTACGCACGCGATACCGAAGCGGTGGCCCCCGCCGACATCACTTTGTTGCGCTACGAAGCTGCACGGATCGCCCAGGATGCGGCCCGTCACGAGTCGGCGCTGATCGGTGGGCGCGGCTATGTGACGACCAGCGGCACCAATCGCCGGCTGCGGGAAGCGAGCTTCCTGCCGGTGCAGTCGCCCAGCGAGGTGCAGCTGATCGCGGAGATGGAGAAATTCGGGATCGACGTCGTCGACAATTACGCCATCTGAACCACCGGTGGTTTGTGGCACCGCCCGGCGGGGTACCTGTATCGGTGAGCTCGACAAGAGTGATCCGGAGCAGGGCGACCGAGGAGGTAAAGGCTATGCGCCGAGGCAGCGGAATCATCGGTCTCATCGTGGTGATCTGGTTGGTGATCGGTCTGATCGCCGCCATCCAGCGCGACTACTTCAAGAACGACGAGGCCACCTGCGTGACTGCCGGCAATATCGCGTTGACCATCGTCGCCGGTCCGCTGAACTATGCGGGCGTCAATCCGAAGATCAGCGAATGTCGGACTCCGCAGCCCAGCCAGTAGGCCGGACCTGCGCACCGGCTCGGTGAACCGATGAAGAAAGAGGCACGACGATGATTGTTCTCGGAATAGTTCTGCTGGTCCTGGGCTGGGTCTTCGGCCTGGCGATCCTCACCTATCTGGGTGTGGCGGCGGTGGTGATCGGGTTGATCCTGTGGATCCTCGGTGCCGTCGGCCGACCCGTCGGCGGCCGCACAGTCTGGTATTGACGGGCTGGTATTGACGCGCGCGATCAGCGCGCGGCACCGTCCAGGGCGGCGGCCACTTTGCGGGCCGTCGCCTTGGCCGAACCCGGATTCTGTCCGGTCACCAGGCGGCCGTCGACGACGGTGTGCGAAACAAAAGGCAGCAGGCCCTTGCCGTAGTGCGCCCCGCGCTCCGTGGCCAGCTGCTCGGCGTTGTACGGCACCAGCCGGGCGACCCCGGCCAGCTTCTCCTCGAGCCAGGAGAAGCCGGTCATCTCACGTCCGGCGATCAGGTAGGAGCCGTCGGACAGCGTCGTGTTGAGCAGTCCGCAGTACCCGTGGCACACCGAGGAGACGACGCCGCCGTTCTCCCAGATTCCGCGGGTCAGTTGCTGCAGATCCGCGTCGTCGAGGAAGTCGTACATCACGGCGTGTCCGCCGGTGAAGTAGATCGCGTCGAAGTCGGTCGGATCAAGCTCTGCGGGGGCCGCGGTGTTCTCCAGCAGCGCCATCATCGCTGGGTCGTCGTGCCAGGCCTTGGCGGTTTTGTCGTAGTACGGGAACTTCAGCGAGCGTGGCTCCAGCGGTACCGCGCCACCGGCCGGACTGACCAGCACCTGCTGATAGCCCTGGTCAGCGAACACCTGCCAGGCGTGAGTCAACTCCGACAGCCATAGCCCCGTGGGATGTGCCGGATCGTCGTACTGGGCGACGTTGGTGACGACGTGCAGGATCCTCTTCGGCATGGCGTGCCGCCTTCCTGGTCGCTGAGACTTGGATGTACTCACCCTAGAGGTCTCGTGACCGATCCGACGAGCCGATTCGCGCGTGCGCTCGCCGGCGGTGAGGGCTGGTGGTGGCGACGATTCGGCGGTGAGAACGGGGTCTGCGCTGCGCAATGAAACGTCTGGAGAAGGCGAGCCGTTGCGCGAGCGTGGAGGCGCCTCATCCGAACGCTGAAGGTGTCGTCGGGGCCCGAGGTCCGTGATCGGGATCTGTTCATTCACGGAAGTGCTTCGGGAGGCACCTTCAGATGCCCTGACGTGGTTCCAGCCGTCGCTCGGCACCGTCTGGTTGTCCTTCTGGACTGTTCGGATGTTCTTTCCAAAATTCTTTGTTCGAACACTTGCGCTATCGGAATATGAGCGTAGACTGATCGTAGTGATATAGAACACAGCACCGAAAGGGGGGTGGTGGTG
>NZ_BANT01000056.1 GCF_000333015.1 Gordonia hirsuta DSM 44140 = NBRC 16056 | reverse complement strand
AGAGATCGTGCATGTATTCCGGAGGCTTGTTCTGGCCGCAGGAATCACCAGCCTCGCACTGACCGGCTTGGCAGCGGCGGCCGCAAGGGCTGACGCTGACGAGATTCTGCCCACCGGTTCGAACGGCGTAACCTACGTGCGGACCGAGACCGGCCGAACGATCTGCGGCATTCAGGGAGACACGGTCAACTGCACGGTCGACTTCGTCAAACAGCCCAAAACCCCAGCCGGCGAACCGACGAACACCGTGACGCTGAGCCAGGACGGCATCGTCAGGTATGTCGCCGCCGACCTCGGGACCGCCGAGCCACTGCACGTCCTGCATTACAACGAGACGTACATCGCCAACGGCTGGGCGGTCGAAGCGTTCGACGACGGCACCAGATTCACCAACAACCGCTCCAACAAGGCGTTCTGGGTCAGCGTGACAGAGGTCAACGCACTCGGCGCGGCATAATCAGGAAACCCGGGGCCCACCTATGACCTTTTCCAGCGGTACTGCGTCGGCGTCACGCCCACCCGATTCTTGAAGGTCGTCGCGAAATGGCTCGGGGACGCGAAACCCGACGCGCTGCTGATCTCTGTGACCGTGAGTCCGGTCGAGATGAGGAGCGACTTGGCTCGGTCGAGTCGCAGCTCCATCAGGTACTGGTGCGGTGTAGTGCCGAACGCCGCGGCGAATTTTCGCCGAAACGAGGATCTGGGCATCTCGGCGAGGTCGGCTAGGGTATCCAGGCTGACTTCGCCGTCGAGCGCATCGTGGAGATACTCGGTCAACAGTCGCTTCGTCGCATGATCCAGGTCGCGCTTCTCATAGCGCGGCCGCGACAGTGCTTCGCCGTACGCGTCCAACAGATGAAGCCGCAGCGAGTCCGACAACGATTCGCGTAGCAGACGCGCCACCGCATCGTCGCGACCGTCGATACTGAAGATCCGCTCGACTAAACCGCGCAGTACCAGATCACGGCGGTCGACGACCGGACGGAGCCGGTCCGCGCCGATCGCATCCGACGTAAGCGACAAGTGCAGGACCTCGGACGCCGAAACGTTCCGAGCCACCCCGGAGGATCGCATTCCGGCGGGAATAATCCAGATATTACTCGAACGACTACTCACCCGTTGACGCGAGCTCCCGTCGAAGTCGGCCTCTTTGAACTCTGCGATGCCGCGCCTCCACACCAGCACCGTGTGCGCGGGTTCGGCGTACGTCCACTCCATCGTCGGGGCGGCCGCGAGGCCGATGTTCTCGATCGTGATGCCCTGGTCAGCGCCCCCGAATATTCGATGCTTCTGCATCGCAGGAGGCAGCGAGGTGCTCGTGCGCCCTACGGGCGACTCCTTGTCCTGGCGCGACGTCACGCGGACCTCCCTAGACCGAGCCATACATCTGCTGATGCTAACAATTCGGGCGGGTCATGATATCGGATCTTGGCCCGAACCCGCCCATCATCCGACCTTCCCAGTCAACGCGGACTGGATGTTCCAGCGCACCGCACCAGCCAGATCGCGGGCACGCTCACCGAAGCGGTAGTCCGGGCGTCTCACCGCACTCGCGATTGCGCGATCGAGATCGTTTCCGGCCGCTTCGAGCACCGAGTCGAAGTCTCGCCGCATCGGCTCATGCAGGTCGTAGTCCAACCGGCGATAGATCCCCGCAAACAAGGGCCTGAAAAGCCGCGCTCGATCGTGCAGTCCAGACGAGTACGACATCCCGGCCTTCGGCCGTTGCAGGATGTAGTCGGGCAACGCGTCGGCGAACGCCCGCCGCACTAGCCACTTTTCCTGTTCCCCAGCGGTCTTAAGCCAGAGCGGAATCCGCATGGCCAGGTGGAGCATCTCCTTATCCAGAAAGGGAATTCGGGTCTCTACCCCCTGACCCATGCTCGATCTGTCGACGCGCTGGAGTTCGGTACGCCCCAGGTTCTGCAACTTGTGGACAAACAGCCGATCTGCCTGGTCGGCATCGATCGTGTGATACATCGGATAGCCACCGAACAGCTCGTCGGAACCGTCACCGGTCAGAACGACCTTTATCCCGCACTCGCGGATGCGCTCGAACAACGGGATCGATACGACGGCGTTGATCACGTCGCCGTACTCGGTGAGTTCACTCAGCGCGACGGCCCGGCGAATCTCGGGAAACCCGATTTGCCTGGGCCTCAGGTCGATGATCTCATGGCGCACCCCGAGGTCAGCGGTTAGCCGACGGGCATAGTCCAGATCGTCACTGCCGGGCCGGCCGATCGTGAATGCCACACAATCGGGGTGATGCTGATGGACCCTCGACAGGACCGCAGAGCTGTCCAGACCTCCGGACAGCACCACGCCGACGGGCAGATCAGTGTCCACCCGCACCGCGATGGCATCGTCGAGTATCGAACGAATCAGGGTGGCGGCCTCATCCGGGTCGTCGATCGGCTCACTGTTCTGCCGGCCGTCGAGCAGATCGAAGTACGGGAGCAGGACCGGGCCCGCGGTACCGGCCGCCAGCCCGTGGTGACCCGGGGGGACCTCGAAGATCCTCGCGCCGACTCCGGTGAGCGCCTTGACCTCCGACGCGATGTGGATTCGACCGTGCCGCCAGCTGTAGTACAGCGGCTTCACGCCGATCGGATCGCGAGCCAAATACACCTCTCCGCTACCGAGATCCACGATGGTGAAGGCGAACTCGCCGCGCAGATGGTGCACCGCGTCAAGGCCCCAGGCGCTAAAGGCCGCGAGGATCACCTCGGTGTCTGATTCGGAACGGAAGTGATGCCCGCGCGCGTGGAGTTCCGCACGCAGCTCAGCGTGATTGAACACCTCGCCGTTGTAGCAGAGCAACCACCGTCCGTCCTGCGAGCGCCACGGCTGCTGAGCATGCTCGCGATCGACGATCTTGAGTCGCTGGGTGCCAGCGACCAGCCCGACACCCGAGTACCGCTCGTCGGTCTCTCCACGTCCGGCTATCGCTGCCATCATCGGGTCGAGATCGTTGTCCCGGGCCCCTTCCCCAACGATCAATGCGATTCCGCACATCGGTTCATCCCTCCATCTGCAGGTCGTAGTACGCGCGTAGGGACGGCATGCTCGCCGGCGCCGGGCAGACGTGCCAGGCAGGTCCCTCATCGATCACATTGATCTCCCCGCGATCGCGTCGATCGATCAGGATTCGCTTGACGATCTCGTCGCCACCGGTCGGCCGCAACCATTCGACAGCGATGTCGACTGCATAGCCGCTACAGTGCGCGCTCGGCCTCATAGCCGAGTAGCCGAGCCGCCTGAGATGCTCCTGATGGGAGACACTGCGCGCCGCACTATTCATCCAGACCCCACCGCGGGCAGCCTTCGATCCGACTCTGCATTTCATCCGGTACTCGTCGGCGATCAGGTTAAGCAGTGCGACGATCTCCGGTCGAGCACGCGAATACCGAAGCCCCGCCCCCGGCGGTCCGGACAGAAGCGGAAGACGTCGCTGCACTGCGCGGATCGCCCGTGAAGTCACCGTCGCCGGTTGGCGCCGATAACGGAACCCCAGCCGCTCACGGGCGCGGAGTTCGTCGAGATCGACGAGATCGGCTGCGTCGAGAACGGCACCCGAGTTCTCATACTCGGGTTGATCACCCCACCACATCACGTCGATCTGGTGGAGCAGCAAAACGCGGATCAGGCTGGCGAGGTCGCTGGCCGAGCTACGGTCGTTCGGCACGAAGGCCGCCGCTTCAGCGCACAATCCGCTCACTGCGGCCCCATACCCCGCCGGATGTGCCGACAGCACGGCGATCGCGGCCGGCTGATCGTCGATCAACTGGGGAAGCGCTCGTGCCGGGTTCTCTGGCACACGATCGAGTGCTGTGACGATCTCGTCGATCGCCTGGCGGAACCCCCCGATATCCGCCGTCATGCGGCGAGTCCGGTCGGCACCGAGGCGACGATCGCCCGTTTCCGGACAATGACGAAAGCCACCACCAGGACGACGTAGTCCGGGATCATCAGAAATACCGCGAGGAACCCGCCAACATTGCCGAGATTCCAGATGAGGTGGATCAGGATCGCGCCACCGAGCGCAAGCGCAGAGAGCTTCCCGACGGCCCTCCCGGTCCGCGCGATCAGGGTCCCGACCGCCGCCCCGGTAATGGACACGGTCATCGCGTGTAGCCCGAAGCCGGCGACCAGGCGGATTGCAGCCGTTTCAAGAGCACCGCTCGCCTCAGCTCCGGGCACAGGAGGTACGTCGGGCATAAGAATGTAAAGGATGTTCTCGTAGATCTCGAATCCCGCCCCGACTACGAAGCCGATGGCCAAACCGCGAAGGGCTGAGGCCCGCCCGCACCAACGGAGAACCACGACCACCCCGCACAATTTCAGAGTTTCCTCAAGGAACGGCGCAATGACCCATCCGGCACCGGCGATGCTCAGGAGACTCGCCAGGCAGGGCGCGACGAGCGCTCCCCAGTAAAGTGCCGCGATGGCCGTCGACCGCGTCAGCACGCCGCGAGGGATCAGCAGCAGGCCGACCAGGGCGAGCAGACCCGCGCAAACCACGGTTTCGACGGCTGCGATGCCGACGACCGCCGCCGTCGAATCTAGCGCCGAGACGACGATGACGAGCAGCGAAGCGACGCCGGCTAACGCTCCGAGGACCACCGGGCTCCGCAACCCTGGCCCGGCGGTACGCCAGGTCACTTCGGTCGGTGTGTTCATCAAGCCGGTTCTTTCTGTCGGGCCGCCAGGAGCACTGCGGCAACGGAGTAGACGATCAAACTCAGGGCGACGGTCCAGGCAACCACGACGAGGATCAGCGAGGCGTCGTCGACGTCGTCGCCGGCGACCTTGGTCCAGGCCAACAGGCCGAAAACGATAGAAGCGGTGCCGCGCGGACCCAGACAAGCGATCAGATTCCGGTCCCGGCGCCCGTAACCGCTGCCGAGCAGGGACAGCTGGACGGGCACGAACCGCAAGACGGTGACCGCACACACGGCGACCAGTGCGGTGGTCGACCACAGCACTCCGGGGTCGAAGACATAGTCGAGCACCAATCCGAATGCGAACCAGACGAGCAGGTTGCTGATGATTGCGACATCCTGGACGAACTCGAGCTCACTGCCGTGTATTCGATGGTCGCGGGTCAGCCGGTACACGATGCCACAGATAAAAGCGGCCACGAAGCCGTTGCCTCCAGCGATCGTCGCCAGCCCGTACGTCAGCAGAGCGGTCATCAACACGGTGATGCCCAAGGCCCGGTCGGAAGTGAGGCCGGTACGTAATGCCGCATTCGCCAGGAAGCCGACTAGCAGGCCGGCTCCCGCACCGACGAGCAGTGAGATCCCCGCCGATTCGACCGCCGCGAGCGCCTCATGGACGAACCCGTCCTCAGCTCCGTGACCCTCGACCAGCGTAAGTCCAAAGACGAATAACGGCGCCACGACGCCATCGTTGTATCCGCTCTCGACATTCAGCAGATGACGCACACGCTCAGGCACCAAGGAGTTGCCGAACAGCGTCCCATGCGGTGAAAGATCGGTGGGCATCACCGCGCAAGCGATCATCAAACACACCGCGAACATTGATGTCGGCAATACCAACCACCCGAGGATCATCGCTCCGAGCAACGAGACCGGCAGCGCAATCAGGACCAGGCGCAGCGCACCACCGCGGTCGCGCCCAAGCAGACCACCGCGGACCTCTGTCGCATCGACGAAGAGAAGCAGCGCCAGTATCATCTCGACGACACGCTCAGTCACCGGCGAGTACAGCGGCTCGGCCAAATCCATGCCCAGACTCACCGAGGTGATCACGCCAGCACCGGCGAGGACGAGCGCGGGGGCGACCCTCCATTCACCGAATCGGCGCGCGAAAAGGGCCCAAGCCAGGATGCTCAGCCCCGCTGCGAAGAGCACGGCTGTCAGTTGAGCACCTCCCGGCCGTCGGAGCGAACTGGAGCGTCGATGGAAGCTAGCTTGAGACGCTCGAGTGCTGGCATCACCACCTCTTCGTCACACCTCCCTCCCCGCCATCTTTCCACCGACACTTCCGTCCACATCGGGCTCAGCGCGGAGCATCCCCTGTGATCTCGCAGATCCACTGGCCACCGGTCGGGGTCTCCGGCACCAGATGACCGGGTGCGCCCGACTGATCGGTGCACGGGTGGCCACCTGGATCGTCGTCGTGGTGCTGGTGGCGTTCCGCGCCAGACGGCGTGCCCGTCGTCACGCACACCCACTTGCCGCCGGTTGCGGTCTCAGGCGCTAGATGGCCGGTAGCACCGGCGTCAGTGATGCACGGGTGGCCGCCCGGGTCATCGTCCAGCACCGCCTGCGGCGTCGACGTGGCGGCGGGACCGGTCGCGACCGGCCCGGTTTCCGCCTCGGTGGTCGTCGCCGCCGACTCAGACGAAACCCCAGTCGAGGCCGACGTCGAGGCTGCGGAGGGGTGCTCCGACGACTTACCCGGCTCATCTACACTGCTGCACGCTCCGACTGAGAGGGCCACGGTAAACATCATGGTCATCAGAACCATTCCCCTGGCTTTCCTCATATCAAATCCTCCCACTTTCCCCGGTCAACAATTGACACTGATGTCAGCGCCATAATGCTAGCCGTCCCGCGCGAAGAAATGCATCTCATGGTCTAAGTACAAATGTTTCACGGAGGACAACAATCGACAATTGTTTGCATGCTGGGAATTCTCCCGCCTATTCAATACTCGGCGATCGACCATCAGCGGCTTCACGGATCTCCCCGGCGATCCGCAGGTCTATCAGTCCTATCGTGATCAACCCGGTCACGATAGAAACCAGCGCGAACAATCCGAATTCGGCGAAGTCGACGATCCCACCGACAATCGTGAATCCGATGGCCGTCGCCGCGAGCAATCGCAATGCCTGCACCCGGGCGCGCGGGGCTTGGGATCGCCGCCAGTGGACGAGCGCAATGGTCGAGCAGACACACGTGACCGCACCCAGAACCACATAGACGTAGTCAGAGATTCGATCCATCCTCTCACCACCCTGGGCGGCGAATAGCAGTTCAGAAGGCCGCCAATCGAGGCCGAACAACGAGGTCACTGCCACCTGAAGGGCAGTGACCGCCATCAGCCAGCCCGCTGCAGCCGCAAACTTCGGGCCGGTGAGCCAACGCGGTAACGTAGCGATCAGTCGCAACACTGCGTCTGCACATCGCTGGTTTGCCTGCGGACATTGCTCAATGGCCTGGCGCAGTGCGATGACTTTCGCCTGGTCCGCACCGACCATCCTCGCATCGGACAGCAGCCCCAGAAGTTCGGTACGGCGAGTAGATGTCAGCCCAAACTCCGCACCTTCCGCGGCCGCCGTCCCGACATTGACCAGGATCTCGCCGGCCGACAGTCCACGGGTCATCTGCACTAGATTTCCCCCGACCAGCACGACCAGGATCGTCAGATACATGATTTCAGCGGACGGGTGATAGAAGTAATCGTTTGTCTTCGTGACGAACTTCCCTACTTCATCCAGAAAGAGCCCCGAACCTATTCCACCTATGCATACGGCGACAAATCGGGGACGTGGGCCGAGGAAGAGCCACCCGACCACCAGTGCGAAGATCATGAATGCGCCGCCGAAGAGCGCATGCGCAATATGTAGATTCGAGTGGCCGCCGATCTGTGGATACCCGGTAGCTGCGAGGTAGAAGCGGACTCCCACGATAGCCAGCGTGGCGATCACAACAAAGATCACGACCAGCCGATTGCCGCCGATGGATCGTACCGTCCGCGCAGACCTCATCAGCTCTTGGCGCTCATAGCCATCCGTCCCAGTTGCCTCGGTGTCGCGTTCGGCAGATAGGCGCGACTGATAGCTAAGCCGATGCGGGGCAGGTCCCCTTCATCTCGATAGGCGAGATAGACCGGCTCATAGCGCGGCCGGAATTTCTTCTTAAACGCGTGAAGAGAACGGAAGCCGTAAAGTGGTTCCATCGCCGCACCAAGTTTGTCTAGTACGCGCTCGGCGCCTCCCTTCGCACCCGTCGCATCGTCACCGGCTAGTGGGGCACCCGACAGGGATACGAACTGAGCACCCTGGGCCTTGAACTCGAGCATTGCCGAGCCCAGGAGAAACTCGATCACCGGACCGAACTCATCGCCGGTCCGTCGCATCACGTCTAGCGTCCAGCCCACAACCACTCCCGCACCGCCGTATACCGGGAGCCACGACAGAACGCCGAGCACATCGCCGACCTGATCTGTCGCGAGCGAGGTATACACGTCATCATCGAGTGCCTCGTCGATGCCGCCCAGTGTGAAGCCCATCTCCGGCAACCCTTTTCCTCCGATCCACTCGTCGGAGATGCCGGTGACCTGCGCCCGAATATCGAGCGGCTGGTCGGCCAGCCGGACCAGCCGGTGCTCAATGCCCAGCTTTTTTGCCTTGTTCAATGCGGTGCGGACACCCTGCCACGACTTACCTTTGAACTCCAGCCCCTCCAGATCGACGATCGAATCCTCAGCGATCTTGACCGTTCGCCAGCCGCTCGACCGCGCGGCTGCCGCTGTCTGGTTGCCGACGGAGAACCAACACGGTGTCAGGCCGCTGGATTCGGCCAGATCGATGAATCCCCGCACTGCCTCCTCGCGGCGATCATCTACACACACCGGGTCAGTCAAAGCGATCAGGACACCAGCGTGTCGTTGAAAGGCGACGTAGCCCTGGCCCGATCCGAGGAACTGATAGTGATTACCCTCCCAGGTAGTCATCCACGACATCGTCCCGCCCCCGTATCTGCGCAGCAGTTCCTTGGCCCGGACCACATCGCGCGCGGCACCGATGCCGACCCGAGCCGGCACGTGGAACGCGAAACGGCCGCTGATGAGCACCCAAGTCAGCGCGAGCCAGAGCAACGAAGTCCCCAGCCCGATGCCGCCGACCGCCTGGAACCCGATGGTGGCCACGAGAACGATCACAACGAGCAGTCCGACGATGTTGATCACGCCGACGACAAGACACACCGTCCACGCCCAGCGCTTGCCCCGACGTAGCTGCCAGGCGATCGCCACAACGATCGCGATCTCCACCCAGCGGAGCCAGACTGCCGTGCCATCAGCGTCGGTCGGGCGCAGCGGACCGGATCCGGGGAAGAACCACATCATTAAATCGGCGACGACGATGGCGATCAAACCGGCGAATGCCAGCAGTCTGACCTCACGGCGCGTACGCGGGGCGAAGCCCCGTTCGCTGCCGCTGAACCGCTTCTCGCCGACCAGCAGCATCAGGGCGAACGACGCGATATGCGCAACATCAGCCAGCGTTCCCTCGAAGAACAGGGAGACCGCGACATAGACCGCCAGAATCAGCCGGAATCGCAGGCGCCAGGGTGAGGACAGAGTCGCCGAAGCCGCCGAGGCCGCGCCCACAATGGCGGTGGTCATGCCGACATCTCGGATCGACGCCAGATGCGTCGGCCAGTCCCAGCGGATTCCGCTGATGACACCATCGCTCAGACCCCAGGAAAAGAGCAGGGCGATCCCGATGCCGACGAGTTGTCCACCGATCATCACCGCCGCGAGCCGCGGCGTCCCGAGCCTCGACTCGGCCCAGGCGGCGACGGTGATCAGCATGATCACGATGCTGATGAACTGCCAGGGGGTCAGACCGAAGAAAATACCGGTGATAAGCGTCCAGTACTGGCCCGACTCCATGGCCGGTACGCCGTACCCGACCCGGTCGAGCCACTCGGTCTGCCCGATTGCCCGCCATGCGGAGCCCGTGGCGATCCCGGCGGCTACATAGATGACGGCGAGGGAAATCGAGAGTGGCGCATGCCGAAGGAGCGTAACCAATGCCGCGACAGAACGTGAGAGCAGAACGCGGAATCGTGAGGCGGGATCGCCGACGATGCCGGAATCCCCAGATACGTCACCATTCGAATTCATATCTCGGATCGTAAAACATCCGGTTGCCAGTTCCTCAGCTCAAGGCATTTAACAAACAGTGCTAGATAGTTCACAAAACCTATTTGAATTAGGCGTTCGGAAATTATCCCGTGATATAGGTGACGTGCTGCATATACGCCATCGGAGGAGAATCTCATCGTCATGAATGTCGACCAGGTCCGAGCACTCTATCTGGATCACCTCATCGATCATCAGCACGTGATCCTCGACCGCGCGCCGCTAGTCCTCCGCGACGACCCCACGACCCTGTTCACCGGAAGTGGGATGCAGCCGTTGCTGCCCTACCTGCTCGGCGCCGATCACCCGAGCGGCGACCGCCTGGCTGACGTCCAGCCGTGCCTCCGCTCGCAGGACATCGAGGAGGTCGGCGACAATCGGCATACGACTTTCTTCGAAATGCTCGGCAACTGGAGCCTTGGGGCCTACTTCAAGCCCGAACAGATCCGCCTCGCCTGGGAGTTCCTCGTCGACAAGGTCGGACTCGACCCGAACCGGATATACGTCAGCATCTATTCCGGCGACGATGGGCTCGGCATCCCGGCCGACGAAGAGAGCGCCGAGATCTGGCGTGACCTGTTCGCCGCGGCTGGCATCACCGCCGACCGCGTCGACCTGGTCACCGAGGAGCGCGGCAATGACGAGGGCAGCGACGGTGCCCGGATCTGCGGATACCGCGACAAGAACTGGTGGTCGCGTGGCGGCGGCCCCGAGACGATGCCGATCGGCGACCCGGGCGGCCCCGATACCGAGATCTTCTACTACTTTCCGAAGGTAGAGCACGATCCCGCCTACGGCGAGCATCCGCACCCCAACTCCGACGGTGGGCAGTACCTGGAGATCGGCAACTCGGTGTTCATGCAGTTCCTGCGGACCGACGACGGTCTCGCCGCACTGCCGCGGCGGAACGTCGACTTCGGCGGCGGACTGGAACGGATCGCCGCCGCCGCCATCGACAGCCCCGACGTCTACCGCGTCAGCTCGCTCTGGCCGATCGTCGTAAAGCTCGAGGAGTTGAGCGGTCGGGCGTACGCCGAAGAGACGCCTGCCATGCGCGTCATCGCCGACCATGTCCGCGGCGCCGTCTTCTTGATCGCCGACGGGGTCCGGCCGTCCAGCAAGGAACACGGCTACGTGCTGCGCCGCCTGCTCCGCCGCGCCATTCGCTTCGCCCACGGCGTTGGGCTCGGCGACGGCACGTTGTCGACGGTTGCCGAGGTCGCCGTCGACATCTACCGCGATGCCTACCCGGACATCGCTGCCGCTCGCGAGGAGATCCTCGCCGCACTGGCCAAGGAGGAACGGCAGTTCCGGCGAACCCTGGCCAAGGGACTCCGCGAACTGCGGAGGCTCGGCAAGGAGAATCGTCCGCTCAACGGATCCGATCTGTTCACGCTGTACGAACGGTTTGGTTTCCCCGTCGAATTGGCCACCGAGGAGGCTCGGACCATGGGGATCGAAGTGACCGATGGGGCGCGCGAGGACTTCGATACCGCAATGCGCCGTCAGCGAGAACTCTCGCGTGCTTCAACAACGATGGGCGCTTAATTCCAGATCGTCAACAATGACAATTTGGGGGTCAACATAATTCATTTAACCTTTGCCGATTGTCTTGCCCCGGCGCGGCGTGCCCCATAGCCTGATAGTCAGCCCACGCGGCAGCGAGGGGGATGCGCCGGTTGGGGTGCCTTCGATACGTTCGATCCGTATGTCCTCCACCAAGAGAATCGCTGGAGAAGAATCTGTTCTCCAGCGATTCTGTTTTCGACAGGCCTTCTGCGAGAGCATGACATGACCGCTGTGCGCGGCCTCACGGTTCCCGACACTCCCCTCACCTCCGGGACGCTGTCTATCGTCATAATCGTGGCCGGAGCGGCCGGGCTGTGCTGCCTGTTGGCCGGGCGCTCGCGCAATCACCTGATCGCCGTCGGCTGCGCACTGATCGTGGCCGTCGCGCTCTTCCTCACGCTGAGCCCGTTGGCAGGGGCCCTCGATCTCCTCGCTGAGCCGCTTCCCGGACCCGCACGCGCATGGGTCGCCGTCGGCACCGCTGCGGTCTGCCTCGCCGTCGCCCGAATCATTCTGGCAGATGGTCTCGGCAGACGGCTCACTAGCATCGTGGCAACGCTCGCGGTGATCGTCACCTGTGCCAACGGGGTTAATCGCGAGTTCGATGCGTATCCGACGCTCGGCGTGCTGCTTAACCCCAGCCCGGTGGGAACGGCAACGCCCGGCGAGTTCGCCGCACACGGCATCACGGTGGTGGACCTGCCCAACTGGTACCCGCCGAGCACACCCATGCCGGCCAGCAGGCTGGTCGCCATGCATATTCCGCCGACCACCTCGAGCTTCACCGCGCGCGATGCCATCGTCTACCTTCCGCCCGCCTACTTCACCAATCCACGGCCCCGCCTGCCGGTGCTGGTCCTCCTCGCCGGCGAGCCCGGTTCACCGGATGACTGGGTGCGCAGCGGCGGACTGGTGGAAACGATGGACGGCTTCGCCGCCGCCCATCGAGGTCTGGCACCGGTGGTCGTCGTCGCCGACGGCACCGGCTCGCGCTGGGGCAACCCCGCGTGCGTGGATTCACCCGCCGGGAACGTGATGACTTACCTGACCGCCGATCTGCACACGTGGGCAGAGCAGAATCTGACCGTCTCACTCGACCGAACCCAGTGGGCCGTCGGCGGCCTCAGCTACGGCGGCACGTGTGCCTTCCAGCTCGTCACCAACCATCCCGACGACTACCGAGTCTTCCTGGACATGTCCGGTCAGCTGGAACCCACCCTGGGCTCGCGGAAACACACCGTCGACACCCTCTTCGGTGGCAACGAGGCGGCGTTCCGCGCGATCAATCCGCTCGACATCCTCGCGACCAAGCGGTTTCCGGACACCTCGGGAGCTTTCGTCGTCGGCATCGACGATCACGAATACCGACCCGGACTCGAGCAGGTCCATCAAGCCGCCAAAGCGGCCGGCATGCAGGTGGAATTCAAGACGGTGCCCGGTGGCCACAGCTTCGCCGTGTGGCGGACCGGCCTGGCAACCGAGCTGCCGTGGATCGCCACTCACCTGGGCATCCACTGAACGATGACTGGCATCTACGGCCCTGACTCACCCTCCGCGCAGACACTGAGCACCAGATTTCGTTGACAGGAGACGGGAACGTCAGTCTTTTCACCGTTATGTCTTACAGTGTCGTGCCGCACTTGGTTCCATATCCCGACGCCTGCGTCGATGCTTTCCGGTCGGCTGGTCTCTGGCGACGCCGAAGCCTGTCCGATGAGTTCTCTGCGGCATTCGCCGAACACGGGACCCCAGACGGCGCTGGTGACTCCGGAAGTCCGCTGGACCTACCGTGAGCTCGCCGATCGGGTCGATTCGTTCGCCGCCGGGATCGGCACCACGACCGATCTGCGTCCCGGTGACCGGATCATGTTTCAGCTGGGCAACGCCGCCGAGACGGTCGTCGCCTACCTGGGCTGTGTCCGCGCCGGCCTGGTGCCCGTGTGCACCCTGGCCCAGCATGGCGCCCGCGAGGTCGGGCTCCTGGCACAGCACCTAGGGGCCCGCGGCCTGATCAGCCAGGCAGATTTCGGTGGCGGCCGCCTGCTCACGATCGCTGAGGATCTGCTCAGCGCGGGCACCGTCGACACGGTGATCACCACACGCGGGGTCGACCCCTCCTCGATGGCGTCGTTCGACGACGTCGTGGCCGCCGGAGCGAACAGCATACCGCCCAGGATCGACCCCGAACTGCTGGACGTAGCGGTGTTCCAACTGTCCGGCGGCACCACTGGGTTACCGAAGATCGCACCTCGACTCCACGAGGAATACTCGTACAACTCGCGAGCCTGGGCCGCGGCGCTGGGCTGGACCAGCGAGACCTTCGAACCAGTCGACTGTCGTGGAGACCTCCCAGGTGGTTTCCGGTAGCCGCTTACCGTTCTCCCTCGAAAGCGAAAGTGCCACCTCGTCGACGCGAGCCTCCAGCCGGTCGGCGAGCTCGCTGATGGCCCGTGACCGCACGCGAGGATCCCGCGACCAGTCGGTCTCGTCGAACGTTCGCCGGGCCGCTGCGATCGCCGCGAGCGCTTCACCGCGTCCCGCGCTTCGATACGAGCCCAGCACCTGTCCGGTGGATGGGCTGATCGAATCCAGCAGTTCACCGGAGTCGCTCCACTCGCCGGCGATGTAATTGCGGCCGGTGGTGGCATCGGCCGGTGCAGAAACGGTAGTCATGGTGAGAAGTCCTTTCGATGCGACGACCCGCGTCCGAAGCTGCGGGCGGCCGCTTCCGTCGATTTGACTCAATGTGAAGTGGAACACACGGCGTGAACTCGATGTTTCGGCGTAACGACACTACTGTCAATGTTTTGTCGCAAATATTGAACTTCTTTCTTTCTTGCAACCGCAGATCCGGTCGGCAGCCCCGCCTTACGCGCGGGAAGCGTCGCGGGGCGGCCGGTATCGTTACGAGATGTGAACGCACAGCCTCCCCCGCCCGGCGGCAAACCCCGCCCCGGGGGACCGCCCGGTGCGATATCTCCCGCCGCACGACCTCCCGCCGGGGGCAACAGGCCCCCGAATCCGGCTGCTCGGCCGCCGCGCCGCCCGGCACCTCGGCTGGGTGCCCAGCAACCGCTGGGTCAACAGCCTCCCGAGCAACAGCCGGCCCGTCACCGGAACCCCGCGGGGCCGGGACAGCCGGGCTCGCAGGGCGCCGATGAGCACAGCGACCACGGTCGACGGCATGCCCGTCCGCGGCCGCCGCGACCGGCGCAGGACGTCCCCTATCAGGGCACCGCACACCTGCCCGGCACCGCGATTCCACCGGCGCCGCAAGCCTGGTCACAGGTGCCCGCAGTCCGGCCGGACGTCCGGCGCAGCCCGGCGGCCGAGCATCGCGGCGAAGGTGCCCCGCGCCCGGCTGCGGCGGTCCCGGCCGCTCCCGGCTATGCACCGCGCCAGGAACCCGAGCCGATTCCGGCCCCGCAGCGCGAGCGTCCGCCGCGTTCGACCTCGCCGCGAGCAGCGGCCGAACCGCGAGTTCGTGAGCGAGCGCGTTCGTCGGCACCCGCTCGTGAGCGCGCCGAGTCGATTCCCGCGTCTAAACAGGCGCGGCGCACCCGAAAGCGGACTTCGCGCCGCGAGCCGGCCGCCGCACCGCCGCGCAGCAAGGCCACCCGCGGCAAACCGCGCCGTCGTCGCTGGTTGCTGATCTTCCTGGTGATCCTGCTGCTGTTGGTGCTCACCCCGTTGGGTTTGCTCTTCTACTACGACGCCCAACTCCATCGGGTCAATGCGCTGGCGAGCTATCCCGGGCGACCCGGCTCCACCCCGGGTACCACCTGGCTCATCGTCGGCACCGACTCCCGTGACGATCTGACCCAGGAGGAGAAGGACCGGCTCACCACCGGCGACAGCGACGGCGCCCGCACCGACACGATCATGCTGGCGCATCTGCCGCGGAGTGGAACGCCGATGCTGATCTCGATCCCGCGGGACCTGTACGTACCGATCCCCGGAATGGGCAGCCACAAGATCAACGCCGCCTTCAACGAGGGCGGACCGCAGTTGCTGGTGCGGGCCGTCGAGGGACTCAGCGGGCTGCGCATCGACCACTACGCCGAGATCGGCTTCGGCGGTTTCGATCGCCTGGTCGATGCGGTCGGCGGGGTCCAGATGTGCCTGGATCTGCCCCTGCGAGATCCGCTGGCCGGACTGAATCTGCCGGCCGGATGCCAGCGGCTCGACGGCGCGCAGGCGCTCGGGCTGGTCCGCACGCGGGCCTTCCCCAACGCCGACCTCGCGCGTGTGGTGAATCAGCGCAAGTTCATGACCGCGCTGATGAAACGCGCCGCCAGCCCGGCGGTGTTGCTCAATCCGTTCCGGCTGATCCCGTTCCTCAACGGCGCGGTCGGCGCGCTGACCGTCGACGACGGCGATCACCTCTGGGATCTGGGCTGGCTGGCCTTCAGACTCCGCGGCGGGCCGGTCACCACCACCGTTCCCACCGGCGGATCGGACTACACGGTCGACGGCGACTCGCTGCTGCCGGACCAGTCGACGACGGACTTCTTCGACTACCTGCGCCGCGGCAAACCGGTACCGGCGGAACTGCTGAGCGACGCCGGCGGCGCGGTCTCCTGATCGCGCCGGCGGCCGCTAGCGCAAAGTGACCTGGCGGCCGATGATGCCGGCCCGCGAACTGCGTTCTGCCGCGGTCAACTCCGACTCGTCGGCCAGCGCCTCGCCGAACCACTCGTCGAGGCGGTCCAGCCCCGGATACCACTCTTCGTGATGCATCTCGGCGTCCAGATCGAAGACCGGGACGACGAGGCCGTGCGTGCGGAAGGAACCGGCGAACCGGGAGCCTTCGCCCATCGTCAGCCGGCCCGCCGCATGCAGCCGGGCCATCGCCTTCATCAGCTGCTCTTCGTCTTCCGGGCGCACCCAGCGCAGGTGGGCGCGGTCACCGGCGTCGACCCACCAGGGGGCGCCGACACCGCTCTCGGGCGTCAGCCGCGCGGTCGGCATGATGGTCTCGTTGGCGCGTTCGAACATCGCCTGCACCTGCGGGCTCACCTCGGCGTCGTCGCCGAACCACCAGGTGAAGTCGTTGTAGACGACCACTTCCAGTCGGGCCTGCGGGTCGACGATCTCGGCCAGGGATCCGGCTGCGGGTACCGGGCGGTACTCGCTGCCCGGCTCAGCCTGAGCAGCCCAGGTCAGCGCCGCGGCCAGGGATCCGGCCAGATCGGCCGGCTCGGGATCGGTCTGCAGGGCCACGATGCCCTGGGTCACCTTGCCGTCGGCGTCACCGGCGGTGGCACCGCGCTCCCCCCAGATGGCGGCATCGCGCGAACGCACCAGCGCCGGACCGGCACCGGGCAGGATGGTGGCGAAGTCCGCCTCGTTGGCGGCCGAGAAACCCTCGGCCCACCGCACCTGGGCACTCGCCGAGGCGATGAACGCACGCATGGCGACCAGATCGCATTCGGCTCCCGGCAGCTCGCGGAGCGGACGGGCCGGGGCCGCGAGCGCCGCCGCCTGGCGCGCCTTGCGTGCATCCATCCGCTCGGCGCGGTCACTTCCCGGGCGCGGGCCCCGATTACGCTTGCTCTTCTTCGCCATGGGTCCAGCTTCTCACGGGACAGGATTTCCCGGCGCGTCGGTCAGTCGACGGTGACCAGCCAATCGCGGACCCGGGCCGGATGGTTGGTCGCGATCCAGCGGACCCCCAGATCGGCGCACAGCTGCACGTCCGCACTCTCGTCGACGGTCCAGGCGTAGGTCACCCGGCCACCGGCGGCGGCCTTGTCGACCAGTTCGGGGTGGGCGCGCAGAACCGACACCGACGGCCCGATGCCGGTGGCACCGACCGCGGTCGCCGGTCCGGCCTGGACCCCCAGCAGGCTGTCCCCGAGCAGGATGGTCGGCAGCATCGGGGCCGATCGTCGTACCCGCCAGGCCGCCGACGCCGAGAACGACATCACCACCGCCCGCGAATGATCGGCCGACGGCGGGGCGGCGACCCGGAAGTCGTGCAGGGTCTCCAGCAGCCGCGCCTCGACCAGGCCGCCGTATCGCGCCGGATGTTTGGTCTCGACGAACAGCCGCACCGGCCGCGCCCAGTCCAGCGTCAGTTCCAACAGCTCCGGCAGGGTCAGCACCGACGCGGGCCGGCCACTGTGCCAGGAACCGAAATCGTGTTCGCGCAACTGGGCCAGGGTCAGTTCGCTGACCACACCGCTGCCGTCGGAGGTGCGGTCGATGGTGCGGTCGTGAATACAGACCAGCTGTTCGTCGGCGGTGAGCCGCACATCGCATTCCAGCCCGTCGGCGCCTTCGGCGAGCGCGGCTTCGTAGGCGGCCAGCGTGTGCTCGGCGTGATCGGCCGAGGACCCGCGGTGGGCGACCACCGCCGGCTTCCCGGACCGGGAGACCCCGCCGGCACTCACGGCGCGACCACCAGACGACGACGCGGGGCACCGGTCTGCACCGCCGCCGTGGCGGTCAGTGCGCTCAGCCGCGGATTCAGCCAGCGCACGAAGGACGCCGAGGCGATCAGCGCGACCAGGGTCCAGACCATCGCATCGGCGCCGGTCTGGATCGAGTCGCTGACCCACACACTGAAGATCCGGTAGACCAGCGCGACCAGGCCCACGGCACTGACCAGACCCCAGGCGACCGCGGCGCGCGTGATCATCCGGCGCGCACGCTCGGCCTGCGCCCCACCGACGGCCGCGGCCGCCTCCCACAGCAGCAGCGGGGCGCCCAGCACGTTCAGGTACGGGACGACGGCCAACGCGATCACCGACCACCGGGGCCGCGGTTCGCGCCAGCCGGCCGCCGCATACGAGCGCGCACGGACCTGGCAGATCCAGCCGGCGAAGAAGTACAGCGCCCCCAGCGCGACGCCGAGCACCGCTAGACCGGCGAGCCAGATCAACGTCAGGGTCGTCAGGTCGAGCCAGTACGGAATCGGCCGGCTCCGGTTGGCCATCAGCAGCAGGTAGCGCAGCAGCTGCACGGCGGTCGCACCGACCAGCACGCGCCAGGTCCAGCGCAGCATCCACGCCAGGGCGGCTTCGCGCGCCCCGGGTGCGTCCGCATCGTTCGCGGCGGCCGTCGGCGGCCGGTCCTGCAGCCCCCAGCGCGGGATCTGCCGGTAGCGCGGGGTGCCGGCCGGAACCGGTGCCGTCTGGGACCGGCGCGACGGCAGGGTGT
>NZ_BANT01000057.1 GCF_000333015.1 Gordonia hirsuta DSM 44140 = NBRC 16056 | reverse complement strand
CGACCCCGGCGGCGGCCGCGGCCAGCGTGCTGCCGCCGGCGCCCGACCAGCCCCGCATCGTCTCAGTCCCGAAGGTCTCCAGCCGGTCGAGGGCCTGGGTGAGCGCGGTGGTCTGTGCCGACAGGTCCCCGGCCAGTGCCCCGAAACGGTCGGCGTCGAAGGCCGCTACGACGGTGTGTGGCGCACTCACCTGCGCCTCCTCGACCAGCACCGCCCCCTGGTCGCGCCAGGCGCGCACCGCGGTCAAGAAGTCCTCCAGGGGGTTCACGTCAGGTCCGTATCCGCCTCGGTCACCGCTGCGGAGTGTGCCGTGAGGGCATCGGCCAGACCGGCCACTCCCGTCGACGCCGCGGAAATCCGCCCGGCCAGCACCGTGAGCCGGTCCCGGAGAGCACCGACGGCGTCGGCGTGGGCGGGCAGTGCCGTCCAGTCCCCCGCGGCGCGGTCGCGCTGCGCCGTGAGCCGGCCGGCGAGGGAGTCGAGAGCATCGGCGGTCTCCCGCTGCCGCTGTACCAGGCTCATGAGAGCGGCGGGGTCCAGGATCAGACGTGGGGTCATACCGGTTAGACGCACCGCAGCCTCGTCCGGTTCCCCGACACGCCGACAGATCTTGCACATCAATTGTCCCGGACAGCGGGCGACGTTGCTGACACAGGCCACCCGCACGGCGATGACCACCGTCCCGCCGTCGGCGATGCCCGATCGGACCTCGGCGTCCGTTTCGCTACGGTGTCACCCATGGCTTTCGACCTGGAACCGATCACCGAGTCCTTCTACGACGACGCCCCCGTCCGCTATGTCATCGACGTGCAGGTGCCCGCCGACCCCGACTACGTGTGGTCGGAGTTCACCCGGCAGAACACCCTCGACTGGTGCAGGGCGCTCAAGAAGGTGACCTACACCAGCCCGGCGCCGTACGACGACGCCACCACCCGCACCGCCGTACTGCTCGGCGGGGTGACTCTGCACGAGCAGTTCTTCCTCTGGGACGAGGATCGGCAGACCCACCGTTACCGGCACGGCTTCTACGGCCTGGACGCCTCGGTACCCGGGCTCACCCACTTCGGGGAATACACCGAAGTGACGCCGGGCGCCGGCGGGGGCAGCCGCATCGTCTGGAAGTTCGCGCTGCAGCTCAAGGCTCCGGCCCTACCCGCCCCGATCGCCTCGAAGATCGCCGGAGCCGCCTTCGGCCTGGTCAAGAAGGACACCGTCAAGCACTTCAGCCGCTGACGGCGACCGCGGTCCGACAGACAGGATCCCGGCCCGCCAGACAGGCGATCAGACGGCGGCGACGACCTGCGCGACCCGCTCGGCGATCGACTGCGCGGCCTCGGCCGTGGTCGCCTCGACCATGACCCGGACCAGCTGCTCGGTGCCCGAGGGCCGCAGCAGGATCCGGCCGTCGCCGTGCAGCTGCGCCTCGGCCTCCGCGACCGCCGCACGCACGGTTTCGGCCTGGGCCACCGCATGCTTGTCGCTGACGGGCACGTTGATCAGCACCTGCGGCAGGATCGTCATCGCCGCGGCCAGATCGGCCAGCCGCTGCCCGGTCTGAGCGACCCGGCGGGCCAGCAGCAGACCGGTGAGCACCCCGTCGCCGGTGGTGCCTGCGGACGGGATGACGATGTGCCCGGACTGTTCGCCGCCCAGGGAGTACTCCCCGGCCCGCAGCTCTTCCAGGACGTAACGATCGCCGACGCCGGTCACCTTGAGCTCGATGCCGGCCTCGCGCATGGCCAGGTGCAGGCCCAGATTACTCATCACGGTAGCCACCAGGACGTTGTCCTTGAGCAGGCCGCGCTCGTGCATGGACAGCGCCAGGATCGCCATGATCTGGTCGCCGTCGACCACCGCGCCGGTGGAGTCCACGGCCAGGCAGCGGTCGGCATCGCCGTCGTGCGCCAGCCCCAGATCGGCGCCGTGTTCGAGGACGGCGGCCTGCAGGTTCCCCAGGTGGGTGGAGCCGCAGCCGTCGTTGATGTTCAGGCCATCGGGTTCGGCGTGGATCGCGATCACCTTGGCGCCGGCAGCGGCATAGGCCTGCGGGCCGACCTGTGAGGCCGCTCCGTTGGCGCAGTCGACCACCAGGGTCAGCCCGGCCAGGTCGTCACCGCCCGAGGCGGCCAGATGCTCGAGGTAGCGGTGCACCGCATCGGGCGCCTCGATCAGCCGGCCGATATCGGCGCCGACCGGACGGATCGGGGGCGCCTCCATCGCGGCTTCGATCGCGTCTTCGGTGGCGTCGTCGAGCTTGTGCCCGCCGGTACCGAAGAACTTGATGCCGTTGTCGGGCATCGGATTGTGCGAGGCGGAGATCATCACGCCGAAGTCTGCGCCGTAATCGGCGGTCAGGAAGGCCACGGCGGGGGTGGGCACCACGCCGACGCGGATCGCATCGGCACCGGCGGCGGCCAGACCGGCGCACAGCGCGGCTTCCAGAAGCTCCCCGGAAGCCCGGGGATCACGGCCGACTACCACGCGGGGCCGGCGATGCTCATCATCGAGTGCGTGTGCACCCAGAACGCGAACAGCGGCCGAGGCCAGGCCCAAGGCGAGCTCTGCAGTGAGCTCGTCGTTGGCCCGGCCCCGGACGCCGTCGGTGCCGAAAAGGCGTGCCACAGTACGAGGCAGCGATCAGCGCTTGCTGTACTGCGAGGCCTTACGGGCCTTCTTCAGTCCGTACTTCTTACGCTCGACCGCACGGTCGTCGCGGGTGAGGAAGCCGGCCTTCTTCAGCGCCGGCCGATCCTCGGGGCTGACCTGCACCAGCGCGCGGGCGATCGCCAGGCGCATGGCACCGGCCTGGCCCGAGGGGCCGCCGCCGACGAGCTTGGCCTGGATGTCGAAGACGTCCGGGCGCTCGACGGTGACCAGCGGATCCTTGACCTGCTGCTGGTGCACCTTGTTCGGGAAGTAGTCCTCCAGGGTGCGGCCGTTCAGCTTGAACTCGCCGTTGCCCGGGAGCATGCGGACGCGGACGACGGCCTCCTTGCGGCGACCGACGGTCTGCACCGGCACGTCGAAGACGATCGGGCCGCGCGAGACGACCTCGGTGGTCTCGACCTCGGCGGACTCGGTGGTGTAAGCGCCGTCCTCCAGGACGACGGCCTCGGCGTCCACGACCTCAGCGTCGTTGTTCACGTTCTCGTTGGTCACTGGGACACCTGCTTGATCTCGAAGGGAACGGGGCGCTGAGCCGCGTGGGGATGGTTCGGACCGGCGTAGACCTTCAGCTTCGAGGCGATCTGGTCACCGAGCTTGTTCTTCGGGAGCATGCCCTTGACGGCCTTCTCCACCAGACGATCCGGACGGGTCGCCAGGACCTCACCCACGGTGCGGGACTTCAGGCCGCCCGGATGACCCGAGTGGTGGTAGATCTTCTTGTCGGTCAGCTTGTTGCCGCTGATGGCGACCTTCTCGGCGTTGACGATGATCACGTAGTCGCCCATGTCCATATGGGGGGCGTACGTCGGCTTGTGCTTTCCGCGCAGCAGGTTCGCTGCCTGCACGGAGAGGCGGCCGAGCACCACGTCGCTGGCATCGATGATGTGCCACTCGCGGGTGACGTCACCGGCCTTCGGGGTGTAGGTAGGCACAGTAGTCCTCACTGTCGTTGTTTCTGCCGGTCACAGGCTCGGACACAGCTACTTCCCGGCGACCGGTAGGGACCCGGGGCTGACGACGCACCACACCGGAGACAGGCAGCGGTGAGGGCGGTCGAGCACCAGCGGACAAGATTACGGGAATCGGTCTGCACCGGTCAAAACGGTGGCAGAGTCGGACCCATGAGTCACACCTGGGACCTGTCCGCTGCCGACGGCGAACTGCTGCTGCACACCGACACCGCCGGCCGGGCCGCACGCACCGGACACAAACTGACCATCACGATGGGCACCTGGACCGCCCAGGCCACCGTCGAGGACGGCCACCCGGTCGCGGTGACCCTGACCGTCGACGTCGATTCGCTGCAGGTGATCAAGGGCGAAGGCGGGCTGACCCCGTGGACCGGCGTCGAAGCCGGCACCGCCCGCAAGAACGCACTCAAATCGCTCGAGGTGAAGAAGTACCCGACCATCACCTACCGGTCGACGGCGGTCACCTTCGACGACGACGTCTACCGGGTGGACGGGGAACTGACCGTCTGCGGCGTCACCAGATCGCACCCGCTGCAGGTGCGTCGCGATGGCGCGGACTTCCGCTGCGAGACCGTGGTGCGCCAGAGCGAGTTCGGCATCAAACAGTTCTCCCTGATGATGGGCACCGTGAAGGTCGCCGACGACGTCGAACTGTCGATCAGCGCCACCGTCCCGCAGGTGTGAGCGGCCCCGGCCGGACTCCGCCGGTCAGGTAGCGGAAATCTGCACCGAGGCCACCGCCCGGGCGCACACCGCCTCGATCTCTGCGCCGCCGTCGCCGCTCTGGCACCCCAGGCTCACCTGCGTGTGGTCGACGACCACGACATACCAGCGCACCGCCGCACCCGAGACCGGTGCCTCCCGGTAGCTGATCACCTCGCGGCCGCCGTAGCGGGCCGTGGCAGCGAACTCGACCACCACCTGGTCGCCGCGCTGGGCGATCCGGTTACGCAGACTGCGTGCCACCGCGGCCGCGTCAGTCCCGGCGCGCAGGGCGGTGACCACCACGATCACCCGTCGGCCGTCGCCGCCGTCGGCGAAGACCGCCCGCAGACCGCGCCCATCGCCGGGGTCGGTTCCCGACAATTCGGTGCGTCGCCAGTCCGCTGGGATCAGCAGCTCCACGGGGCCGACCGCTGCGATGCCCGCGGCATCGGGCGGTATCGCTCGCGACCAGCGCATCACCCCGCCCAGGGCGGCGAGGACCACCAGGGTCGCCACCGCCGCCAGCACCGCGGCGCGCCGGCCCCGCCGCTGCCGCGACAGCGGAGGCGGACGGAAGCCGAAGTCGTCGTCGACCGGCAGCGCCCGTCCGCCGTGCCGGCGCACCAGCGCCCGATCAACGGTCACCACCGGCAGATCCGGGAACGCCTCGGTCAGCGCGCCGGCCAGTCCGGGAGCCGCGGGACAGTCGACGAAGATCACCTCCGCGCGCCCGGCCAGCTCGAGCAGGCCGGACGGAGCCGTGGCCGGGTCGAACAGTTCGGCCGCCGCGCCGGCCTCGACCTGCCAGCGGCCGGCGGTCCGGGTAAGCAGTTGCCCGCTGACCGCCGGCGGCCCCTGCCCGGGCCGCTCCCCCGGCACCAGCAACGTTTCGATCACCGCACACGAGCGGGTAAGCGCATCGGCGTGACTGGCGGCGATCAGCTGCGACCGGGAGATCAGGTGCACCGGGGCGCCCACCTGCGCCAGAGCCCGGCTCAGCCGTTCCCGGCGCGGACCGCCCCAGGTGCTTGGGCAGCCGACGGCACCGGTCGCCGGCGCGTACCCGGCCGCGCTCAGCCCGGCGGCCAGCCGCGCGACCGCATCCGGCTCGTCGATCACGCGCAGCAGCTCCGCATCGGCCAGGTCGACCACCGTCACCCTGCTCTCCTCACCCTGCTGCCCCCCTCACCCTGCCGTCCTCACCGGGCCACCTGCACCATGTCGCTGCCGGCCCGGGAGATCAGCTCACCGCGACCGGCGGGCAGCTTCTGCATCCGGGACCGGCCGACGACATAGCCCTCGTCGGCGTCCCCGGACAGCAGCAGCACGTCACAGGACAGATCGCGCAGCCCGGCGATCACCGGATCGAACATGGCCCGGCCCAGACCCCCGGAGCGACGCGCCAGGATCACCCGCAGACCGATGTCGCGCGCATGGCCCAGCAGGTCCAGCAGCGGCGTCAGTGGATTGCCCATCGCCGTGACCACCAGGTCGTAGTCGTCGATCACCAGGTACACGGTCGGACCGGTCCACCACGAACCAGCGGCCAGCTCGTCGGCGGTCACGTCCTCACCGGGGAGGCGTGCCCGCAGATAGTCGGCCAGCTGGGCCATCATCGGCGCCGCCGTCTGCCCGGAGCTGGCGTATCCGGCCAGATGATCGGCGTCGACCAGCCCGAGCAGGGTCCGCCGGTAGTCGACCAGGATCACCTTGGTCTGCTCCGGGCCGCCGGTGCCGATCAGCCCGGAGACGATCGTGCGCAGCGTCTGCGTCTTGCCCGCGGCGGTATCGCCGAAGATCAGCAGGTGAGGCTGGGTGTCGAAATCCAGGATCACCGGCGCCAGATCCGATTCGCACAGTCCCAGCCCTGACTGTCCCGCCCGCAGCGGTCCGCCCCGGGCGACCAGCTCGGCCAGCCGGTGCCCGGGCAGGTCGGCCTCCAGCAGCCGCAGCGGCGGTGCACAGCGGCCGGTGTAGGTCGCGGCGCTGGCCTCGACGAAGGAGGCGGTCGCCCCCGGCAGCGTCTCGATCGACGGATCACCGTCGAACCTGGGCAGTGCCACCAGCAGATGCAGTTCCTCCCCGGTCAGGCCACGTCCGGGCCGCCCGACCGGGACGGTGGCCGCGGCTTTGCGACCCATCTCCGAATCGAGGGGGTCTCCCAGTCGCAGTTCCAGCCGGGTACCGAGCAGATCCTTCATCGCCGGCCGGATATCAGCCCACCGGGCGGCGGCGACGATCACGTGCACGCCATACGAAAGCCCCTGGGAGACAAGCGCGTTGACCTCGTCTTCGCGGTCCTCGAATTCACTGCGCAGGGTCGCCAGACCGTCGATCACCAGGAAGACGTCACCGCGCGGATCGTCAGCGTAGCGGCCCTCCCGGCGGGCCGCCCGGTATTCGCGGATCGATTCCAGTCCCTGCGTGGCCAATAGCTCTTCGCGTTCGGTCAGGATGTTCTTGACCTCGGCGAGGGTACGGCGCACCGCGTCCCGACGATTCTTGGTCGCCACCCCCGCGACATGGGGCAGGCCGCGCAATGCGGCCAGGGTGCCGCCGCCGAAGTCCAGACAGTAGAAACTGATCTGCTGCGGGGTGTGCGTAGCGGCGGCCGCACAGATCAGGGTGCGCAGCGCCGTCGACTTACCCGACTGCGGGCCGCCGACGATCGCCGCATTTCCAGCGGCTCCCGACAGATCCAGCAGCAGCGGTTCGCGCCGTTGATCGTAGGGCCGGTCCACCGCGCCCATCGGAATCACCAGACTGCCGGCATCGGCCGGACCGGCGACGAAACCGTCGAGGGTGATCGCCTGTTCCAGCGGCGGCAGCCATACCGGATGCGGCACCGCACCGTGACCGGCGATCTGTCCGACCAGCGTCTCCAGCAGACTCGCCGCCGCACCGGCCGGTTCGGTCGCCGGCTCCGCATCGGTCGCCGCATCGCTGGGCACCGGAACGCGGTCGGTGGTGAACCGGAAGACCCCGCCGAGTGCCCGCGGCTGCCCGTCGGGGCCGAGACGGTCCGGCCGCGGCGGCACATACGGTCCGGAGACGAATGAGGTGTTGAACCGGACCGGCGCCGCCGAATCACATTTGAGATAGGCCGCTCCCGGCGTGCTGGGCAGATGGTAAGCATCGGGAACCCCCAGAACCGTGCGGGATTCGTTGGCCGAGAAGGTCTTCAGGCCGATGCGATACGACAGGTGACTGTCCAGCCCGCGCAGTCGTCCCTCCTCCAGCCGCTGGGATGCCAGCAGCAGATGGATGTGCAGGGACCGGCCGAGCCGGCCGATGGCGACGAACAGCTCGGCGAATTCTGGTTTCTGGGCCAGCAGCTCGGAGAACTCGTCGACGACGATGAACAGGGCCGGCAGCGGATCCAGTCGTGCCCCGGCTTCCCGCGCCCGCTCGTATTCGCCGACATTGGCGAAGTTCCCGGCGCTGCGCAGCAGCTCCTGGCGACGGTTCAACTCCCCCGACAGCGCATCGGCCATCCGATCGACCATGGTCAGTTCGGCTTCCAGATTCGTGATCAGCGCAGCCACGTGGCGGGTGTGCAGACCCAAGAAGGTGGCTCCGCCTTTGAAGTCGACCAGCACCAGATTCAATTCCTCCGGCGAATGCGTAGCGATCAACGCCAGCACCAGTGTCCGGAGGAATTCACTTTTCCCACTTCCGGTGGCGCCGATGCACAGTCCGTGCGGACCCATCCCGCCGTGCGCGCTCTCCTTCAGATCCAGGTCCACCGGGGTGCCCTCGGCCGTGTAGCCGATCGGCACGCGCAGCCGGTCCTGAGGTGAGCGCCCCCGCCAGCGCCGGTCCGGCTCGAACTCGCGCACATCACCCAGACCCAGCAGCGCGGGTAGACCCGGATCGGCGGCGACCCGCGACGTGTCCAGCCCCGGCAGCGGCAGGCTGCCGGCGAGCCGGTATCGTGCCAGGCCGCGGGCCAGCACTTCGGCGTGCACGGCGGACAGCTCGTCGGGGGCACCGAACCGTTCCAGTCCGGCGACGCTGAGCGCAGAGATCCGGCCGGGCTCGAGAACCAGTTGCAGACCGCGACGGACCGCCAGGGCGTCGTCGTCGGGTTCGATTTCGATCATCGTCAAGCCTTCGCGACCGGCGCCGATGGCCAGTTCTTCCTCTCCCGTGCGCGGCCCCCCGTCGCAGATGACGATCAGGTGTGCACGACCGGTGATCGGCGGCGCCGACCGGGAGAATCGGCCGCGATCGGCCAGGTCGCCGACCAGATCCGTCTCCAGTTCCTCCAGGCTGCCGTAGATCATCCGGACCGGTCCCAACCGGTCCACTGCGGTCGGATGTCCGGTATGCGGAAGCCACTTGAGCCAGTCCCAATCAGGGCCGAGCGGGTCCTCGGCGGCGACCGCGACCCGCAGGTGGTCCGGTCCGTGCAAGGTCGCCATCTGGGCGATCATCGCCCGGATCAGGCCCAGGACGTTCGCGCGCGGACCGCACATGCCGATCGCCGGGAAACTCTGCAGGGCGACCGCGGTGGGCAGCTCCGGAACGGTCGCGTGCGCCTGGACGAACCTGCGCAGCGCCGAGGCGCACACCGGCTCGAGGTCTTCGGCCGGAGCCACCTCCGGTGGAACCAGCGTCTTGGCCAGCGGCTGGGTACCGACCCCGAGCCGCACATGAGCGAAGTCGGCATCACCGGGTCGTCGCTCCCACATCCGCGGGGAACCGGCGAATCCGGCCAGCGTGGCCGGCTCCGGGTGGCTCCACAGCGCGCACACGCGCTGGTCGGCCACCGTCTCGGCCACGCTGGTTCGGGTCTGGGACAGATAGCGCAGATAGTCTTTGCGATCCTCGTTCAGTTCGACCGAGCGGGCCGGTCCGCCCCGTCCGCCGGCCGCGAGCATGCCGACCATCGACATCAGCATCATCAGCGGGAACATCAGAAACAGCGGATTGCTCAGTGCGCCACGGCCACCGGTCAGGAACATCAACGCGACCATGCCGACCAAGGCCACCACCATGACCAGCGGCAACAGCCGCACCAGCAGATTCTGCGGGACTGCGCGCGCCACCTCCGGCGGACCGGTCAGTGCGAGCTCTCCGCCCGGCGGTACCGGCGGCACCGGTCGCGGGCCCCGGACAAAAGAGACTGTCGACCCCATCGGACTCCCCCCGAAGTCACACGGATCTGCGAATTCCCCCGAATCGCTCCGCGAACGCGCCCGAAGCGCGATGGTGAAGTTTCTATCAAGAACCTCGGGGGAGGGTTTGCGAAATGACCATTACTGCGCAGCCGGAGTTGCTCCGGATCTCGATTCTCGGTGCCGAAACACAGGTGGATGTGGCACTGCCGGCCGAGGCTCCGATCATCGCACTGATGCCGGATCTCCTTGCGCTGCTGCGGATTCCACCTCCACCGGTCGACGACGCCGAACGCATCGGCGAGCTGCCGCGGTGGACCCTGGGACGTATCGGGCAGACGCCGTTGGCCGCCGACTCCTCACTCGCCGCCGCTGAGGTGCACGACGGCGAGTTGCTTCTGGTCTGTCCCGATCGGCCGACCACTGCCGGTGCGGTGATCGACGACGTCGTCGACGGTCTGGCGCACCTGACCCACAAGCGCCATCCCGCCTGGGCCGCCGCCGATGCGCGGCGCCTGGGCCGGGCGGTCTGCCTGGCCGCGGCACTGGTCGCCGCGCTTGCGGGGCGCCTGGCCGGCGATCAGCAGCCGCTGCTGATCGCCGCTGTCAGCGGAGGCACCGCGTTGCTGCTGTTGGCGGCTGCGGCGCTGAACAACAGACTGGTCGGCGACCCGGCCAACAGCACGACGCTGTCGGTAGCCGCATTCATCTTCGCGGTATTGGCTGGATCACTCGTGCCGCAGCCGAATTCGACCGGTCCTGCATTGGCCGCGGCAGGCGCCTGCGGGGTGGCAGCAGCGGTGATTGCGCACCGCTGCACCGGGCTGGCGCACTCTCTGCACGCCGCCTTGGCCACGATCGCCGCGCTGCTCGGCATCACTGGGCTGGCCACGATGGGCTTGTCCGGAGATCTCCGGGCGGCCGCCGCGGTCACCGCGGCGACGGGCGTGTACACCATGCTGCTATCCGCGCGGATGGCCATCGCCGCGGGCAGACTGCCGCTGCCGCCGGTACCGAACACGCCGCCGCCGGTCCCCGTGCTCGATACCGACGACGGCATCGAGGGGCTCGAGGCCACCCGGTTGGATGCCATCGCCGATCTGGCTCTGGTGGATCTGGACGACCTTGACCGGCGGACGCGCGCCGCATCGGGGTACCTGACCGGCATCGTCGTCGGTACCGCAGCGACGACAGCGGTCGCCGTGCTGCTGGTCGCCGTCGGCTTCGCCGGGTCGCGCGTGTCCTTGCTGTTCTGCGGCGCCGTTGCGGTCGCCCTCCTCGCCCGGGGTCGGACTCATGCCGATCGGACGCAGAGCGCCACCCTGCTGTCCAGCGGCGCGGCCTGCTTACTCGCGGTTCTAGTCGGTAGCGGTTCGGCCGTGCTCACCTTCTTCGGCGGCCTCGTGCTGGCCGCAACCGCGCTCCTGGTCGGCACCACCAGCGAAAGCCACGACCGCTCCCCTCTGCAACGGCGCTCCCTCGAGATCGCCGAGTACGCGGTCATCGTCGGGATCGTGCCACTGTTGCTGTGGCTGCTCGACGTCTACCGCACCATCCGCGAATTCTGATGCGGCTGGTCGCCATGGCGATCGTCATCGCCATCACCGTCCTGCACGCCGCCAGCGGCGCGGCCTCGGCGGCCCCGCCGTCGATCACGGCCCTGGTCCCTGTCAGTGCCCAGCCGATGGGTCCGGCGCAGCCGACCGAGCAGCGCACGCACTGTGCCCGCACCGCCCCGCTCGCCGGCGACCGCGGCGGCGAGCCGGCCGGGCATCGGCAACTGGACATCGGCCAGGCCTGGCGATTCAGCCGGGGCGCCGGCGTGACCGTCGCGGTGATCGACACCGGGATCACCCCGCACCCGCGCCTGCCGGCCCTGACCGGCGGCGGAGACTACGTCACCAGCGGCGACGGGTTGAACGACTGCGATCTGCACGGCACCGTCGTCGCCGGGATCATCGCTGCCCGGCCGTCTGCCGCCGACGGCTTCGCCGGGGTCGCCCCAGAGGCTCGGCTCCTGTCCATCCGCCAATCCAGCGGGGCCTTCGAAGCTCGATCACGCACACCGGAGGCTCGACGGGAACGCACCGTCGGTGCCGGTTACGGGCCGCTCAGCACCCTGGCTCGGGCGATCGTCCGGGCCGCCGAACTCGGTGCGAAGGTCATCAACATCTCCGAGGTGGCATGCGCTCCGGCCGACGAACCGTTCGACGACGACGCCGTCGCCAGCGCACTAGCGATCGCTCGCCGCCACGATGCCGTCGTGGTGGCAGCCGCCGGGAACCTCTCGGACACCGGTGGTTGCCGGGAGCAGAATCCGCTGGCCGCGGCGTCCCCGGACGATGCGTGGCTGCAGATCCGATCGCTGGCCTCACCGGCACGATTCGGCCGGGACATCCTCACCGTCGGCGCCGTCGACGCGCGTACCGGCCAGCCAGCCGAGTTCAGCCTGCGCGGTCCGTGGCTGACCGTCGCGGCTCCCGGCACCGAGATCAGCAGTGTCGTCGGCGGCAACGTGATCGACGGTCTGGTCGGAGAGCGGGGACGACGGCTGCTGGCGGGCACCAGCTATGCCGCCGCGTACGTCTCCGGTGTCGTCGCGCTCGTGCGATCCCGCTATCCGCAGTTGTCGGCGGCCGAGGTGATCGACAGGGTGGTCCGGACCGCACACGGCGGCCCCGACCCCGATGCCGCGGTCGGCTACGGCATCATCGATCCCGTCGCCGCACTGACCGCGGATCTTCCCGATGTGACGGCACTTCCGGATCCCGGCGACGGCATCACGGTGGCAGCGCCCCGGCCGAGGCCACCCGACCACGGGCCGGCGATCGCGGTAGCCGCGACTCTGGCCGTCGTAGCTGCAGGGGTCGCCGCGGTTTTCGCCGTCACCCGCAGGCGCCGCTAGACCTGTCTGGCCGAGCGGCACCTCCGGGGCGGGCGCGGTCCACGGGGAGTCGGCGCTGTGGGCGCTACTGCGCGGTGCGTGCCGGTCGCAGCTCCCGCGGCAACGCGAAGGTGAGGGTCTCCTGGGCGGTGGTCACTGTCTCGACATCGCTGTAGCCGTGCTCGGCCAGCAGATCCAGGACACCCTGCACCAGGATCTCGGGCACGGACGCACCGGAGGTGATGCCGACGGTGCCGACGCCCTCGAGCCAGGCCAGATCGATCTCCTTGGCGTAGTCGACCAGGTGACCGGCCTTGGCGCCGTTCTGCAGTGCCACCTCGACCAGCCGCACCGAGTTCGACGAGTTCTCCGAGCCCACCACGATCACCAGATCGCAGTCCGGGGCCATCGCCTTGACCGCGCTCTGCCGGTTCTGGGTGGCGTAGCAGATGTCGTCCGACGGCGGATCGTTCAGCAGCGGGAACCGCTCGCGCAGCCGGCGCACCGTCTCCATGGTCTCGTCGACGGACAGGGTGGTCTGCGAGAGCCACACGAGTTTGGTCTCGTCGCGCACCTGGACGTCGTCGACCTGATGCGGGCCCTCGACCACCTGAATGTGTTCGGGCGCCTCGCCCTCGGTTCCTTCCACCTCTTCGTGACCGACGTGGCCGATCAGCAGGATGTCGTAGTCGTCGCGGGCGAAGCGCTTGGCCTCCTGGTGCACCTTGGTGACCAGGGGGCAGGTGGCGTCGATGGTCCGCAGCTGACGCTCTTCGGCGGAGGCGTGCACCGCTGGGGACACGCCGTGCGCGGAGAAGACCACGAGTGCGCCTTCGGGCACCTCGTCGGTCTCGTCGACGAAGATCGCGCCGCGCTCGGCGAGCGTGTCAACGACGTGACGGTTGTGCACAATCTCTTTACGCACATACACGGGCGCGCCGTGTTTATCGAGGGCGCGTTCGACGGTTTCTACCGCCCGATCGACGCCTGCACAGTACCCACGCGGCGACGCAAGCAAGACACGCTTGGAGGGGCTTGACGTCGGAGGAATGGTATCGGTCATAACTCCCAGCGTACGGGTGTGGCAGAGTAAAAGCATGAGACGTCCTCCGTATCCTGCTCGGGTGGCCGCCGGAGTGCTGGTGACCACCATCGACGAGACCAAGCGGCTGCCGACCCGGATCATCACCTTTCCCATGTCCGCCGTCAGTCGCGGACTGCAGGCAGGCATGCGATTGCAGCAGAACATCGCCGAAATGGCGATCAAGGGCGACGAGTTCTTCGCACCGTGGTGCGACCAGGCCGAAGAGCAGCCCGAGTGGGCCCGGTTCGACGAAGACGAGACTCTGATCACCATCCCGGACGTCACGGCGACCTCGGCTGTGGCACCCGCCCCGCCACGCCAGCCGGCCCAGCAGACAGCCACTGACACCCCAGCCACCGACAAGGCCGCCACCGACAAGGCACCGGCGAAGAAGGCACCGGCCCGCAAGGCGGCCGCCCGCAAGCCTGCGGCCGCATCGACGGCGGCCGAGCCCACCGCACCGGCCGATGCCGAGGCCCCGGCAGCCAATGCCGGACGGTTCGCCCTGTACAGCTCGCCGCCGGCGGAGCTGACCGAGCAGACCGCAGCCGACGAGGCCAAGGAACCGTCGACGAAGGTCACGCAGCCCGAGATCGCCGAGTACATCGAGTACGACTCGCTGACGCTGGCTCAACTGCGCGCCAAGCTGCGTGGTCTGAGCACCGAGGAGCTGCAGGAACTGGCCGACTACGAGCGCGCCGGCCGCAACCGCGCACCCTTCGCCACGATGATCGACAACCGGATCGCCAGCCACCAGAAGAAGTCCGGCGTCTAAGTGGTCCCCCGGACCCGATGACCAGCACGCCGGCACCCAACAGTGCGGAGAATCCGTGGCCGGTCCGCACTCTCAACAAGAAGATCGCCGATTGGATCCACCGGCTCGGCCAGGTCTGGGTCGAAGGCCAGCTCACGCAGATCAACCGCCGACCGGGCACGCGGACGGCTTTTCTGACCCTGCGTGATCCGGCCGCGGACCTGTCGCTGTCTCTGACGTGCGATCCGGACCTGCTGCGGCGCAGCGCAGTCCCGCTCACCGAGGGTGCCCGCGTCATCGTCTACGGCAGACCCGACTTCTACCCCGGCCGCGGCACCCTGAGTCTGCGCATCACCGATATCCGCCCCGTCGGCATCGGCGAGCTCCTGGCGCGCATCGAACGGATCAAAGCACTGCTGGGCGCCGAAGGACTGTTCGACGTCCGGCGCAAACGCGCCCTGCCGTTCCTGCCGCACACCGTGGGCCTGATCAGCGGCCGCGGCAGCGCCGCGCAGCGCGATGTGATCGCAGTGGCATCCGCACGCTGGGCCAGCGTGCGATTCCGGTTGTCCGAGGTCCCGGTGCAGGGTCCGTCGGCGGTTCCGGCCATCGTCGATCACCTGCGTCTACTCGACGACGATCCCGAGGTCGAGGTGATCATCATCGCTCGTGGCGGCGGCAGCGTCGAGGATCTGCTGCCGTTCTCCGACGAGACCCTGCTGCGCGCGGTGGCGGCCTGCCGCACCCCGGTGGTCAGCGCCATCGGCCACGAGCCGGACAATCCCCTGCTCGATCTGGTCGCCGACGTCCGTGCGGCCACCCCCACCGATGCGGCCAAACGCGTCGCCCCCGAGATCGCGGCCGAAGTCGCGATGATCGAGACCCTGCGCTCACGCAGCGCCCATGCCCTGCGCAACTGGGTGGCCCGCGAACAGCGTGTGATCGACGGGCTGCGGGCCCGGCCGGTCCTGGCACGACCGCAACTGCTGGTCGACGAGCAGCGCACCGTCGTCGAACGTCTGCGCGCCGACCTGCGCCGCAATCAGCAACACCGGCTCACCGTGGCCCATCACCAGCTGACGCAGCTGTCGGCACGCCTGGCCACACTCGGTCCGGCACAGACTCTGGCTCGCGGCTACGCCGTCGTCCAACGGATCGACGACGACGCCCCGCACGCCGTCAGCAGCCTCGACCAACTCTCGCCCGGGGCGCAGGTGCGTATCCGGGTGGCCGACGGCGCCGCCCGCGCCGTCGTCGATTCTCTGGAAGGATCCGAGCAGTGACCGATCCCGTCTCCGCCGGCGAGGCCGTGCCCGTGGCGCAGTTGGACTACGAAGCCGCCCGCGACGAACTCGCCGAGGTGGTGTCACGGCTGGAACACGGCGGTCTCGGCCTGGATGAGTCGCTGGCGCTGTGGGAGCGTGGTGAAGCACTCGCCGCCCACTGTCTGACCCAGCTTCAGGGCGCCTCCGAACGCATCGAGAAGGCGCTGGACGGGACGCAGTAGCGCGTCGTGCCCGATCGGTCGGCCGCTGCTACTTCGGCAGCGGCTGCGCCTTCAGCGTGGCCGTGGCCAGCACATCCAGCGGCGGATTCTGCCCGCGCCCGAGCAGACCGATCCGCACATCGCCCAGATCGGTGATCCACACCTGGCGTCCCTCGTCCTCGTTGGCGTAGGTCACCCAGGTCTGGCCGCCGGCGTCCACGGTTCCGGTCCCGGCCACCCCTGCGCCACCGATCTCGGGCACCAACTCGGCCTCGGGCGCGGTGGTCTGCGTCAACTGCACGTACGTGCCCGACGGGGTGATCCAACCGACGTTGCTGGTCTGCGAACCGCCGACGACAGAGGTGAAGCCGGAGTTGGACTGCCAGTCCCCCGGAAGCGCAGGTTCCCGGATCGGGAACGGCAGGGTGCGGGCATCGGCCCGGAAGGCGTTGCGGCTGTCGAAGCTCGGGATCGCCTGTTTGGCGGCCTCGTTGCCGAATCCCCATGAACAGCTGCCCGCGATACCGGCGATGACCACGCAGATCAACAGCAGCGGGATCAGCGACCACACCATGTCGCGACTGTCCTGCAGAATGCGCGGTTTCTTCTCGGCCATGGCGCCCAGTATCGCAGTCGGGTCGGGGCCCGGGCGAATCGCCGGGCGTGACAGAATCAAAGCCACATTCTTCGCAACGACGCATAGGAGCGCAGCGCACATGACGAAGCAGGCCCCGGATCGTAACCTCGCCATGGAACTGGTGCGCGTCACCGAAGCCGCCGCATTGGCGGCAGGCCGCTGGGTGGGCCGCGGCGATAAGAACGCCGGCGACGGTGCCGCCGTCGACGCGATGCGCGAGTTGCTGTCGACGGTCTCGATGCGCGGCGTCGTGGTGATCGGCGAGGGCGAGAAGGACGAGGCGCCGATGCTGTACAACGGCGAAGAGGTCGGCAACGGCGAGGGCCCCGAGGTGGACGTCGCCGTCGACCCGATCGACGGCACCACCCTGATGGCCGAGGGCCGGCCGAACTCGATCGCGGTCATCGCAGTGTCCGAGCGCGGCACCATGTACGACCCGTCCGCCGTCTTCTACATGAACAAGATCGCCGTCGGCCCGGAGGCCAAGGGCGCCATCGACATCAACCAGTCGGTTGAGTGGAACATCAATTCGGTGGCCGCCGCCAAGGGTATCGACGTCGGCGACCTGACCGTGGTGGTGCTCGACCGCCCGCGCCACGCGGATCTGATCCGCGAAATCCGGGAGGCCGGGGCCAAGATCCGGTTGATCTCCGACGGCGACGTCGCCGGTGCGATCGCCGCGGCCGGCGACTACAGCACCGTCGACATGCTCATGGGGGTCGGCGGCACCCCCGAGGGCATCATCTCGGCCGTGGCGATGAAGTGCATGGGCGGTGAAATCCAGGGCAAACTGTGGCCGACCAGCGACGAGGAGCGCCAGAAGGCGATCGACGCCGGCCTGGACCTGGATCAGGTGCTCACCAACGACATCCTGGTCCGCGGCGAGAACTCGTTCTTCTGCGCCACCGGCGTCACCAACGGCGACATGCT
>NZ_BANT01000058.1 GCF_000333015.1 Gordonia hirsuta DSM 44140 = NBRC 16056 | reverse complement strand
CCGCGCATAACGCTGTAGGGCCGGCCCTGAGGGGCCATCGATGTAGTCTTCGCGGCGGCTTGACAGGGGGACTCGCTCTCACCTCCCGCCGAGTCTGGTGAGTGCGCCGAAGGGCCGCTGGACCGGGAGCTCGCCGGGCCTCCCCGTGGTGCTGGGTGCCTTCGGGCGCCACGCACGGGAGCCGGCAGGTGCCTGCCGCCGTGTCGGCAGACCGGAGCGGCGCAGTAGCGCTATGCGGCGTGCGCACGATGCGGCTCGGGCGATTACCGGCTGTGTCGTCCGTCGGCCGACCACGGTGGAAGTACGGCAGTGCGCGGTTGAGACACCGCGAGCAGCACGATGCTGCTCAACGCAAGCAAGAGAAGAGATTCCCGGGCGATGATTCCGGGCAGCCAGAGCAGGCTGTTGCCTGTGTCGAGGAAGCGATCGCCGGTCGTGGGGCCCTGAGTGAAGATCAGGAAGGCGGCAGCCAGCACGGCGAACCATCGTCGGAGCGTATCCCCATAGAAGACGAAGTAGACCAGTGCTGGGAGCAGATAGACCCAGTGGTGAATCCAGCTGACCGGGGAAGCGATGGATGCGGTCAATCCGACGACGAGAGCAGCCGGCCCGAGCCCCAGCCGACGATCCACCTGCGTCGCGGCCCACAGGCAGACGAGGGTGACGAGGACGGCGAGGAGTGTGCCCACGGTCCGGCCCCACGGAGCGATGGCGGCGAATGCACCGGTGAGTGAGTTGTTTCCCGAGGTGGTGAAGAATCCGTCGAGTTCGACCTTGTCGGACAGATGCCACAAGGTATTGGTGAAGAACGTGCGGGAGGACCTGGGGAAGACGGCGAAGGCGACGAGGGTCGCAGCACCGAAACTCGCGAGGGTGATCGCTGCGTCGCGCCACCGGCGCGAGACGAGGAAGAAGATGAGGAAGAGCATCGGCGTGAATTTGATCGCGCCGGCGATACCGATCAGGACTCCGCGCGGCAGCCAGCGGCCGAGACGGGATCGCGGCTCGCGAAAGACATCCGCTATGCACAATGCCATCAGGACAAGATTGATCTGGCCGAACAGGAGGTGGTGGTAGAGAACGATACTGACCCGCGCCGCGATGAGCGCCAGGACCAGCCAGAGGAGACGTAGTGGCCAGGGACCGCGGACATACTTGTTGAGCACATAGCCCAGTGCCACCAGGCCGACGATGTTCCACAGCAGGTACGCGGTCTTGGCAGTGAAGAGAGTGGCCGGCCAGAGGACGAGCGCAGCAAACGGCGAGTAGGTGAAGGGAAGACCATCAGCACCTATCCCGGGCCCGAAGACATTCGAGAGGTACAGGTCGTTTCCAGCGTACGCTGATTCGGCGCCGTAGCGGTAGACGTAGAAGTCGACCGGGGGGATGCTGCGTCCGACGATCAGCTCGTACGGCACCACCAGGAGGAACGCGACCGCGGTGACCGTGAGCGCGGTCACCGCGGTGCGGTAGGCGGCAAGTCCATTTCGGGCAGTCGTCACTCCGGCGGAAGGCCCGGACTTGGGCATACACGTGTCCACTTCTCTGCGTAAGGACAGGACCGCCGGCAGGGTCTGATCCGGCTGCCGGGGTCGGTTACATCTGGAAGGGAGTGTAGTCAGCAGTCCTGCCGCTGCGTGCAGCGGTTGTGGGGTGCCGAGGGATCACGGTGCGGTCCGGGACGTCTGCGTGCGGGTGGTGCGAGCGGTGCCGGATTTCGGTGCCGACTGTCGCTGTGCGCTCGAGGTCGTCGGCGTCTTCGGCGACCGTGACTTCGCGGTGCCTTCCTTTGCCGCAGTTCCTTTCTGCTTCTTGGCCTTGGCGACCGCCTCCGCGTGCGCTTGCGGGTCCTGTTTGTTCAGCTCGGCACCCAGACCGGTGCCGGAGACGTCGTCCTCGACGAAACAGGTCGTCCGGACGAGGTGATGGAAGGTCACCAAACCGTAGGTCAACGGCAGGCCGAGGACGGCGCCGATCATGCGGATCGGGTTGATGGTGGCGACGCCGGGATCAGCGCCGGGGATGAGTGCGATGGGGTCAACCAGACGCCCACCGACGGTCGTGAACAGGTAGACCGAGAAGTAGTAGGCGTAGTGCAGAGCGGTCAGCGACTTGGTGACGGTGAGGTCGTGCAAACTGACCAGCTGACCCAAATCGTCACCCTGCGCGATGTTGTGGCCAAGCCCCAGGGCGATATCCAGTGGTGCACCACCGATGTAGGGGATCATGTTGCCGGCGAACGAGGCGATGGATTCGGCGCTCGTGAGGTCGGCTGGGTCGGCCGGTATCAGATTGTGCGGCACCATGGTCGCCTTCATCTGCCGGAGGGTCTTGCTTGTCTCGGCATCGATTTGGCGTCTCACCGATGCGCTGGGCGCACTCGACTTGGCCGATTCGGCTGTGCGTTTGACGATGCGGGCCAGGGTGAGGTCGCCGATCGGTCGACAGGTGTCGGAGTCGGCGAGTGCCAGTTGATTCGCCGCACCCTGGATCAGCGGGTGGATCGGGATGTCGAAGGTGACTGTCTCACTGGGTTTGCCGGCGAGTTCCTTCTGCTCATCGGTGACTCGGGCCACGCATTGGTTGAGGATCGCGCTGCTGGTGCCTTGGTACAGGTATTGCAAGCCGAGCTGCCCGAAGGTGAATCCGATGGTCAGTAGGGTGTTGTAGGTGACGAAGCTGCCGAGCGCGTTGAGCGGCGCCGGCGCCGGGGGGTTGAACGGCGACCCCAAACCTGGCAGCATCGCGATACCGAATTTCGCCGGCGCGAGAATACCGGCGAAGACGTACAGCCACACCGACTCCACGGCCTGACTGAGGGTGATGTTGGCGACCGGGATGGCCTCGTTCTGCTTACCGTCGCGGATCTTCAACAGGTTGTCGACGACGATCTGGGACAGGGCGGTGCGGTACTGGGGGTCGTCCTGATCAGTGCCGCGGGTGTTGGGGTGATTCGAGACGGCCAGAGTCGAGACGTGGACGTTCTTCATCCACGACTGCACGGCACGTTGATTCTCACGGGCCGCCGCCTGGAGTTGGGGAGGCAGACTCGGCAGCAGGGACTCGATGATCGAGTCGTACACGACCGACAGCGTCGTGAATTCGGCGCTGACACAGGTGGTCTCCTGGTCCTTGTTCCCGGAAAGCGGAGCGATCATGGAGCGCGTGGACTTGCCGATCCGTGCTTGCCGCTCCTGGTAGGTTTCGGCGGCCTTCGGCTTGGTGGTTCGGGGCTTCTGCGGTTTTGCCACGGGGTGAGCTGCGGTGGCGGGGGCGGGCCGGAAGAGCTCGGCACTGCTCTCGGGAATCCCGGCGTTGAGGGCCAGGCTGCCGACCAGCCCGATGGCGGTGATGCGTGCGCCCCAGCGGGTCGCCGGGCCCGAACAGGACCGGTTCGGGCGGGGGAGATCGGTCGGCTTGCTCAAGTTCTGCTCCTCGTGGGGTCGCAATCAACCGGGAGACCGGGATCGATTCTGACGAGAAGCTTAGCCTGGCCTAAGTAGAGTTGAACCCTCCGTCGGCGTGTGATCAGTCACGTCAGCTAATGAAAAGGGCCCGCCGGGCCATCGCGCGATCCGGATCACTGGTCGAGGGTGGCGCCCCCGTCGACCCGCAGGTCGTGCAGCGTGATGTGCCGGGCGGCATCCGAGGACAGGAAGAGCACCGTTTCGGCGATATCGGCGGGCTGGGCTAGACGGCCCAGCGGGATTCCGAGGCGGAAGCGGTCAGGGTCGCCGGCGAGCACGGCGGCGCGCGAGGCATCGTCGTGCACCATTCCGGCGAGCATGGCGGTCTCGGTGGAACCGGGGGAGACAATGTTGACCCGCACTCCGCAGGTGGCCGCGTCGATGCCGACGCTGCGGGTGTATGCGGTGGCCGCTGCCTTCGAAGCCGCATACGCCGGCATCGCCGCCCGGGGTGTCGCAGCTGCGTTGGAGGAGATCACGACCACCGAGCCCGATCGCCGGCGGCACATGGGCTCCAGGGCGGCATCGAGGACGTTACGGACCCCGGTCGCGTTGACTGCCAGGCACTGATCCCAGTCGTCGCTGAGGACTCCGGCCGCGCTGATCAGGATGTCGATCGGGCCGTGGGTCTGTTCGGCGGCGGACCACGCGCGGGAGACGGCGCGGGCATCGGTGACGTCGAGGAGACCGACGCCCGGACCCGGGTGTAGATCCCAGGCCACCACGGTCGCACCGGCAGCACGAAGGGCGCCGGCGACCGCGCTGCCGATGCCGCCGGCAGCGCCCGTCACCGCCGCGACGCGTCCGCCGATTCCCGCGATCGGCGGCGATCCGGGTGCGGTCATGAGGCGGCGTGCCGGGGCCGGTCGCGCGCGCTGTCGAGTGCCTCGATCACCTGCCGGCTGGTGATCACCCGGCCGGCGCGCTTGCCGATGTACTCCGCGGCCATGCGGTGCTCGTCGGCGCTGAAGTCGGCCATCGCGTCGACGACGAAGAACGGGGCGATATCGCTCATGAACGCCTCCGTGGCGCTGATCATGCAGCCCATGTGCGCATAGACGCCGACGATGACGAGCTGGTCGCGGCCGTGATGGGCGAGCAGTTGCCGCAGGTCGGTGCGCTGAAATGCTGAATAGCGCCACTTGGTCACTTCGATGTCGCCGGGGCGGGGTGCCAGCTCGGGCACGATCTGTTCGTCGGGGCCGGAAGCCAGTCCGCGGCCCCAGAACTCCGAGAGGATCCCGCGGCGCGAGGGATGCTGATCGCCGGGCTGGGCGGTATAGATCACCGGTACCCCGGCCGTCGCGCAGGCTTCCCGGATGCCGACGATGTTCGGCAGTGCGGTCGCGATCGGCTCCGCGTCGGGCCGGTAGGCCTCGAGGAAGTAGCGCTGCATGTCGTGAATCAGCAGTGCCGACCGGTCGGCGTCCAGCTGCCAGTCGACGGCGGAGGGGAAGGGGCCGTCTGGAATGGGGTAGGGAGCGATACTCGGTATGGCCATGACGTTAGGGTAGCCTTGCCTCTATGTCGATGACGCTCTGGCCCCCGGAACTCGCTGACGACTACCGCGCCAGGGGCGTCTGGACCGGTGTGGTGTTCGACGATCTCATCGCCGGGAGAGCCGCCGATCCGCGGTTCGCCGACCGGGCGGCCGTCGTCGATGCGCAGTGTTCGCTGACCTACGGCGAACTCGATGATCGTGTCGGTCGCCTGGCTGCCGGGCTGGTTGCGCGTGGCATCGACCGGGGCGACCGGGTGCTGCTGCAGATCCCCAACGGGGTGCCCTTCGTCGAGGCGGTGTTCGCTCTGTGGCGCGCCGGTGCGGTGCCGGTGTTCGGTCTACCGGCGCACCGGGAGAGCGAGCTGGTCGGGATCGCCGAGGCCGCCGGGGTGGTCGCGATCATCTCGCCTGCCGAACGCACCGACTTCGACTATCGGGCCCTGGCCCGTGCCGTCGCCGGCCGGGTCCGCAGCATCACGCAACTGCTCGACAGCGACCGGCTCGAGGATCTGTGGGCCGAGCCGATCACCCATCCGCGCGCCGACCCCGAGGACCTGGGCTTTCTGCAGCTTTCCGGCGGCAGCACCGGAGTGCCCAAATTGATCCCTCGCACGCATGCGGACTATCTGTACAGCGTGCGCCGCGCCAACCAGGTGTGCGGCGTCGACGCCGACACCGTCTATCTGGTGGTGCTGCCGGCCGGTCACAACTTCCCGATGAGTTCGCCGGGGATCCTCGGCACGCTTCAGGCGGGCGGGACGGTGGTGCTGGCCGCCGCGCCGCTGCCGTCGGTGGCCTGGGAACTGGTGCAGCGCGAGCGGGTCACCATGGTGGGGCTGGTGCCTCCGCTGGCCCGGCTGTGGACCGAGACCGCCGAACGCGGTACCGACATCGATCTGTCGAGCCTGCAGACGGTCCAGGTCGGCGGTGCGCGATGCCCGGATGCGCTGGCCCGCCGGATCGGTCCGGCCCTGGGCGCCCGGCTGCAGCAGGTCTTCGGCATGGCCGAGGGGCTGGTCTGCTACACCGGCCTGGACGATCCGATCGACGAGGTGGTCACCACCCAGGGAAGGCCGATGTCGGAACTGGATCAGCTGCGGCTGGTCGACGAGGACGGCGCGCCCGTCACCGGCGGACCCGGCTTCCTGGAGACCCAGGGGCCGTACACGATCCGCGGTTATTGGGACGGGCGCAGTCCGGAGTCGTTCGCCCCAGACGGCTGGTACCGCACCGGTGACGTCGTGGAGTTCTCGCCCGCGGGCAATCTGATCGTTCGCGGCCGGGATGCCGACCGTATCAACCGGGGCGGGGAGAAGGTGTCCGCCGAGCAGGTGGAGGAGCATCTGCTGGCGCACCCGCAGATCCGCGATGCGATCGTCGTCGCCGTCCCCGACAGCTATCTGGGTGAACGCAGCTGCGCCTACGTGATCGCTCACGATCCGGCGGCCACGCCCACCCTGCCCGAGATCCGGGGCTTTCTGCGCGGCGCCGGCCTGGCCGAGTGGAAGCTGCCCGACGCGGTGAAAGCGGTCGCCGACTTCCCGGAGACCGGTGTGGGCAAGGTCAGCCGCAAGCGGCTGCGGGAACTGCTGACCGCCGCCGGGGCCTAACGTCCGGCGCGGCGCAGCCGGCCCGCCAGCTCGCGTACCGCCCCGCCGACACCGTGGTCGTGGTCGTGCGCGTGGTCGTGGTCGTCGTATTCGCGTTCATCGCGGTCGTGGTTGGCCTTCTTGGCGTAGCCGTTCTCGTTCAGGCCGCGCCGCCAGTAGCCGATCACCAGCATGGAGCGGCGGGCCAGTCCGCGCTTGCGCAGGTCCTTGCGGATCGCCAGCACCTGCGCCGATTCGGCGCCGGCCCAGGCGAAAGTCGACTCGGTGACCGGATGGGCCGCGGCCGCCTCGGACAGCAGGGTGGCGGTGCCGGCCGGGGCGCCGTCGCGGGAGAGCCAACGGATCACGATCCCCTCCGGTGCGGTCAGATCCTGGCGTGCGGAGTCGTCGACGATCTCGATGTAGGCGGTTCCGGTCGCGGTGGCCGGCAGGTTCTCCAGAATGTTCCCGATGGCCGGTAGCGCGGTCTCGTCCCCGCAGATCAGATACTCCTGCGCCGGACTGATGGCGCGGCCACCGCCACCGGCGATACCCAGGGTGGCGCCGGGCGTGGCGCGGGCGGCCCAGGCCGAGGCCAGACCCTCGTCGCCGTGCATCACGAAGTCGATGGCCAGGGTGGCCCGCTGTGCGTCGTAGCGGCGGACGGTGTAGGTGCGCACCCGGCTGTGCAGTTCCGGGACGGTGCGGATCTGCGTCTGCGCCGTCGAACCGGGCACATCCAACTCCTCGACACCGAAGCTGCCGTCCTCACGCGGGAGCAGGATCTTGATGTTAGGGAACTGGCCGGATTCGATGTACCGGGTCACCGGCTCGCCGGCGAAGGTGACCCGGCGCATGTGCGGGTTGAGGTCTTCGACGGATTCGGCGGTGAACAGCAGGGCGGTCATGGGTGATCTCTTCTCTACGCGGGTGTGCTCGACACGGGGAATCGGAGCGGGCTGGACGGGCGGCAGGTCAGGTGAATTCGGCGGCGAAGTCCTCGATCTCGTCTTGGGTCAGATCACCGATCAGGGAATCCGACGGTGTGATGCCGCCGAGTTCCCCGCGTTCGGCGGCCTCGGCGAGCCGATCCAGAATCGCCGTCCAGGCGGTGACGACCGCGCTGATCTGTTCGGCCCCGACCAGCCCGGTGACCCAGGACAGTTCCACGCGCAGGACATCGGCCGGGCCGGTCCCCCCGGCGACGGCGTTGATCTCCAGCGGATGGGAGGCGGGCATATCCGGATCCCGCAGGACCAGCAGCGGACGGTCCGGCCACAGCGCCGAGAAGGCGGTGTGGCCTTCGCCGGAGGTGAGTCGGCCCAGGTAGTTGAACAGCACCGGCGACGGATCGCGCGGCCGGGCGCCCGGCCCCAGCTCGGTCAGCAGACCGTATTCGAGCCCGGAGTACTCGGGGCGGGCGAGGCGCTCCTTGACCTGCTTGATGACGGCGTCGAGCGCGGCGACCGCCCCGGGGCCGGCCAGATCGAACCCGCCGGTCTCGGGCAGATCGACCGGAACGGGCCAGAAGGCGGTGAACCAGCCGACGGTGCGCGATAGTTCGGCCCCGGGCACCAGGCCCTCCTCGCGCCCGTGGCCCTCCAGATCGACGAACAGGCGCCGATCGCCGGACCGGCCGAAGACCGCGGTCAGCGCCGCTGCCAGGGTGCCCAGCAGGATTTCGGTGGGGCCGGTGTTGTAGAGCGCCGGCAGCCGGGTCAGCGGGACCTCGGCGGGCAGTTCGACTTCGAGGCGCTCGACCCGGGCGGCGGTGTGCTCCCGCGGATCCAGGGTCTCCGGTGCCACCGCCACCTCACCGGCGGTGGCGCCGGGATGTTCCCACTGGGCGGCGGTGCCGGTGATATCGGCCGACTCCGCCCGCTGGGCCAGGGCCCGGGTCCACTCCCGGAACGACGACCCCTCCGATTCGAGCCGGATCGCCCGGGCGGCCGCCGCCTGGGCGAAGGCGGTGCGCAGATCCTCGGTCAGGATCCGCCAGGAGACGCCGTCGACGGCCAGGTGGTGCACCAGCAGGATCAGGGCGTCCGTCGCCGGGGTGCCGGGCAGATCGCGCACCAGGAGCGCCCGCAGCAAGGGGGCGTGCGCCGGATCCATCTGCGCTGCGGCGCGTTCGGCCAGCCCGGTGAGCTGCCGGACAACCAGATCCGCGCCGGGCGTGGCACCCGGGTCCGCGGACAGATGGTGTTCGGTCGACTCGAACCCGGTGTCCTGGCCTGCGGCGGGAACCTGCAGCGTCTCTCCGTCCAGGTGCGCGGTCAGGATCGGGTGTGCAGCCGCCACCGCGGTGAGGGCCTCGTCGAGCAGACTGACGGTGGCCCCGGCCGGAACCGACAGGACGCGTCCCTGGACGAAGCCGCGCAGGCGGCTGTGCCGGAGGACGCGACGCATCAGCGGGGTCGGCGGCACGGCGCCGTAGGCCTGGGCCGGATCCACCGCGACGGCGGCCGAGACCGGACTGGCCGCTGTGGCGGCCAGGGCCCGGGCGGTGCGCTCGGTGAAGATCTGCCGCGGCGTGACGGTCAACCCGGCCGCCCGCGCCCGGGAGGTGACCTGGATGGCGATGATGCTGTCGCCGCCGAGGCTGAAGAAGTCGTCGTCGGGGGCCACCGCGGGAAGGTCGAGCAGTTCGGCGAACAGGGTGCACAGCACCGACTCGGCAGAGCCGTCGTCGGCGATCAGATCGGCCGGACGGTCGGCCCAGGGGTCGGGCAGTGCCGGGCGGTCGGTCTTGCCGGCCGGGGACAGCGGAACCGCCGGCACCGGCACGAAGACCGCCGGCACCAGGTGGGCGGGGGCCCGGGCGGCGACCTCTTCCCGCAGGGGCCCGAAATCGTCGCCGATCCATCCGCTGACGTAGCAGACCAGCCGCCGGGTGCCGCCGGACCCGGTGCGGATGTCGGCCACCGCGTGGGCGAGCGGCCGGCCGATCCGGTGGGCGGCCCGGGTGACCAGTGCCTCCACCTCGCCGAACTCCACCCGGTAGCCGGCCAGCTGCACCTGGTCGTCGGCTCTGCCGAGGTAGTCCAGACCGCCGGAGTCGTTCCAGCGCACCAGATCTCCGGTGCGGTACATGCGCTGGCCGGCACCGAAGGGACTGGCGACGAAGCGCTCGGCGGTCAACCCGGGCTGGTGGTGATAGCCGCGGGCCAGCTGGGGTCCGGACAGATACAGCTCACCGGTTCGGCCCGCGGCGACCGGTTGCAGATGTGCGTCCAGCACGAACAACCGGCCACCGGGTGTGGGCACCCCGATCGCTGGCGAGACGCTGTCGCCGACCCGGGCGAAGGTGGAATCGACGGTGCCCTCGGTGGGGCCGTACAGGTTGAAGACGGTGATCTCGGGGCGCCGCGCCAGGGTGCTCCACAGCTCCGGCGGAAAGGCCTCTCCGCCGGTGGAGAGGGCTTCGGGTACGTGCCGCCCGGCCGCAGGTTCGACGATCCCGGCCCGCACATAGATGTCCAGCAGGACCGGGACCGCATCGACGAAGTCGATCCGGTGCTCGCGGACGTAGTCGACCACCAGATCCGCGGTGGTGACGTCGGCTCGGTCGATCAGATGCAGGGTGTGCCCGGCGCACATCCACGCCAGGTACGACACCGATGAGTCGAAGGAGAGGGTGTGGGTGCTCAGCACACGCCGGTGCGGCCCCAGAACGGTGTGCTGCTGGTGCGCCCCCAGCAGCGCCGACAGGCTGCCCTGGCTGACCACCACGCCCTTCGGACGGCCGGTGGACCCGGAGGTGTAGATCGCATAGGCGGCGGACCCGGGCGCCGGATAGTGCGCCTGGCGGCGGGCCGGTGCGGGCGAGGGGGCCGGATCGGTCACCGGCGGCAGATCCAGCACGACGGTGCCCTCCGGCAGCAGGGCGGTCACGGCGGGGCCGTCCGCCTCGCCGACCAGGACGACGCGGGGTGTGCAGTCTGCCAGTTGCTGGCCGATCCGGTCGGCCGGATACCGCGGGTCCACCGGCACGTAGGCGCCGCCGGCCCGCCAGACCGCGTGGATCGCCACCACCGCCGCCGCCGACGCCTCGGCGACGACGGCGACGAACGTCTCCGGTCCGACACCGTGATCGGCCAGGACGTCGGCCAACCGATGCGAGCGCTCGGCCAGTTCGGCGTAGCTCAGGACCGCGTCGTGGGCGACCAGCGCGATATCGTCGGGCCGCCGGGCGGTCGTGGCGTCGAACAGTTCCAGGGTGGTGACCGCTCCTGCGGGGTTGGGGCCGCCGTCGCCCAGGTCCATCACCGCGGCGTGCTCGGCCGCAGGCAGCAGGCCCAGCGTCGCGAGGGTGCGTTCCCGGCCGCTCTCGGTGAGGAAATCGTCGATGAAGGCGGTCAGCTCGGCGATCAGATCGGCCAGGGCCGAATCGTCGTACAACTCGGCATCGGCGTCGACGATCACTTCGGGCCGCCCGGTCGGATCGACGGCCACGGTCACCGAATAGTCCTGCACCGGTCCACGGTCCAGGGAGTGCACCACGGCGGGGGTACCGCCGAAATCCAGGGTGGTGGCGAACGGTTTGACGTTGACGACGGTGCCCACCTGCCGGGCGAATCCGGCGGTCAGCGTGCTCTGCTCGATCCGCCGGCCGCGGTAGCGCTGGTGCGCCGACAGCTCCCGCATCGCCGCGGCGGTGCTCTCGATCAGCTCACGGATCTGGATATGGGGCGGGGTCGGCAGTGCCAGCGGCAACAGGTTGACCGCCGAGGTCGGCACCCGGGCGGCCGCCAGACCCAGCCGGTTCATCGCCAGAAAGCCGAGCGTCTGGTGCAGCTGCCCGGTCCGGCGGGCCCGGTGGGCGGCCGCTGCGGCGGTGACGCCGGCCGCCCAGTTGTTCTCGATCGGGGCCAGCGGCGCGCGGGCGGTGCGGACCGCGCGTGCCTGCGCGGCGGCCGCTACCTGCGCTGACGCGGACGACTGCGGCGTCCAGAATGCGGCGTCGTCGGCGCAGGCGCCCGAGTCGAGATAGGCCCGATCCTCGGCCACCACGTCCCGGATCGATCCGAGGGGCCGCCCCGGATCGGGGTCGCCGACCGCCAGCCGCCGGTACAGGTCCGCGCCGCGGCTGAACACCAGCGACAGCCCGTAGGCGTCGATCAGCAGGTGGTGGGCGGCCAGCACCCACAGGGTCCGGCCGCCGTGGCGCAGCACCCAGTGCGCCACGCCGGGTGCCCCGGTGGCGTCGTGGGCGGTGCCGGTCCACTGCCGGATATGGGTGTAGACCTGTGGCCACAGATCGCCGTCGGCGAGAGTGAGCACCGGTGGCGGCGCCAGGGTGAAGTCACCCGGCAGCTGCCGCGGTCCGGCCGGCGTCGGGACGATCCGCGCGGTGAGCGCATCGGATTCGGTGACGGCCAGGTGGGCGGCCCGGACCAGGAGCTCTGGATCGATCGGTCCGGAAAGCTCGACGGCGTCGCAGACGTTGAACGTGGTGTTCTCCGGATCCAGGCTCTGCCCGAACCAGAGCGCGGCCTGGCTCAGCGACAGCTCGATCGGCGCGTCCGGCGCCACGGTACCGGTCGTCTCGCTCACCGGTCGGCTCCTTCCCGGCCGCGCAGGAACGCGGTGACCTCCGGTCCCCACGCGGCGATCGCCGCGGGCCCCAGCAGCTCCCCGTGCGGCCACGGGACGGTCAATACCCGGTCCGGTGCCAGTGCGGCGCCCCAGGTCGCCAGGGCGGCGGCCGGTTCGGCCTGCACATACAGCGTCGGGATGTTCACCGGCGCCGGCCGGCCGAAACGGCGCATCACCTGCAGGGACCAGTCGGCGGCCTCGAGGACCGCGCCGATCAGACCGGCGTCCAGACCGGCGAAGAAAGTCGGCGAATCACCGGCCAATGCCAGGGCCTGTTCCCGGGTCAGGTCCGCGGACAGATCGGCCGGTACCGCCACGCCCATCGCGCTCAGTGCCGCCGCATCCGGCGACACCGTGTCCAGGTAGTCGAAGTAGCCCTGCGGGGACTGGGCGAAGGCGTCGAGCAGGATCAGCCCTTCGACGTCCCGGCCGCGGGCGGTGAGTTCGGCCGCCACCGACGGGGACAACGATCCGCCGAACGACCAGCCCAGCAGGACCACCGGGCCGTCGGGAACCGCGGCGGCCACCCGGTCGGCGAACAGTGCGGCCACCGCGGCCGGATCCTGCGGGGCGGTCTCGCCGCTGATCTGCGGGGCCTGCACCGCGAACACGTCGTGCTCGGCCGGGATGTGCGGCAGCAGCTGACCGAACGGCCACCCCAGGCCGGTTCCCGGCGGGAGCACGACCACCGGTGTGCCGGCCCCGCCGCTGCGGAAGCCGATCGCCGGGGCGGTGAGCCGGTCGGCGGTGGTGGTGTCCCCGTCCAGTGCCGCGGCGATCGCGGCGATACTCGGATCGGCGAAGACGGTCGAGACCGACAGCTCCACACCCACCCGGGCGCGCACCGCATCGGCGAAGGTCATCAGCTGCAGCGAGTGCACGCCCAGGTCGAACAGGTTGGCATCGACGTCGATGCCGTCCGTGCCGAAGGTCTCGGCGGCGATCTCGGCGAGCACGCGCTCGAGCAGCGAACCGGCCCGCGAGCCCGCATCGGATTCGGCGGCGGGTGCGGGCAGGGCGGACAGATCCCGCTTCCCGTTGACGTTCACCGGGATCTGATCGATCAGCGTGTACGAGGCGGGCACCATATAGGCCGGCAGGGTCTGGGCGAGGGTGCGGCGCACCTGCTGTACCGAGGGTGCGGGGCCGTCGGTCACCAGGTAGGCGGCCAGACTCACCGGTCCGCCGCCGGTGTCGCGGCGCGCGGTCACCACTGCGCGGTCGATACCGTCGATCGCGGTCAGGGCCGCCTCGATCTCGGAGGGTTCGACCCGGTAGCCGCGCACCTTCACCTGGAAGTCTGTGCGGCCCAGATAGTCCAGCAGCCCGTCGGGGCGGCGCCGCATCAGGTCGCCGGTGCGATACAGCCGTCGTCCCGGATCGGTGGGATGGGCGACGAAGCTCAGGGCGGTGAGGCCCGGGCGGTCGTGGTAGCCGCGGGCCAGCCCGTCCCCGTCGACGTAGAGCTCACCAGCCACCCCCGGCGGCACCGGCCGCAGCCAGGGGTCGAGGAGCTGGACGACGGTGTTGCTGATCGGCCGGCCCACCGTCGGGGTGGCCGAATCGGTGGTGCCGCCGCCGAGGGTGTTGATGGTGTATTCGGTCGGGCCGTAGAGGTTGTAGCCGAGGGTGCCGTCGGCGCTGGTCAGCCGGTCCCAGACGCCGGTGCCCACGGCCTCGCCGCCGAGCAGCACCAGGGCCGGCCGGTGCCCGCCCTGCGGCCCCGTCTCCAGCAGACCGGCGGCGATCAGGTACTCGGCGTAGGTCGGGGTCACGTTGACCACGTCGATCACCGACCGATCGCAGTAGGCGACCAGCGCGTGCGGATCACGCCGCAGATCCTCGTCGCAGATGTGCACCGTGTGGCCGTAGGTGAGCCACAGCAGTTCCTCCCACGACATGTCGAACGCGAAGGAGACCGTGTGCGCCACCTGCAGCGGGACCCGGTCGGCGGCCAGGGCGACCGTCGGTGCGAAGATCTCGTCCTCGTGATTGAGGTACATGTTGGTCAGGCCCCGGTAACCGGTGATCACGCCCTTCGGGGCGCCGGTGGAGCCGGAGGTGTAGATCAGATAGGCCGGATGATCCAGGCGATCGGCCCGGTCCCGGGAGAACGTGCCCAGCTCGTCGTCGCACAGGGGACCGGCGGGCAGTTCAGCCAGCTGCCGGATGACCTCCGCCGACCGCAGCTGCACGGGTGCGGGTCCGCCGGCGAAGATCTGTCGCAGGTCGTCGTCGCCGGCGCCGGCCGCCAGTGCCGCCACCGGTCGGGCATCGGTGACCAGCCGGTGCAGCCGCTGCGGCGGGTGCACCAGTTCCAGGGGCAGGTAGGCCGCCCCGGTCCGCAGCACCGCGAACAGGGCCACCACCATCTCCAGGGAGCGTTCGATCGCCAGCGCCACCACCGTCTCGGGTCCGGCGCCGCGGGCCAGCAGCAGCCGGGCCAGCCGGTTGATCTGCGCATCGAGTTCGCCGAAGGTCAGGCGCCGGTCGCCGAAGACCAGCGCCGGGCGCTGGGGGTGGGCCGCGGCGGTCTCGCCGAGCATCTCCGACACCGACAGGGCCGGGACGGTCAGATCGCGGCCGCGCTGGGGCGGTTCGGCGGCGGTGACCGGCAGAGCCGCCAGCACGGCGTGGTCGACGTCGGGCCGGGCCAGGGCATGCAGCAGGGCCAGCAGATCGCCGAACAGCCCGGCGGCGGCCTCGTCGTCGACCAGATCCGAGCGGGTCTCCACCGAGACGGTCAGCTCCGGTCCGGGGGTCACCACGACGGTCAGCGGGAAGTGGGTGTGGTCTTCGCTGCGATGGCCCACGATGCCGTGCTCGGCGCCCAGCCGGTCGTCGCCGATGAAGTTCTGCAGCACCAGCAGCACATCGAACGGGGTCTGGGTCGGACCGCAGGCGGCGATCTCGCCCAGACTCAGCCACTCGTGCTCCATCAGGCCGATCCGATCGCTCTGCAGATCCCGCAGGAACTGCCCGACCGGGATGTCCGGGCGCAGCCGGGCACGGACCGGCACGGTGTTGAGGAACATGCCGATGGCGGTGTCGGCGCCGGTCACCTCGGCCGGGCGTCCGGCGACGGTCTGGCCGATGGCCGTATCGGTGCGCCCGGACCAGCGTGCGGTGAGCAGCAGCAGTGCGCCCGACAGCACCGTGTTCAGGGTGACTCCGGCCCGTCGCGCGGTGGCGGTCAGCTCCCGGGTCGCCGCGGCATCGAGCCCACCGGCCCGGACCCGGGTCTCGGCGCGCACCACCGGATCGGCGCCGGGCCGCAGCAACGCAGGCTCGTCGTATCCGGCCAGGTGCGCCGCCCAGGCCGCCGTCGCGGCCTCCCGGTCGCGACGACCGACCCACCGCAGATAGCGGGCGAAGACGGGTTCGTCGCCGACCGGTACCGGCCCGGCGGCAGAAACGGGGCCGGCCGTCGCCGATCCGCTGTAGAGCTCGAGCAGCCGACCGATGAACACACCGTTGGACCAGCCGTCCCAGACCAGGAAACGGCGCGAGACGACCAGGCGGTCGCCGTCGCGGCGCCGGATCTGGGTGACCCGCCACAGCGGTGGACGGTCCAGCGCGAACGGCCGGATCCGGTCGGCGGCGATCACCTCGTCTTCGGCCGTCTGGACATCGGCGCCCGCACGCAGATCCACCACGGCCAGCGGCGGCGGCAGATCATCGATGATGAACTGGACGGGTGCCGGCAGCCCGTGATGGGTGAAACCCGCCCGCAGCGGCGGATGTTCGGCCATGAGTGCGGCCAGGGCGCTGCGCAGTCGGCCGGGATCGATCGCGCGGTCGAACTCCAGGACGAACTGGGCGTTGTACACATCCAGCTCGCCGGAGACCACCGACTGGAAGTACAGCCCCTCCTGCAGCGGCGAGAGCCCCCAGACCGCGCCGAGTGGGCGGTGGGCGCGGGTGCGCAGAGCGGTCAGTTCGTTCTGGGTCAGTGTCACCGCCACCAGCTCGTCGACGCCGGGGCCGGGTAGCGCGGCCGGATCGGCGGCGGCCGCGGTGAGCAGGGGCACCGCCCGCGACCACGCGGCGGCGAAGGCCTGTGGATCGAGCGGGCCGGTGACGGTGACCTGGTCGTGGTTCACCGAGACGGTGAGCGCCGGATCCGGCCCCTCCAGGGCGGTGCCGGCCTGCGGGTGCAGATAGCGCAGCAGTCCGTACCCGGCCGCCGGTGCCGCCAGCGCCGCGCGCGCGGCGATCAATGCCTGCACCGGATCGTCGTCGACGGTCAGAGCGGTCGGGGTGCAGGTGCCCAGGGGCAGGACGCTGCGCGTGGCGCCGCAGTGCGGATCGTCGCGGCCGGATCGGGAGAGTCCGACCACCAGCTGGTCCGGCCCGGCGCCCAGCAGTGCGAAGGTCAGCCCGACGGCGGCCAGTGCGGCGCCGACCTGGTCCAGACCGGCCGGGGCGAACAGTTCGGCATCGCCGGGCAGCGGCACGACGACGGTGGCGGACCGGCCGCCGGCAGCGCCGGCGGCACGCGCGGACAGTGCCCGCCAGGCCGGGAGTTGTGCGGTGATCGCGGTGTGCAGGGCGCGGTCGGCGC
>NZ_BANT01000059.1 GCF_000333015.1 Gordonia hirsuta DSM 44140 = NBRC 16056 | reverse complement strand
GATTTCCAGGGTGCTGGGCGATCGGGGATCGTCGATCCTGCGGTCGATGAAGCGTGGTCAGGTGCCGGTGCCGGCGACGACCGCAGCCGATTGCCGCGCGATCGCCAGCTCCTCATTGGTCGGCACCACCAGGACGGCGACTTCGCCGGCGTCGGTCGAGATCCGCCGCGCCTCGTCAGAGCGTTCGGCGTTACGGACGGGATCGATCTCGATGCCGTACATCTGCAGATCGGCGAGGGAGTCGGCGCGCACGGCGGCGGCGTTCTCGCCCACGCCGGCGGTGAAGACGATCGCGTCCACGCGGCCGAGTTCGATCATGTACGCACCGATGTAGTGCCGGAGCCGGTGCAGGTACACGCGATAGGCCAGGGTTGCAGCCGGGTCCCCGGCGTCGACGCGTTCGAGGACGGCGCGGAAGTCGTTGTCGCCGCACAGTCCCTTGAGTCCGGACTGCTTGTTGTAAAGCTCGTCGATCTCGTCGATGGACATGTTCCCGACCCTGGCCAGCTGGAACGCGATTCCCGGATCGATGTCGCCGGTGCGAGTGCCCATCACCAGGCCCTCCAGCGGCGTCATCCCCATCGAGGTGTCGATCGGTGTGCCACCACGGACCGCCGAGATGGACGCGCCGTTGCCCAGGTGAAGCACGATCTGGTTGACCTCCGACGCGGGCCGGCCGAGGAACCGTGCGGCGTGTTCGGCGACGTACTGGTGGCTGGTGCCGTGAAACCCGTAACGGCGGATCGCGTACTTCTCGGCGGTCGCTGCGTCCAGGGCATACGTCGACGCCTCTTCGGGCAGGTCGTGGAAGAAGGCGGTATCGAAGATCGCCACCGCCGGGACATCCGGAAGCAGTGCCGAGACCGCCTCGATGCCGACCAGATTCGGCGGATTGTGCAGCGGCGCCAACGGAGACAGTCGTTCGATCTCGGAACGGATCTGGTCGTCGATCACCGTCGGGGCATGGAATCTCCGGCCCCCGTGAACGACGCGGTGCCCGACAGCCGCCAGTCCGATCTCGGACAGCGCGATGCCGTCTGAGTGCAGGAGTTCGGCGACCTGCTCGATCGCGGCCTGGTGATCAGGGAGCGGCACTTCCAGGTCGCGGCTGCGGCCCAGCGCCTCGTGTCTGATCCGTGCCCCGGTCGGTTCGCCGATCCGCTCGGCCAGACCGTCGGCATAGACCTGTCCGGTCTCTGGGTCGACGAGCTGGTACTTCAGCGACGACGAGCCGGCATTGACCACCAGGACGGCGCCCGGCGGGATCTCCACAGCACTCATGCTTCTGCCTTCTTCAGGTTCTGCGCCTGGATGGCGGTGATCGCCACCGTATTGACGATGTCGGAGACGAGTGCGCCCCGAGACAGGTCGTTCATGGGCTTGTTCAGGCCCTGCAGGACCGGGCCGATCGCGATCGCACCGGCGCTGCGCTGTACTGCCTTGTAGGTGTTGTTCCCGGTGTTCAGATCCGGGAAGATCAGCACGGTGGCCTTCCCGGCGACCGGGGAATCGGGCATCTTGGAGCTGGCGACCGAAGGCTCGATGGCCGCGTCGTACTGGATCGGCCCTTCGACCAGCAGTTCCGGTGCCCGCTCACGGACCAGTCCGGTGGCCGTGCGCACCTTGTCCACATCGGCGCCCGAGCCCGAACCGCCGGTCGAGTACGACAGCATCGCCACCCGCGGATCGATGCCGAAGGCGGCGGCGGTGCCGGCCGAGGAGATCGCGATATCGGCCAGTTCCTCGGCGGTCGGATCCGGAACGACGGCGCAGTCCCCGTAGGTGAGGACCTTGTCGGCCAGGCACATGAAGAAGACACTGGACACGGTCGAGACCCCCGGCTGGGTCTTGATGATCTCGAAAGCCGGACGCAACGTCTGGGCCGTGGTGTGCACGGCGCCGGAGACCATGCCGTCGACCATGCCGGTGTGCAGCATCATGGTGCCGAAGTAAGACTCGTCGAGCATCAGCTCGTGCGCCCGCTCCAGCGTCATCCCCTTGTGCTTGCGCAGTTCGGTGTAGACGGCCGCGAACTCGTCGACCAGTTCGCTGGTCAGCGGATCGAGGATGTCGACGTCCGACAGGTCGATTCCGAGTTCCTCGGCGCGGCGGCGCACCGAGTCCTCCTGGCCCAGGAGGGTCAGCCGGGCCACGCCGCGGCGCAGCAGCCGACCGGCCGCCCGCAGGATCCGGTCGTCGTCGCCCTCGGGCAGCACGATGTGCTGCAGATCAGACTTGGCCTGGGCCAGCAGTTGATACTCGAACATCTGCGGTGTCACCACGTCGCTGGAGTGCTGCTGCAGTTCGCTGAACTGATCGGCCGGCATATAGCGCTCCATCAGGGCCAGGGCGGCGTCGATCTTGCGCACCGAGCCGGCGGAGATCCGGCCGCGGGTGGAGGCGCAGATGCGGGCGGTGTCGTAGGTGCCGTAGGGGCATTGCAGGATCGGCAGCGTCGGGCGCAGACCCGTGACCAGGGCGTCGATCATCGGGTGCGGTTTCAGTCCGCCGTTGAGGATGATGCCGGCCAATCGGGGGAAGCCCTGGGCGGCGTTGGCATTGACCAGCGCCAGCAGCACGTCCGAGCGGTCGGCGGGGGCGATCACCGCCATCGACTCGCTCAGCCGTTCCAGAATGTGCTCGACGGTCATCCCGCCGACCATCACATCGATCGCCTCGCGCTCGAGCAGTTCTTCGTCTCCGCTGTACAGGGTCGCGTCCAGCGCGGTCGACAGCTCGGCCATGGTGGGAGCGAACAGGACCGGCTCCTCCGGCAGCGCCCAGGCCCGGTACCCGGTTTCGGCGATCAACGTCGCGATCTCGGCCAGGTGATGGGGCTCGGAGCGATTGGCCACCACCCCGGCGACCGAGGCATGGGAGGCCCTGATGTCGGCGGTGAGCATCTCCACCATCGCCTTGACCTCGCGCGGCGTCTTATCGAGCGCCTTGACCACCAGCAACAGCGGCGCCGACAGGTTCGCCGCGATGCGCGCGTTGTAGCTCAACTCCGACGGGGAGGCCACGTCGGTGTAGTCCGATCCCAGGATCAGCACGGTGTCGCATTGGGCCGCGACGGCGTGGTAGCGGGTGACGATCTCGGTGATGGCCCCGTCCGGGTCGGCGTGCACATCGTTGTAGGTGACGCCGATGCAGTCGGCGTAGGGGATGTCGACGGAGGTGTACTCGATCAGCAGGTCCAGGACGTAATCTCGGGCACCGGCCGCGGCCCGGGAGATGGGCCGGAAGACCCCGACCCGTCCGCCTGCGGCAAGCTGCACCAGAACCCCGAGCGCGACCGTCGATTTACCCGAATCCCCTTCGGCCGAAGCGATGTAGAGACCGCTGGCAGAACCGGTTCCGTTGCCTGTCATGGGGCCAGCGTAACGTCGCGGCGCACGGTGCGGGTGCAGGCCTCGCTGCTAGCGAACGATCGCCCGGACCACCAGCTCGGCGATCTCCGAATCGCTCATCGCACTCTTGGGCATCAACATGCACGAGTACGCCGTCCGGACCATGAACTCCACACCGCCGCGGGCGTCGGGATAGAGCTGCTGCGCCTCGTCCTCGTCGAGCTCGGGCAGCACCGCGTCGACGACCCGTTCGATCAACGACGGCGACTCCAGATCGTCTCCGGTCACCAGGGAGCCGACCAGGACATCGGGTTCGTTGACGAGCACGTACTGCAATGCCTCGTGGGTCCGCATGTACTGCAGCCCGTTGACGAATCGCGTGTGGATCCGGGTGCGCACATCGGGTGCGTCCGCGCCCCAGGCGACCAGGTACTCCTTCAGGCAGGTCAGTTCCCGTTCGACGATGGCATCGACGAGCGCATCACGGCCACCGAACATCCGGTAGGCGGTGGCGCGGGCGACGCCGGCCTGCCGGGCCACCGACGTCAGGCTCAGTGCCCTGGCGCCGAACTTCGAGATGAGGTTGACGCCGACCTCGACAAGACGATCCGAATCCATGCCTACTGATCGTCGTCGATGACGTGTATCGCGGCTTCTTCGGCCGAGGCGCCGGCACCGTCGACACCGGCGTCACTGGCCAGCATCTGTGCGTCGACGTCTCGTTCGGTACCCAGGTCCGGTGCGACCAGCCGGCCGGCCCGCCGGTCCCCGATCTCGTCCCCGGAGGGGTAGTCCGGGTCGCGTTCGGCGTCGACGTCGTCGAAGACATCGGGCTCTTCGTCTGACAGCCGTTCGCTGAGGTTCTCGTGTTCGGGGTGAGCGTGGGGGCGACGATCCGGCGGTGAGTACCCGCGATCGAGGACGTCGCTCAGCTCCTTGTCCTCGAGCGTGTCCTCGGGCTGCAGCTGCTCGGTCACGAAATCGCCGTCGTCGTCGGTCTCGTCATTCATGCCCTCAACCCTAACGGCTGGCGACCGGCGCCGGGAGCGAGCGGGCCGAAGCACCACCGGCGCCGGGAGCGGAGCGAGCGGGCCGAAGCACCATCGGCAGTCAGCGGCGCCACGGCTCGTAGGCCCGCGGGTCCTCGATAGGTTCCAGGTGGACGGTGACGATCAGACCCGGCAGCTCCGAACGCAGGGCCGCTTCGACCTGCTCGACCCGATCGTGACCCTGCTGAACCGACCAGTCGCCGGGCACGAGCATGTGCATCTGGACAAAGCGCAGTCGTCCCGATTCCCGGGAGCGGACATCGTGGAAATCGATCTCGCCGGTGCGGAACCGGTCCAGGGTCTGGTCGATCTCCGCCTGGTCCTCCGGCGTCAGGGCGGCGTCCATCAGACCCGCGGCCGACCTCCGGATCAGCAGGTACCCGACGACCAGGATGTTGATCGCGACGGCGATGGCGACGATCGAGTCCAGCGGCAGCCAGCCGGTCCAGGCCACCAGCCCGACGCCGACGACCACGCCGACGGTGGTCCACACGTCGGTCAGCAGGTGTTTGCCGTCGGCTTCCAGGGTGATCGACCGGTGGCTGCGACCCACCCGGATCAGCAGCAGCGCCACGACCCCGTTGAGTACGGATGCGACGACCGCGATCAGCAGACCCAGACCGATCGACTCGAGTTCTCGCGGGTGCAGCAGTCGTTCGACGGCGGTGTAGATGATCACCCCGGCGGCGACCACGATCATGACGCCTTCGATCACCGCAGAAAAGTACTCACTCTTGGCGTGGCCGAACTGATGTTCGTCGTCGGCCGGACGGGCCGCGATCCGCAGCGCGATGAACGCGACCACCGCAGCCACCAGGTTCACCACCGATTCGGCGGCATCGGAGAGCAGACCGACCGATCCGGTGAGCAGCCAGGCGGTCGTCTTCAGTGCGATGGTGACCACGGCGACGGCGATGCTCAGCATCGCCCAGCGACTCAGGTCCTTGCCCGCCACTTGATCCATGCCCCTCATCTAACCCTGGTGCCGGCGGGTCCGGGCTCGGCCCACCGGCGGGCGGGACGACCTGCGGAAATTCGTCTCATTTCCGCCGAGCGCACCCGCCGCGGACCGTCTCCAGGCAGGCTGGAGGCATGCTCGACGAGCTGGAAGCCCAGGCCCGGTCGATGTATGCCGCCGGTGACTATTCGCAAGCGCTCGCGGAGTTCTCGGTGCTCCGCGAGGTGCGCGCACGCCGCGAGGGGCCCTACTCGGTCAAATATCTTCGCGCCCTGCACGATTCGGTGCGTTGCATGCGGCCGCTGAAACTGTGGCAGGACACCGACCGGTTGTGCCGCGAGTTGCACGGGAAGTATCTGCGCACCCTCGGCCGGGCCGAGGCCGCCACCGTCGACGTCGCCAAACACTGGGCCTGGGCGCTGCTGCATCTGGACGCGATCGCCGGAGCCGTCGAACTGTATGTGCGCACCGCCGATGCGCTCTGGGACAGCGATGAGTCGTCGGCGCGTCGGCTGCTGGGGATCGCAGCGGTGCACAGCGACGTCGCCGATCCACTGACGGATCTGTCGCTGACCCACACCACCGAACTCGCCGAGGCTCTGGATCACCTGAGCGTCCTGCTCGACGACGCGTCCGGCGCCGCACCGCCGATCGATTTCGACGGCGCGACGCCGGGTTGATCTGCGGCCGGATCAGTCGGTCGCTGCGGTGGGAACCTTCTTCGGCAAGGTGACCAGCGTGACGACGCTGACGATCACCAGCAACAGGCCCATCAGCCACATGATGGCCGGGAGAGTGACGCCGGGAGAGTAGACCAGCATGACGATGCCGGCCGCCACCGAGATGACCCCACCGACGATCACCAGCCAGCGCGGTGCCACCGCCGCGTCGGCGACCGAGCCGAAGATGTCCTGGAAGCCGCCGAAGATCCAGCCGACGCCGATGAAGATCGCCAGCATCCACCAGGCGTCCTCGGGGCTGATCACCGCGACCACACCGCAGACCACCATCAGGATGCCCAGCACCAGCATCAGCGCTCGCAGGGCGAAGCTCAGCCCGACGGCAGCGAAGGAGAAGAACAGCCGGTACAGCCCGGCGACGATCAGTGCGATACCGAACAGCAGCCCCGCCACGAAGACGGTCAGGCCCGGCAGGACCATGATCAGCACGCCCAGGACGATGCCGACGACGGCGGAGAAGAGCAGGCCCGAGCGGACGGCATTGACCGCTTCGGCGGGCAGCCCGAGACGTACTTGTTGATTGATCATCGCCAAAGCGTAACGTCAGCCCAATGGCCGAGTACACCTTCTTCACCCAAGACGACCGGAGTCGTTATCTGCCGACGCCGATGGCGTTGAGTCTGTGGGGTCCAGACGCATTGAACGGGCCGGCGGTGTGCAGCGTCGCCGCTCACACCGTCGAGTCCGAACACCGCCGCGACGGCTGGCGACCGGCCCGGTTCACCATCGAACTGTTCAAGTCCGCACGCCGGCTGCCGACCGTGGTCCACACGCACGTCGAGCGCGCCGGCGGCCGGATCATGGTGGTCGGCTTCGAGGTGGTGCAGCAGGAGAACGACGAGGACATCCTGGTCGCCAAGGGCGTGACGGTGTTCCTGCGGGAGAGCACCGACCCGCCGGGGGCACGGTGGCAGCGACCGGCCGACGAGCTCACCTTTATGCCGCCGGCGATCGCCGACGACGATCCCCGGCCCTGGTTCGGTGGGGACGCCGGCTGGAGCCACGAGATGACCGATTACCAGAACGCCGGGCGGCACCGGATGTGGTCCAAGCCGATCCCGGTGTGCCCTGCGGCACCGCTGACGCCGTTTCAGCGTGCGGTGATCACCGCCGAGTCGGCGAGCCTGATGACCAACTGGGGAGAAGGCGGCATCGGCTTCATCAACGGCGATCTGACGGTCGCCCTGGCACGGTTGCCTCAGGGCGACCGGGTCGGCGTCGAAGCCGACACGCATCTGTCGTCCGACGGTATCTCGGTCGGCACCGTCTCCCTGTACGACCAGACCGGACCGTTCGGGACGGCGACGGTGACCGCGCTGGCGAACACCCACGCGATGATCGACTTCGCGAACCGCCCGCGGCCGCCGATCTGGTCCGCCGAATAGCGATGCCCGAACAGCGCCGCGCCGAGCGCAGTGGTCGGCGCGCCTAATCCAGGTGCTCGCGCATCTCGGTGATCTCGGCCTGCTGCGAATCGATGATCTGCTGGGCCAGGGTGCGCATCTGCGGATTCTGGCCCTGGGCGAGTTCGGTGCGGGCCATCGAGACCGCACCCTCGTGGTGCGCGATCATCATGGTGATCCACTCACGGTCGAAGGCCTCCCCCGACAGCGACGCCAGATGCGTCATCTGTTCCGGAGTCATCATGCCGTCCATATCGTGGTGGACGGTGAGGTCCGGCAGCGGCTGATCCCAGGACTGCAGCGCCTGGCTCATCTGGTCGATCTCCGGCTGCTGGGCCGCCTTGACCTTGGCGGCGAACTCGATCAGCCATGCGTTCTGGGTTCGGGTCGGCACCAGATCTGCCATCTCCACGGCCTGGGCGTGGTGGGGAATCATCATCGCCGCGAAGTCGACATCGGCCGAGTTCACCTGTGGCGCGACCGAGGTCGGTGAGCCGCTCGCCGGCGAGTGCGGCTGCGATTGACCGGCAGCCGCGGCATGGTCGTCATGGGTGTCGTCGGAACCGCAGGCGACGAGCAGCCCCGCGGTGGCCAGGGCCGTCGCGGTCAGTGCGAATCGGCGGGTGAAAGTGCGCGAAGTGGTCATGGTTCCACTTGTACTCGGACACCGGTATCCTCGGCCACCGCCCGGGCGACCGCCTGCTCGCGTTCGGCCTCCTGTTCGGCGGCTCGCCGGCGATTGCGCGGCTGCACGTACCGACGGTCGACGAACTCCATGGTGCCCACCACCAGGGCGGCGATGAGCCAGCCCAAGATGATGTCGAAGACGTAGTGCTCGGCCGTGTACACCAGCGCGAAGGCCATGACGACGGCGTATCCCATGAACAGTGTTCTGCCCAGCGCTTTGGTGCGCGGCCACATGAACAGGGCGAGCATCATCGTCAGACCCGCATGCAGAGACGGGATCGCCGCCACCAGATTCGCCTTCTGCTGACCGATCTTGAGCAGCTCCCCGGCATTGGCCAGCCCCAGCACCCGCCAGCCGCGCCACGAGATGCGCTCGACGCGGTCCTCGGCGCCGTCGTGCACCGGCTCCACGGTCCCCAGGATGTTGTCGGGAACCCGCTTGTCCTCGTACATGCAGGCAGGATCGCGCGGGTAGTCGGCGACCTGCTCGGCGGTGCAGCGGGCAGCGGCCCACGGCGGGGCGCCGGGCACCAGGGTGTAGCCGACGAGTCCGATGAAGCTGGTTGCGATGAAGCAGATCGCGAACCGGCGCCAGGTCGCCCGGTTGCGGATCCACAGCACGCCGGCGGTGACGTACGGGACCAGGAAGTACGAGATGTAGATGACGCTGACGACCACTTCCCACCAGGGCGGGTCGGGAAACTTGAGGTAGGTCTGCAGCCACACCGTCGGGTTGACCCCGAACAGCCAGATGTCGAAGTCGTTGGCCAGGTGCCAGTGCGTGGGCATGTTCAGCCAGACCGCGACATTGCGCGTCCAGTCGTACAGCATCAGGATCAGCACGAACGGCAGCCAGTCGATCAGCACGGTGATCGCCCGGCGCCGGCCGATGGTCGCCGCAGCCATTCCGAACGCCATGAACAGGATCAACCGGGTGCGTTCGAAGGCGATGCCGTGGGCGGCGAATTCGAAGCCGACGGCCACCGCCCACACCAGGAGCAGCGATCGCCTGACCCACGTGAGGTCGCGACCCTTCTCCTCCACCACCACGATCGGTTGCTCGACCGGCCCGGCCGCAGCAGCGAGGGCGTCAACGGGCGGGGCGGCGGATTCGGTGCCGGACGCACCGGCCTGCTGCGGACCGGCCGGGCTCTCAAGCCCCTTCTCCCCTGCGGGGCGAGTGCCCGAGCCGTTGATAGTCACCGGGTCAGACTACAGGGTTGCCATACCCGACAATCTGGACACGATTATCGTGGGAGCATGCGCCTTGGAGCCCACCTGCGTCAGGACGAGAACCCGATCACCACCGCCGAGGAACTCGGTGTCGACATCTTTCAGATGTTCGTCACCGACCCGCAGAAGTGGAACAAACCGCAACCGCATCCCCACGCCGCCCAGATACGGGAGTCGCCGATCGACGTCGTGGTGCACTCGAGCTATCAGATCAACGTCGCCAGCCTGAACAACCGGCTGCGGATGCCCTCGCGCAAGGCCGTCGAACAGCAGGCGCAGGCCGCGGCCGATCTGGGTGCGATCGGTCTGGTGGTCCACGGCGGCCACCTGCGCGAGGGCGAGGATCCGGCCGAGGGTTTCGCCAACTGGCGCAAACTCTTCGAGCGCCAACAGGACAAGGGCGGATTCGCCGTCCCGATCTTCATCGAGAACACCGCGGGCGGCAATCATGCGATGGCCCGGACTCTGGAATCGATCGAGCGGCTGTGGGACGCCGTCGGCGATTTCGAGCAGGCCGGATTCTGCCTGGACACCTGCCACGCCTGGGCCGGCGGTGAGGACCTGATCGGTCTGGTGGAGCGGATCCGCGACATCACCGGCCGGATCGACCTGGTGCACCTGAACAACTCGCGCGACGAGTTCGATTCCGGCCGCGACCGGCACGCGAACCTGGAGTCCGGTCACATCGCCCCGGATGTCCTGGCCGAGCTGATGGTGCAGGCCGATGCCCCCACCATCCTGGAGACACCCACCGAGGGGATCCCCGACGACCTGGCGTACCTGCGCAGCCTGTAGCCGCGCCGCCGGTCACACCGCCTGCGCCAGGCGCGCCATCTCTTTGACTTCGGCGTCGAAGGCCGCGACCAGCGCTTCGGGGTCCGGCACCCGGCGCTGGTCGGCCTTGAAACCCACCCACACGGTGCCGTCGTAGGTGAAGACCGAGATGCCCAGGGTCTGATCGCCGGCCGTCGGCACCCAGGCCAGGGTGCCGCGGATCCGGGTACCGGCCAGATACCGGCTGCCCCGGGGGCCGGGCACGTTGGTGGTCACCCCGATCGCCTTGCTGGAGAAGAAGTCGACCAGCAGGCGTTCGATCTCCTTGGTGGTCTGCCCGATCGCCCAGATGGTGCTGAATACGATCGGCACTTCGGCCGAGTTCTTGATCTCCTCCATCCGCCGGTGCGTCTGCGCGATCCGCTCGAGCAGTTCTTCGGTCGCCGAGGGGTACTCGACGACGACGAGCGCGAAGTCGTTGCCCAGTTCCGCCGGCAACGGCGCATCCAGCGGGCGGACATTCACCGGCACCATCGTCGGCAGATCGCGACGCCGCCCGTCGCGGCCGGCGACATAGGTCCCCAGCGCTCCGGCCACGGTCGCCATGAGCACATCGTTCACCGTTGTTCCGGTGTGACGGCCCAACCGTTTGACGTCGGCGAGCGCAAACGGCTCGGCCCAGACCGCGCGCTTGGCGACGCCGGGGCTACCGCTGAGCGGACCGACCGGCGGATCGGCCAGAAAGAGCTTGTTCGTGATCTTGCCCAGCCGTTCCGCCTGTCGCAGCGCGGCAGTGACCGCCTGGACCCCGCCGTACGCCGTTTGAAGCGAGAACAGGTCCGGGATCCGCCGCGCCCATCGGATCGGCGCCGTCACCGCCCGGCCCACCGAGGCGGCAGACGGCAGGAATTCGCCGCGCCGGGCGTCGGTCGCCGGCCCGGCCGCCGGCTCGCCGGTTCCCAGATCACCGTCGGCCGTCGCCGAGGTCAACGACAACATCACCTGATTCAGCGCCAGCCCGTCCGCCATGCAGTGGTGGATCCGGCTGTATAGGACCGCGCCGTGCCGGTAGCCGTCGATCAGATGCGCCTGCCACAGCGGCCGGTCCTTCGGTAGCGGCTGCACCAGCTGGCTCTCGACATACCGCTGCAGGGTGTCGTCGTCGCCGTCGGGCAGCCTATGGCGCACCAGCTGGCGCTCGAGGGTGAAGTCCGGATCGTCACGCCAGCGCGGCGGACCGAGCCTGAACCGCGGCGCAGTCACCCGCTGCGCGAACGGCCGATACCGCTCGATCAGCTCGCGTTCGAGCAGTCCGACGACGCGGTCCCAGTCGACGGACCCGTCGAGCACCATCAGCGAGTCGATCACCATCAGGTTCTCGGGGGAGTCCATATGCAGCCAGATCGCATCGACCGGCCCCATGTTTCTCGTGGTCACAACTCGATTCTCGCACCGGAGACGCTTCGACGAAGGAAGATGGAGGACGCCGGAGAGAGGACCCGCCAACTACCGCTTGCAATTGTAAGCACGAACACATATCCGCAGGTTGTCCACTCCGGACGGGGCAGGTATTCTGTGCCTTGTTACCGGCAAGTAACTTGTCTGGTCAGCCCTCCCTGACGAACTGAGATAGGAAGACCATGGGCCACTACAAGTCCAATCTGCGCGACCTGCACTTCAACCTCTTCGAGATGTACGAGCTGGACAAGGTGCTCGAATCCGGCGAGTTCGGCGACCTGGATCACGACACCGCCGTCGACATGCTCCGCGAGGTCAAGACCCTCGCCGAGGGTCCGATCGCCGCATCCTTCGCCGAGGCGGACCGCAATCCCCCGGTCTTCGACCCGGCCGACCACTCGGTCACCATCCCCGAGGACTTCGCCGCGTCGTACAACGCCTTCATCGAGGCCGGCTGGGACAAGGTCGGCGTCACCGAGGAGCTGGGCGGCCTGCCCGCCCCGCGGTCGCTGTACTGGGCCCTGGGCGAGATGATCCTGGGCGCCAACCCGCCGGTGTTCATGTACGCCGCCGGCTCGGGCTTCGCGAACATCTTCTACGACAACGGCACCGATGAGCAGAAGAAGTGGGCCACCATCTGCTCCGAGCGCGGCTGGGGCGCCACCATGGTGCTCACCGAGCCGGACGCCGGTTCCGATGTGGGCGCCGGCACCACCAAGGCGATCAAGCAGGAAGACGGCACCTGGCACATCGAGGGCGTCAAGCGCTTCATCACCTCGGCCGACCAGGACATGACCGAGAACATCTTCCACCTGGTGCTGGCCCGCCCCGAGGGCGCAGGCCCCGGCACCAAGGGTCTGTCCCTGTTCTTCGTGCCGAAGTTCCACTTCGATCACGAGACCGGCGAACTGGGCGAGCGCAACGGAGCCTTCGTGACCGGCCTCGAGCACAAGATGGGCATCAAGGCCTCGGCGACCTGTGAGGTCACCTTCGGCCAGCACGGCACCCCCGCCGTGGGCTGGCTCGTCGGCGAGACCCATTCGGGCATCGCCCAGATGTTCGACGTCATCGAGCACGCTCGCATGATGGTCGGCACCAAGGCCATCTCGACTCTGTCGACCGGTTACCTCAATGCGCTGGACTACGCCAAGCAGCGTGTCCAGGGTGCCGACCTGACCCAGATGACCGACAAGGCCGCTCCGCGCGTCACCATCACCCACCACCCGGATGTGCGTCGCGCTCTGATGACCCAGAAGGCCTACGCCGAGGGGCTGCGCGCGGTGTACCTCTACACCGCGTCGCATCAGGATCCGGTGGCGGCGAGCATCGTCTCCGGCGCCGACACCGAGATGGCGCACAAGGTCAACGACCTGCTGCTCCCGATCGTCAAGGGTGTCGGCTCCGAGCGCGCCTACGAGAAGCTGACCGAATCGCTGCAGACCCTGGGCGGCTCGGGCTTCCTGCAGGACTACCCGATCGAGCAGTACATCCGTGACTCGAAGATCGACTCGCTGTACGAGGGCACCACCGCCATCCAGGCGCAGGACTTCTTCTTCCGCAAGATCATCCGCGACAAGGGCCAGGCCCTGGGTCACGTCGCCGGCCAGATCAACGCCACCATCGAGGCGGCTGCCGACGAGCGTCTTACGGCCGAGTACGCGCTGCTCAAGACCGCTCTGGAAGACGTCCAGGCGATGGCTGCAACGCTCACCGGCTGGCTGATGTCGGCACAGGAGGACGCCACGCAGCTGTACAAGATCGGTACCGGCTCGGTCCGCTTCCTGATGGCCGTGGGCGATCTGGTGATCGGCTGGCTGCTGCTGCGCCAGGCAGAGGTCGCACTGAAGGCACTGGATGCCGGCGCCTCCGGCGATGACAAGCCGTTCTACGAGGGCAAGGTCGCTTCTGCCACCTTCTTCGCCAAGAACATGCTGCCGCTGCTCACCGCGGTCCGCGGCACCGTGGAGAACGTCGACAACGACATCATGGAGCTGGACGAAGCCGCTTTCTAAGGCGCCCGTCCCGTCTGCGACGGAAAGTTCCGGCACGACGAAGAACCCCGCCCATCGGGCGGGGTTCTTCGCATCCGGTCATCGGCCGACGAGCCCTTGGTCCTCGTTCTCCCGCAAACAGACCCCGTTCTCCCGTAAACGACGACGCCGGCGTGCTGCTGGTGCCTACGGTCGAAACAAGCCCCTGGACGACTCGGAGAAGGACCACACCATGAAGGCACTCGTGTACCACGGCCCCGGCAAGAAATCCTGGGACGACGTTCCGGACCCGAAGATCCTGGAACCGACCGACGTCATTGTCAAGACCGATGCGACCACGATCTGCGGCACCGACCTGCACATCCTCAAAGGCGACGTCCCCGCCGTCACCCCGGGCCGGATCCTCGGACACGAAGGGGTCGGCACCATCACCGAGATCGGCGATGCCGTCACCACCCTGAAGGTGGGCGACCAGGTGATCCTCTCGTGCGTCAGCGCCTGCGGCAAGTGCATCTACTGCAAGCAGGGCGTGTACTCGCATTGCCAGGCCCCCGAGGGCGCCCCCGGTATCGGCTGGATCTTCGGTCACCTGATCGACGGCACCCAGGCCGAATACGTGCGGGTGCCGTTCGCCGAGAACTCGGTCTACAAGCTGCCCGAGACCGTTTCCCCCGAGCAGGGGGTGATCCTGTCGGACATCCTGCCGACCGGCCACGAGATCGGTGTGCAGTACGGCAACGTGAAGGCCGGCGATGTGGTCGCCGTCGTCGGGGCCGGCCCGGTCGGCCTGGCCGCGATCGCCACCAGCAAGCTCTACGGCCCCAGCAAGGTGGTCGCCCTGGACCTGGACGCCAACCGCATCGAACAGGCCCGGAAGTTCGGCGCGACCGACGGCGTCTTGTCCTCGGACCCGGACTGGAAGGACCAGGTCCTCGCGCTGACCGACGGGCTGGGTGTGGACGTGGCCATCGAGGCGGTTGGGATTCCGGCGACCTGGCAGATGTGCGTCGATCTGATCCGCCCGGCCGGCACCATCGCCAACGTCGGTGTGCACGGCACCTCGGTGGAGCTGGCTCTGCAGGATCTGTGGATCAGCAACATCGACATCTCGATGGGACTGGTCAACACCAACACCCTGGGCACCCTGCTGAAGATGGTTGCCAGCCGTCAGCTCGATCCGGACGTGTTCATCAGCCACCGGTTCGCACTGGGCGACATCATGGAGGCCTACGAGGTCTTCGAGAACGCCGCTGAGACCAAGGCGCTGAAGGTGATCCTCGCCGCCGGCTGATCCGGCCGACCGGTGTCGGCGGGGGCAGCAGCGCGAACTAGAGTTCCGGTCATGCGTACGAAGCTCCTCGTCGGGATCCTGCTGCCCCTGTTCCTGGCACTCGGGCTGTCGGCGGCCCCGGCCCGAGCCGACGAACGGCTGCCCATCGGCATCCTGCCGAAAGACCTCAGCTGCGCCTGGCTGAGCTTCCCGGGCCGCGCCGGCGCCTGGCCGGTCCCGCTGCACGCACCCAACCCCGGAATCGGTCTGCTCACCATGCCCCGGGCCCCGCAGAACGTGCAGAAGGCACTGCCGCCACGGATCCACCTGCGCACGCAGCAGTCCGGTTTCAACACCGTGTGGCAGTTCGCCCTCTACCGGGGCAATCTGTACGTGAAGTCGGCCAAGGGCGCCGGGGACTGGCGTATCGCCCCGACTCCGCAA
>NZ_BANT01000060.1 GCF_000333015.1 Gordonia hirsuta DSM 44140 = NBRC 16056 | reverse complement strand
CTGCGGCAGCGGCGAACCGGGCCGCCGCCGCCGGCCGCTGCGGACGGGCCGGCAGAGCGAAGACGTCGTCGACCAGGCCCGGCGAGGTGCCCGCCCAGCCGATCAGGCGGTCCCACCGGTGCGCGTCGGGTCCCAGTTCGGCGTGGCGTTCCTCGGTCCCGCGGGGCAGGCTCAGCGCGTGACCGGGACCGAAACCGTGGACCACCGATAATTCCGGCACCAGCCAGTGCACACCGCGTTCGGTCAGGCCCAGGTCGGCGAAGGCCGGCGAGCGGTAGCCCGTCGGATGCACCGCCGCGCAGACATCGCGCCGGATACCGCGACCGAAGGCCTCATCGGTGCGGGCACCGCCGCCGTACGTCGCGTCCGCCTCGAACACCACCACCCGCCGGCCGGCCCGGGCCAGGGCAGCCGCGGCCGTGAGCCCGTTGGGCCCGGATCCGATCACCGCATCGTCGAACTCCATCGAACCCAAGCCTCCCACAGGTTCTCGGCGCCGCAAGCGGCTAAATTGGTCACATGTTCTTCCCCCGACCCCGGCCGGTCCTGCTTGCCGCCCTGAGTCTGGTGATCGCGCTGCTGTGCGCACCGGCCGTTCCGGCGGCCGCCGACTCACCGACGCGCATGCCCGAGCAGCTGGTGGACGCCGCCCAGGTCCTCGACCGGCGCCAACACAGCGAGGTGACCGCCGCACTGGCCCGGCTGTCCGACGATGGCGATCTGCAGCTGTGGGTGATCTACGTCCGCGACTTCGGCGATCTGTCTGCCCAGGAGTGGGGCCAGAAGACCGAGGAACTCAGCGAGCTGGGCTACCGGGACGTACTCCTGGCGATCTCCGTAGACGACAAGTCCTACTACCTCGGCAGCGCCGAGCCGATCGAGGGCCTGCCGGCCGGGGCACTGCGCGAGGTCGCCGAATCGGCGGCGGCCCCGGCGATCCGCGACGGCCGGTGGGCCGCCGCCGCCCTGGACACCGCCGACGAGTTGCATGAGCCGTCTTCTCGGCTGTGGCTGTGGCTCGGCGGCGTACTGGTGCTGCTGGTGCTGGCCGCAGCGGCGGCCTTCACGATGCGCCGGCGCCGCACCGCCCGGGCTGCCGCACAACTGGCCGAGGCCTCCGGTGAGGTCCTCACCGTCGACGAGCTGGCCCGTCAGCCGCTGGAGGTACTCGAACCCTGGTCCAGCGAACTACTGGTGCACACCGATAACGCGGTCTCGATCAGCGGCGATGAACTGACCCTGGCCGTGCAGGAGTCCGGGCCCGACGCGGTCGCGGACTACACCGATGCCCTGACCGCGGCCGAGGCCGCGGTGGTCGCCGCCTTCCGATTGCGCCGCATGCTCGATGAGCAGTCCGGCCTGGCGGCAGCCGAACGCCGCTCCCTGCTGGTGGAGATCATCAGCATGTGCGCCGATGCCAACAGCGGCCTGGATGCCAGGGCCCCGGGCTTCGATGCCGTCCGCCGCCTGCTCGATCAGCCCGCCCCGCGCCTGGACGCCCTGGCCGAGCGCGCCGCCGCCATGCCCGACGACATCACCGCCGCCCGCGACGACCAGCACATCCTCGAGCGCCGGTTCGGGGGGCCGGTCGCCGAATCCGTGCACGGCAACATCGATCTGGCGATCGAACTGGTGCAGTTCGCCGACGATGCCCTCGCTCAGGGCCGCGATGCGATCGCCGACGCCGCCGATCTGCCCGATCAGACCCTCGCCGCGATCCGGTCGGCCGAGTGCGCGCTCGATACCGCCGGCCGCCTGCTCGATGCGGTCACCGATGTGCGGGGGAATCTGGCGCTCATCGGCGACCAGTCCGAGGGGTCGGCCGTGGCCACCGCGCACGTCGCCGCCGCCGAGAGCTTCATCGACACCCGGCGCGGCGCCGTCGGAACCGCTGCCCGCACCTGCCTGTCCGAAGCCGAACGCCTGCTCAGCGAGGCCGGCCCGAACGAGCGCGCCATCGCGCTGGCCACCGAGGCGCTGGCGCTGGGCCGGCAGGACGTGGCCGCCTGGAAGGTGGGCCACCGCGACGACGGTGCGCCGGTGCTGACCGGCGTTCTGGTCGATGTGGTGATCTCCCAGGCCGAGGACGCCTCGACCCAGCTGGGGTCCGGCGGTTTCAGCAGCGGCGGCCGCAGCCCCGGCTCCTTCGGCGGCGCCGACACCTCGGGCCGTATCGGCACCGGTGGCCGCCGATGAACCGGCCGACCGCCCTGATCACCGGTGCCAGCCGCGGTGTCGGTGCCGCGATCGCCCGCGAACTGGCCCCGACCCACGCCCTGATCCTGGGCGGCCGCGGCAGCACCGAACTGGATGCGCTCGCGATGGACCTGGAGGGTGCGGTCACCCTGCCCGTCGATCTGACGGACTACGACCAGGTGGCCGCGGCGGTGGAGACGATCACACAGCTGGACGTGCTGGTCCACTGCGCGGGGGTCGCCAGCAGCCTGGAGTCGGTCGCCGACACACCGGTCGACGAGTGGCGCGGGGTGCTGGAGATCAACGTCGTCGCCGCGGCCGAGCTGACCCGGCTGCTGTTGCCGGCGCTGCGGGCCCGCCGCGGGCACATCGTCTTCCTCAACTCCGGTGCCGGCCAGAACGTCCGCGCGCAGTGGACCCCGTATGCGGCCAGCAAATTCGCCCTGCGCGCGCTGGCCGACGGCGTCCGCGCCGAAGAGCCCTCGATCCGGGTCTCCTCGATCTTTCCCGGGCGGATCGACACCGATATGCAACGCGATATCGTCGCCCGCGAAGGCGGCGACTACGACCCCTCGCGCTTCCTGAAAGCCGCGACCGTCGCCGCTGCGGTGCGCGGACTGATCGACACCCCGGCCGACGGGGTGCCGACCGAGTTGAGTCTGCGGCCCGACCCGCGCTGATCCTCCGGGGGCACCGGCCCGCCGTGCGGCATCAGTCCGCCAACGCCACCGGTTCGGCGCGCGGGCGGTCCGGCAGAACTCGGCGCAGCACCAGGGCACAGCCCACCCCGGCGAGGACTCCGTAGGCCAGGTTGCCGGTCGGGAAGGTCACCGCGACGGTCACCAGCATGGCGGCGCTGTCGGCCAGCGGAGCCGTGCGCAAGGTCTTCGGTGCGATCGACTTCCAGTCCATCGTGGTGAACGAGACCACGATCATCACCGCCACCAGCGCGGCCATCGGGATCGCCGTCAGCGCCGGCTGGAAGAACACCAGCAGACTCAGCAGCGCCAGCCCGGCGGTGATGGTCGACAGCCGGGTCCGCCCGCCGGATTTCACGTTCATCATCGTCTGGCCGATCATCGCGCAGCCGCCCATCCCGCCGAAGAAACCGGTGACGATGTTGGAGACCCCCTGGCCCTGGCTCTCCCAGCGCGGTGAGGTGTGAGTGTGCGTCAGACCGTCGACGATGCGCTGGGTGATCAGGGTTTCGAGCAGGCCGATCAGCGCCAGCGCCAGCGCATACGGGCCGACGATGCGCAGGGTCTCCCAGGTGAACGGGACATCCGGCAGCGCCATCATCGGCAGGGTCGAGGTGAACTCGCCCTCATCACCCACCCGCGGGACGCGGACGGCGAAGACCACCGCGATGACCGTCAGCAGGACCGCGGCCACCACCGGTGCGGGTACCGCGGGCAGCAGCCGAGGCAGCAGCCACATCACCGCCAGCCCACCGGCGACCATCGGATAGACCAGCCACGGTACGCCGATCAGATGCGGGATCTGCGCAGCGAAGATGAGGATCGCCAGCGCGTTGACGAAGCCGGTCAGCACGCTGTTGGGGACAAAGCGCATCAGCTTGATCACCCCGCCCCAGGCGAGCAGGATCTGGACGATCCCGCCGAGCACGACGGCGGCGATCAGATACTGCACCCCGTGCGCGGCGACCAGCGGCGCCACCACCAGGGCGATCGATCCGGCAGCCGCCGACACCATCGCCGGACGGCCGCCGACGACCGAGATGGTCAGCACAAAGATCACCGAGGTGAACAGGCCCACCTCGGGACCGACCCCGGCCAGGATCGAGAACGAGATGGTCTCCGGGATCAGGGCAAGTGCCGTCACCAGACCGGCGAAGACCTCGATCCGCACCAGCCGGGCACCGACCCGCATCCTGTTCGTCGTCGCCAATCCGCCCCGTCTTCCGGTCCATGTCGCGGGCGCATGCGCGCCCCGCGGAACGGTAGCCCACCGCGGCGGGCGGCCCGGCGGCCGGGGTTCGGCGCGGGGTTCCGGGCCGGTTGCCGGGTCAGAGCTGTGTGAGGTCCTCCTGCGCCCACACCGCGCGCATCGAGGCGATCTTGCCCTCGTCGTCGAACACCATGATGTCGACCGGGGTGATCTCGAACGACATCCCCGCCGTCCCGGTGACGAGGGTGAATTCGAAGACCGCGGTATCGCCGGCCGCCCGCACCCAATTCAGGGTGGCCGCGCGCGAATCGAGGTTGGTCATGATCGAATAGAACTCGATGAGTTCCTCGCGGGTCGTGCGCACCGGCGCCCCGATCGGGTCCTCGACACTGGCGCCGTCGGCGTACAGCGCGACGATCTGCTCGGCGGTCCCGTGGGACAGCCGGTCGATGTATGCGTGGACCGTCTGGATCATCTGCTCAGTACTCATCGACCATCCTCCAGGAAGTAGAACGTGTTCTATTTGCCTGCACGATAGCAGCCCCGGACGCGACCGGAGGCTGTGCCACGATGGGCGGATGAGCGCTCCGACGATGCACCCGCCCCGGGCCCGGTCGCTGGTCCATCTCGGTGACACCTCGTTCCGCCGCAAGGATGTGATCGCCGGCTATCACGACATGCTCGAGGTCCTTGCCGATTTCCGCCGCGATGATCGCCCCTGGGACGCGGTCACCCAGCTCGAGTTCTACGGGCTGCTGCGTGCACTGGCCCCGGACGTCTTCGGCTCCGGCGGCTCCATCGCCGACGACGACGCCGCCAAGCGCGCCCGCACCTACACCAACGCCCTGGCCAAACTCGGCTTCGTCGACGAACAGGACCGCCGGATCACCGCGCTGGGCACGATGTTCACCGACGGCCGTCCGCAACTGCTCGACGAGGTCGACCGGCTGTGTGCCCTCAAACCAGAGAACTCCGCGGTGCTGCGCGGCGCACTCAGCTATGTCGAGCGCACCGACGACGGCGGCTTCTACTATCCGGTGCGGCTGCTGCTGCAGGTGCTCAACCGACTCGAGTACCTGCGCATCGACGAGTTCGCACTGGCCTTCATCGCCGCTCCCCGGCTCCTGGGCGTCGAAGCCGATGCGATCGTCGCCGCGATCGAGACGATGCGGTCCGACGGCAGTTCCCTCGACGATGTCCTGATCGCCGCCGAGCGCACACCCGATCAGGACCGCTACATCGACACCGGAGTGTTCAGCCCCGAGGCCTTCCCCAACGGCAAGGGACCGAGGTTCATCGAACACTATCGCCGGTACCTCGGTGCCCTGGAAGCCTTCCGCCTCTCCCCCGATGCCGCATCACTGGCCCGGCTGCGGCGCGCCGTCGACGAGGGCGGCACCACGGTGCGGGTACGCTTCGCCCCGCTGCAACTGCTGCCCGGCCTGAAGAAGAAGGCCGCCGGCCCCCTCACCGTGCATCGCAGCGCCCGCTACCCCGACTGGGACGCCTCGCCCGCCGTATTCCGCCGCGCACTGGTCGATCTGTTCAACGGCAACCGGGCCACCTCCCTGGTCCGCGAATACCTCGACAACAATCTCCGGATCCTCACCGCCACCGGCGTGTTCTCGGTGGCCCAGAATCAACTGCGCATCGGTTCGGCCTACGCCGGCTACTACTTCACCGCCGTCGACCCCGAACTGACCGTCACCACCGCAGCACCCCCCGACGATGCCGATCGTGTCACCGGGCTGGCCGCCCGCTTCGGCTCCGATGCACTCACGCGCACGGCCGCGGCGATCGCGGCCGAGCAGGACATCGGACCCGACCAGATCGAGGAGTTCGTCGCAGCCCGTGAGCGAGCTCGGTTCGATGCCGTGATCTCGGCGGCGTTCCCGCCCGAGCGGGTGCTCGAGCACCTGGAGGCGATCAGTGTGGACTACCGGTCGGCGGCGGTGCAGGCGCTGCGCGACAAGGAGTTCGGCGGCAAACCGACGGTGCCGTGCATGTACGAGTACCTGATCGGGCTCTCGCTCTACTACGCCGCTGACCGGGCCTTCGATCCGCGGGCGGCGTTCGGGCTGTCCCTCGACGGCGACTTCCTGCCCATCAGCCACGCACCCGGATTGCGCGGGGACATCGAATTCGCCCTCGACGGCCGGCAGATCCTGGTCGAGGTGACCCTGATGGATCCGGCGACCCAGCGTCGCGGCGAACTGGAACCGGTGCTGCGCCACGCCACCAATCTGGCGTGCGAATTCCCCGATCGGCAGGTGGTGACCCTGTTCATCGCCAACGAGGTCGACGCCAACGTCGCCCGCATCTTCGGTTTCGGCCGCGTCATGGAGCTCACGGCCACCGACGGCGGCCACGGGGTCGCCAGTCCCCTGATCGTCTCGCTACGCACCGCCGACTGGCTCGCGGTGGCCACCGCCGGGCTCTCGGACGTGCTGGACCTGGTCGCTGCGGAGTCCGGGCGCACCGAGGTCGCCCACCTGAACTCGGACTGGAACGCCTCGCTGATCAGTGCGCTGCGGGCCCTGTCCAGTTCGTGATCAGCACCTCGCGCGAGGCGTTGCGGTCTTTGCGCTGGTACGACGAGTTCGCATAGCTGTAGTCCAGGGTGTGCACCGTGAAACCGTGTTCGGCCGCCCAGTCGGCCAGCTGATCGTGCTCGGATCCCTTGTGGGTCAGCACATTCGACAGCCCGAAGGTGCCCCCGCGGGCGGCGAAGCGGGCGAGCTCGTCGAGCAGGGCGGTCTCGTCGTCGACGGTCCAGGCGTTCTGTTCGTTGTACGGGGCGGTGCCCAGCAGGTACGGCGGATCGCAGTACACCAGATCGGTGGTCTGCAGTTTGCCGAAGACATCGCGGAAGTCCAGCGTCCACAGCTCCGGCGTCAGCGCATGCATGCGGGCCACGGTGTCGAACAGGTTCTTGCGCACCCGCGAATTGAAATCCCGTTTACCCACCGGCATGTTGAACTCACCGCTGCGGTTGTAGCGGATCTGGTTGTTGAACCCGAACACCACCAGGGTGAAGAAGGCGAAGAGCCGCCGCTGGTCGGCCGAGTCCATCGCATTGAAGTCCTCCCGCAGCTGCAGATAGGCGGCCTTGTTCACCTGTCCGAGCCCGTTCGACGAGTTCGCGCCGTAGGTCTGGTAGCCGTGGGCCTGGCTGTCGGAGAGCCCGTACTCGGCGATGAGGGCTTCGACCTGCGCGACGATCTCGCTGTAGGGGGTGCCGGCGAACAGCTGTCCCAGACCCACCACGTCCACCTGGACGTCGTTGAAAGCCACCCGCGAATAACCCGCGTTCATCCCGACGGTCATCGAACCGCTGAAGACGTCGACGAAGCGCTGATGCTCCTCGCCGGGTCCGGGCAGCAGCGGGATGATCTCCGAGACCAGCCGCTTCTTGTTGCCGGTGTAGTTGAGCGGGCTGCGCACCAGCGTTCCGGTCTCCCCCGTCGCCTCCCGGCCGGCCGGCTGCGCCGCCGGTAGCGCCTGCGCGCGGGGCGCGAGGACTGCGGCGGTCTCGTCGACGTGGCAGACGAAGAGCCGTTCGACGATCTCGCCGATCCCCGACCGTCCGGTGGTGAACTCCCGGTGCGGGACGTCGACCACCTCGACCCGGCCGCGCCGGCGCATGATCGTGAGGATGTCGTCGTCGGCGAGCCGGGCCGCCGAACGGGCGTTGCCGCGGCTTCCTGTGTCGTTGTAGCTCATGATGATCGTCGAGGTGTCCAGCGCCTCGATCAGATCGCTGAACGCCGGTACCGCCGCGGTGGTGCAGTAATCGCTCTTCAGATGCCGCCGATCCATTTTCCGCGCCTTGAACTGCACGGGACCCTGCTGCCAATCAGTGACATTGTCGAGCACGTGGTACAGGTCCCCGTACTGCCGCGAATTGTACGGCGGGTCGATATAGACCAGATCCCAATGATGTTGCCGCACAAGCTGATTGGCGTCCTGCCGAGTGACCGTGTGCACGGTCTCGAAACTCTCCAGTTCGGGCAGGCCGAAGACCGGACGGGCCTGGGTGGCGGCCCCGATCCGGAAGGCGTCGTAGTGCCCGACGGTCGCGGCGGCCTTGTCCATCCCGTACAGCAGACTGGCGATCAGCACATCGCGTTCACGGTCGCTGATCCGGCCGCCGGTATGCCAGTCCTGGATGCAGATACGGAAATACCCGATCAGCCGGGCATTGGCGTCGGTGTAGTAGGTGCCGCCGAAGGTGCGGGAGAAGTAGTTGGGTGCCAGCGTCTCGCGGGGCGCGGCGTTGATCCCGGCCACCAGCTCGGCGAGCAGATCCGCGCGCACCGGTTCCGGACCGAAGAAGGCCCGGTAGACGGTGGTGTTGGCCGAGAGCAGATCGTTGAAGGTCACCGCCAGCCCGGCACGTGCCAGCAACTGGCCCACCACCCCGGTGCCGGCGAACAGGTCCGCCGCCGTCTGCGGCGGTTCGCCCAGGCCGGCGATCACCTCGCCGATCACCGGCAGCACCGCCCGCTTGGAACCGAGATAGCGGCGGTTGCGGAGTCCGAATGTCTTCACTACCTGCATCTTTCCGTTTCTGCATCTAACGAAGAGAAACGGTATCACCGCCCACCGACAGGGCGGCGGCGCCGGGCCGCAGCGCGGGCTCAGTCGAGTCGGCTCCAGCCCTCGCCGGTGCGGATGGTGCTGAACTGTTTGGTGCGGCTGCCCGGCTCCTGCGGCCATTCGATGGTCACGGCCGTCGGACCGATATCGAACTTCACCTGGTCCTCGGTGAGGAACTGCAGACTGTTATCGGTCAGGGTGTAGAAACGCCCCTGGTGGAAGGCCGGTGGCTGCTCATTCGGCATACCCGGCCGCCCGGTGGTCCAGGCACGCAGATACCGCTCCCCCGTACCGTCGTCACCCGGGGTCACCTTGCGGCAGATCAGGAAACGGCTATCGCCCTGCCAGGCCATCCGCACCGCCTGGTCACCGGCATCGCAGCGGACCTGTTTGCGGTCGCCGAAGCCCCCCAGGTCACCGCCCCAGGGCATCGTGCCCGTGGTCGGCGGCGGCGCCTCCGTCGGCGGGGGCGCCGGTTCTGCCGAACCACAGGCGGCCAGCAGTCCGGCGCACCCCAACAGCAGTGCGCCGGCCACCGCCGACCGCGCGCTCGTCACCGGCGCGGCTACTTCAGGTCGGCGCTGGATTTGCCCAGCACCCGGCGTGCGATGATCAGCTGCTGGATCTGCTGGGTGCCCTCGAAGATGTCCAGGATCTTCGAATCGCGGGCCCACTTCTCCACCAGGCCGGTCTCGGCGTACCCGTCCGAGGCACCGATCTCGACGGCCTTGTTGGTCAGTTCGGTCACCGTGCGGCCGGCCTTGGCCTTGCTCATCGAGGCCTCCAGCGAGTTCGGTGTCTTGTTGTCGGCCATCCAGGCGGCGCGCAGCGTCAGCAGCCAGGAGGCCTCCCAGTCCGATTCCAGGCGGATGAAGTCGGCCACGGCGGCGTGCTGGATCGCCACGGGCTTGTCGTAGTCGATCGGGTGCCCGGACTCCTCGATCATCCGGCGCATCTCCTCCAGAGCGGCCCGGCCCACACCGACGGCCATGGCCGCGACCACCGGGCGGGTGTTGTCGAAGGTCTGCATGACCCCGCCGAAACCCTTCTTCACGTCGATCTCCGGCGAGCCGAGCAGATTCTCTGCCGGCACCCGGGCATCGGTGAAGCGGACCACCGCGGTGTCCGAGGACTTGATGCCCAGCTTGTGCTCGAGGCGCTCGACCGAGACGCCCTCGGTGTCCATCGGCACCACGAAGCTCTTGATCGCGGCGCGGCCCTTGGCCTTGTCCAGGGTGGCCCAGACCACCACGTGGTCGGCCCGCGAGCCGGCCGTCACGAAGATCTTCTCGCCGTTGATGACGTAGTCGTCGCCGTCGGCGGTCGCGGTGGTGGTGACCGCGGCCGAGTCGCTGCCGATCCCCGGTTCGGTGATGGCCATGGCTGCCCAGACATCAGCGAAGCGTTCGAGCTGCTCGTCGTTGGCGACCGCGGCGATGGCGGCATTGCCCAGCCCCTGCCCCGGGATCGACAGCATCAGGCCCACATCGCCCCAGCTGAGTTCGCGGGCGTTGAGCACCGAGCGCAGATTCGCGCCGTTGACGGTGCTTTCGGCCGCATCGGTTTCGCTCTTGCCCTCGGCACGTTCGTTGGCCCGCGCGGCCTTGGCGAGCTTGCCCAGCTCGTCCAGTTCGGCGGGGTATTCGTGCTCGGCGAGGTCGTACTTGCGGCTGATCGGCCGGAAGATGTGCTCGGCGGCCAGCCGGGAACGCTCAACGGTGGAGTTCAGCTTCTCCGGGAGCTCAAGGTTGATCGACATGGCCGGTACCTTACTACTCGGTAAGGTGGTTGCCAAGGTCCTGCCCCCGCGTTCGGGCCCGGTACGCCAGACTGGGGGCGTGCAGAGCCGTCTTTCGTTGTGGCACCGGGTGGTCGGCACCGATCCGGCCCGGACGCGGTTGACCAATGCCGTCGCGGTCACGGTGGCGGTACTGCTCAGCGTTTTGGCCGCCTGGCTGATCGTCCGTTTCCGGATGCACGATTCGGGTCTGCTGTCGGTCAGTGTGCTGGCCGCCCTCCAGGTCAGCACCTCGATCAAGGAGCCGACACCCCGCGGGCGACTGCTGACCACCGCGCTCTCGGTGATCCCGCTGGTGGCGGCACCGGCGATCGCGATCTCCCTGGACCGCTGGCGGTACGTGGAGATCGCGTTGTTCATCCTGCTGGCCGGCGCCGTCACCTGGGCCCGCCGCATCTCCGCCCGCATGGGCGAGCTGGGGATGATCGCCTTCCTCGCCTACTTCTTCGCCCTGTTCCTGCGCCCGCCACTGGACGAACTGGGCTATTTCCTGCTGGTCTTCGTCTGTCTCTGGGCGGCGGCGGTGCTGGTGCGCCTGGCGCTGCTGCGCGAGCATCCGGTCCGCCAGTTCGCCGTCCTGCTCGACGAGCTGCGGGCCACCTCCCGACTGGTCATCACCGGTGCCGTCGGCGCCGATCCGCACACCGCGCGAGCGAGTGCGCTGACCACCGGGATCGGCCGGGTGGACGATGTGGCCCGCGCCATCGGCGGCTGGCAGGTCCACTTCTCCACCGAGGCGATCCTGGGTCTGGACGCTGAAGACCTGGCGAACCAGGTCTTCGATGCGCGGATCGACGTCGAGCACGCCGCCCTGGAGATCGCCAACCTGATCCGCCGAGAGGGCCGGCTGCCTGCCCGGCTGACCGCGCCGCTGGACGATCTGACGACCGTGTTGTCGCGCCATCCCGATCCGGCCGCTACGGCGGCGGCCGCCGCCCGCGCCGATCAGCTCCTGGCCGACGCCGACGACACCGATCCGGTCGAGTTGACCGCCATCCTGATCGCCCGGGCCACCCTGGCCCACCAGCGCCTGCGTGCTGTGGACTTGAGCCATCGGCGGCGGGTGGTCACCCCGGCCGAGAAGCCTTCGCCCCCGCGCCCGGCGCCCGAACACATCGGGCGGCTGGCGGTCCAGGCGATGCTCGCCGCCGGTCTGGCCGCACTCGTCGGCGAATCGATCGATGCCTCTCGCTGGTACTGGGCGGTGATGGCCGCCTTCCTGATCTTCGTGGGCAGCACCACCCGGACGACGGTCCTGCACCGGGCCTGGCACCGGGTCGCCGGAACCCTGGGCGCCGTCGCCGTCGGCTTCGTCGTCGGGGTGGCCCTGTCCGGACCGTCGCTCTGGCACATCGCGCTGGCGCTGGTCAGCGTCTTCGGCGCACTGTACTTCGGGCCGGTCCGGCAGTGGCTCGGCGCCTTCTTCTCGACGCTGCTGCTGGTGGCGGTCTACGGACTGCTCGGCATCCTGCACCCGCACCTGCTCACCGTCCGCGTGGAGGAGACCGCCGCCGGCGCGGCCGTGGGTGTGGCGTGCGCCTTCCTGGTGTTCTCCATCAGTCCCCGGCCCGCCCTGGCCGCGGCCATCAACGGCTACTTCGATGCCCTGGCCGCCCTGCTGACGCAGATCGAGCAGACCGTGACCGGCACCGTCGATCCGCCGGCGCTGCTGGCCGCCACCGACCACCTCGATGCGGCACACGCCCGGTTCACCGCCGATATCGGAATGCTCTATCCGGCCTACACTCCCGGCCGCTGGTCACGAGCCGGCGAACTGAGGTACCTGACCGGCGTGGGTGCCCGGGCCGCCGATCATGCCGCCCAGGCGGCCCTGCATCGGATGCGTGAACCGGCGGCCCCCGCGTTGACCGTCGATCAGCAGGCCAGTTTCCACGAGGCCGTCGCCCACGTGAGCGCCGGTGCCGCGGCCGCCCGTACCGCCCTGCTCGAGCACACCCGTGTCGACGTCGACCCCGAGGAGACGACCGTCCTGGATCTCAGCGAACAGCTCGGCGGCAGCCCGCGCTCGGCGATCACCCAGACCATGCTGATGCTCTCGCGTGTCAATTGGGCGATGCTGCGTCTGGCGACGCTGCGGGAACAGCGATGAACGCCGGTGGCGCCGGGCGCCTGCGGACGCACCGGCCGCGGCTGGTCGCCGCCGATCCGGGCCGGGTGCGCCTGACGAACGCCTCGATCGTGGCGTCGGCCGTGCTGCTGAGCGCCTTCTGCGCCTGGCTGATGGTGACCTTCGCCCACGCCGATCACGCTCTGATGGCCGTGGGTACCTTCTTGGCGCTGCAGACCGGCCTGGTCGCTAAGGGCGCCACCAGCCGCGAACGTCTCCTCACCACGGCGCTGCTGATCCTGCCGGTGGTGGCGTCCCTGACCCTGGCCACTGCGCTGTCGGGGCGGCGTCCGGTGGAGATCGTCGGATTCATCGTCGTCGGCGGGCTGGCGACCTGGGTGCGGCGCTTCGGGCCGCGCTACACCGCGATGGGCATGGTCGCCTTCCTCGGCTACTTCTTCGCCCTCTTCCTGCGGCCGACGTTCGCGCAGCTGCCGCAGTTCTTCGCCATCGCCGCGTGCGCGGTCGGCTCGGTGCTGCTGCTGCGCCTGGTCACCGTCTCCGACCGGCCGCACCATCAGATCGCCCTGCTGCTGGCCCAGCTGCGCGGGGCCTGCGTCGCGGCACTGGGCACCGCCACCACCGCCGGTCCCCCGGCACTGCCGGTGCTGCGTCAGGATCTGCGTCGTATCGATCAGGTCGGTCTGGCGATCACGGGGTGGCAGTCGCGCTTCGCCACCGCACGGCACGTGGACTGCGACGCCTCGTCGCTGGCCATCTCGGTCCTCAACGCCCGCATCGATACCGAGCATGCGTGCGTGGAGATCGTCCAGCGCCGGGAGGCCGGCGACAGCCGGGCCGCCGAGTTGCTCACCGCGCCGATCGCCGATCTGCGGGTGGTGCTGCGCACCGGCAGCACCGAGGCCGCAGTCGACGGCGCCGCCGCACGCGCCACG
>NZ_BANT01000061.1 GCF_000333015.1 Gordonia hirsuta DSM 44140 = NBRC 16056 | reverse complement strand
GGCTGCTCCAGCCGACGCACCCCGTCCCGGTCGGCGGCCGGGAGCGCGGCGAGCAGATCGGCGACCGGTCGGGGGCCGTCCGGGGTCCACAGTGCGGCCTCCGGGTCGATCTCCAGCCACGGCGCCAGCACGAAGGCCCGCTCGGCGGCGCGCGGATGCGGCAGGGTCAGGTCCGGATCGGCCGACTGAACGACGACCCCGTCGACCGCGACCGAGATCACGTCCACGTCCAGGGTGCGCGGACCCCAGCGCACCCGACGGACCCGCAGCGCGGCCTGCTCGCACTCGTGGCAGAAGTCCAGCCACTGCGCCGGGGTCAACTCGCCTTCGGCGATGATCGTCTGATTGAGGAAGTCGTCCTGTTCCACCCCTCCCCACGGCGGCGTCGCATACAGGCTCGAGACGGCGACCGCCCGCTCCCCCAGCGCCGAGACCACCCCGGCCAGGTGGGCCCGGCTGTCGCCGATATTGGAACCGGCCGACAGGACTGCGCGGCTGATCATCGTGCGCGGGGCGGGGTCTTGGCCGAACGCCGGGTCACCACGGCCACATCGTCGAAGGTCAGGGGGATCGGCGCCGAGGGTTTGTGGACGGTCACCTCGCAGGCGGAGATGCGTGGATCGCTGGTCATCACGCGGTCGGCGATCTCAGCGCCCACGGTCTCGATCAGATCGCGCGGGGGGCCGGCGACGATATCGTGCGCCAGCTGCGCCAGTGCGCCGTAATCGACGGTGTCGGCGAGCTCGTCGCTCAGTGCGGCCGGCCGCAGATCCAGCCACAAGGTGATGTCGATCAGGAAGTCCTGACCGTCGCGCCGTTCGTGGTCGAAGACGCCGTGGTGGCCGCGTACCCGCAGCCCCCTCAGTTCGATCCGATCAGCCACGTTGTTCTCCTCTCGGTCCGTCGGCCGTCCAGGCGGCCGCCACGGCCACCGCATCACGGCTGGCCGCGACATCGTGCACGCGGACACCCCAGGCCCCGCCGGCAGCGGCCAGCGCCGAGACCGCGGCGGTGGCGACGTCCCGGCCGAGCGAATCGCGCTCGACGCCGCCGGCGGCCAGCAGCGAACCCAGGAACCGTTTGCGGGAGGCGCCGATCAGGACCGGGAATCCCAGTCCGACGAGAGTGGGCAGGGCATGCAGCAGCGCCCAGTTGTGCTCGGCGGTCTTGGCGAAACCCAGCCCCGGGTCCAGGATCAGCCGGTCCGGGTCCACCCCGGCGGCCACGGCGGCATCCACCTGGGCCAGCAGCTCACCGGAGACCTCGGCGACCACATCGCGGTAGCCGTCGGCGTCGTCGTGCCGATGGGTGAAATAGCGTTCGCCCTCGCTGCCCGACGGCCGCCAGTGCATCAGGATCCAGGGCAGTCCGGAGTCGGCGAGGACGGCCGCCATCTGCGGGTCTGCGCGGCCGCCGGAGACGTCGTTGACGTACGCGGCACCGGCGTCGACGGCGGCGGCGGCCACGGAAGCCCGCATGGTGTCGACCGACACGGCGATCCCCTCGGCGCTGAGCCCCTGGACCACCGGCACGATGCGGGCGGTCTCCACCTCCGGGTCGATGCGGTCGGCACCGGGCCGGGTGGATTCGCCGCCGACGTCGACGATGTCGGCGCCGGCCGCCGCCAGAGCGCGGCCGTGGGCCAGGGCCGCCTCGGTGTCCAGATAGCGGCCGCCGTCGGAGAACGAATCGGCGGTCACGTTCAGGACACCCATCACCAGTGCCCGGCCGCGGTTCACGTCAGCGATTGATCAGATCGAGGGCTTCACCGCGCGAGACCGCACTGGTCTGGAAGATCCCGCGCACCGCCGAGGTCGTCGTGCTGGAGCCGGGTTTACGGATACCGCGCATGGCCATGCACAGGTGTTCGGCCTCGATCACCACGATCACCCCGCGTGGGGAGAGTCGGTCCATCATCGCGTCGGCGATCTGGCTGGTGAGTCGCTCCTGTACCTGCGGCCGGCGGGCGTACAGATCCACCAGCCGGGCCAGTTTGCTCAGTCCGGTCACCTGCCCGGTGTCACCGGGGATGTAGCCCACGTGCGCGACACCGTGGAAAGACACCAGATGGTGCTCGCAGGTGGAGTACATCGGGATGTCCTTGACCAGCACCAGTTCGCGGTGGTCTTCGTCGAAGACGGTCGCGAGCACCTCGGCCGGCTCGGTGTACAGCCCGCCGAAGACCTCACGGTAGGCCCGGGCCACCCGCTCGGGTGTGCGGCGCAGCCCCTCCCGGTCGGGGTCCTCCCCGACCGCCAGCAGCAGCTCGCGCACCGCGGCTTCGGCGCGGGCCTGGTCGAACACCCGCCCCTCGGCGGTGATCAACTGCTCGTCGTCACTCATCTTTGAACGAATCCTCCGGGGATCAGTTGTTGCGCGGGTCGTCAGCCGGCGGCCAGCCCGGGGCCTGCCAATCGCGGGGGGCCCCGTAGTCGGGCCAGGTGCCGCCGGACTGCTGCTGCGGCGGTCCAGGATACGGCCGGCCGTACTGGGGTTGCTCCCCGGACGGCGGACCGTACGGGGGCTGCCCGGGCTGCTGGGGCTGCCCGTACGGGGGCTGCCCGGGCTGCTGCGGGTGGCCCGCCTGGTGCTGACCACCGGGCTGTGGACCGGCCGGAGGCTGCCCCGAGCCGTTGACCGGCTCATTCGGGTACGGGTAGCCGGCCGGCGGCGGCTGCTGGCCCGGGTACTGCTGCGCCGGCGACGGGTACTGCGGCTGCGTCGGATGCGGCTGGACCGGATACGGCGTGGACTCCACGGGCTGGGCGCCCACCGGTACCGGTTCGGGCACCGGCGGCCACGGCTCGCCGCGCTCGATCGCCAGCTCGCCCGGCGTCTTGATCGGCGGTTTGGTGCTGGGTGTGCGCTGCCCGAATTCGCTGAACTCGGTCATCCGCGGGCGCTTGTCGACGTCGGCGAGGATCTCCTCGAGATCCTTGCGGACCAGCGTCTCCCGCTCCAGCAGCGCCGCGGCCAGCGCATCGAGCTCGTCGCGGTGGGTATCGAGGATGCGCCAGGCCTCGGTGTGCGCGGCCTCGATCAGCCGGCGCACCTCCTCGTCGATCTCGGCGGCCACCCCGGCCGAATACTCCGGGGTGCCTCCGCCCAGGCCGCCGCGACCCATAAAGGGATCGCCCTGCTCGTGGCCGTACCGGACCGCGCCGAGGCGACCGCTCATGCCGTATTCGGTGACCATCGCCCGGGCGATCTTGGTCGCCTGATCGATATCGGAGCTGGCACCGGTGGTCGGCTCGTGGAAGACGAGCTCTTCGGCGGCACGACCGCCCATCGCCATCACCAGGCGGGCGATCATCTCCGAGCGGGTCATCACGTCCTTGTCCTGCTCCGGGACGGCCAAGGCGTGACCGCCGGTGCGGCCGCGGGCCAGGATGGTGACCTTGTAGATCGGATCCAGGTCGGGGGTGCCCCAGGCGGCCAGGGTGTGCCCGGCCTCGTGGTAGGCCACGACCTTCTTCTCGTGTTCGCTGATCACCCGGCTCTTGCGGCGCGGACCGCCGATCACCCGGTCGACGGCTTCTTCGAGCAGTTCCCCGGTGATCACGGACTTGTTCTCGCGGGCGGTCAGCAGCGCGGCCTCGTTGATGACATTGGCCAGGTCCGCACCGGACATGCCGGGGGTGCGCTTGGCCAGACCGTCCAGGTCGGCGTCGGGGGCGATCGGCTTGCCCTTGGCGTGCACGCCCAGAATGGCCCGCCGGCCGGCGATATCGGGGTTGCCCACCGGAATCTGCCGGTCGAAGCGGCCCGGGCGCAGCAGCGCCGGGTCCAGGATGTCGGGGCGGTTGGTGGCAGCCATGACGATGACGCCCGAGCGTTCACCGAAACCGTCCATCTCCACCAGCAACTGGTTCAGCGTCTGCTCGCGCTCGTCGTGACCGCCGCCCATGCCGGCGCCGCGCTGGCGGCCGACGGCGTCGATCTCGTCGACAAAGATGATGCACGGGCTGTTGGCCTTGGCCTGCTCGAACAGGTCGCGCACCCGGGAGGCGCCGACACCGACGAACATCTCCACGAAGTCCGAGCCGGAGATCGTGTAGAACGGCACCCCGGCCTCACCGGCGACGGCCCGGGCCAGCAGCGTCTTACCGGTTCCGGGCGGGCCGAACAGCAGCACACCCTTGGGGATCTTGGCGCCCAGCGCCTGGTAGCGGGCCGGGTTCTGCAGGAAGTCGCGGATCTCGTCGAGTTCCTCGACGGCCTCATCGGCGCCGGCGACGTCGGCGAACGTGGTCTTGGGCATGTCCTTGGTGAGCTGCTTGGCCTTGGACTTGCCGAAGCCCATCATGCCGCCGCGGCCGCCCTGCATGCGGCTCATCACGAAGAAGAACAGACCGAACAGGATGATCATCGGCAGCACGAAGATGATCAGGGACTGCCAGATCCCCGACTCTTTGGTGATGTTGGTCTGGTACGGCGCACCGGTGTCGGTGACGGCGGTGAAGATGCGCGGTGAGACGCCGGACGGGTAGTTCGCCTCGATCTTGGTGACGTCTTCGTCGTCGACCTTGACGGCCTTGTTCGTCTCGATGCGCAGGCGCTGTTCGCGGTCGTCGATCTGGATGGACTTGGTGTTCTTCTCGTTGAGCTGGGCCATCGCGACCGAGGTGTCCACGCCGGTCCATTCGCCGCTATCGGAACGGAGGGCGGAGAAACCCCACAGGGCGAAGATGATCACGGCCACGATGGCCAGATTCCGGTAGAGCTTCTTTCGGTTCATGCTGTTACGCGCGGCCGCGCGCGACGCCCCCCACTGGTTCGTGCGCGGACCTTTGTCCTTCCCGTTTCACTCGCGACGGCGAGCTCGCTATACGCAGGCTACCTGTCAACGTCGGGCGAACCCGATTCTGTTCCCGTTCGGCGAACGCCCGGGATCAGCCGGAGTAGACCTCCGGGTTCAGGCGGGCGACGAAGGGCAGGTCCCGGTAGCGTTCGGCGCAATCGAGACCGTAGCCGATGACGAAGGCGTTCTCGATGTCGAAACCGACGTCGGAGACCTGCACCGGCAGCGAGACGGCGGCCGGCTTACGCAGCAGCGTCACCACTTCCAGCGACCGCGGGGAACGGGTGGCCAGGTTCTTCATCAACCAGGTCAGCGTCAGACCCGAATCGATGATGTCCTCGACGATCAGCACATCGCGTCCGGCGATATCGCGGTCCAGGTCCTTGAGGATGCGCACCACACCCGACGACGACGTCGACGAGCCGTAGCTGCTGATCGCCATGAACTCCATCTGGTTGGGGATCGGCAGCGCCCGCGACAGATCGGTCATGAACATGACCGCGCCCTTGAGGACGCCGATCAGGATGAGGTCTTCGGGCGTATCGGAATATCGCTCACCGATCCGCTGCGCCATCTCCGCGGTGCGTTCCGCGATCTGCTCCTGCGTGATGAGGATCTGCTCGATGTCCGTATCCGGGTACCCATGCGCCACGGCCACTAGTTTCCCACATCGCCCGAGAACGGCCGGACAGGACCGTGCAGGAGACAACTGGAGTGACTGTTGTGAAGTCGTGCGCCGCGCGTCATCCGATCGTGTCCCTTGAATGGGTGGCCTGCTTTTTGGGGCTTATCGGGCCGGTCACGCAAAAGTAAAATCGTCGACGCAGAACGTGATGAACCACTCACGCGGATCCTCACGACCCACCGATAAGGAAAACAGGAAAACCATGCGCCAGATCCGCCGCCTGTTCATCGCACTGATCGCCGTGACCACCGCCCTGCCACTGATGGCCGGGGTCAATTCCGCCTCGGCCGCACCGACGAGCAGCTCCATCGACGCGACCGTGGAGCGCAACCAGAACGACCTGGTCGTCAAGGTCGCCAGCGGCAGCATGGCTGTCGAGGACGGCTACCTGGTGTTCCGCAACAACGCCGGCAAGACCCTGGACAAGTACAACCTGACCTTCGTCGCCCCGAACAAGGCCGAGTACGACGTCGCCGCCGTGGTGCAGGGCCGCACCGCCACGCTGACCCCGTCGAAGGTCGCCCGCACACAGGTCCGCAAGCGCAAGCCGAACGAGATCGTCTGCGGTCCGCAGACCCGCGCCCAGCGCGACCAGGAGGCACTGACAAAGCTGGCTACCGAACTGGGTGTCTCCTCCGCGATCGGAGGCCTGATCGGCGCCGGCGTCGGGGCGATCCTCGCCCTGTTCTCGGTAGGGATGAGCATTCCCATCGGGACGCTGATCGGCGTAGCGATCGGGTTCGGCGGCGCTGCCGCAAACGGCACCTTCACCCGCTACTTCGACACCATCAACAAGCCTTTCAAGCGACAGTACTGCTGATCAGGGAACGACCGTCAGCCGCACTCGGCCCGATCCCCGATTGACACAGATAGCCGGTTTCGTCCCAGATCTAGTGACATCCAGGCGGATGCACTTTGTCGCGATCGACGGCTTCACGGCGATTTCTATCGATTTGAAACCTGATAGACGCCTTAACGTGACGTGCATGACATACCTACTGCGCGCGTCCTGGCGGCGCATCCTCATCGCTCTCATCGCCGTCATCGGGCTGCTACCACTCACGGTCAGCCCCGCGTCGGCCGGCCCGGGCAGCCAGCGAGCCACCAACAACGGCGTCACCGTCGAAGCCACCACGAAGGGCAACGGGGTCGAAGCTCTGGTCTCCGGCGGCACCGCCGCCATCGAGAACGGAGCCCTGATCTTCCGCAACAAGGCCGGCGCGGTGGTCGAAACCACGCCTCTGAGCTACATCGGGGCAGACAGTCGCACCTACCCGATCGACGCGACCGTCTCCGGCAACAAGGTCCGTCTCGCCCCCTCGACCGACGTCTCCCGCTCGGCCGCCACCAAGCCCGAGGTCCTCGACGCGGTGAAGCATCAGGTCGCCGCAGAGCCCCCATACCTCGCCATCGCCGGTGCTGCCGCGGGCGGCGCCTTCGGCGGCGCAATGAGCGGCCTGACGATCGGCTTCGCCCTTGCCGGCCTCCTGCCCGGAATCGGCATTGTTCTGGTCCCATTCACGGTGGTCGGCGGTGCCCTCGCCGGCGGCGCTGCTGCGGGCGGCATGGCGTACCTGAGCTGGCAGATGCGGCAAGATCTGCTCGAGCAGCAGAAGAACCAGAAGAAGCAGGGCAAGCAGAAGCCCGGCGGGTCCAAGCCGAAGCCCGAACAGAAGAATCAGCAGCCCAAGAAGCAACAGCCCAAGAAGTAGGGTCCGAGCAGTAGAGCCAAGCCGGAGAAGAACCGGCGCCTACCGCGCGGCTCTGTCCGCCCGCAGCAGCGAAGCCCGCCTCGTCACGACGAGGCGGGCTTCCGCATCTCCGCCGACCGCTACCGGGCCCTGGCCGTGCCAGTCGGCGATCAACGCTTCGACCTGCGCCACCGTGCGTGCACCCGGTTCGGCCGCACCGATCTCGAGCAACCAGGAGCGCACGGCGCGGGTGCACACTGCGGCCGGCGCCGCAGCGAGCTTGTGTGCATCGAGGCCGTCGTCGGAGCGAGCCTCGGTCAGCAACTGTACGGCGAGCACGTCCAGCGCCTCGGTGTCGGCGCGCAGCTGATCGGCGGTGCGCGCCAGAGCCGCCGGCACACCGCCGCCGAGCACCTCGTCCAGCAGCGGCAGCACCTCGCGGCGCAGCCGGACCCGGGTGAACCGGGGATCGTCGTTGTGCGGATCGTCCCAGACACTGATCCCCCAGTCCGCGCACGCCTGCCGCGTCCGGGCACGCCGCACCGGCAGCAACGGCCGGCCCCACGGGGCACGCCAGGGCGCCATCCCCGACAGCGACCGCGCACCGGAGCCGCGGCCTAGACCCAGCAGCACCGTTTCGGCCTGGTCGTCGAGGGTGTGACCCAGCAGCACCGGCCCCCCGGCTCGTGCCTCCTCGAGTGCGCCGTAGCGGGCGGTGCGGGCAGCGGCCTCCGGTCCGCCGGGACCGGTCACGTCGACCGTCAGCACCCGGGCCTGGGCGCCGAGTGCCCGGGCCGTCTCGGCCGCGCGTTCGGCGACGATCGCCGACCCCTCCTGCAGCCGGTGATCGACCACCAGCGCCGTCACCTCCAGTCCGGCGCGCAGGGCGGCCGCGGTCAGCGCGAGTGAGTCCGCACCGCCGGACAGTCCCACGCACACCCGCCGGTCCGGCAGATACCTCTGCGCGAAGCCGCGCACCGCACCGATCAGTTCCTGCTGGGCGGGCGAACGCACGCCGGTCAGAGCACCCGGGCGATCCAGTCGGCCGGCTCGCCGATCTCGGCCATGGTCGGCATGGTCTCCGGTGAAGTCCACACGGTGTTGAATGCCGCCATCCCGACCTCCCCGACCACCGCGTCGACGAATGCCTTGCCCCGGATGTACTGGGCCATCTTCGCGTCCATCCCGATCAGCGCGCGCATGATCCGGGCCAGCGGATTCTGCGGCCGGGTCCGTCGTTTATCGAAGGCGGCGCGGATGGTGGCCACGGTGGGCACATGCGCCGGGCCCACCGCATCCATCACGTGGTCGGCATGCCCTTCCAGCAGGGTGCCCAGCACCATCATCTGTTCGAAGGCCTCGAACTGTTCGGGGGTCTGCAACAGCTGCATCAACCCGATGATGCCCTTCTCGCGCTGGCGTCCGCCGCGGACCGATTCGGAGATCCGGCCCACCAGATCCCCCATCGACTCGCCGGCCTCGCTGGTCAGCACCGCGACGTTGTCCTGCATGTAGCCGGTGAGCCAGGGGTTGGCTGAGAACTGCACCCGATGGGTCACCTCGTGCAGGCACACCCACAGCCGGAAATCCGCGGGGACCACCCGCAGCTGACGTTCGACGGCGATGATGTTCGGCGCCACCAGCATCAGCACACCCGGTTCCCCGGTCTGCGCATCCGGGGAGAACGGATCGTACTGGCCCAGGATCGCGCTGGACAGGAACGCCAGCAGTCCGGCCGCCTGCACCCCCGACACCTTGCCCATCACTCCGCGCGACTGGTCCTCGATGCCGAGCATCGCCGGCATCGAGGTCGCGGCCGCGTCGATCCAGCCGGCGCGATCGAGGATGCGCGCGGCCGGCACCGGCAGCCCGTCGGCCAGTCCGGTCACCTCGCGGACGGGGGCTTCTGCACGGCGGGAGGCCTCGGCGAGTTCGGCGTGGGCGTAGTCCATCGTGTACCGGGTGACCCGGGGACCGGGCCGGGCGATCCTGCGGCCCAGCGAGGCGGCCAGGGCCCAGTCGATGTTGGCACCGACGGCGTCGTCGCCGTCGGTCTGCTCGTCGTCGATCGGCGGGCCGTCGACCTGCGACTCAGCGTCGGTCACCACGTGCGCTCTCCTGTCCGGATCTTGCCTGTCACCGAAGAATCGGCGAGTCCACTGCTCGTACGCCACAGTACGGGTCCGGCGGTCTCAGCCGCGGCACCCGCACTCCCGCAGGGCTCCGGCCAGATCGTCCAGCGCCGGCCGCGCATCGGCGGGCGAGGTGCCGCCGGACATCAGGGCGAACGTCAGCACCCGGCCGTCGACGGTCTGAACGATCCCGGTCAGTGAGCTGACCCCGGTCAGCGTGCCGGTCTTGGCGCGCACCCATCCGGCGCCGGGATTGCCCGTCGGGAACCGGTCGGCCAGGGTGCCGGTGCCCGCGGCGACCGGGAAGGTGTCGAGCATCGGCCGCAGTGCCGGGTGGCGGTCACCGGCCGCCGCCGAGACCAGTTGATCGAGCAGCCGCGCCGGCACGCGGTCGGCCGTGGACAGCCCGGAGGCATCCCGCAGCACGGTGCCGGTGGTGTCGAATCCCTTGTCGCGCAGCACCTTCAGGACCGCGGCCGCACCCCCGGCGATCGTCGCCGGACCACCGGTGGCGATCGACAGCTCGATCGCCAGGGTCTCGGCCAAGACGTTGTCGCTGCGCCGCATCATGTCGCCGACGCGGGTGCTCAGCGGGGCGGACTGCACCGTCGCCAGCACCTTCGCCGATCGCGCCGGCGTGGCCTCGACGACCTTCCCGTGCAGGCCGAGCGCCTGCGCCAGGGCGCGGCCGGCATCCATGGCCGACTCTTCCGAACGCGGGGAGAACTCGTCGAGCGGATCGGTGCGGGCACCGTCGACCATCAGCGAGGTGATCGGGGCGATGTCTCCGCCGGCGATGTCGTCGACGTCCCACGTGCGTTCCATCGCCGGGCCGGTGAACGAACTCGGCGCGACGGCCACCGAGGTGATCGTCGTTCCGGTTCGCTCGAGCTGAGCGGCCAGCTCGGTGATGCGGGGGGCATCGGTGTAGAGCGTGTCGGCGCCCTCGGGCTGCACCGTCAGGGTCGGATCGCCGCCGCCGACCAGGATCACCTGACCGTCCCGGCCGGCGACCACCTCGGTGTGCAGCCGGGCACTGTGATCGAGCTGTTCCAGCACCGCCGCCGCGGTGAGGATCTTGGCGTTGGACGCGGGGGTGCGCGGCTCGTCCGGGTTCCGGGTCCACAGGGTCGCACCGGTCAGCGGATCGGTGACCATGCCGGTGAGTTTGCCCAGCGCCGGATCACGCAGTCCGCTGCGCAGCGCCGCGGCCACCCCCTCGGGGGTCGGTGCGGGGGCGGTGGGCACCACCGGGCGGATACGGGGGTCCACACTCGCGGCCGCCGGCTGCGCGGGCGTACCGGCCGGGACCGGCTCGGGCTGCAGGTAGTACCAGTTGTAGGCCAGGAATCCGCCGAGGGCCAGGGCCGCCGCCAGCAGCAGACTCAGCGTCGTGAGCAGCACCGCGCGCCACCGGCGCCGGCCGGGCTTGGTCGTCGCCACCTCGAGCCCCTTCACCTTCTCCCCTACCCGCAGTCGGCCGGACTTCCGGCTCCCTGCGCAGCGTTGACCGTTCCCACAGTATCGTTAATGCCCGACACAGATCGCGACCAACCACCGAGGAGACGAACGCATGGAGTTCGAGGTCACCATCGAGATCCCCAAGGGGACTCGCAACAAGTACGAGATCGACCACGAGACCGGCAAGATCTACCTGGATCGCTACCTCTACACCTCGATGGGCTACCCGGCCGACTACGGCTTCATCGACCACACCCTCGGCGAGGACGGCGACCCGTTGGACGCGATGGTGCTGCTGCCCGAGTCCGTCTACCCCGGTGTGATCGTGCGTGCGCGCGTGGTCGGCATGTACACCATGACCGATGAGGCCGGCGGCGACGACAAGCTGCTCGCCGTGCCCGCCGGCGACCCCCGCTGGGACCACATCCAGGACATCGGCGATGTCAGCGAGTTCGAGCTCAACGCGATCGCGCACTTCTTCGAGCGCTACAAGGACCTCGAGCCCGGTAAGACCGTCACCCCCGGCGGCTGGGTCGGCAAGGAGCAGGCCATCAAGGTCGCCGAAGCCGCGGTGGTCCGTTACGGCCGCTGAGCCGGCCGGCCGGTACGACGACGAGGCCCCGCACGATCCACACCCCGATTGTGCGGGGCCTCGTCGCGTGTGCGGCGGTGCCGCTCAGCCGAGGAACTCGGCGAGTGCGGCCAGCAGCCGGTCGACGTCCTCGGAGCTGCTGCCCAGGCCGAAGCTGACTCGGACCGCACCGTCGGGATGCCCCAGCCGGGTGAGCAACGGGTGCGCACAGAATTTTCCGTCCCGCACCCCGATGCCGTGATGGTCGCTGAGGTATTCGGCGACCTCCCGGGCGGGCCGGCCGTCGACGGAGAACCCGGCGATGCCGACGCGGTCGTGCAGATCATCGAAGATCTGCAGCGGCGTGACCCCGTCCAACTCGGCTAACCCCTCATCCAGCCGAGTCAACAGGTCGCGTTCGTGGTAGCCGATCAGCTCGAAACCGATACCGCGGATCGCCTCGGTGGCCGCAGCGATCGCCACGGCGCCCAGCACATTGGGGCTGCCCGCCTCGTGCCGAGCCGGGCCGGTGTGCCAGTCGGCACCGTCGGACAGGTCGACGTGCGCCGCCGCGCCGCCCCCGACGAGGTACGGCGGCGCATCGTCGAGCCAGTCCTTCCGGCCGATCAGCACACCGGCGCCGAACGGCGCGTAGACCTTGTGGCCGGAGAAGACCAGGTAGTCCACGCCGTAGCCGGCCAGGGAGATCGGCCGGTGCGACACCAGCTGGGCGGCGTCGATCAGGATGCGGGCGCCGTGCCGGTGGGCCAGTGCGGTGAGGGTGCGGATCGGCAGGACCTCGCCGGTGACGTTCGACGCGGCGGTCACCGCCAGCAGCGCCGCCGGTTTGCGCGCCAGTTCGGCGTCGAGCGCCTCGACCGTCTGCGCGAAGGTCGGCTGGGCCACGACCACGCGGGCGCGGCCGGTGCGCTGCCACGGCAGCAGGTTGGCGTGGTGCTCGATGTCCAGGACCACCACGTCACCGTCGGCGGGCAGCACGTGCGCGGCCAGATTGATCGCGTCGGTGGTGTTCCGGGTGAACACGACGGTGTCGTCGGCGCGACCGCCGAGGAATCGGCGAACCGTCTCGCGGGCCTGCTCGTAGCGGGCGGTGGTGATCTGCGAGAACTGCCCGGCACCGCGGTGCACGCTGGCGTACTGGCCCAGCGCCTGGGTGAACACCTCGGCGACCTCGGTGAGCGCCGGGGAGCTGGCCGCGTAGTCGAAGTTGGCGTACCGCACCTGCGCACCGGAGGCGGTCCTCACGGTCTGGTCGCCGCCGACCACCGGCGCCAGGGAGGTGATCCCCGGTGCCGGACCCGGATCGAACGCCACCGGCTCGGCCAGGGGTGTCGGGGTGCTGGTGTCGGTGCCCGGAACAGCGGTGTCCAGAACAGCGGTCATGGCGGGTACTCCTCGGTGTATCGCGCTTGCCGCGACCGGTCGGCCGGCGGCCAGGTCGTCACCCGGAGCACCCCACCGCGACGGAGGGTTGCCGACCAGCTAGCCGGGGCTTTCCGCTGGTTCTCGTGACCTGCCGAACACTGTGCCGCATCGGCCCGGCAGAAGAGAACAATTGCGCCCACCGTGAGCAGAACCCCTTTGCGCCGGTCAGTACTGTGAGGTAGTGACCGCCACGAGCTTCCTGCTTTCCCGGCCTGCGGGCATGGTGCGCGGTACCGGGGTCGCCGCGACCTACGACTCGGTCGATCAGGCCGCCGCCGCACTGCGCGCCGGCGCTCCGGTGATCGCCGGTCTGCTGGCGTTCGACACCGCGGCCGCCGCCGCACTGCTGACCCCGCAGCAGTGGTCGGTCCAGCAGCCCCCGATCGCGGCGCAGGCGCCGGCCCGGGCGGTGGCCGGTACCTCCGCGATCACCCCGCCGG
>NZ_BANT01000062.1 GCF_000333015.1 Gordonia hirsuta DSM 44140 = NBRC 16056 | reverse complement strand
GGCGGCGCCGAGGCGGTGCCCTCGAGGACGTCGAGCACCTGCGCCGGGCTCTGCGCCCCTTCCAGGGCGGCCCGGCGGTCCGCGTCGCCGATCACCTTCGCCAGCTCGGCCATCGCGGTGGTGTGTGCCTTGGCATCGGTGGCCGCCAGCGCAACGACCAGGTCCACCGGATCGTTGGTGGGGTGCCCGAAGGCCACCGGCCGGGCCAGCCGCACCCACGACAGCCCGGTGCGCAGCACCGCCGGCGACGGGCGGGCGTGGGCGAAGGCGAAGCCGGGGGCGATCACGATGTACGGCCCCTTCTCCAGGACCGTGTCGATCATCTCGACGGTGTACTGCTCGGTGGCCACTCCGGTCTCGGTCAGCAGGACTCCCGCGGCGGCGACGGCCTCCTGCCAGTCGTCTGCTGCGACGTCCAGCGCGATGGCATCCGGGCTCAGAAGATCAGTCAGCGCACTCACGCTTCAGGACGCTATCGGGGACCGCGCGGACGCGGGAGGGTTTCCCACCGGTAGGGGGTCCGACGATGCCACCAGGTAATGTCACGGTCCGTGTCTACGCCGCAGCTGGCTCCCGTATACGTGTTGGGCGCCAACAGGATTCCGTTCGCACGCTCCAACGGCGCGTACCTGGAGCAGACCAACCAGTCCATGCTCACCGCCGCCCTCGACGGCCTGGCGGAGCGGTACGGTCTGGCCGGTGCCCACCTGGGCGAGGTGGCCGGCGGCGCCGTGGTGAAACTGGCCCGCGATCACAGCCTCACCCGGGAGGCGCTGCTGGACACCGCGATCGCCCGCTCCACCCCGACCGTCGACCTGCAGCAGCAGTGCGCCACCGGCGGGCAGACCGTGGTGCACATCGCCAACAAGATCGCCTGCGGCCAGATCGAGTCCGGGGTCGCCTGCGGCGCCGACACCACCTCCGATCCGCCGATCGGCTTCGGTCCGCGGCTGCGCGGGCGGCTGGTCAAGATCAATGCCGCCGCCGGCATCGCCGAACGGCTGAAACTGGCCGCCGGGCTCCCGTTATCGCTGGACTTCGACATCCCCAGCCCCAGTGAGCGCCGCACCGACCTGGTTCCCGGGGCCGCCCAGGCGATCACCGGTGAGGCCTGGGGTGTGACCCGCGCCGACCAGGACGAGATCGCCCTGAACTCCCATGCCCGTCTGGCCGCCGCCTACGACGACGGCTTCCTCGACGATCTGGTGACCCCGTTCGCCGGGCTCGCCCAGGACGACAATCTGCGCCGCGGCCTGACCGCGCAGCGACTGGCCGGCCTCTCCCCGTGCTTCGGCGGACCCGACGGGACGATGACCGCCGCCAACTCGACCACGCTGACCGATGGCGCCTCAGCGGTGCTGCTGGGTACCGCGCAGTGGGCCGAGCAGCGCGGTCTGACGCCGATGGCCCGCATCGTCGACGCGCAGAGCTGGGCGGTCGACTACGTCGACGGCGACCCCAAGACCCAGGGGGTGCTGATGGCCCCGGCCTATGCGGTCAGCGAGTTGCTGCGGCGCAACGCGCTGACCCTGCAGGATTTCGACTACTACGAGATCCACGAGGCCTTCGCCTCCCAGGTGCTCTCCACCCTGGCCGCCTGGGACGACGCCGACTTCTGCCGCACCGAACTGGGCCGCGAGGAGCCGATGGGACGGATCGACCGCGCACGGCTGAACGTGCGGGGCGGCTCGCTGGCCACCGGTCATCCCTTCGGCGCCACCGGCGGCCGGATCGTGGGGACCATGGCCAAGCTGCTGCACGACAAGGGTGCGGGCAGCCGCGGGCTGATCTCCATCTGCGCCGGCAGCGGCATGTCCGTGGCGATCATCATGGAAGCCGTCTGAGCAGCCGGCGGCCGCTACCGGCCCGGCGCGGTCACTTCACTTCCGAGGACATGACCCGGTAGACCCCGATCACCGCCGGCAGACCGATCCACAGCACCGCGCAGACCAGGACTCTGGCCCAGGCCAGACCGCCGGCTCCGGCTTCGGACAGGGCGCTGAGACTGTCCTGCGGGTACACCCACGGCGCGATCTTGTTGTAGACGGTGCCGCCGGAGCTCAGGTCGTCCGCACTCGGCAGCGAGATCAGGAGCAGCAGCACCGGCACCAGGATCTCGGGCAGCACGATGTAGCCGACGATCGCCCCGGCGGTGTTCAGGATCGCCAGGCCCATCGCGAAGGCCATGAGGACGTCGAACAGGGCCCGGATCCCGGCGCCGCGCACGGTCAGCGCCGCATCGCCGAAGGAGCCGCCGCGGACCGCGGCGATCAGTGCGGCCAGGGCCAGCCCCAGACCCAGCAGCACTCCCGCCGCGATCAGTGCGGCGCCCAGCTTGGCGGCGATCACCCGCTCCCGGCGCGGTTCGAGGGTGAACGCCGAGACCACCGATCGCTGACCCCACTCGCTGGTGACCAGCAGGATCGCCAGCACCCCGACGAAGATCCGGGTGACCGCGCCGAACCCGTTGGCGCCGGTGGCGAAGGAGACCGTGCTGCCGGCGAACGACAGCGTCGCGATCACCCCGAGCCACAGCAGCGCCAGGATTCCCAGCAGCACCTGCGGTCCGCGGGTGTCGACCAGTTTGCGCAGTTCGACAGCCAGTTGCGCGCCGAACCGGACTCCCGGCGCGTTCGGGTCGATCGTGCGGGCGGCCGTCGGGGCGCTCATGCTCGGCCTCCTGTGCTGCCGGGTGCGGCCGGCGGATAGGTCTGGGGCGGATAGGTCTGGGGTGGATACGGCTGGGGTGGATACGGCTGGGGTGGATACGGCTGGGGTGGGTAGGTGCTCGGCGGGTAGGTCTGCGCCGCCGGTTGACCGGGCAGCATGCCGCCGGCACCGCGCTGGGCGCCGGCGGTCAGTTCCAGGTACATCCGCTCCAGGTTGCCGGTGCCGCCCTGGCGCAGTTCGGTCAGCGCGATCCCGGCTTCGGCGGCCACCGCGCCCACCCGGGCCGGCTCGGCCTGCACCTGCAGTCCGCCGTCGCGGGACGGCCCGCTGGTCACACCGGCCGCGCTCAACGCCGCCGCCAGCGCCGCATCGTCGACCGAGGACACCTGGGTGTCCGGCGTACCGGCCAGCTCCCGGGTCCGGCCCTGCGCCATCACCCTGCCCTGGCCGATCACCACGATGTGGTCGGCGATCAACTCGATCTCGTGCAGCAGATGCGAGCTGAGCAGGACGGTGCCGCCGGAGTCGGCGAAATCTCGCAGCAGGCCCCGCATCCAGTGGATACCCGCCGGGTCCAGACCGTTGACCGGCTCGTCCAGGATCAGCACCGCCGGATCTCCCAGCAGCGCATTGGCCACGCCGAGCCGCTGCCGCATACCCAGCGAATAGTCCTTGACCCGCCGGCCGGCCTCCTGCGACGACAGGCCCACCAGCTCCAGCAGCTGATCCACCCGCCTGTCCGGCAGGCCCATGGTGCGGGCGCTCAACCGCAACGTCTCCCGGGCGGTGCGCCCGTTGTGGAACGCCGACGCATCCAGCAGCGTGCCGACCTGCATCGCCGGGTTCGGGATGTCGCGGTAGAGGTATCCGCCGATGGTCGCCGTCCCCGAGGTGGCCGGGGTCAGTCCGGTGAGGATACGCAGCGTCGTCGACTTCCCGGCACCGTTGGGTCCCAGGAAACCCACCACCTGCCCGGGCAGCGCGGCGAACGAGACGTCGTCCACCGCGAGCAGGCTGCCGTATCTCTTCTCCAGGTGCTCCACAACGATCACCCCACCATCATGCACCTGCGGGCCGGGCCCCGGCGAGGGGACACGGCCGCGCAGACAGGGCCTAAACTCGGCGTCGTGGCCGAAACCCAGCGCGTGCAGCTTCCCAACGGCATCGGGCTGACCGTCAGCGACCAGGGCGAAGGCCCGGTGGTGCTGCTGAACCCCGGGATGGGTATGCCGCAGACCACCTGGCAGTTCACCGGCGTCCCGCAGGGGCTGCTGGAGGCCGGTTTCCGCGTCATCTCCTATTCGGCGCGCGGAGTGACCGGCTCGGACGCCCCGCCCCCGCCCTACGATGTGCCCACGATGGCCCAGGATGCGGCACTGCTGCTGGACCACTGCGGCGTCGACGAGGCGATCCTGGTCGGCTATTCGATGGGCTGCTACGTGACCCAAGCACTCCTGGAGCTGCGGCCCGGCCTGGCCCGCGGGGTGGTGCTGTGCGCCGGTCTGGCCTCCTCGGAGATCGGCCGGCTGGTCAACGAGATGGAACTGGAACTGATCGAACGGCTCGGCGAACTCCCGGCCGCGGTGGCAGCCTTCGAGACCCTGATCACCACCCTGCCGACCGCGCAGCTGCAGGACGCCGAGACCGTGCGCGTGTGGAAGGACATGCTGCTGAACGGGCCCGCCTCGTGGACGTCCCCGGACGGCCGGCACGGGCAGCTGGCCGCCTCCCAGAGCTGGATGGTCGCCGGGGAGCCCACGCGCGAGCGGCTGGCCGCCATCGAAGCGCCGACCCTGGTCATCGCCTACGAGCAGGACCTGTTCTTTCCGCCGAAGACCTCGCTGGCGGCCGCCGAGATGATCCCGAACGCACAGTTCGTGGCCGTCAACGGCCTGGCGCACGGCGGTCTGATGCTCGATCCGGACCGCACCGCGACCGTGCGGATCGTCGACTTCTGCCGCCGGATCAGATCTGGCGACCGTCCCACTCGTGGTCGTGCATGAAACCGCCCGCCAGCCCGACGCGGTAGCGCATCGAGTGCACCAGGATGTTGGTGTAGGCCGGGATCAGCATCACCGCGGGCCCCAGGTCGCCCTTCTCGGCGATCACATCGTCGGCGGCCCGGAAGTCGCGGAAGAAGCGCCGGAAGTTGTTGCCCGGCAGCGAATCCTTACGCCAGCCGTAGAGCGCCATACCGATACCGATCATCCGGACCCGGCCGGGTTGCGGCTTGATCACGCCGTCGTTCTCGCCGAAGAAGGCGCGGTCGACCCGGTCGGCGGCCGAGAACATCATGATCCCGCTGGTGGCCCGCGGATTGGCTTCGATGGTCACCAGCCCGCGTTCGGGGTGTTCGATGAAGTCCAGTCCGATGTGACCGGTGAAGCCGGTGCGCGCGACCAGGTCGGCGACCCAGGCTTCGACTCCGGGGTGATCGACCTGTTCGAAGGTCAGGCACGACGATCCCCCGATCGCGTAGCTGACCGGGTAGGTGGCGTGGGCGTAGACGACACCGTCCTGGCAGACCGAATACGTGCAGTAGCGGTCGCCGTCGAGCCATTCCTGGGCGATCCACGGATTGGTCGGATCGAAGGTCAGCTGCTCGAGGGTGTCCCCGGGGTAGGCCTTGTAGACGTGCTGCGACCCCCGCGAATAGGCCTGCTTGACCGCGAACGGGGTGTCGAAGTCCAGCGCGGCGATGTCCTCGGGGCCGGTGATCGCACGGAACTTCAGCGCCGGGATCCCCAGTTCCACCAGCAGTTCCTGATACCGCAGCTTGTTGTGCAGGGTGTCTTCCAACGCGAAGTCGGACAGGAACAGATCGCACGACGGCGGGAACAGCCCGGCCATCATGGCCAGGATGTCGGTCTCCTCGTGAATCGGGATCACCATGTCGACGTCGTTCTCCTCGACGATCGCGGCGATCTCCCGGCAGTACTCCTGCGGCCGGTACTTCGGCGGACTGACCCGGTGAAAAGCGCTCACCGCCTTCGAGAACCGGCTCACGGCTATCGGTGCACTGTCGGCGACACTGATCCGATGGCCGGCGGCGGCCAGCAGCCGCGCCAGGTTCAGAGTCAGGAATGATCGTCCGAAGGTGATCAGAATGTGCTTACGCTTACCTTCCTCCACTCCCTCAGCGTAGCCGGTCGCCGTGGTCACACCTGATACGGTTCACTGTCGCACTTCATCCCCGACCACCAGATCGCTCGTTCACCCCGCCCGCCCGCCACGTAAAGGATCCCGACGTTGTACGCAATCGGCATCATCGCGGCATTGATGGCGGCCGTGGCCTACGGCATGTCCACCGTCCTGCGGGCCCTGGGCGCCCGGCGGGTGGCCACAGCCGAGCGCGAAGCGGCCGGCGATCAGGCGCCCGCCGCCGCAGGCTCCTCGCCGTCGATGGCGTCGACGGTGGCCACCCTGGGCGATCCCGCCTTCATCCTGGGCACCGTGATGGTGGTGATCGGCTTCGCCGGCGGAGCGATCGCCGCGCGCTTTCTGCCGCTGTTCCTGGCCCAGTCGATCGTTTCGGCGAACCTGGTGGTCACCGCACTGGTGGGCACCTTCATGCTCAACATCCGTCTGCACACCCGCGACTGGGTCGCCATCTGGACGGTGGTGCTGTCCCTGGCGCTGCTGGGTATCTCCTCCTCCCCGCACACCGACGACCACGCCTCCATGCCGTTCCACTGGGGCGTGCTGGCCGCCGCCTTCGGGGTGGGCGCCATCGGCCTGTGGGGTGTCTACCGGTTCGGCGAATACGCCGCGATCGTCGGCGGCTTCACCGGCGGCCTGCAGTTCGGCATCATCGCGATCGCGGTGCGCGTGCTCGAGGGCGTGGCACCGCTGGATCCCGTCCGGCTGATCACCGATCCGGCCGCCTGGGCGATCGCGGTCGCCGGGGCAAGCGGATTCTTCATCCAGACCGTCGCCCTGCAGGTGGGTGCGGTCAACGTCGTCACCGCGGTGCTGGTGGTCGGCGAGACCGCCGGGCCCAGTGTGATCGGCGTGCTGTTCCTGAGCGACCACGCCCTGCCGGGGCTGGCCTGGCTGGCGGTGACCGGCTTCGTCGGCTCGGTGATCGGTGCGATCCTGGTCGCCTGGTACGGCTCGGGCGATCCCGAACAGTTCGGCGAGGTCCCCGAGGAGCTCGGCTCCCGCTCCCCCTGACCGGCTGCGGCTAGCAGTCTCGGTCCGGCGAGGAGGCCTGCGCCCAGAACCGTTTGGGGATGCGCCCGGCTCCGGCGGCCAGCCGGCCCGCCCGCACCGCATGCGACATCGCCGCGGCCATCGCCACCGGATCGGCGGCCCGGGTCACCGCGGTGGCCAGCAGGACCGCATCGCAGCCCAGTTCCATGGCCAGCGCCGCATCGCTGGCGGTGCCGATCCCGGCGTCGAGCACCACCGGCACCCCGGCGCGCGCGACGATCATCTCGATGTTGTGCGGATTGGCGATGCCCAGGCCGGTGCCGATCGGCGAGCCCAGCGGCATCACCGCGGCCACCCCGGTGTCTTCCAGACGACGGGCCAGAACCGGATCGTCGTTGGTGTAGGCCATCACCGCGAAACCGTCGGCCACCAGGGCCGCGGCCGCATCCACCAGTTCCAGCGGATCGGGCAGCAGGGTCCGCTCATCGGCCACCACCTCCAGTTTGATCAGGTCGGTGCCCAGAGCCTCGCGGGCCAGTTGCGCGGTCAGCAGCGCCTCGGCGGCGGTGCGGCAGCCGGCGGTGTTGGGTAGCACCTCGATGTCCAGGCGCCGCAGCAACTCCAGCAGCCCGGTGCCCGATTCGGGGCTGACCCGCCGCATCGCCACGGTGGTCAGCTGTGTCCCCGAGGCGGCCAGCGCCTGGCCCAGCACCGCCAGATTCGGCGCCCCACCGGTGCCCATGATCAGCCGGGAGGTCCAGGTGTGTCCGGCGACCTTCAGGGGATCGGCTGCCTCCAGATGATCAGCCACCCTGGACCGCCGTCAGGACGTCGACGCGGGCGTAGGCGCCGATCGGTTCGGCCCACCGCGCCTGCGGGCGCACCATTCCGTCCACGGCCACGGCCACCCCGCGTTCGGGCAGTCCCAGGTGTGCCAGCAGCATCGGCACATCCGGGGCATGGTCGAAGACGACCACCGATCCGTTGACGGTCAATTCCACCGGTTGCTGCCTCGTACTCATCTCGATTTCCTTTCTCGTCGATCGCATTCGGTCGTGTTCTGGTCCAGCAGGGTCATCACCTGCGCGGCGGTGCCCGGCGCCAGGGCGATGCCGTTGCGGCCGTGCCCGACCGCCAGGACGGTGCGCCCATCCAGCCGCCGCACCATCGGCAGCCCGTCCGGCGACATCGGCCGGATCCCGGCGGCCACCTCGCTGATCTCGTAGGTGCGCAGCCCCGGGAACAGCTCGCACGCATCGGTGAGCAGATCCAGCACGCCGCCGGCCTGCGGCAGCCGGTCCTCGCGATCGTGCGCCTCGTACTGGGTCGCGCCCAGCACCAGCCCGTCGATGCGCGGCACCAGATAGACGTTGCGGCCGTGCCAACGACCGCGGATCACCCGCCGCGGCGGCGGCACCGACCAGCCGGTGCGGCGCAGCCGTATCACCTCGCCCTTCTCCCCGCGCAGCCCCGGCAGTCCCCCGGGCACCAGTGCGGCGCTGTCCAGACCGGCGGCCAGCAGGATCTGATCGCCCGGCAGCTCCGCCGGATCGGTGACGGTCTGCCTCACCAGTTCGCCGCCGGCGGCGGTCAGGGCTGCGCGCAACGCCTCGAGCAGGCGGCGATTGTCCACCGCGCCCTCGCCCGGCAGCAGATAGCCCCCGGCGGGGGTGCGCGCCAGTGCCGGTTCGGCCGCACGCAGCTGCGCCGCCGTCTGCGCGAGCGCCCCGGTGTCGGCGCCGATCGCCTGCGCACAGGCCATCGTCTCGTCCAGGTCGGCGCGGTCGGCGGCCGAACCGGCCACCAGCAGGGTGTCGTGGGCCACGGTCACCGCCGGATCGCCCAGCCGGCGCAGC
>NZ_BANT01000063.1 GCF_000333015.1 Gordonia hirsuta DSM 44140 = NBRC 16056 | reverse complement strand
GTCCCGGCGGCCGCCGCCCGCCCCTTACCCTGGGACCATGACCGACGTCACAACGCTGACCGATTCGCTGCCTGCCGGAACGGTCGTGACCGACCCCGACATCCTGGCCGCCTACCGTCAGGACCGCGCCCAGGATCCCGACGCCGGCACACCGCTGGCGCTGGTCCGGCCCACCACCACCGCCCAGGTCCAGTCGGCGGTGCGCTGGTGCGCCGAGGCCGGGGTCCCGATCGTCACGCGCGGCGCCGGCACCAGCCTGTCCGGCGGGGCGACCGCCGTCGACGGCGCCCTGATGATCACCACCGAGAAGATGCGCGGCCTGGCCGTGGACACCTCGACCCGCACCGCGGTCTGCAAACCGGGAATGCTCAACGCCGAGGTCAAGGCGGCGGCCGCCGAACACGGCCTCTGGTATCCGCCGGACCCGTCGTCGTTCGAGATCTGCACCATCGGCGGCAACGCCGCCACCAACGCCGGCGGCCTGTGCTGCGTCAAATACGGCGTCACCGTCGACTACGTGCTGGGCCTGGAGGTGGTGCTGGCCGACGGGCGGGCGATCCGGCTCGGCGGCAAACAGCTCAAAGACTCCGCCGGTCTGTCGCTGACCCGGCTGTTCGTCGGCAGCGAGGGCCTGCTGGGCATCATCACCGAGGTCACGGTGCGGCTGCTGCCGCCGCAGGCCCCGGCGTGCACGGTGGTCGCCGTCTTCCCGACCGTCGCCGATGCCAGCCGCGCCGTCGTGGCGGTGACCTCGCAGACGCGACCGGCGATGCTCGAGTTCATGGACAACACCTCGATCAACGCGGTGGAGGACATGCTGGCGATGGATCTGGACCGCACCGCCGGCGCGATGCTCATCGCCCAGTCCGATGCGCCCGGCCCGGCCGGCGCCGCCGAGGTGGCCCTGATCGAGCAGGCCTTCCGCGCGCACCACGCACAGGAGGTGTTCACCACCGACGACCCGGTCGAGGGTGAGGCCTTCGCGATGGCCCGCCGGGTGGCGATCCCGGCCGTGGAACGGCGCGGCTCACTGCTGCTGGAGGATGTCGGCGTCCCGCTGCCGGAGCTGCCCGCACTGGTGCAGGGCGTCGCCGAGATCGCCGAGAAGAACGACGTGACCATCGCGGTGATCGCGCACGCCGGCGACGGCAACACCCACCCGCTGATCGTCTTCGACCCCGAGGACACCGATGAGGCCCGCCGCGCGCAGCTGGCCTTCGATCAGATCATGGGCCTGGCGGTGTCGATGGGCGGAACCATCACCGGCGAACACGGTGTCGGCCGACTCAAGAAGGGCTGGCTGCGGGCCCAGCTGGGCGACGACGCCCTGGAGTTGACCACCACCATCAAGCAGGCCCTCGATCCGCAGGGGATGCTCAATCCCGGCGTCATGCTCTAGCGGCTCCAGCCGCCTTCGCCGGCCGCCCTCGCCGACGGGTGCCCGGCGGCCCCGGAGGTTGTCCGAGCCGCGCGACCAGAATCCGGACACACCACTCGGAGAACCCACACTCGGACAACCCGCCGGGGCGCCCCGGCGTCTGCCGAGCGGTGTCAGTTGACCTGCGGGGCATCCTCGGTGATCTCACAGACCCACTGACCATCGGAGGTGGCGATCAGGTGACCGCGGGCGCCGTCCTGGTTCGAGCAGGGGTGGCCGCCCGGATCGTCGTCGTGCCCACGATGACGCTCGATCGCCGCCTGCGGTGCATCGCCGGTGATCTCGCAGACCCACTGCCCGCTCTCGGTGGCGATCAGGTGGCCGGGAGCTCCGCTCTGGTCGGTGCACGGGTGACCGCCCGGATCACCGTCCTGCTCGGGCTGCGGGGCGGCCTTGGGCTGTACCGGAGTCGGTGTGGACGCAGGTTCGGGTGCCGGCGACGGGGTGTCCCCGGCGCTCGGGGCGGCCGGGCTCGCCGAGGCGCTGGACACCGCCGATTGCGGTGTCGCGCTGTGGCTGGCCGCCGGTGTGCTGTCGGTCGAACTGCAGGCCGAGGCCACCAGCATCAGCGAGAACATGCCCGCGACGAGTGCTGACTTCTTCATGAGCAACTCCTGTCCAGGGGTGCGGCAGAAGCGACGGGCGCCGGTCTGTCCGCTAATTGCAATATAGGGACCACCGGCCGGCGCGATCGGACTTCGGGAAATCCACCTTCATCGCTGCGCCGCACACCTGCGCCGTCGCCGTCACTGCGGCGGCGGAGGCGGGGTCGGAGCCCCCTCCGGCGGCGGGATCTTCGGGTAGTCGCGGGCGGCGAGCACCATTTCCGGATCGCCCGGTCCCTCCGGGTCACCGGAGCCGGGCATCGGCCGGCCCGGCGACGGATCCCAGTCGGTGTCCACCAGCTTCTTCTGCACCACGATCGCCAGGACCAGCAGGGCCGCGCCGATCGCGAGCATCACCAGCACACCCGGGACGCCGCCGATCTTGCCGGCGCTGCCCAGCAGCAGGCCGTACCAGCCGAAGTCGGCGTCGCCGAAGGTGGTGTTCTCCTCACCGAAGCTGCCCAGCACCGTCACCAGCACCGCCGGCAGGAAGGTGATGATCAGACCGTTGGCGAAGGCACCGAAGATCGCGCCGCGGCGCCCACCGGTGGCATTGCCGTAGACGCCGGCGGCACCACCGGTGAAGAAGTGCGGCACCAGACCCGGCAGCACCAGCGCCCAGCCCCACAGCGGACCGAACCACATCGCCAGCACGAACAGGCCCACCAGACCGGCCACGAAGCTCGACAGGAAACCGATCAGCACCGCGTTCTGTGCGTACGGGAAGACGATCGGTGCATCCAGCGCCGGCACCGCCCCCGGCACGATCCGCTCGGCGATGCCCTGGAACGCCGGCACCAGCTCGCCCAGGATGGTGCGCACACCGAACAGGATCACCGCGACGGCCACGCCGAAGCCCAGACCCTGGGTCACTCCCGACATGATGTAGTTGCCCATCCCGGTGGCCCCGCCCTCGCCGGCTTCGTTGGCGAAGGCCAGATAGGCCTCGGTGCTGCCGACGCGGCCGACGTAGATCAGCGAGACCACGATGTACATCAGCACCATCGACAGGGCGGTGGCGACCATCGAGTCGCGCAGGAAGCGCAGCGACTCGGGCAGTTTGAGGTCCTCGGTGGACCGGCTCTTCTTTCCACCGGTGTAGCGGCCGACGATGCCCGAGACCACATAGCCCAGTGTGCCGAAGTGGCCGATCGCGATGGAGTTGTCGCCGGTGATCCGCTTGGTCCACGGCTGCGAGATGGCCGGCAGCGCCACCATCACCACGCCCAGCAGCACACCGCCGACGATCACCACCGTCACCGAGTTCAGTCCGGTGGTCGCCAGCACGATGGTCAGCAGGGTCGCCATGAACAGCGTGTGATGACCGGTCAGGAAGACATAACGCAGCGGGGTGAACCGGGCCAGCACCAGGCTGAACACGAAGCCCAGGATCATCAGCCAGGCCACCTGCGCGCCGTAGGTGTTCTGCGCGATGCCCACGATCGCCTCGTTGGTGGGCACCACCCCGTGACTGGTGGTCGACCCGCTGGCGGTCGAGCCCTTGAGCATCACCCCCAGCGGATCCAGCGAGGTCACCACCAGCCCGGCGCCGGCCCCGATCAGCAGGAAGCCCAGCGTGGCCTTGAGGGCACCGCCGATCACCTGCCCCACGGACTTGCCCAGCGCGACCAGGCCGACGGCGGTGATGATGCCGATCAGATACGCCGGGACCGCGAGTATCTCGTTGACGATGAATTCGGCGATCGTGACGATCCAGTTCATTCCGGACGCCTCTCAGATGTCGGTTCGGTTGGGGTCAGCCGGCGGGCCGGCTCAGATGTCGTAGTTCGCCCGCAGTGCGGCGTCGATCTCGGCGGTGGAGGTGAAGTTCTCGATCACGGTCATCGGGACCCCCAGGTCGCCGAGGGCTTTGGCGATCTCCCCGGAGGTCAGGATTAGGTCCGCCTCCTTGGCCTTGCCCTTGGCCGAGATCGTGTCGGTGGCCTCGACCTCGATGAACGGCGACCAGCCCCACTCGCCCAGCACCTTCTCCAGCGTGTTCTTCAGGAACAGGCTGGTGCCGACGCCGTTGCCGCAGACGGTGAGGATCTTGTTGTTGGTACGACGATGCGTCCCGGCGTCCGCCCCGCCGGCACCGGCCCCCGCGCCGCCGCCCCCGTCACCGCGCACCACCGTCGGCGTG
>NZ_BANT01000064.1 GCF_000333015.1 Gordonia hirsuta DSM 44140 = NBRC 16056 | reverse complement strand
CGAGGTGGCGCTGGCCTCGGCTGCCGCCGGCGCAGGCCGCGACCGACTCGAGGCGGCCCGGGCCGAACACACCGCGCAGACCCAGCAGCTGCGCGAACAGGTCGACGCGGCCGCGGCCACCCTGAATTCGCTCAAGGATGCGGTGCATCGCGACGAGGTCGCCAAGGCGCAGGCCGCTCTGCGCATCGAGCAGCTCGAGGAACAGGTGCTCGAACAGTTCGCGATGGCCCCCGACGACCTGGTCGCCGAATACGGCCCGGATGTCCCGATGCCGCCGTCGGAGCTGGAGATGCGCGAATACGCCGACGCCAAAGCGCGCGGTGAGCTGGTGGTGGCCCCGGCGCCCATGCCGTACGACCGCGCCACCCAGGAGCTGCGGGCCCGCAAGGCGCAGAAGGACCTCAACACCCTGGGCAAGGTGAACCCGCTGGCGCTCGAGGAGTTCGCCGCCCTGGAGGAACGCTACAACTTCCTGTCCGCCCAGCTCGAGGACGTCAAAGCCGCCCGCGCCGATCTGCTGGATGTGGTCGCCGAAGTCGACGCCCGGATCCTGCAGGTCTTCACCGAGGCCTACGCCGACGTGGAGAAGGAGTTCTCCCAGGTCTTCGCGACGCTGTTCCCCGGCGGCGAAGGACGGCTGGTGCTGACCGATCCCGGCGATATGCTCACCACCGGCGTGGAGGTCGAGGCCCGCCCGCCGGGCAAGAAGGTCAAGCGGCTGTCTTTGCTGTCCGGCGGTGAGAAGTCGCTGACCGCCGTGGCCATGCTGGTCGCGATCTTCCGCGCCCGGCCCTCGCCGTTCTACGTGATGGACGAGGTCGAGGCCGCCCTCGACGATGCCAACCTGCGCAGGCTCATCAGCCTGTTCGAGCAGCTGCGCGAGAAGAGCCAGCTGATCATCATCACCCACCAGAAGCCCACCATGGAGATCGCCGACGCGCTCTACGGTGTGAGTATGCGCGGGGACGGCATCACCCAGGTCATCTCCCAACGATTGCGCGGCGTCGACCTGACGCCCGCGCCCGCCAGCTGAAAGGCCCAGTAGTGGATACCCAGGTCATCATCGGGATCGTCGTCGTCGTTGTTCCGCTGTTGGCGTTGATCGCCGGCACCGGACTGGTGCTGCGCCGGCGTCGGCAGATCTCGCTGACCGATACGCAGACGCAGACCGTCGACGGGGGACGGGAGGTCGACAAGTCCGGCGGGTATCGCGCCGGCAGCGGGTTCGCGTTCAGCCAGGGCGGCACCGCCACGGCCGACCCCGAGGCCGCCGGCGAAGGTGTGGCCGAAGAAGCCGAACGCATTCTCGCCGAGACGCAGCCCGACGTCGTCCGGCCGGTCGACGAGGATCCGCTGGCGCAGCTGCCCGGCACCCAGGTCCCCGTCGACGACGATGCGATGGCTGTGGAGACCGCGGTCACCGCCGCCGAAACCGAGGCCGCCGAGCCTGAAACCGCCGAGCCTGAAACCGCTGCCCCCGAACTGGACGAGATCGCGCCGACCGAAGGCCGGCTGTCCCGGCTGCGCGGCCGGCTCGCGCGCTCGCAGGGCGCGATCGGTGAGTCGATGCTGGGCCTGCTGGGCGCCGGTGACCTGGACGACGACTCGTGGGAGGAGATCGAGGACACCCTGGTGATGGCCGATCTGGGGACCGCCGCCACCGAGGCCGTGGTCACCGCCCTGCGCGCCGAACTGGCCACCGGCAAGGTACGCACCGCCGACGATGCGCGCGGCGCCCTGCGCAAGGTTCTGGTCGAGCAGCTGCACCCGCAGCTGGACCGTTCCGTCCGGGCGCTGCCGCACGCCGGCGGTCCGGCGGTGGTGCTGGTGGTCGGTGTCAACGGCGTCGGCAAGACCACCACCACCGGCAAACTCGCCCGGGTCCTGGTGGCCGACGGCCGCCGGGTGCTGCTGGGTGCTGCCGATACCTTCCGTGCCGCGGCCGCCGATCAGCTGCAGACCTGGGGCGAACGCGTCGGTGCGGGCATCGTGCGCGGCAAGGAGGGGGCCGACCCGGCGTCGGTGGCCTTCGATGCCGCCGTCACCGGAATCGACGACGGCGTGGACGTGGTCCTCATCGACACCGCCGGCCGCCTGCACACCAAGGCCGGGCTGATGGATGAGCTCGGCAAGGTCAAGCGTGTGGTGGAGAAGAAGGCGCCGGTCGACGAGGTGCTGCTGGTGCTGGACGCCACCGTCGGGCAGAACGGGCTCACCCAGGCCAAGGTCTTCGCCGAGGTGGTCGATCTGACCGGTGTGGTGCTGACCAAACTCGACGGCACCGCCAAGGGCGGCATCGTCTTCCGTATCCAGGACGAGCTGGGCGTGCCGGTCAAGCTCGTCGGGCTGGGCGAGGGCGCCGACGACCTGGCACCGTTCGAACCGGGTGCCTTCGTCGACGCCCTGCTGTAGAGATACAGGTACCGGGACTGCTGCTGCAAGGAAAGGGGTGGCTCCGATGACTGCCACACACGAGGTCTTCAATCAGGCGCCGCCGCGGGTCGACGTCAACGAATACACCGAGCACGTCGCACTCGTGGAAGCGGTGCAGACCTTCGGCGGCGGCTGGGCCACCGATGCGCTGACCGAGGCCGGGCAGCTGGTCGGCCGCGCGGACTTCCAGCACGACGCCGAACTGGCCAACACTCACACCCCGGTGCTGCGCACCCACGACCGGTGGGGCAACCGGATCGACGACGTCGAATTCCATCCCGCCTACCACCGCATCATCGGCGACGCCATCGCCCGCGGTGCACACACCAGCTGCTGGTCCGATCCTCGCGACGGCGCCCACGTGGCCCGAGCGGCGATGTTCATGCAGTTCGGCCAGATCGAACCCGGCCATGCCTGCCCGGTATCGATGACCCACGCGGTGGTGCCGTCGCTGCAGGTGGATCCGGTCCTCGCCGACCAGTGGCTGCCGCGGGTGTACTCGCGTGAGTATCGCCACGACCTGGGCGACGGCGATAAACCGTCGGCGATCTTCGGGATGGCGATGACCGAGAAGCAGGGCGGTTCGGATGTGCGGGCCAACACCACCCGTGCGGTCGCCCAGTCCGACGGCACCTACCTGCTCACCGGGCACAAATGGTTCTGTTCGGCACCGCAGTCCGATGCCTTCCTGGTGCTGGCCAACACCGAGCCGGGCGTCACCTGCTTTCTGGTGCCGCGCGTGCTGCCGGACGGCAGCCGCAATGTGTTCGCCATCCAGCGGCTGAAGGACAAGCTGGGCAATAAGTCGAACGCCTCGAGTGAGATCGAATTCAACGGCACCGTCGGCTGGCGCCTGGGCGAGGAGGGTGCGGGGGTGCGCACCATCATCGAGATGGTCAACCAGACGCGCCTGGACTGCATCCTCGGCAGCGCCGCCGGAATGCGCCAGGCCGTCGCCGAGGCGGCCTGGCATGCGCGCGGTCGCAGCGCCTTCGGGGCGACCCTGATCGATCAGCCCGCGATGACCGCGGTGATCGCCGACCTGCAGGTGGAGGCCGAGGCGGCGGTGTGGACCGCGATGCGCCTGGCCGCGGCCTACGACGACGATGCCGACGAATCGGCCGCCTTCCGCCGGCTGGCCACCGCCGTCGGCAAGTACTGGGTGTGCAAACGCGGCCCCGACCACGCCTACGAGGCGCTCGAATGCCTGGGTGGCAACGGCTACACCGAGAACGGGTTCCCGCTGGCCCGCCGCTACCGGGAGCAGCCGGTGCTGGCGGTGTGGGAGGGCTCGGGCAATGTGATCGCCCTGGACGTGCTGCGCGCCATGATGCGCGATCCGCTGTCGGTGGAGGCCGTCGACGCCGAATTCGAACGCTCCCTGGGCCGGTACCGCGACTACGATCTGCACGTCGAGCGCACCCGGAAACTGATCGCCGCGGCAGCCGCCGATCCGGCCGGGGCACCGGCCCTGGCCCGCCGGCTCACCGAGTCGATGGCGCTGGCCCTGCAGGGCGCGGTGCTGATCGAGAACGCGCCGGAGAACATCACCGAGGCCTTCCTGGCCGGCCGCATCGCCGACCCGGGCCACATGTACGGGGTGCTGGATTCGAAGCTGGATCTGACCGGCATCGTCGGCCGGGCCTGAGCCGCCTGCCCGGAAACACAGCGTTTACCGGCACCCGGCTGGTGTAACAGCGCCGCAATCCGGCGGTGTCGCCGATCGAAACCTGCCCGCCGCATCCTCGTCTCAACGCCGCGACCGGCGTGGATGAGGAGGCTCGATCGTGACTACCGCATTACCGGACACCGTCTTCGGCATCGCCGACACCGGTGACACCGCCTGGGTGCTCATCAGCGCGGCCCTGGTGCTGCTGATGACCCCGGCGCTGGCCTTCTTCTACGGGGGACTGTGCCGTGGCAGAGCGGTCCTGAACATGATGATGATGAGCTTCGCGGCGCTGGGCACCGTCACCGTGGTCTATCTGCTGTACGGGTTCTCCACCTCGTTCGGCGATGTGCTGACCGGCCGTGGTGCCCTCGGCGGGATCATCGCCGATCCGCTGGCCCTGTTCGGCACCGATCAACTGACCGCCACCCGCCAGATCGGCGGCCACACCGAGGTGGTGCTGTGGCCGGGCACCGGTGTTCCGGCGATCGCCTTCGTGGCCTTCCAGCTGACCTTCGCGGTCATCACCGTCGCGCTGATCAGCGGCGCGATCGCCGAGCGGGCCAAATTCTCCACCTGGGTCGTGTTCAGCGTGGTCTTCGTGACGCTGGTGTACCTGCCGTTGGCCCACATGGTCTGGGGCGGCGGACTGCTCTCGGACTCGGCAGACGGGCTGGCCGCCCGAATGTTCGGGGTGACCGACGGTGTGGCGCGCGTGGCGCCGATCGACTTCGCCGGCGGCACGGTGGTGCACATCAACGCCGGAGTGGCCGCACTGGTCCTGGTGTTCTTCGTGGGCAACCGCCTCGGCTTCGGCCGAACCGCCTACCGGCCGCACAGCATCCCGCTGGTGATGCTCGGTGCGGCACTGCTGTGGTTCGGCTGGTTCGGGTTCAACGCCGGCTCGGCGCTGGCCGCCGACGCCACCGCCGGCCTGGTCTGGGTCAACACCAGTGCGGCCGCCGCGGCCGCGATCGGCGGCTGGCTGGCGGTGGAATGGATCCGGGACGGGCATGCCACCAGCGTCGGTGCGGCCTCGGGCATCGTCGCCGGACTGGTGGCGATCACCCCGGCCTGCGGGGCCCTCACCCCGGTGGGCGCCCTGGGGCTGGGGGTCGTGGCCGGGGTGCTGTCCTGCCTGGCCGTCGGCGTGAAGCATCGGCTGCGGTTCGACGATTCCCTCGACGTGGTGGGCGTGCACCTGGTCTCGGGGCTGTGGGGCACGGTGGCCGTGGGTCTGCTGGCCCGCGACTCGGGTCTGTTCTACGGGCACGGGCTGGCGCAACTGGCGGTGCAGACGGTGATCGCCCTGGTCGCGCTGGTCTTCGCCGCGGTGTTGACCGTCCTGATCGCCGCCGCGCTGACACCGCTGGGCTGGCGGGTCGAGGCCGAGGCCGAGGCCGTCGGAATCGATCAGGCGCAGCACGCCGAGACCGCCTACGAGCCGATCTGAACGCAGACCTCACTAGGCTGAAACCGTACCGAGAAAGGGTCCACCCATGAAGCTGATCACCGCCATCATCAAGCCGTTCACCCTCGACGACGTCAAGGCGGCGCTGGAGGAGCTGGAGATCGTCGGGATGACGGTCAGTGAAGTGCGCGGCTACGGCCGCCAGCGAGGGCACACCGAGGTCTACCGGGGTGCCGAATACGCGGTCGACTTCGTGCCGAAGGTGCGCGTGGAGGTCGTCGTCGACGACGAGGATGCCGAGCAGGTGGCCGAGACGATCGTCACCGCCGCCCGCACGGGGAAGATCGGTGACGGCAAGCTCTGGATCTCGCCGGTCGAATCGGTGATCCGGGTACGGACCGGAGAACGCGGCCCCGAAGCGCTGTGAACCCGGCGGCCCTGTGAACCCGGCGGCCCTGGGAAGCCCGGCCACTGGTCCGCACCCGGAGTGATCGTGGAAGAATAGGGGAATGTTCGAATCCCTCTCCGACCGGTTGACAGGCGCCCTCAAGGATCTGCGGGGCAAGGGCCGGCTGACCGACGCCGACATCGATGCGACCGCCCGGGAGATCCGGCTGGCGCTGCTCGACGCCGACGTGTCGCTGCCGGTGGTACGGACGTTCATCGCCCGGATCAAGACGCGCGCCAAAGGCCAGGAGGTCTCCGGCGCCCTCAACCCGGCGCAGCAGATCGTCAAGATCGTCAACGAGGAACTCATCGAGATCCTCGGCGGCCAGACCCGCCGCATCGCCCTGGCCAAGACTCCGCCGACGGTGATCATGCTGGCCGGCCTGCAGGGCGCCGGTAAGACGACGCTGGCCGGCAAGCTGGCGAACTATCTGACCAAACAGGGCCACACGCCGATTCTGGTGGCCTGTGACCTGCAGCGGCCGGGTGCGGTGCAGCAGCTGCAGATCGTCGGCGAACGCGCCGGGGTGCCGGTCTATGCGCCGGACCCGGGTACCTCCGTCGGCGGTCAGGGAGAGCTCGGCACCGACAGCTCCGGCGACCCGGTGACCGTGGCCCGCGGCGGTGTGGAGTTCGCCCGCGACAAGCAGTACGACGTGGTCATCATCGACACCGCCGGCCGCCTGGGCATCGACGAGGTCCTGATGAGGCAGGCCTCCGACATCCGCGACGCCGTCGAGCCCGATGAGGTCCTGTTCGTCCTGGACGCGATGATCGGTCAGGACGCGGTCGCCACCGCGCAGGCGTTCGCCGAAGGCGTCGACTTCACCGGCGTGGTGCTGACCAAGCTCGACGGCGATGCCCGCGGCGGCGCCGCGCTGTCGGTGCGCGAGATCACCGGCCGGCCGATCATGTTCGCCTCCACCGGCGAGAAGCTCGACGAGTTCGACGTCTTCCACCCCGACCGCATGTCCAGCCGGATCCTGGGGATGGGCGATGTGCTGTCGTTGATCGAGCAGGCCGAGCAGCACTGGGACGCCAGCGAGGCCGAGAAGGCCGCCGAGAAGATCAGCCAGGGCGAGCTGACGCTGGAGGACTTCCTCGAGCAGATGCTGATGATCCGGAAGATGGGCCCGATCGGGAACCTGCTGGGCATGCTGCCCGGTGCCGGGGATATGAAGGACGCTCTGGCCCAGGTCGACGATTCCCAGCTCGACCGGATCCAGGCGATCATCCGCGGGATGACCCCGGCCGAGCGCGCCGACCCCAAGATCATCAACGCCTCGCGGCGCATCCGCATCGCCAAGGGCTCGGGGGTGACGGTGACCGATGTGAACCAGCTGGTCGACCGGTTCTTCGCCGCCCGCAAGATGATGTCGCAGATGTCGGGCCGGATGGGCATGGGCGGCGGGATGTCCCGCCGCGGCAAGAAGGGCAAGAAGGGCGCCAAGGGCCGCAAGGGCAAGGGCCGCGGCCCCACGCCGCCCAAGGGTATGCGCGGCGGGATGCCGGGGATGGGCATGCCGGGGATGCCGGGCATGGGCATGCCGCCGGGCATGGACCTGTCCCAGATGCCGCCGGGCCTGGACCAGCTGCCGCCCGGGCTGGACGGCATCGATCTGTCGGATCTGAAGCTGCCGAAGAACCGCTAGCGATGGCGGCGCGCAGCGTGGCCGAGCACTATCGCGGAATCGACCCGTTCACCGGCGAGCAGCTGGAGCTGTGGGTCGATGGGGCGGTGATCTCCCGCGAACCGCTGCCCGGTGCGCAGACGGTCTCCGACGGAGGCTGGCTGGTACCCGGTCTGGTCGACGCGCACAACCACGTCGGTATCGCCCCCGGGCTGGGGGTCACCACCGAACAGGCCCGGGCCTTCGCCTACGCGGACGCCAAGGCCGGAACTCTGCTGATCCGCGAGGTCGGCTCGCCGGTGGACACCCATCCGCTCGACGAGGACCCGCGCTGCCCGCGATTCCTGCGCGCCGGTAAGCACATCGCCCGCCCGAAGCGTTATTTGCGCGACTACGGCGTCGAACTGGATGATCCGGCGACCCTGGCCGAGGAGGTGCGCCGGCAGGCCGCGGCCGGTGACGGCTGGGTCAAACTGGTCGGCGACTGGATCGACCGGGAGGCCGGGGACCTGGCGCCGTTGTGGACGCGCGGTCAGCTGGAGGCCGCCGTGGCCGCGGCCCACGAATCCGGTGCGCGGATCACCGCGCACGTCTTCGGCTACGACGCCCTGCCGGACATCATCGCGGCCGGATTCGACTCGATCGAACACGGCACCGGACTGACCCCGGACCTGATCGATCAACTGGTCGCCAAGGACATCGCGCTGGTGCCGACGCTGATCCAGGTGGAGAACTTCCCGGGGATCGCCGACGGCGCCGACCGCTTTCCGGCGTACCAGGCGAATATGCGCAAGCTCTACGCACACGCGCAGGAGGTCTACGGCGCCGCCCGTGAGGCCGGAGTCAAGGTCTACGCCGGCACCGATGCCGGCGGCTTCGTCCAGCACGGCCGCATCGTCGACGAGATCGCGGCGCTGACCGGGATCGGCTTGACCCCGCTGGCAGCGTTGGGCGCCGCGTCGACCGCGGCTCGCGACTGGCTGGGTGTGGATGGTCTGGTGCCCGGTGCGCGCGCGGACTTCCTGGTCCTGGACGCCGATCCGGCGCAGTCGGTGGACGCCCTGCGCCGTCCGCGCCACATCGTCTGTTCTGGGCAGCGACTCTAGCGCGGCGGGGTCCGCGCCGGGATCCTCACAGGAGGCGGAGGATACCGATACCGATCAGGAGCGCCGAGACGAACCAGCCGGCGGAACGGGCGACGGCACCCTGATTCTGACGCCCCTTCGCGAAGAGCCGACCGACCCACGAGTGGGGGAATCGCCGCACGGCTCCCAGAGCCAGAGCGGCAAGGATCGGCAGACTGAGGGCGACGGTCGCGAACAGGAACAGACCCCCGTAGCGTTCGGCGACCGGGATGTCACTGGCCGAGAGCACCGCAAGCCCGGCGAAGAAGGGCACGGACGTCGCGGACTGGATCATGCCCAGGATGAGTCCGACCACGACGGTCAGGGGAGACGGGGTCCGTAGCGGCTGCAGGATCTTGTCGATGAGCTCGGAGGAGTCCCCGCCGCGGTAGGTGAGGATCGCGGTGATCACACCGGTGAGGATCAGCAGAGTTCCGAAGACGGGGGAATCGACGACATGCTTGACGAAGTCGCCGATGCCGTCGAAGACGAGCAGCGTGATCAGTGCCAGGACGAAGACGCCCAACCAGTCGCCGACCACGAGCAGGCTCGAGATCGAACGGTAGCGGCCGGCCGGCAGCATCATGGCCAGGGCGACCAGCACCCCGATGAGCAGGACGTTGACAGCGTCGATGAACGCGTAGGCGAGGGCGTTGAGCATGGGGAAGTGCTCTCCGTTCCGCTGGGTCTGGTCTCGCGCTGACGCGGGCAGGTGCCCGGCGGTGGCGAGTCTAGCCGGTCGGGGAGCGTGGGCTCGTCTTACGACCGGGTGTTGTGATCAGCCGCACGTCGCCGGCACCGGCGCTCCCGTTTTGGGGTGCTGCCGCCGCATCTGGCAGAATGGACCGCTGGTTCGCCGGACCCGGTTACGTACCGACCGGCGGTCACCCCATCAGAGATCGCAAAACCGGATCCGCCGTCGGGCGGATCGCTGAATTGCGCAGTGACACAAAGGACACGACACATGGCTGTCAAGATCAAGCTGACCCGTCTGGGTAAGATCCGCAACCCGCAGTACCGCATCATCGTCGCCGACGCGCGCACCCGCCGCAACGGCCGCGGCATCGAGACCATCGGCAAGTACCACCCGAAGGAAGAGCCCTCGCTGATCGAGATCGATTCCGAGCGCGCGCAGTACTGGCTGGGCGTGGGCGCGCAGCCGACCGAGCCGGTGCTGGCGCTGCTGAAGATCACCGGTGACTGGCAGAAGCACAAGGGTCTGCCGGGCGCCGAGGGCAGCCTGAAGACCCCCGAGGCCAAGCCCACCAAGCAGGAGCTGTTCGCCGCCGCGCTGGCCGCCGCCGAGAACGAGCCGACCGCCGAGGCCACCACCGCCAAGAAGAAGGCCGCCCGCAAGGCCGCCGAGAAGACCGCCGCCGAGCAGGATGCGCAGGACAAGGCCACCGCCTCGGAGGCGCCCGAGAGCGCTGAGCCGGTCACCGAGGCCGTGGCCGAGGACCTGGCCGCCGAGGGTGACACCCTGGCCGGGGCGACGGCAGAGGCCGCCGAGGGCAAGGTTGACACCGACCTGGTCGTCGAGTGAGTGCCGTCATCGCTGACGCCGTCGAACATCTGGTTCGCGGCATCGTCGCCCATCCCGACGACGTGCGAGTCGAGCTGATCACCGGCCGGCGCGGACGGATGATCGAGGTGCACGTCAACCCTGAAGACCTGGGTAAGGTGATCGGCCGCAACGGTCGTACCGCCACCGCACTGCGGACCCTGGTCGCCGGGGTCGGCGGGCGCGGGATGCGCGTGGACATCGTCGACACCGACCGCTGATGGAACTGGTGATCGGCCGGGTGGCCAAGACCCACGGTGTTCGTGGCGAACTCGTGGTCGATGTCCGCACTGACGATCCCGGTGAGCGGTTCGCCGTCGGCACCACGCTGCGCGGTCGCCCGGCAACGGGCGGCGCAGACAACAGTTACACGGTGACAGCCGTCCGGCCTCATGCCGGGCGGCTGCTCGTGTCTCTGGACGGAGTCACCGACCGCGGCAGCGCCGATGCGCTGCGCGGGACCCTGTTCCTGATCGATGCCGCCGACGTCGACTCGGGCGACGATCCCGACGAGTTCTACGATCACGAGCTGATCGGGCTGCCGGTCACCACGGTCGCCGGTGCGCCGGTCGGGCAGGTGTCCGATGTGCTGCACCTGCCGGGCGGTGAGGTCCTGTCGGTCACCGATCCCGCCGGAGCCGAGGTGCTGATCCCGTTCGTCGCGCAGATCGTGCCGACGGTGACGGCCGGGGGTATCGTCGTCGATCCCCCCGACGGGCTGCTCGACGATTCCGCGGTGGAAGCCTGACCGTGCGGATCGACGTCGTCACGATCTTTCCCGAATACCTCGAACCGCTGCGCGCGGCACTGCTGGGCAAGGCGGTGGAATCGGGTCTGCTGCAGATCGGCATCCATGATCTGCGCGCGTGGACCCACGATGTCCATCGCAGCGTCGACGATCAGCCCTACGGGGGCGGCCCGGGCATGGTGATGAAACCCGACGTCTGGGGCGCCGCCCTGGACCAGGTGTGCCCCGACGAGGCGCTGCTGGTGGTGCCGACACCGGCGGGGGTGCCGTTCACTCAGGCCACCGCGCAACGGTGGAGCCGCGAAGAGCACCTGGTGTTCGCCTGCGGTCGTTACGAGGGCATCGATCAGCGGGTGTTCGACGATGCCGCCCGCCGGGTCCGCGTCGAAGAGGTCTCGCTGGGCGACTTCGTGCTGATCGGCGGCGAGGCCGCAGTGCTGGCGATGGTCGAGGCGACGACCCGGCTGATCCCGGGGGTGCTGGGCAATCCGGCCTCCCACGAGGAGGATTCGTTCTCCGACGGGCTGCTGGAAGGGCCCAGCTACACCCGCCCGCAGAGCTGGCGTGGGCTCGAGGTGCCCCCGGTGCTGTTATCGGGCAATCACGCCAAGGTCGCTGCTTGGCGCCGCGAACAATCGCTGGTGCGAACCCGGGAGCGGCGCCCGGAATTGCTGCCCGACCAGGACTGACCTGCCGGTCCGCCGCCGGCGAGCACGGCCTCCGGCGTGTCGGGGAACCCGGACGGCCCACCGTGCGTCCAATCGTTGTGGGACCGCGCACCGATTGGACCGTCGACGCCTCGGTGATCCTGGCCCGGATCGCCTCGATGGATCCGGCCGGGGCCTCCGCCGATGCCGCCGAACTGCACCGCATCATGACCGCAGCGCAGGCCGTCGGCGCACGCTTGAACGAATGGTTCGGCCGGGTCGACGGACTGCTGGGACAGGGGCCGGTCGCCGCCGATCAGGCCGGCCTGGATCTGGGCGCGCGAATCGCGGACCTGGCCGGCCAGCTGGCGCCGGCGCACCAGAGCCTGACCGCGGCCACCGCGGATCTGACGGCCAGCCAGGCGGTCTCCACGGTGCTTCGCGCCCAAGTCCGGGTGAGTTCCTTCAGTCCCGGTGCCGTCGACGCGCTGACCAGGCAGGCCGCTCGGGTACTGGACCGGGTCTACAGCGATCCGATGAGCGGTCGTGCCGACGGGATCGTCGTGAGCCCGCCCGTGGCCGCCCGGCGG
>NZ_BANT01000065.1 GCF_000333015.1 Gordonia hirsuta DSM 44140 = NBRC 16056 | reverse complement strand
GCGCGGGGTCACCTACCGGGCCAACGGTGCGACCACCCGCTCGCTGGTGATGCGCAGCAAGTCCGGCACCGTCCGCAATGTCGAGGCTCGCCACCAGACCACCAAGCTGCGCGAGTACGCCCGCCTGGACCTCTGACCGATCCCGCTACCGGCGCCGGTGGCAGGATCGGTGCCGCTAGCGCCACCCTGCCCGCTCAGGACACCAGTGCGTCCTGCTCCAGCCGGCCGTCGAGCATGTGCACCAGCGCATCGACGCCGCCGGCACCACCGACGTTCAGGGTCGCCAGATCGTGCGTCACCAGCAGGGCGGCCAGATCCCGTTCGTGGCACAGGCCGACGATCAGTTCGACGATGTCGCGCCCGCGGGCCTGGTCCAGGGCCGAGGTCGGCTCGTCGATCAACAGCACCGACCGCGGTCCCATCAGAGCCCGGGCGATGTTGACTCGCTGACGCATACCGCCGGAGAGCTGGCGCGGCAGCTTATCGGCCTGGCCGCCCAGGCCGACACGATCGAGCAGGTCGTGGGCCTCGGCGCGATGGCGCGCGGGACGCTGTCCACGCAGATGTGCCACCAGCAGCAGTTGTTCGATCACGGTCAGATCCGGCAGCAGATTGTCATTCTGGAACACGAACCCGATCTGGTCGCGCCGCACCTGCGCCCGCTGCGCCTCGCGCAACTCCCCCACGTCCACGCCGTCGATGCTCACCACCCCGCTGTCGGGCTGGATCAACGTGCCGGCCACGGCCAGGACGCTGGACTTTCCGCACCCCGAAGGCCCGGTCAGCGCGGTGACCGTGCCGGCCGGAACATGCAGGCTCACCTGGTCGACAGCGTGGACACGGCCGGCGTCCCCGTCGGGATACGACAGGCTCACCTGGGACAGAGACAGACTCATCGGATTCTCCTCACGGTTGGGATTTGCGACGGTTCGGATGTGCGCAGTTGGGGGTATCAGCGGGTCGGATATCAGCGGTTCAGGGCGGTGAGCGGGTCCACCGACAGGAGCGGACGCAGCGCCAATGCCGCCCCCGCCAGCCCCAGCACCGCCATCGCGGCCACGGGGATCAGTACTCCGCCCGCACTGATCAGGATCGGGACGGTGCCCGAGGCCAGGACCGCCAGGCCCACACCGGCCAGGGTGCCCAGCAGCAGACCTGCGGCCAGCACCACCGCAGCCTGTCCCAGGCCGTCGCGCAGCAGATAGGAGCGGGCGGCACCCATCGCGCGCACCACCGCCAGACCGGCCAGTCGCTGTCCGGTCCACACCGCGAAGAAGGCGCCCACGACCACCGCCGAGATCACCAGCAGCAGACCCTGGATCAGCAGCAGCGAGCTGTGTTCAGAGGAGTAGCCGGGAATCAGGTCGAGCCGGTCCCCGCCGGTCACCACGGCCACCCCGGGGAACTCGGCCGGCTGACCGGTCACGATCATCGCGGTCAGCTCGCTGCGGTGCGCCGCCTCCCGCCAGAGATCCAACGGCACCTGCACCACCGGCGAGTGGGCGAACATCCCGGTATCGCCGACCGACGTCACCGTCGCGGCGACACCACCGATCGTGATCGCCGAACCGGATTCGATGCCGAGCATCTCGGCGACCTCCGGATTCACCCGCACCCCGTCGGCATCGGTCCGGCCGAAGACGGCCACGGCGGCATTGCGTTCACCGGCACCGGCACCCGACATCACGATGCCCATCGGCTGTGCGGCAGGATCGGCAGCCCGCACGGCGGCCACGGCGTCCTCGCTCAGGCGGCTGTCGACCAGGTTCACCGCGGCGCCGTCGGCATCGGCCTGCACGGCCAGGCCATCGCCCGGCAGCGCTGCGACCGCCGAGATCGACTGATTGCTCAATCCCCCGGTCAGCGCCGACAGGGCGACCACCAGGAACGCCAGCATGGCGATCACCGAGATCATCACCCCGAACTTGCCGGCGGACCGGCGGATCTCGCGCCATCCGATGAACATCGCTACCTCCGTTGTCGTGTGCACTGCAGGTCGTGCGTGCGGTCTATATCGCGGTGATTCCAGTGTCGCGGGAAATCCGGCGGACCGAATCGCGCAGAAGCACCGTTACCGTCTCCATCGAAAGGTTGAGGCGCCGCGCCCGGTACCGGGCGATACTGGTCGGGTGTCCCCCACCGTCCCCCTCTCGCTGACCGCCGACCGGTACATCCAGTGGGGCGGACATCTGCTGTTCGCCGTCCTGGTGGCCGTCGGTCTGACCCGGGCGATCGTGGACACCGACGGCTCGGTGACGGCGATCGTCGTCGGTGCGGCGCTGCTGTCGGCGTGGTACCTGTACGGCGTGGTGGCGATCTCGGTGCGCCATCAGGCGATCGCCGTGCCGTGGGTCCTGATCCTGGTCGCCGGCTGGGCGGCGCTGACGGCGCTGGCGCCGTCGTTCACCTGGCTGGCCTTCGTGCTGGCCATGCTGAGCTGGCACTTTCTTCCCACCTTGCTGGCAGTGCCGGTCGAAGCGGTGATCGTCGCCGCCGCGGTGACCGCGGCCCTGCGGACCGATCCGGTCGGGGTCGGCTCGGTGATCGGTCCGCTGATCGGTATCGCCACCGCGATCGCCGTGACCGAAGCCGTCCGCCGCGTGATCGCCGCCTCCGCCGCGCGCGAAGAGCTGTCCCGCGAACTGGTGGCCGCTCAGCTGCGGGTCGAACAGCTGCGGCTGGGCAGCGAGATCCACGACGGCGCCGGACAAGCGCTGGCCGGCATCGTCATGCTGTTGCAGTCGGCCACCGATCCGGAATCTCCGCCCGCCCAGCGGCACACCCAGACCGTGACCGCACTGGAGATGGCCACCACCGCACTGGCCCAGACCCGCGGCTTTCTGCGCGGCCTGCACGATCCCTCTCCGGCCCCCGACGAGGTGGCGGCGCACCTGCGCGGTGCCGTCGAACAGGCCCGGACTCTGGGGCTGCCGACCGAACTGCACATTCACGGCGGAGTCAGTGACCTGGCCGCCCCGGCCCGCGAAGCGCTGGTGCGTTCCGCCCAGGAGGCGCTGGCCAATGCGGCGCGGCACTCCGGAGCCTCCCGCGCGGTGGTGACCCTCACCGTGCTCGAGGACGAAGTCCACCTGGACGTGGTCGACAACGGCACCGGCTTCGACCCGGCCGTGGTGGGCGGCGGCACCGGCTTCGGCCTCGGTGCGCTGACCGCCCGCGTCGCCGAGTGCGGGGGCACCGCATCCATCGATTCCGAACCCGGCGACGGGACCATCGTGCACGTCGCGCTGCCTGCAGGAGGCTCCCGATGATTTCCGTGATGCTCGTCGACGATCACCCGGTGGTACGGGCCGGTCTGCGGGCCGTCCTCGATCCGGTCGACGGGCTGCAGGTGGTCGCCGAGGCCGGTAGCGCCGACGAAGCCCTGACGCTGGCCGAGGTCACACCGAATCTGGACGTGGTGCTGATGGATCTGCGTCTGGACGGCACCGTCTCGGGTGGGCGCGACGGTGTGTACGCCACGCACAGGCTGCGCGAGCTGGCGCAGCCGCCGCGGATCCTGATGCTCACCACCTATGCCTCCGACGCCGATATCGTGCGCGCCGTGGAGGCCGGTGCCACCGGTTACATGCTCAAAGACACCGCACCGGACACCCTGGTCGCCGGGATCCGGGCCGCGGCAGCCGGCGAGACGGTCCTGGGACCGGCGATCGCCGCCCGGCTGGTGGACCGGCTGGCCGATCCGGCGCAGTCGCTCACCGCCCGCGAACTGGAGATCGTCGAACAGCTCGCCGCCGGCGGCTCCAACCGGGAGATCGCCAGACGCCTGTTCATCTCCGAGGCGACGGTGAAATCGCATCTGGTGCACATCTTCGACAAGCTCGGCGTCGACAGCCGGACCAAAGTGGTCGCCGTCGCCCGCGAACGCGGCCTCATCTCCTGAGCTGCGCCGCCGCGCACCCGTGTCTCAGTCGATCGGGTCGGCGTTCTGGCGGCGCATGTACCAGGGCTGCGGCCCGTGCCAGCCGAATCGCAGCGAGCCCAGGCGCAGCGCGATCGCGATCACCGCGCACGCCAGACCCATCCACGGCTGGTAGTCGGTGTATCGCAGCAGGGCGGCGACCGTCGCGGCACAGGCCAGCGCCGGGATGGCATACAGATGCTGACTGGGCTGCAGCACCGTCGGGATCTGGCCCGACAGCATGTCGCGGATCACCCCGCCGCCGATGCACGTCGTCATACCCAGCAGCGCGGCGCCGGGCGCGGACATCCCCCACTCGTGGGCGATCACGGTGCCGGTCACCGCGAACAGCCCCAGCCCGATGGCGTCGGTGACCTCCAGGGACCACTTGGTCATCCGGTTCGACGGCGGCTGCCAGACGCACACCACCGCCGCGGCACACAGGGCAGCCACGGGGTACTTCATCTCGGTGAACGCATTGGGCGGGGTGTTGCCGATGATCAGGTCACGGATGATGCCGCCGCCGAGCGCGGTGGCCACCGCCAGCAGCACGATGCCCACGATGTCCATGTTCTTGCGGACCGCGGCCAGCGCCCCGGACAGTGCGAAGGCCACCACCCCGGCGACCTCTCCGGACTGCTGGAGCAGCGATGCCGTCTCGTTGATGCCTGCCACAAGCAGGCGACGCTACCCGCCCGCCCCGCACTCTCAACTTAGGATGCGCTTAGATGCAGGTCAGAAAGGTACCGACGTACGATGCACACTTGTGAGTGATGCTGCCAACGCCCCCGAATTCCGCTACTCGGATCTGCTGCCCGCAACCCACGAGGACACGCCCTACCGGCTGATCACCACCGAAGGTGTCTCGACCTTCGAGGTGGACGGCCGCACCTTCCTGAAGGTCGAGCCGGAGGCGCTGGCGCAGCTGACCGCCGAGGCGATGCACGACATCTCGCACTATCTGCGGCCCGCGCATCTGGCGCAGCTGCGCAAAATCATCGACGACCCGGAGGCCTCGGGCAACGACCGCTTCGTGGCCCTGGACCTGCTCAAGAACGTCAACATCTCCGCCGGCGGGGTGCTGCCGATGTGCCAGGACACCGGCACCGCGATCGTGATGGGCAAGAAGAGCGAGGGCGTGCTCACCGGGGTCGACGACGCCGAAGCCATCTCCCGCGGCGTCTACGACGCCTACACCAAGCTGAATCTGCGCTACTCACAGCTCGCGCCGATCACCATGTACGAGGAGCGCAACACCGGCACCAACCTGCCGGCGCAGATCGAGATCTACGCGACGCAGGAGGGACCGCACGGCCCCGAGTACAACTTCCTGTTCATGGCCAAGGGCGGCGGCAGCGCCAACAAGTCCTTCCTGTTCCAAGAGACCAAGGCGATCCTCAACCCGAAGAAGATCCTCGGTTTCCTGGACGAGAAGATCCGCTCGCTGGGCACCGCGGCCTGCCCGCCGTACCACCTGGCCGTGGTGATCGGTGGCACCTCCGCCGAGTTTGCGCTCAAGACCGCCAAGTACGCCTCGGCGCACTACCTGGACGATCTGCCGACCGAGGGCTCGATGGATGCCCACGGCTTCCGCGACACCGAGCTGGAAGACGAGGTCTTCAAGCTCACCCAGTCGTTCGGGATCGGCGCCCAGTTCGGCGGTAAGTACTTCTGCCACGATGTCCGGGTGATCCGGCTGCCGCGGCACGGCGCATCCTGCCCGGTCGCCATCGCCGTGTCCTGTTCGGCCGACCGTCAGGCGCTGGGCAAGATCACCGCCGAGGGCGTCTTCCTGGAGCAGCTGGAGACCGATCCTGCGCAGTACATGCCCGACACCGGCGTCGCCGAGGACATCGAGGGCGGCGAGGTGGTCGCCATCGACCTGAACCGCCCGATGCCCGAGATCCTGGCCGAGCTGAGCAAGTACCCGGTCAAGACCCGGCTGTCGCTGACCGGTCCGCTGGTGGTGGCCCGCGATATCGCGCACGCCAAGATCGCCGAGCGTCTCGACGCCGGGGAGCCGATGCCCGATTACATGACGAACCACCCGGTCTACTACGCCGGTCCGGCCAAGACGCCCGAGGGCATGGCATCCGGATCGTTCGGACCGACCACCGCCGGCCGGATGGACAGCTACGTCGAGCAGTTCCAGGCCGCGGGCGGATCGATGGTCATGCTGGCCAAGGGCAACCGGTCCAAGCAGGTCACCAACGCCTGCCACGAGCACGGCGGTTTCTACCTCGGCTCGATCGGCGGCCCGGCCGCCCGGCTGGCGCTGGACTGCATCAAGAGCCAGGAGGTCCTCGAGTACCCCGAGCTCGGGATGGAGGCCGTCTGGAAGATCGAAGTGGAGGACTTCCCCGCCTTCATCGTCGTCGACGATAAGGGCAACGACTTCTTCACCGACCCCTCCGGTGCGGTGAGCGTGCCGATCTCGGGGATCCGGATCCGCTCCAAGGAGCGCTGAGTCCGGCGTACGGCACCGGACACCCGAGAAGCGCTAGAGTCTTAGGTATACCTAAGATCGCGTAATGGAGGAGTCCGGCATGACCGAGTACCGCATCGAGCACGACACCATGGGCGAGGTCAAGGTCCCCGTCGACGCGCTCTGGCAGGCGCAGACCCAGCGCGCGGTGGAGAACTTCCCCATCTCGTTCCGTCCGCTCGAGCGCACCCAGATCCGGGCCATGGGGCTACTCAAGGCCGCCTGCGCCCGTGTCAACGCCGACCTGGGACTGCTCGATCCGGCCACGGCCGATGCCATCGTGGCCGCGGCCATGCAGATCGCCGACGGCCGGCACGACGACCAGTTCCCCATCGACGTCTTCCAGACCGGCTCGGGCACCAGCTCGAATATGAACACCAACGAGGTGATCGCCTCGATCTGCGCGGCCGATGGCGTGAACGTCCACCCCAACGACGACGTCAACATGTCACAGAGCTCCAACGACACCTTCCCCACCGCCACCCATGTCGCCGCGACCGAGGCCGTGGTGACCCAGCTGATTCCGGCGCTGGAGCACCTGGCCGACGAGCTCGGCGTCAGGTCCGACGACTGGCGCGAGACCGTCAAGAGCGGGCGCACCCACCTGATGGATGCGGTGCCGGTGACCCTGGGCCAGGAGTTCGGCGGCTACACCCGCCAGGTGCTGGCCGGGATCGAGCGCCTGCAGTCGTCCCTGCCGCGCGTGGGCGAGCTGCCGATCGGCGGCACCGCCGTGGGCACCGGGCTCAATGCGCCGGCCGGTTTCGGCACCCGGGTGGTGGCCGAACTGCAGCGCCTCACCGGGGTCGACGCGCTGAGTCTGGCCCGCGACAATTTCGAGGCCCAGGCCGCTCGTGACGGTCTGGTGGAACTGTCCGGTCAGCTCAAGACGATCGCGGTCTCGCTGACCAAGATCGCCAACGACATCCGCTGGATGGGTTCGGGTCCGCTCACCGGCCTGGCCGAGATCACCCTGCCCGATCTGCAGCCGGGCAGCTCGATCATGCCCGGCAAGGTGAACCCGGTGCTGCCCGAGGCGGTGACGCAGGTGGCCGCCCAGGTGATCGGGAACGACGCCGCCGTCACCTGGGGCGGCGGCAACGGCGCCTTCGAGCTGAACGTGTACATCCCGATGATGGCGCGCAACGTCCTGGAGTCGATCACTCTGCTGGCCAACGTCTCCCGGCTGTTCGCCGACCGCTGCATCGCCGGACTGGTGGCCAACACCGACCGGCTGCGCACCCAGGCCGAGTCGAGCCCCTCGATCGTCACCCCTCTCAACAGCGCCATCGGCTACGAGGAAGCGGCCGCGGTGGCCAAGCAGGCGTTGAAGGAAGGCAAGACGATCCGGCAGACGGTGATCGATCGAGGTCTGATCGGCGAGGCTCTCAGCGAAGAGGAGCTCGACCGGCGGCTGGACGTACTGGCGATGGCCAACCTGGACCGCCAGCGCTGACCTTACGCCTGCTCGCCCGGCAGCGGCCCGGCGCAGATATGCTGACGCCACGATCAGACCGTGCGGCGAGGTGCCGCGGCGAGGGGAGCAGGTGTGGGGGACGGTCCAGTTTCGGCCGCTGAACGTCGGCAGTGGGCGCTCGCGGCAGCGGTAGCCGTACTGGTGGCGCTGGTGGTCCTGTTCGTCTGGGTCGCCACCGGGGGTGGGAACGACGACGGCGAGTCCGTCCCCGTCGACACCGCCCCCAGCTCGCAGACCCACCAGCCCGGCCGATCCCAGCAATCGGAGCAACCCCAGCGGTCCGACCGTCCTCAGGGATCGGACTCGGGCCAGCAGTCCGGCGGCAAGAGCCCCGAACCGCAGATGCCGACCGAGGCTCCGGCCTCGCCCTCGCGGCCGTCGCTGCCCTCGCTGTCGATCTCGATCCCGGGGACGAACCGATGACGCCCGAGCCTGCCGCCGCTCGGCACCTCCGAAAGAACGAGAGGCCCCGTTCATGACCACCGTCCTGGCCGTCCTCATCGCCCTGGCGATCGCCGTCGTCGGCACGCTCGTGGGTTATCTGCTACGCGGAGCCACCACCCCCGCGCGATCGTCGGCACCGGCGGCCGATCGACGGCCCCAGCGCACCGCCCGCCGGACCGCCGACACCGGGCAGCCGCAACCGCCGCCACGCCCGGCGCCGGTTCCGCCGTCGGTTCCGCAGCCCACCCCCGGCACCGTCGACGACCGCCTGGTGCAATCGCTGATCGGGGTCTACGACACCACCGCCGAGGATTCGGTCCGCGGCTATATCGCGCAGCAACTGGCGGGGTCCGGAATCCGCCCGGTCCAGGTCCAGCCCGGTTCTCCGTTCACCCCCGACTCCCAGCGCTGTATCGCCACCGAGGTGGTCGCCGAGACCGGCGCCGGCATCGTCCTGCGCACCGAACGCCCCGGCTGGCAGGGCCCGTCCGGTCCGTTGCGCCTGCCCGACGTCGTCGTCTCAGCAGAACGGAGCTGACGGTGACCTCCTCCCAGCCGACCCTGCTGAGCATCGACTTCGGCACCACCAACAGCACCGCCGCCTACCGGGATCGGTCCGGCAACACCCACGAGGTCCGACTCGGTTCCCTGTCGGCGCTGATGCCCACCGCGGTCTTCGCCGACGGCTCCGATCTGATCGTCGGCGACGCCGCAGTGAACAACGCGCTCACCGACCCGACCGCCTTCGAACCCAATCCGAAGCGGCAGCTGCGCTACACCAGCACCATGCTCGGCGGACGTAACTTCACCGCGACCTCGCTGGTCGCCGCGGTCCTGGCCCATATCGTCAGCACGGCCACCCGGCGCAACGGTGCACCTTTCGACCGGGTGGTGCTGACCTACCCGGACGGCTGGCGCGAGGAACTGATCGGCCGGCTGCGCACCTCCGCCGGCGAGGCCGGAATCCGGCCGGAATCGCTGGAGCTACTGAGTGAATCGCAGGCCGCTGCCGCCTTCTACACCGGGACCCAGCAACTGGCTCCCAACTCGCGGATCGCCATCTTCGACTTCGGTGCGGGCACGTGCGATGTGACCGTCCTGGACTGCGACTCGAGCGGAACCTTCTCGGTGGTCGCCTCGGACGGTCTGGAGTACCTCGGCGGCAACGACCTCGATGCCCGGCTGCACAGCTGGGTCGCCCAGCGACTACACGAACGCTCCCCGGAACTAGCCGCTCAGCTGACGCAGCCGCGGGTCGCGCTGACCTTCGGTGATCGGCTCCGCGACGCCAAGGAGACCTTGTCGACGGCGGCCCGTGCCACCATCCCGCTGCCCGACGGCACCCAGCTGCAGATCACCCGCAGCGAATTCGAGAACCTGATCGCCGGCGACATCGGTGAGGCGATGACCCTGGCCAAACGGGTCATCGCCCGCGCCGACCAGGTCACGGCGCGCCCGATCAGCCAGATCTACCTGGTCGGCGGCTCCAGCCACATTCCCCTGGTGCACCGCGAACTGGGCAAGATCGGCCGGCTGGCGGCGATGGGTGACCCGAAGACGGTGGTGGTGCAGGGCGCCCTGCTGCACGACAACATCGTCCGTCGGAGCGAGGGCTCGCAGGCACCGGTCGCACCGCCGATTCCGCAGAGACACGACCGCACCGTCCCGCGGCCGCCGATGACCGGTCCGCCGACCCCGCCGATTCCTCCGGCGCCGCCCGCGCCTGCCCCCGCAGCGCCCGCGTACCCGGCAGCCGCCCCCTATCCCGCATCGGCCCAATACCCGGCGTCGGCCCAATACCCGGCCTCCTCGGCGTACCCGGCCTACCCGGCGGCCACACCGCCCAAGAGCAGCAAGGTCGGCATCTGGCTGGGGGCGATCGCCGCGGCCATGGTCGGCCTGATCGTGGTGCTCGTGGTGATCATGGTGACCCAGGACGATAAGAAGAAGCCGGCCACCACCGCCGGTAGCGGAGCCTCGGCGGCTCCGTCGAGTGCCTCCGCACCCAGTTCCAGCACCAGCCCGTCCTCGTACTCGTCCTCCTCGATCCCGTCCTCGACGGTGCCACCCTCCCCCACCATGCCGCGCCGCGCCGGTTCCCCGCCGGCCGGATCCACCGGGGAGAACTGCGGGCAGACACCGTTCACATACACCCCGTCGAAGACGACCACGCAATACGTGCCGTTGACGGTCACCGTCGGGCGCACCACCCCGGCCACCCACTGTAACTTCGCGATGCACGTGGCCGAGGCGGTCAACGACGCCCCCGGCAGCTTCCCCGTCACCGTGACCGTGGCCAGCCCGAACAACAGCGAGCGCTACACCATGACCTGCGCGAACCGGACGTCCGACCCGATCGTGCTGCGCTGTTTCGACGGCAGCAACGCCGAGGTCTTCTTCTACTACTGACCTGCCCGGGCTACCGGGTCACTTCGCGGCGTCCCGCGTCGATCCGGCGCGTCCAGCCGCGCCCGTCGAGGTGTTCGAGCAACGGGACGGCCACCCGCCGCGTCGTGTCCAGTGTCTGCCGGGCCGCCGAGACGGTGAACGGCTGCGGTAGCCGGGCCAGTTCCCGCATCGCCAGGACCGGGGAGGTCGGCAGCAGCACCACGGACTCGCCCAGCCGCAGCAGCCGGCCCGCACGCGAGGCGGCCGCCAGCTCCCGGATCCCCAGGCCCAGTGCGGCCAGGTCGCCGGCTTCCG
>NZ_BANT01000066.1 GCF_000333015.1 Gordonia hirsuta DSM 44140 = NBRC 16056 | reverse complement strand
GGGCTCGTGGACAGCCGGGATCATCGTCGGCGGTGCCGCCGGGCGGGGCGCGCGGCGGCGCCCGCGAAGACACCGAACGCCGCCGCCCGGACTATCTGCTGTCGACACGGGAGTGCGCCCGGATGATCGGCCCGCTGCCGCTGGCCGGACCCGCGGTGCTCGGCGCGCCGGGGCAGGTTCAGGTCCCCGACGCAGCCGATACCGCGGTGGGCGAGGAGACCGGCGCCGCCGCACAGGAGGAGGTCGCACCGGAGGAGCAGGACCTGGATCTGACCCTCTGACACGGGGGCCGATCGCGTCGGCCGCCCCGGGATTTCGTTCCCCGGCCGCGTTCTGGCAAAATGATTCGGGTTGCCCGCCGTCGTGCGGGTACCGACCACTGACACGGGCATGAACCGGTCGCACACGCACCAGGTTCCTCTACCGCCACGCATCGATTGGACCGAACCATGAACACTCTTGACTTCCTCGACAAGCAGTCGCTCCGTGACGACATTCCCGAGTTCGCCCCCGGCGACACCGTCGATGTCCACGTGAAGGTCATCGAGGGCGCCAAAGAGCGTATCCAGGTGTTCAAGGGCGTCGTGATCCGCCGCCAGGGCGGTGGGATCCGGGAGACCTTCACCGTGCGCAAGATGTCCTTCGGCATCGGCGTCGAGCGCACCTTCCCGGTGCACAGCCCCAACGTCGCCAAGATCGACGTGCTGACCCGCGGCGACGTGCGGCGCGCCAAGCTCTACTACCTGCGCGACCTGCGCGGTAAGGCCGCCAAGATCAAGGAAAAGCGCTGAATCTCGCATCGCGCTACCCTGATTCTTCGTGAGCGACAGTAACTCAGACGAATCCGACTGGCCCTCTGACGACGCCCCGCCCGATGCCGGCGCCGCAGAGGGCCAGTCGTCGTCTCAGGGTGCCCCGGAACCGGCCTCCCCGGCAGCCGAGGAGGAACCGAAGAAACGCGGCGGCTTCCTGAAGGAACTGGTGATCGTCGTCGGCATCGTGCTGGCGCTGATGTTCCTGGTGAACACCTTCCTCTTCCGGCAGTACGTGGTGCCCAGTGAGTCGATGGAGCCGACGCTGCACGGCTGCTACGGCTGCAGCAACGACCGCATCGTCGTCGATAAACTCAGCTACCGGTTCAGCGATCCCGAACCCGGTGACGTCGTCGTTTTCAAGGCGCCCACCGAATCGTGGGAGGGCGGCTGGATGTCGCCGCGGTCGTCGAATTCGGTGATCCACGCGCTGCAGGACGGCCTCTCGCTGTTCGCGCTGGCACCTCCCGACGAGAACAATCTGGTCAAGCGGGTGATCGCCACCGGCGGTCAGACCGTCGAGTGCCGCAACGACAACGGTCAGGGCGTGACCGTCGACGGACAACCCTTGACCGAGCCCTACGTGGACGCCGGACTGCAGAACCAGACCTATGCCCAGTCCGACGGAGTATCGGGGGGCGGCAGCTGTTACGGCCCCGACTTCGGGCCGATCACCGTCCCGGAGGATCACGTCTGGGTGATGGGCGACAACCGCAGCGCGTCGGCGGATTCGCGGGCGCACGTGGTCGACGAGTTCCAGGGCACGGTCCCGGTCTCCGATATCCGCGGCAAGGTCCGGTTCATCATGTACCCGTTCTCCCGGATCGGCGGCGTGGGGTCGGTCGACCCCCAGTAGGAGCAGACCAGGGTGTCGACAGTGTTGCGATGGCCACCGCGCGCCACGGTGCGCAGGGCGGCGAGTCTGCGAACCCTCGAGTTCACGCTGCACCGGCACGGTCTGGGCCCGGTCGCCGGGGTCGACGAGGCCGGGCGGGGAGCCTGCGCGGGCCCGCTGGTGGCCGCGGCCTGTGTGCTCGGTCCGCACCAGCTCAAATCCCTCGCCGATCTGGATGATTCGAAGAAGCTGAGCCCGGCCGCCCGGGAACGGCTGTACACCGCGGTGGTCCGCCACGCGCTGGCCTGGAGTGTGGTGGCGGTCGAGGCCGCCGAGATCGACCGCATCGGCATTCACGTGGCCAATCTGCGCGCGATGCGCCAGGCCGTGGCCGCGTTGTCGGTGCGGCCCGGCTACGTCTTGTCCGACGGGTTCGCAGTCCCCGGACTCCCGGCACCGTCGCTTCCGGTGATCGGCGGGGACGCGAATGCGGCCTGTATCGCCGCGGCCTCGGTGCTGGCCAAAGTCACCCGCGACCGCATCATGGTGGAGATGGACCGGGTGCTGCCCGGATATGATTTCGCGGTGCACAAGGGCTACAGCACGGCCGCGCACATGGCCTGCCTGGACCGTTCCGGCCCATCCCCCGAGCACCGGATGTCGTACCGGAACGTGCGCGATAGGGTAGCGCTATGAGCGCCGAGGATCTGGAGAAGTACGAAGCAGAGATGGAGTTGTCCCTGTACCGCGAGTACAAGGACATCGTCGGTCAGTTCTCGTACGTGGTGGAAACCGAGCGCCGGTTCTACCTGGCCAACGGTGTGAACCTGATTCCGCGCACCGGTGACGGTGACATGTATTTCGAGCTGCACCTGACCGACGCCTGGGTGTGGGACATGTATCGGCCGGCCCGGTTCGTCAAACAGGTCCGGGTGGTCACGTTCAAGGACGTCAACATCGAGGAACTGGAGCGTTCCGAGCTGCGGCTGCCCGACGAACCGTAGGCCCGTCAAGCCCGCGCGCTGAGTCTGTGGACGGCGCGTGGTTGTCCACAGCTCGGCGACGGCGCACCGTGACCGCGGGCCGCGCGGCGTTCATCCTCGATGCATGGGGGAGAACACGGGAGTGCACAGAGCCGCGCACCGAGACCGGTGCGGGGCGATCGGGGCGATCGGGGAGGGCTTCGCCGCTGAATTCCTGCAGGCCCAGCACTGGCGGATTCTGGAGCGGAACTGGCGGACCCGGTACGGGGAACTGGATCTGATCGCCGCCGACGGCACCACACTGGTGATCGTCGAGGTCAAGACGCGTGCCTCGCACGTGTACACCGACCCGGTCGCCGCGGTGACTCCGGCCAAACTGCGGCGCATGCGTCTGCTGGCCCGGCAGTGGCTGGCCGCGCGGCCGCCGGGGTCGCCGTGGTGGGAGGTGATCCGGTTCGACGTCGTCTCGGTGCAGTTGTCGCTGGCCGATCCGACCGATCGGGCGGCGGCCCGGCTGCGGCACCACCGCGGCCTGGTGGAGTGAGACGGCCATGGCACGTGTGGTGAGTACGGTGGCGTCGATGGGCCTGGGAGGTTTCGTCGCCCGTCCGGTGGAGATCCAGGCCAATATCGCTGCGGGGCTGCCCGGCTTCACCGTGACCGGCAGCGTGGACTCGTCGCTGCGGGAGGCCCGCGACCGGGTGCGTGCGGCGATCGTCAATTCCGGACACCGATTCCCCGAGCTCAAGGTGACCGTCGCCCTGGCCCCGGCAGAGATGCGCAAAGAGGGCTCGAGTTTCGATCTGGGAATGGCGCTGAGCGTGCTGATCGCCGACGGTGCGGTCGCGGTGGCGCCGGATCTGCTGCGCACCACGGTGTTCCTGGGCGAGCTGGCCCTGGACGGGCGGGTGAGATCGGTCCGCGGTGTGCTGCCGCTGCTGCTGGCCGCCCGCCAGAGCGGTCACCGCCTGGCGGTGGTGCCGGTGGAGAATCTGCGCGAGGCCGCCCTGGTGGAGGGGATGAGGAGCGTGGGTGCGCCGACGCTGTCGGCCGCGGTGGACTGGCTGGCCGGGAACGCAGAACTGGTGTCGGTGACCGACGACGCGCCGCTGCCCGGTCCGCCGATTCCGGATATGGCCGATGTGGTCGGACAGTCCGCAGCCCGCCATGCCCTCGAGGTCGCCGCGGCCGGCGGGCATCACGTGTTGATGACCGGGCCACCGGGGATCGGCAAGACCATGCTGGCCGCGCGTCTGCCTGGCATCCTGCCGACACTGCAGCAGGAAGAGGCACTGGAGGTGACGGCGATCCATTCGGTGGCCGGCACGCTGCCCGCGGATCGTCCGCTGATCACCGTGCCGCCGTTCATCGCCCCGCACCACAACGTGACCATGACCGGGCTGCTGGGCGGCGGCACCGGGACGGCCAAACCCGGAGCGGTGTCGCGGGCTCACCGCGGGGTGCTGTTCCTGGACGAATGCGCCGAAGTGGCACCGAAGGTGCTCGACGGCCTGCGCCAGCCCCTGGAGGAGGGGCTGGTCCGGCTGTCCCGGCGCGACGGGGATGCGCTCTATCCGGCCCGGTTCCTGTTGTTGCTGGCGGCCAATCCGTGCCCGTGCGCACCGGCCCACGATGTCGACTGCGTCTGCTCGTCGGTCGCCCGGCGCCGCTACCTGGGCAGACTCTCCGGTCCGCTGATGGACCGGATCGATATCCGGGTGCAGATGGAGCCGCCGGGGGCGACCATGCTGCTGCGCGCACAGGGCGAGCCTACGGCGGCGATCGCCGAGCGGGTGTGTCAGGCGCGCGAGCGGGCGCGGCACCGCTGGCGGGGCGGCGGCTGGCTGACGAACGCGGAGGTGCCCGGCAGCGCGCTGCGTCACCGGTTTCCGCTGCCACCGGGTGCGCTGGCCCCGATCGAACAGTGCCTGCGCGACGGCCGGATCACCGCGCGGGGAGCAGATCGCGCTATGCGAGTGGCCTGGAGCATCTGCGATCTGCGCGGCGGCGACCGGCCCGGTCCCGACGAGGTGATGCAGGCGCTGATGTACCGGGACAGGGAGTTCTCATGAGCACCTCTCTCACCGACGCGGAATTGCGGGCCTGGGCGTACCTGACGGCGGTCGCCGAGCCGCCGTGTGCGCCGTTGATCGCACTGGTGGACCGGTACGGCGCGCAGGAGGCGGCGCAGATGGTCAAAAGTCAGCGGTTGCCGGCCGGACAGGGTGCGGTGCGCACAGCCACGGTGGCCCGCTGCGCCACCGACACCTCGGCGCAGGATCTGGAGATCGCCGCCCGGCGCGGTGCGCGGCTGCTCACCCCGCAGGATCCGGACTGGCCGGCGTGGGCACTGTCCTGCTTGACCCGGGCGAGCACCGCCGCCCGGGGCGGGGCCCCGCTGGCACTGTGGGTGCGCGGCGGCGGATCGCCGGCGGCGATGACGGGGTCGGCGATCGGGCTGGTCGGCTCGCGGGCGGCGACCCGGTACGGCGAATTGGTCGCCGGGAACCTCGGTGACGGCCTGGCGGCCGCGGGCTGGACGGTGATCTCCGGCGCCGCCTACGGGGTCGACGGCGCCGCCCACCGCGCGGCGCTGGCCGCGGGCGGCCCCACCCTGGCGGTGCTGGCCTGCGGAATCGACCGGGACTACCCGGCCGGACATGCCCGGCTGCTGGCCGAGATCGCCGGCACCGGGGCCGTGGTGACCGAATATGCGCCCGGAACCACGGCCGGCAAGCATCGGTTCCTCACCCGCAACCGGCTGGTCGCCGGTCTGTCGGCGGCGACGGTGGTGGTCGAGGCCGGTGCCCGCTCGGGTGCGGCCAATACCGCCGCGTGGACCCGGAAGCTGGGTCGACCGTTGGGGGCGGTACCCGGGCCGGTCACCTCGTCGACGTCGGTGGGCTGCAATCAGATGATCGCCGACGGGCAGGCCACGCTGGTCACCGATACGGCCTCGGCGATCGCGCTGGTGGAGATCAACGGGCACGACAACAAGGTCGCCGCACCGGCGCGCCCGACCGACGATCTCCCGCCCGAACAGTTCCGGGTGATCGAGGCGCTGCCCGCCCGCGGCGGGCTGACGCTGACCGAGATCGCCTTCCTGGCCGGGCTGGCCGAAGACGTCGTGCGCGGGGCACTGGCGCACCTGGAGTTCCGGGGGCTGGTCGATTCGGCGGCAGGCTCGTGGTCATTGGCCCGCTGAGCCGGCCGCCTCGACCAGGTCGGCGAGGGCGGCCCGCGTGTAATCGGCCAGTCGCTGCAGGTGGGGCAGGCTGTCGCGGTCACCGACGAAGCCGAGCGTCACGCTGTCGCCGTAGCCGATCACCGTCACATTGAGCCCGTATCCGTCGACCAGGAAGGAGATCGGCACGATGTATTCCAGTTCGGCGCCCATCAGGTAGCGCTTCTCCTTGCCCAGCACCACGTTCGAGACGGTGAAGTTGAACAGCAGCGGCAGCCTGGTGGCCAGGCGCGCGTTCTGCGCCAGCAGCAGCGGGGTCAGTCCGAGCAGTGCGAAGTAGTCCTGGGCGCCGCGGCTGAGGCCGTCGATATCGTGCTTGCCGCGCCGGGTGTGGGCGGCCACCAGCTGCAGACGCGCGAGCGGATCGTCCAGTTCGGTGCCCAGCGGGGTCACGAAACCGGTCGCCGCGTTCAGGGTGTCCTCGGTGCGGCTCAGCGCCATCGGCACCGAAGCCGTCAGGCTGGTTCGGGGCAGGGCGTCGAGCTCCAGCAGGTAGCGGTGCACAGCGCCGCCGACCACGGCCAGGACCACGTCGTTCACCTTGGTGTCGGTGCGGCCGGCGACCTCTTTGAGGGTGGCCAGCGACATGCGTTCCACGGCCACCCGCCGATGCGGGCCCAGGCGCTGATTGAACACCGACGACGGCGTGCGCACCGCGGTACGCACGAAACTGTCCGGTCCCAAGGCCATCCGGGCCAGATTCGGCAGCATCCCGGCCGTGGCGAGCGTGCCCTCGACGATCCGCCGGGGCAGGATCGTCAGCTTCTGCAGCAGGCTCAGATCACCACTCTCGTCGACCTTGCCGCCCGACGGCAGGGCTCCGCCCGGATCGGTGCTCAGCCAGGACTGGATGGTCTGGACCGCTGCGATGCCGTCGGTGGCGCAGTGGTGCGCCTTGAAATAGAACGCGAACCGGTTGTTCTCCAGACCCTCGATCAGGTGGGCCTCCCACAGCGGCCGGGTCAGATCCAGCGGACGCGAGTGCAGGCGCTCGACGAGCGCGCCCAGATCGGCCTCGCCGCCCGGTGAGGGCAGCGCGTCGAGCCGGACGTGATAGGTCGGATCGGGCTCGGTCTTCTTCCAGTACGCGGCATCGGCCACCGGCAGTGCGGCCAGCACGCTGTCGTACGGGAAGGGCAGGAAGGCCAGCGCGGAGAAGGCGTTGTACAGCTGCCGGACGAAGTCGGGCGGGGCGTCGTCGGGCAGCCGGAAGATGGCGAGCGCCCCGATGTGCATGGGGGTGCGCGCGGATTCCATTCGCAGCATCGCGTGATCGAACGGGGTGAGCAGCCTCATAGCCGAATAGTAGAAGCCGATCCGCTGCCGGCGGCGCCGAACGCCTCTGCCGGCGGAGCCGCCCCTACGGCAAGTTAGGGCGCCCTCACTAAATCCGGGGGAACCGGTACGGTGGGGGCATGGCCAAGAACCTCACGGCAATGTCCGTTCTGCGCACCGAACAGCTCACCCCGCACATGGTGCGGGTCTGGTTGGGCGGCGACGGCTTCGACGACTTCGTGCCCGCGGGCCCGGGCGCCCAGGACGGCCGGCCCGATACCGACATGTACGTCAAGCTCGTCTTCCCGCCGGCCGGCAGCGGCGTCGTCTATCCCGAACCGGTGGATCTGGACGCGATCGCCGCGCAGTACCCACCCGACGAGCAGCCGGTGCTGCGTACCTACACGGTCCGCCACTACGATCCGGCGGCCCGGGAGATCGCCATCGACTTCGTCGTGCACGGCGATGAGGGCATCGCCGGTCCGTGGGCGGCGCGCGTGCAGCCGGGCGAACGGATCAGCTTCCGCGGACCGGGCAGCGGCTACCGCCCCGACCCGGAAGCGCCCTGGCATCTGCTGGCCTCCGATGAGGCCGGTCTGCCGGCGCTGGCCGCGGCACTGGAAGCGATGCCCGAGGACGCCGTCGTCAAGGCGTTCATCGAGGTCGGCGGTCCCGACGACGAAATCGAACTGACCGCCCCGGCCGATGCCGAGATCACCTGGGTGCATCGCGGCGCCTCGTCGGCGGAGGCGGGGGAGGATCGCGCCGGTGACCATGCTCCGGTGATCGAGGCGGTCCGTCAGGCGCCGTGGCTCGACGGAGAGCCCCAGGTGTTCATTCACGGTGAGGCGCAGACGGTGATGAAGAATCTGCGCCGCTATGTGCGCCGGGACCGCGGGGTCGGGGCGCAGCGTGCGGCATCGATCTCCGGATACTGGCGCCGTGGCCGCAGCGAAGAGGGCTTCCGCCAGTGGAAGGCCGAACAGCGCAAGAACAACGCCGGTTGAGCCCGGCGGGCCGGGCAGCGGTTCAGACGATCTGCTGCTCGGCCACCGGCGCCGTGCGGGGCACCGCCAGGGCGGTGATCGCCGCGACCACACAGGCGGCCAGGGCGATGCCCGCCGCCCAGGAGTAGGCAGTGGAGGTCGCGACCGGGATCGGGCCGACCGGAGTCGCCGCCGCCGTCATCGACGCGGCCAGGATCATGCCCACCACCGCGGTGGCCAGCGACGTGCCGACCGAACGCATCAGTGCGTTCACCCCGTTCGCCTCACCGGTGTGGGAGACCGGTACCCAATGCATGATCAGTGCGGGCATGGCCGAATAGGCGATACCCAGCCCGGCGCCGACCAGGACGTTGATGCCGATCAGCCACACCCAGGTCCCCGGCCACGGCCCCATGATCATCAGCAGCAGCACCGAATAACCCAGCCCGATCACCACCGCGCCCAGCGCCAGGGAGATGCGGGCTCCGTACCTGCGGGTCAGTTCGGCCGAGACATAAGAGAAGGCGAACATCACCAGGCCGCCGGGCATCAGCACCAGGCTGGCCAGCACCATCGACAGGCCCATCCCCAGACTGCCGGCATCGAAGGCCGAGCGCGGGGCCATCAAGATCTGGATAGGGATCATCTGCATCGCGTAGAAGGCGAAGCCGGTCGCCACCGAGGCGATGTTGGTCAGCAGCACCGGCCGGGCGATGTTCAGGGTCAGGTTGATCAGCGGGTCGGGCCGGGTGCGCTCCCATCGCCACCACAGGGCCGTCGATACGGCGAAACCGGCGAACAGGCCGAGGATCGCCGGACTGGACCAGCCCCATTCGGCGCCCTTGGAGAACGCCAGAAGGATGCAGGTCAGCAACACGGTCAGACCGAGGGCGCCGACCGCATCGAAGCGCCCGCCGCGGGGGACACCACGGACCGGCACGGTCAGCAGCACCGCGATCAGCGCCGCCAGCGCCACGGCACCGCTGACCCAGAACAGGGCCTGCCAGCTGATCTGCTGAGCGATCGCGGCGGCGAAGGGCAGCCCGAGTGCCCCGCCGACGCCGAGTGAGGCGCTCATCATCCCGACCGCGGAACCCAGCCGGTCGGCCGGCACGATATCGCGCATCAGCGAGATACCGACGGCGACGATGCCGATGCCCATTCCCTGAAGGCCACGTCCCAGCAGGAAGATCACCAGGCCCGGCGCCAGGGCGCAGACGGCCGATCCGACCGCGACGGCTGCCAGGCTGCTCACCAGGACCCGGCGTTTGCCGAACATGTCACCCATGCGCCCGGCGATCGGGGTGACCACCGCGCCGACCAGCAGGGTGATGGTCAGTGTCCAGGCGGCATTGGTCTCGGAGGTGTCCAGCAGGGACGGCAGCAGCGGGATCAGCGGCACGATGATGGTCTGCATCAGGGCCACGACGGTGCCGGCGACGCAGAGCACCGCCACGGCCAGGCGGGGATGGTGCTGGGGAGCGGAGAGGGTCACGGCTGCGATTCTGCTTAGGGAAAGGTCCGGCGGGCGCCGGGCACGGAACGAGCGGTGCGCTAAGCGCACGCTCATTGCACGCTAGTCCCGATCGCCCCGCTCGCGCATCTCCGGCGGCACGCAGCCGCGGTTGCCGCGGGTGGCCCGAAGGCGGACCTAGACTGGTGGCCATGACCTCGGTGCTCGACGACTTCGCGGATCATCTGCGCCTGGAGAAGGGGCACAGTGCCCACACCGTCCGCGCCTATACCGGTGATCTGCGCAGTCTGATCGCGTTCGCCGGTGCCCGCGGTGTCGAGGTCGCCGACGTGGATCTGGCGCTGCTGCGGGCCTGGCTGGCCGACCACACGCGCCGCGGCGCCGCCCGCACGACGGTCGCCCGACAGGTCTCCTCGGCGAAGACCTTCTGCTCCTGGGCGGTCCGCGAAGGACTCCTGCCGACCGATCCGGCGGCCCGCCTCCAAGCGCCCAGAGCCCGCCGGGTCCTG
>NZ_BANT01000067.1 GCF_000333015.1 Gordonia hirsuta DSM 44140 = NBRC 16056 | reverse complement strand
CCGGTGCCGGCGACGCGGCGGTGTTCGCCGCCCGCGGTCCCGCCGGCCGCTGGCTGATCGGCGCCAGCCCCGAGCTGCTGGTCCGCCGGCGCGGCGATATCGTCACCTGCCATCCGTATGCGGGCTCGGCGGCCCGCCACTCCGATCCGGCCGCGGACCGGGCCGCCGCCGACTCCCTGGCCGCGTCGGACAAGGACCTGCGCGAACACGCCTTCGTGGTCGACGACCTGCGGGACCGGCTGGCCCCCCTGTGCACCGAATTGAGTGCACCGGCCCGGCCGTCCCTGATGGCCACCGGCGAGATGTGGCATCTGGCGACCCCGATCCGCGGGGTGCTGCGCGACCGCGATGTGACCGCCCTGGACCTGGCCGCCCTGCTGTCTCCGACCCCCGCCGTCTGCGGGACGCCGCGGGCGGCGGCCGCCCGGCTCATCGAAGAGCTGGAGGGTCCGCGCGAGTTCTACGCCGGCACCGTCGGCTGGTGCGATGCCGCCGGGGACGGCGAGTGGCTGGTGTCGATCCGCTGCCTGGAGCTGGCGACCGACCACCGGCACATCCGGACCTGGGCGGGCGGCGGAATCGTGACCGGATCCGACCCCGACGCCGAGGTCGCCGAGACCGATGCCAAATTCCGCACCGTGCGCCGGGCCCTGGGCGTGGACTCCGCACCCTGACGCACCGTTCTCGCTGTCCCGGCACCGGCGGCAGCCCGCGGCTCAGCCCAGGGCGTGGTCCAGATCGCGGATCAGATCGTCGACGTTCTCCAAGCCCACCGACAGCCGCACCATCGCATCGGTCAGCCCGATCGCGGCACGACCGTCCGGGCCCATCGCACGATGCGTGGTGGTCGCCGGATGGGTGATCAGGCTCTTGGCGTCGCCGAGGTTGTTGGAGATGTCGACGATCTGCAGCCCGTTGAGCACCTCGAAGGCCCGCTGCTTCCCGGTCAGCCCGGGTCGCTGCGCCAGCTCGAAGGTCACCACGGTGCCGCCGCCGGCCATCTGCCGGCGCGCCAGCTCGTACTGCGGATGCGAGGGCAGGTACGGATAGATGGCCCGGGACACCCGCGGATCGGCGTCGAGGAACTGCGCGATCGTCAGCGCGCTGGCCACCGACTGGTCCAGTCGCAGCTTCATGGTCTCCAGACCCTTGAGCATCACCCAGGCGTTGAACGGGCTCAGCGCCGGACCCAGGTGCCGCATCAGCTCGCGCACCGGACCGCTGATGAACTCCTGCGAGCCCATCACCGCACCGCCCATCACCCGGCCCTGACCGTCGATGTGCTTGGTGCCCGAGTAGACGATCACATCGGCACCCAGGTCGACGCCGCGCTGCAGCAGCGGGGTGGCGAAGACATTGTCGAGCACCACCGTGGCGCCGGCGGCGTGCGCCAGCTCGGCGACCGCGGCCACATCGACCAGGGTCTGCATCGGATTCGACGGTGTCTCGAAGAACACCGCCGTCGTCGGCTCCGACAGCGCCGCGGCCCACTGATCCAGATCCTCGCCGTCGACGAAGTCCACCTGCACACCCCAGGACGGCAGGATCTGGTTGCAGATCACGAAGCAGGAGCCGAACAGGCTGCGCGCGGCCACCAGCCGGTCGCCGCTTTTGAGTAGCGAGCCCAGCGCCACGAAGACTGCGGCCATGCCGCTGGCAGTGGCGAAGGCGGCCTCGGTGCCCTCGATCTGACGGAGTCGTTCGGTGAACATCTCCACCGTGGGATTGCCGTAGCGGGTGTAGACGAACCGCTTGTCCTCACCGGTGAAGGCACGCTCGGCGGCCTCGGCCGAATCGAAGACATAGCCGCTGTTGAGGTACAGCGCTTCGGAGGTCTCGAAGAAACCCGACCGCATCATGCCGCCGCGGACCGCGATGGTCTCCGGCGATACCCACTCAGGCAGGTCCTGACTCATTCGAGCACTCCTTCTACTGTTGCCTCCACGGCAGTCCTTCGGCGCGCCAGCCCGTCGATCCGCGATGCCCCTGGGCGTCGAGCGCACCTTCGAAGCCGTCAAGAATGTTGTACGCCTCGGTGATTCCGGCGGCGGTGGCGGCCTCGGCCGAACCGATCGAGCGGGCCCCCGAACGGCACAGGAAGTACACCGCGGCCTCGTCGCCGATCCCGGCTTCCCGCAGCTGTTCGACGAACCGCGTGTTCGGCAGTCCGCCGGGGAATCCGACCCATTCGACGAAGACCGTCTCCTTCCCCAGCGTCGAGACGTCGGGCACCCCCACGAACGACCACTCCGCCGACGTGCGGCAGTCCACCAGCACGGCCTTCGGGTCCTCGCGCAGGGCCTCCCACGCCTGCCGGGGCGTCACATCACCGGTGTAGCCCATGTCAGCAGACCTTCCACTCGTCGCCCTGACGCACCACGGTCACCGTGGTGGTCTGCTTGTCGTTCTCGGCCCGCTCGCGATGCCAGTGCACCACCACGCGGGCGGTGTCGCCCTGCATGTCCACATCCATCGACGGGATCACGATCTGCCCCTGCTCCTCGCGGACCTTGCGGTTCTCCTCGACGAACTCCGCGGCGGTCGGGAAGTCGGCGGCCTGCAGGTTCGCGGTGCACTGAGCGTTGCGGTACTGCTCGTAGTTGAGCGAGTTGCGCGCGGTGTAGGCGTCGTTGACCGCATACTGCACCAGGGTCGAGTCGTTCAGCCGCTCATCGGGCGGGCTGAAGACCGCGACCCCGACGACGATGGCCACCAGCACCCCGACCACGCCCAGGGCGATCAGAAACGGCCACCGGCTACGGTCGGGTTCGTCGTCACCGAACTCCTCGGCGAACTTCTGCGGATATTCCTCGTCCGGGCGGTCGTCCGGGAAATCGGCGCCGCCGGGCGTCTGCGTGCTCATAGCCGCTGATTCTATCGACCGCGCCCGCAGGGAGTCTGCGCGCATCCCCGCCAGTCGGGGAAGGCAGATCCTAGCCGGTCCGTCAAGAGTTTGCCGCAGAATGACCCTAGTGAGGGCAGCCTCAGACGGAAATTTTGGCCCGGGACGACCAGGGCATACCGTGGAACCACCTTGTCATCCAGTGAGGAAGCGACTGCCCATGTCTGAGAACAGCCGCCCGCTGCGCGTAGCCATCGTCGGCGCGGGTCCCGCCGGGATCTACTGCGCCGATGCCCTGATGAAGTCGGAGACCGCCGCCGCACGCGGCGTCAGCATCGACCTGTACGAACGGATGCCCGCTCCGTTCGGCCTGATCCGCTACGGTGTCGCTCCCGATCACCCCCGCATCAAGGGCATCATCACCGCCCTGCACAAGGTGCTCGACAAGCCGCAGGTACGCCTGCTCGGCAACATCGACTACGGCACCGACATCACCCTGGCCGACCTGCGCAAGCACTACGACGCCGTCGTCTTCTCCACCGGCGCCACCGACGACCGCGCCCTGGGGATCCCCGGGGTCGACCTGGACGGCAGCTTCGGCGCCGCCGAGTTCGTGGCCTGGTACGACGGCCACCCGGACTTCCCGCGCGAGTGGCCGCTGGAGGCCGAGAAGGTCGCCGTGATCGGCGTCGGCAACGTCGCCCTGGATGTGGCGCGTGTGCTGGCCAAGACCGGCGACGAGCTGCTGCCGACCGACATCCCCGACAACGTCTACCAGGGCCTCAAGGCCAACAAGGCCGTCGAGGTGCACGTCTTCGGCCGGCGCGGTCCGGCGCAGGCCAAGTTCACCCCGCTCGAACTCAAGGAACTGGACCACTCGCCGAACATCGAGGTGGTGGTCAATCCCGAGGACATCGAGTACGACGAGGGTTCGGCCGTGGCGCGCCGGACCTCCAAGATCACCGACCAGGTCGCCACGATCATCGAGAACTACGCGATCCACGAGCCCAAGGTCGGCGCGATCCACAAACTCTTCCTGCACTTCTTCGAAAGCCCGGTGGAGATCCTCGGCGAGGACGGCAAGGTGATCGGCCTGCGGACCGAGCGCACCGAGCTCGACGGCACCGGCAATGTGAAGGGGACCGGAAGGCACACCGACTGGGAGGTCGGCGCCGTCTACCGGGCCGTCGGCTACCTGTCCGACAACCTGCCGGAGATTCCCTTCGACAGCCAGGCCGGGGTGATCCCGAACGAGGCCGGTCGTGTCTTCGACGACGGCGCACACCTGACCGGCCTGTACACGACCGGCTGGATCAAGCGCGGCCCGGTGGGTCTGATCGGCCACACCAAGGGCGACGCCAACGAGACCGTCGAGTGCCTGGTCGAGGACATGGTCAACGGCGCACTGAACACCCCCGAAACGCCGGACGAGTCGGCGATCATCGAGCTGCTGGAGTCGCGCCAGATCCCGTACACCACCTGGGACGGCTGGTACCGCCTCGACGAGTACGAGCGCGGCCTGGGCGCCGCCGAAGGACGCGAACGCAAGAAGGTGGTCGAGCGTCACGAGATGCTCGCCGCCTCCGAGCCGGACAAGATCTGACCCACCAGCGTCTGACCCACTAACGACGCCGGCCCGCTTCCCCCGGGAGGAAGCGGGCCGGCGTCGTTCGGTTCAGTGCTCCGTCACGGATTGGGCTGAACGCGGCGCACGTTCTGCCAGTAGCCGACGTTGTTGAACGGGTTCTCCACCTGGTCACCGATGGTGTACCCGGAGATCGAAGCCGGCCAGCAGCCCTTCCAGGTGTTGGTCACGGTGATCGCGGTCTGCCCCGGCTTCAGCTCGCCGGCCTTGGTCTTCTTGTCCTTATTGGCCGGCACCATCTTCGTCGCACCACCGAACTCGGTGACGGTCACCCCGGTCATGGTGCTGCCGCCGACGTTCGTCACGCCCAAGAAGCGCTTCATCTGCCACACGGGACCGGAGTTCCAGTTCGGTCCCCACGCCTTGAATTCACAGTTCACGCCGCCGATGATCTGCAGGTCGCCGGGTCCGGCGGCCTGGGCGGGTGCGGGCGCCAGCAGCGCACCGGCACCGACGGTGCCGGCCGCGGCGACGGCGACCGCGGCTCGTTTCAGGGTCTTCTTCATCATCAGATCCTTTCGTTTCAGCGATCCCCGATCGGGACGCGCGAGGGCGGGCAGGGCAACCGGACCGGTTACCGCAAAACCTCGGGGGGTCAGCTCACATGGTGCCAACCCTTGCCTTGGTTATCGCCCGGATCAGACCGATACGTTACGAATTCGCTCCGGCGTCCGTGACCTGGCAGCGCTATCGCCGACCACCCACCATCGACCACAATCGGTAGTTAGGTAAGCTTTCCCTTTGTGAAGAAGGCCTTCGGCGCGCTCGCTCTGGGCGTGCTGCTGGCCGCTCTGTGTCTGGCCTCCCTCGCGGTCGGTTCGGGGCTGGGTGTGCACGACCTGTCCTATACGACGGTGTTCGAGGCGCTCACCGACCGGGCCGCGGTCGACCCGGAGCTGGTCAAACTGGTCGACAACCGTCTGGTGCGCACCGGACTGGGGCTTTCGGCGGGCCTGGCGCTGGGGGCCGCCGGCGCCCTGACCCAGGGGCACACCCGCAACCCGCTGGCCGACCCGGGTCTGCTCGGCATCAATGCCGGTGCCGCCTTCGCCGTGGTGACCGTCGTCTTCATCGTCGGTGCCACCAGTCCCCTGATCGGCGCGGTCGCCGCACTGGGCGGCGCCGCCGTGGCCGCACTGGCGGTGTTCGCACTGGCGAATCTGTCCGGCGGCACCCCGATCACCCTGGTGCTGGCCGGCACCGGTCTGTCGGCGTTCGGGATGGCCATCACCTCGGCGATCGTGCTGAGCGACGGCGCCGCCCTGAACGTGTGGCGCACCTGGAACGTCGGCGCTTTGGCCGGCCGCGGCCCCGAGGTGCTCTGGGCGACGCTGCCGTTCATCGCCGTCGGCCTGGTCCTGGCGCTGGCCGGCGGCTGGTTCCTGAATCTGCTGAGTCTGGGGGACGAGATGGCCACCGCGCTGGGCGGGCGTCTGCTGCTGATCCGGCTGACCGGGATCGCCACCATCGCCCTGCTGGCCGGCGCCGCCACCGCCGCATGCGGCCCGATCGTCTTCCTGGGTCTGGTGGTTCCGCATCTGGCGCGGGCGGTCGTGGGCCCGGACTACCGGTGGATCGTCCCCTATTCGGCGCTGATCGGCGCAGTCCTGCTGCTGGCCTGCGATGTGCTCGGCAGGGTGCTGGCCCGGCCCGGGGAGATCCCCGTCGGGGTGATGCTGGCGCTGGTCGGCGGTCCGGCTCTGATGCTGATGGTCCGGCGCCGGAGGTTGCCCGCGGTATGAGACGACAGACGGAGTTCTCGTTCGGGCCGGTCGCCCTGACTCTGGACCGGCGGTTGCTGCTGGTCGGCACGGGTCTGGCGGTCGCCGCGGTCGCCGCCTTCCTGGTGTCGATCGCGATCGGCTTCACCTCTCCGGTCGATGTGGCCCGCATCCTGCTGGGCGGGGGCACCCGCGCCGAGAACGTGGTGGTGTTCGACGACGCGCTGCCCCGGGCCCTGGTCGCCGCCCTGGTCGGTTTCGGTCTGGGTCTGGCCGGTGCGCTGACCCAGACGATCACCCGCAACCCCCTGGCGACCCCGGATCTGCTCGGGATCACCGCCGGGGCCGGCTTCGGTGCGGTCCTGGCGATCACCACCACCGGCTCCTGGGCGGCCGGTCGCGGGGTGGGCACGGCGGCCCTGCTCGGCGGCCTGGCGGCGGCCGCGGTGATGTACCTGCTCAGCCTCCGGCGCGGCAGCGATGTGGGGATGTCGACCCTGCGGCTGATCCTGATCGGGGTGGGCCTGACCTGGATGCTGCAGGCGCTGACCGGATATCTGCTGGTGCGCGCACAGGAGTGGGATGCCGCCCGCGCTCAGCGCTGGATCGTCGGCTCGGTGTCACTGGCCACCTGGCAGGTGGTGCCGGCCGCGGCTGCGGCGGTGCTGATCGGCCTGGGCTGGGCGGTGGTGGCCGGACGTGATCTGCGGGCCCTGGGGCTGGGACAGGATCTGGCGCGCAGCCTGGGCGTCCGGGTCGGGCCGATGACGGCGGGCACCCTGCTGGTGGCCGTCGTCGTGGCCTCCCTGGCGGTCTCGGCGGCCGGTCCGATCGCCTTCGTCGGGCTGCTGGCACCGCAGATCGGCATGCGCCTGACCGGCACCGCCCAGCCCACACCGGTGGCCGCGGGCTTCACCGGAGCACTGCTGGTGCTCGCCGCCGACATCGTGCTGCGCACCGTACTGCCGGCCGGTCTGCCCGTCGGTGTGGTGACCGCGGCCGTCGGCGGCCCCTTCCTGATCTATCTGATGGTGCAGGCCTCCCGAAAGGCGACCGCATGACCCGTTTACTCGCCGAAGACCTGTCCGTGGGGTACGACGGCCGCATCGTCGTCGCCCACCAGAGCCTGGCCGTCCCGGACGGGGCGATCACCACGATCATCGGCCCGAACGGCTGCGGCAAGTCGACGATGCTGCGCGCACTGGCCCGCCTGCTGCCCGCCCAGACCGGGGTGGTGCGGCTCGACGGCGCCGATATCCGCACACTCCCGCCCCGGCAGGTCGCCCGCACCCTGGGGCTGCTTCCCCAGCAGCCGGTCGCCCCCGAAGGCCTGCGGGTCGCCGATCTGGTGGCGCGCGGCCGCCACCCGCATCAGAGCTGGTACCGGCAGTCCTCGGCCGGGGACAGCCGCGCGATCGCGCGCGCCCTGGAACTGACCGGCACCACCGACCTGGCCGACCGCCCCCTCGAGGCGCTCTCGGGCGGGCAGCGTCAGCGGGTCTGGATCGCGCTGACCCTGGCGCAGGAGACCGATCTGCTGCTGCTCGACGAGCCGACCACCTATCTGGATCTGGCGCATTCGATCGAGGTGCTGGATCTGGTGCACGACCTGAAGACCCGGCACGGCAAGACCGTCGTCATGGTGCTGCACGACCTGAATCTGGCGGCCCGCTACAGCGACCACATCGTGGTGATGTCCGACGGCGAGGTGATCGCCGAGGGCACCCCGGCGCAGATTCTGCGGGCCGAGCTCCTCGAGCGCGCCTTCGGGCTCACATCGGTCATCGTCGACGATCCGGTGTCCGGCGGGCCTATGGTGGTGCCCGTCGGCACCGCACGCGGCTGAGGGCGCACCTCCTTCGGCGCGGACCGGCCACCGACGGTGCCCGCCGTCCATCGGCGGCAGTCATCCATCCAGGCAAAGGGAGCCATGTCCGAGTATCTGCAGAACAAAGTCATTCTGATCACCGGCGCCGGCAACGGTTTCGGCCGGCTGATCGCCGAGAAGTGCGCTGCCGGCGGTGCCCGGGTGGTCGGTGTGGATGTCGACGACCAGGCGCTGGCCACCGTCTTCGAGGCGATCACCGCCGCCGGCGGGCAGGGTCTGGGGATCGCCGCCGACGTGACCGACCGGGCCGCGCTCCGGGCCGCGGTGGCCCGGGCGATCGACGCCTTCGGCGCGGTCGACGTCCTGGTCAACAACGCCGGGGTGATGCCGCTGGCCTACTTCTCCGACCACGGGGCCGCCGCCGACAAGTGGGACCGCGCCATCGACATCAACATCAAGGGCGTGATCAACGGCATCTCGGCCGTCTACGACCAGATGATCGCCCAGGGCCGCGGTCAGGTGGTCAACATCTCCTCGATCTACGGCAACGCCGGCATCGCCGGTTCGGGCGTCTACAGCGCCACCAAGGCCGCCGTCACAGTCCTGTCGGACTCGCTGCGCATCGAATCCAAAGGCAAGATCAAGGTCACCACCGTCAAACCGACCGGGGTCACCGGCACCAACCTGGCCAGCTGGATCGTCAACGACACCGCCATCTACGGGATCGTCGGCCAGCGGGCCGCCGAATACACCGAGCACGTCACCGGCATGGTGCGCGGCACCCTGCCCGAAGCCCTCACCGACGACGATTCCATCGCCTACTGGCTGATCTCCCCCGAGGAGCTGGCCGACGCCGTGGTCCACGTGATCGACCAGCCGTGGGGCATCAGCATCAGCGATATCACCGTGCGCGCCAGCGGCGAGGACTACCTGTACTGATCGGCCCAGCCGACCGGCCTACCGCGGCGGGGGCGGCGGAACCGGCGGGCGGGAACCGGCCGGACCGGCGGGTCCCACGGGTCCGCGCGGCGGC
>NZ_BANT01000068.1 GCF_000333015.1 Gordonia hirsuta DSM 44140 = NBRC 16056 | reverse complement strand
ATGGCGATTCCGTCGGCGAGGTCGAGAGTTCGGAGTACTTCGGGCACTGGTGGTCGCTTCGGTCGAGGTCGGTTGTTGTGGTGGTCGAGTCGGTTGTGGTTGGGCGGCGCCGTCGCCGTGGTCCTGGTCGGCGCCGTCGTCGTGGTGGAGGCAGCCGAGACCGCCGAGACGGGGAGCCCCACGATGGAACGACCCATCCGTCTCGGCGGCCTCACGCGCCGCGGCCGGCTTTTACCCGACGCAGCCGCAGCGCGAGTCTTGGAGCGCGCTGCCTAGCGCGGCCGATCACCCGGCGAGAGCGGTGATGCGCTTGCACGCCGACGGATCCGAGATTGCAAGGGCCGGCTGGAAGTAGGCGGTCAGTTCCAAGGTGCGCCGGTTCGGGTACTCGGTGGCACGCACGACGATGCCGGACTCGTCCTCGAAGCCGACGTACCCGACGCCGCCCTGCTTGAGTGCCCACGCGACGCCCGGTTCGACCAGCCGGTTGGTTACCAGTGACGTGATCCCGGCGCTTGCCAGCGCGCCGGACAGGTCGGGGCCGTAGGCGGACCGGAGTTCGTGCCCCTGAGTCGGATGCACAATCAAGGTGTCGTACTGGTGCCCGAGGCCCTGCAAATCGGCGGCGAGTTGCGCGCGGCTCAGGTCGGCGGTCGGCCGCTCCGAGCTCGGCGTGATGTCGGTCGGATCGCCGACGAACACCAAGTCGGACCAGTCCGACCCCAAGATACTCTCAGCGGGATCGCAGGCCGCGGTCAGTGCAGCCATCGCCGCCGAGTCGAGTTGCAGCACCAGCGTGTTTGAAATCTGCGCGGCAACCCGCTTCAAATAGTCGCCCTGACCGCGCGCCAACTGTTCCTCGTACACCTGCACTGTGGTGCCCCAGTCGTGGACAGGTGCCACGTCGGCGTCGGGATCGACCGGCCGGGTGACCCGGTACTCGCCGCCCGGCGCGCGTTCTTCGACCTCGTTCTCTAGGGTCAGCTCGGCCAGGGATGCCTTGTTGTATTCCATCCCGCCGCCCGCGACGGGACCAGCGAACGGAGTAAAGAACTTGCTGGTCAGGGAGTCTTCCTCGGTCAGGCGCCGAATCTCAGACTCGATGACCGACGGTCGCTGAAGAATCTGCCGAAACGTGATCTTGCCGCCGGAACTGGTGGGAGTGAACAGTGCCATGTTTTCGCCTTTCAGGTGTCAGCAGCGCCGACGCCGGGCCGCTTCGAGTTGAACTGTGGTCCGATCGAAGACCCACCGGCCGGAGATCCGCCGGCCGGGCAGCGTGCCGCGGCCGGCGAGGTCGCGAACGTTCGCAGGCGTACAGCCCAGAAGTGCCGCGGCCGTCGCCGTCCCAATCTGATCCTCATAACTGTCAGCGTCGGCCGGATCGAGCAGCCGGTCGAATCCGCTTGCGCCCGCACCGGAAGCCGCTTGCGCTGCCGCAAGGATCCGGCGGTGCAGATCCTCGACAGGCAACGCGACCCGGCCCCCAGTGACCCCCAGGTGCCGCCGAAGCGTGGCAAACGAGCTCACCACCAGCCGCGCGTCCGCGACCGAAAGCCAGACGCCCGGCCCGATCGCTTCAGGCATGACGACCACCCCCGGCGGCCGGATCCTGTTTGGTCCACGGCCGGCGGCCGGCCAGCACACCGGGCGGCCGCTTCTTCGACGGCAACCCCGACGCCCACACCTTGCAGGCGTCCAGGACCGGGCAGGCACGGCACAGTGCGACCGCCCGATCGTGGCGGGCCGAGACCTTCTCGGCAGGCTCACCGACGCCGCCCTCGTCGAACAAGTCCCACAGGCCCAGGCACGCGGCCCCGGAGAAATCGGGTATGCGGCCGCCGGGCAGGTCGGCCTGCCGGGCCAGCGCCGCGACCAGCGCCCCGGTCACCGGTCGCCCCCGTCGTCGTCGGCCTCGAGAAGCGCAGCCACCCGCGCAAGCTCGAGCAGATCAGCCCGCAGCACCCGAAGATCAGCACCGGAGACCGCCCGCATCGCCCCGACCAACGCCCCGGCCAGATCAGCGGCATCGGCGCCCTCGAGGCCGGCGAGCGCTTCCACCACCGCCCCGACGCCCGCGTGATCATTGTCGAGGCCGGCGGCCAGCAGAGCACCGGCCAGCCGATCGAGCACCAGCATCTTGTTCAGGTCCGCACTCATACCGAACCACCCCCCTCGACCCGATGGCGGAAACACGAGGCACCGGCCACGGAGACCGGAGCCCGGCACGGACGCCCAGCCTTAGTCGGCCGCCCACACCGACGACCGGCCAGCCGTACCCGCTCAGCCCAGCCAGCCGGCAACGGCCCGACCTTCTCGTGCGCCGGGCGCCGGGCGCCCAGGTCCGCCGAATCGTCGCCGACCAGTTCGTCGGCCAGGATCCACAGGACACGCTCACCGTCGGCTTCGACAGTCTCGGCGGCCGACCGCCCCGGCAACCCGACATCGCAGAGGCAGCGGCGCGTGGAGTCGTCTACCAGACTCCACCGATCGAACTCATTCACGCCGCCACCGCCCCCGCCGGACCGGCCAGCCAGACCCGGAAGTCGCGGGCGGACCCCACCGTCCCCCACCCGGTACAGCGGCCCCGGGTATCGATGCCGATCCGGCGGACCCTGAACAGTAGATCGCCGCCGCAGTCCAGGAACACCGGCCGCGAGCACGCGAGCACGGATCGGCGCGCGTGCTTCCACCGGAACCCCGCCCACGTCGGACGCCGGTAGAGGATCAGCCGCTCAGCGGCGAACGCTTCCCGAGCATCGAAGATCCACGCCATCGGCCCGTAGAACTGTTCCCGCTCCACAATGGCGGCCGCAGAGATAGGCGAGTGCTGAACCTCCACCACTCGGCCGTCCGGCGTGAGGATGTCGGCGCGGTGAGGCCCGATTGTCACCTCCACCCGATCGGCCGGCGCCGCCGATTGCCAGTCCAGGTGCCACGAGTTGTCCGGTTCGGCCCACTGGTCGCAGTCGCGGGCCAGGTGCGCCCAGTGCCAAGCGGTCAGGCCACCGCACTTCGGGATCAGGCCACCACCGCAGCCGCGGCAGACCCCGGCCGCGCCCGGCGTCGCAGTAATCAGATCCCCGGTCGGGGAGAGCGCGTACCTCATGGCAGCCCCCCGTCAGAGTCAGCCGCATCGCAGTCGATACACGTCTGATTCCACTGGCTCATCCGGCGACCACAGCCGAGACAGGTAGGCCACTTGCCACCTTGCTCAGACTCGGCGAAGTCCCCCGAATCCGGGACCGCATCACCCCTCATGGATTCCCCATGGGTTCCATGGGTTCCCACGTTCTGAGAGGTGGAATCCATGGAATCCATGGGGGAATCTATGGACCACACGTAGCCGGCGCCCTTGCCGAACCCCACACGCTTAGACCGGATACCCGACGACTTGGCCGCCCGCTTCTTCTTGACCTCGTTGTCGGTCAGGCCAGCAGATCGAGTGTGTTTGAGGACATCGGACACCGGAGCGGACCCGCCGCACTCGGATAGGTACTGCCGAACGATTCCAAGTGCGCTGTCGTCGTCCTCGTCGCCGTCGCCGTCGTGGTCGGCCAGCAGTGCACGCGCATCCCGCTCGTCAATGCCCAGCCACTCCACCCGAGCCACCCCGAGCTCGTCAGCCGAGACCAGCCGATAGCGCAGGGACGCCGGAGCCGGCCCCAGGTTCGACTTGGTAGAGGCGAGCACACGCACCGCCGGATCCTGCCGATCGGCAGCGACCAGCAGCCCCGACCGGGCGGCCCCGACGATGCCTATGGAACCACCACCCCGGTACATCGGGTCGCCGCCCTTGGACTTGTTCAGGTGCCGCAGCAGCAGCACCGTGCAGCCGGTCGCGTCAGCCATCGCCGCGAGCCACGACAGCACGCGCCGGATGTCCTGATCCTTGTGCGCATCCACCCGCGAGGGCAGGAACGCCATCAGCACGTCCACGACCAGCAGCCGCGCCCCGGTCCGGCGGATAATGTCTTCGAGCTCGGCGACGTTCGCCAGCGTCGGGGGAACCAAGGTGCCGTCGTCCAGCCGGATTCCCTGCACAGCATGAACGCGCTGAACGTCGGCGCCGGCAGCGTCGAGCCGAGGCCGCACCGTATCGGCTAGCCCGTCCTCACCGGACAGCAGCACCACATCGGCCGGGGAGCTACAGCGGGTACCGTCCGGCCAGTGACCGCCCGTGGTGATCGTCGCCGCGAACGACAGCGCCAAGGTGGACTTACCCAGCGACGGATCGCCGTCGAGGGTGACCAGCTTTCCGGCCGGCAAGCGCCCCGGCCACAGCCAGTGAACACGCTCAGGCACAACGTCGGAGAGCCGGACCACCGATATCTGATGTCGCAGATCGTCGCCACTCATGCCGACACCGCCCCAGCCAGATGGGCAGCGAGCCCGCGGTAGCCGCTGTCCCACAGATCGAGCAGATCGGCGCGGACCCACGACGGAGCGAACCCGGCCGCACGCAGATGCGCATCAGCGGCCGCAGCCGCATCCGGATCCAGGCCAGGCCGCCGGCACAAACACGACCACGGATCCGCGCAGCCACAAGCCAACCGTTCTAGCCGGGCCGAAGCCGCCCGACGTCGGCTATACTCGGCGGCGAGGGACATTGTTTTTGGAGAAGAGGCCCCGCCCGACCCGGCGGGGCTTTTTCGTGCCGTCACGCCCGACCACCCACCTGAGAACCGAGCAGATCCTCGGCGACCTCGGCAGCATCCAGTCGGATCATCCGCGGTCCGATCCGGTAGCCACGCAGCCGCCCGGATGCCAGATACCGGCGAACTGTTCGGGTCGAAATCTCGTACTTCTGTGAAACCTGCTCAATCGTGAGCATCGTCGTAGCCGACATGAAAGGCACTCCATCGCCAATCAGCGGGAGGCCCAGGAGCAGTGCTCAACCGGTATCGTCCCGCAGCAGTCGCTACGACCAGGTTAGTCGCGCACCTAGGTTCGCTGCCTAGGCTCAGGCCGGACGTAACGCCCAACGCCACTGACACTAGCACCAGAGGCCAGACAGTGACAGAACCCCACCCGGCTACCCGTACTTCCGCAGCAGATCCCGCAGCACCTCAGCATCGACCCGGCCCCGGCCAGCATCGACCAGAGGCCCGAGCACCCGCCCCAACTGGGGCAGGGTGACCGCAACCTCATGCCGCGGCCCGAGCACCCGATACCGGGCGCCTTCGACCACCTCGATGCCGCCAGCGCCGTCGTCGATCACACCCCCGGACACCGACACCCCGCGGTAGTTCTCAGGCCAGGCCAGCGCATCCGGGTGCGCCCAGTGCCGCCGCCCATACTTCCGCGCCGAGTCCGGCGTCTGCACCCGCTCAACAGTCCACTCGACATGCTCGGCCCCGCCCACGGTCGAGGTAATCCGGCACACCACCGCCACGGTAGAGCCCCGATCGGTTACCCGAATCCGCTCAGTCTTGGAGCTACGCATCGCCCTCGTCCTTTCCGTCGTCCAACACCGACATCCGCGCCGCAAGCGCAGCATCCCGACCGGCCGCCACATGCTGATAGCGCATCGCCATCTCCGGAGTCGTATGCCCGAGCCGCGCCATAATCTCCTTGGTGGTCCCCCCAGCGTGAGCGAACAGCACCGCGCCAGTGTGCCGCAGATCGTGAACCCTCATGTTCTTCTTACCGGCCGGTAAAGCGTTCTTGAAAGACTTGGTGAACGCCGACTGGGAGAGCCGGTTCCCTCTGGTGGTTCGGAACAGCAGCGACTCAGGCCCCCGGCCGACATGCCGCTTCATATGGGCGGCGAGCACCGCCGCGACATCGCCGGGCAGGTTCACATCGCGGACGCCGGCCGCACTCTTGGGAGCACCGACCACCATCTTGTCCCCGACACGCACACAGGCCCGCCGCACCCGCAGCAGCGTGCCCGAGTCGGTCACCACTACGTCCTTGCGGCGCAGTTCGATTAACTCACCGAACCGCAGAGCAGCACCGGCCGCGACCGGCACCGCAGCCCGGTACGACTCAGGCATCGCCGCCGACACGGCAGCGAGCTCGGCCCCCGTCAGCAGCACGATGTCGCGCCGCTTCGGCACCTGACCGGCGCCCTTGATCTTGCACGGATTCTCCGAGACAAGACCGTCCTCGGTCGCGGTATTCATGATCGTGCGGAGCAGTTGAAAGGCGTGAGCCCGCCGCGTCGGCGTCTTGTCGCCCATGCCCGCAAACCAGGTCCGCACCAGCGCCGGCGAGATGTCCGAAATGAACTCGTCCCCGAGAATCGGGAGGATCCGCGAATCGAGTAGGTCTTGGTACAGCGCCCGAGTCTTGGGGGAGACGTCCCGCTCGGCGAGCCACTGACCGGCGTACGACCGCAGGGTGACCACCACCGGAACCGCGTCGGCAGCACGCTCGGCCGGCGGAATCCACGTACCCAGGTCCATCAGCCGGTGCTCAGCCGCAAGCCAGCCTTCGGCATCTGTTTCCGCGTCGAAAGTTCGCGGCGCATAGATGCGGAGGCCACCCCCCGGTCGGTCTGGATCGAGATACGACGCCTGAAACCGGCCTGACGGCAGTTCTCGCACGTGTCCGAAGCCGCGCCGAAGCCTTACGCGCCTAGCCACTTCGTGCTACTAACGTGCAATAGGGACGACATGGCCTGTCCCATTGTGTCTGGTCGTGTCCATGTGTAGAGTGTTCCCTACCAGCGGTAATCGAGTCAATAACCGCAGGTAGACCTAATCGAATACCTCGTAAACCGAGCCAAGTTCGAGTCCTGGCGGCGGAGCAGTATATAAGCGCAGGTCAAAAGCCTGCAAAGCCGGTCGGCTGTGGCGTTCGGGCCCCTAATGTGCCCTTAGAGACACCGAATGGCGTCAGGAGCCGTCGATTTCCGCCAGCGCTTCGGCGATCGGGCCGTCGGCGGTCGGGCGGACGAGCCGGGAGACCTCCTGACCGTCGCGCAGGAAGATCAGCGTCGGCCACAGCTTGACGCCGAACGAGCGGCCCAGGGGACGGCCCGGACCGTCCTCGGCCCGGATCACCTGCACTCCTGGGTGGTCGGTCAGCGCCCGGCCCATCGGACGCTCGGCGATCCGGCAGTGGCCGCACCAGTCGGTGCCGAACACCAGCAGCGCCGGTCCGGTGAGCGCGTCGATGTCGGCGCGCCCAGGCTGTTCCTCCAGGTAACCCGTCGATTCGGTCATGCGGTCCACGATACGTACTCCGCGAGTTCGGGCCGGCGGTCGTGCGGATCACCGCTGACACGACCACCGGCCGCCCTGACGCCAGATCATGCGGTCACCGCGGGGCGTGTCTTGCGGACCAGGTGGTGACACAGAAGCTGCTACAAACAGGGAGTGGCATCGCGTAGTGGGAACTCCAAGGTCACCGGCCTTCTCGCCGGCACCGCACTCGTATTGGCACTCGCCCTGGCTGCCTCTGTGACCTACCTGCTCACCCGGGGTGCACAGGCCGAGCCGAGCGCTGGGCCGCACACGGTGGTGGTCACCGAGACCAACGATTCTGTTCCGCCGCAGCCCGCAGACCCGCAACCCCAGACCCCTGAGCAGCAGGGCCAGGCCGATCCGGCGCCCAGCGTCTCGGCAGTGGTGCTCGACGGGCCTTGTCTGGAGTCTCAGGTGCGGCAGTTCGGTACCGACGTGACCGGAACGAGTGTGGTCTGCGCCTATGTCGGCCCCGGTGGGGGATTCCGCTGGGTCCGGCACGCCGATCGCAGCGCCGAGGTCCACAATGTCGGCGCCCCGTGCGATTCGGCAGTCGATCGTGTCGCTCAGGATCCCAGTGGCCTGGCGATCATGTGTGCCGGCGACACCTGGGTCACTGGTCCTTGAGCCCGCCGGATCCGCCGGCTGCGGGGGTCACCCCGCTGATGCACCAGCCCTGGGTCTTGTCCTTCCGCAGGGAGAGTTCGTAGTGCTGGGCTGAACGTTCCGCCGGCGTCACCTGAACTCCCGCTTGTCCCCGATGCCCTTCGACGCTGGCCGGTGTCGACACGGTCATCGAGCCGGCCGAATACGCCGAATCGTCCAACGACTGGCGGCCCGACCATCCGTCGGCGTCCCCGGGGCAGAACGTCTGCTCGACCGCATCGCTCAGGCCCGCCTCGTTATAGGAGTTGGCGAACGTTTCCACGATCGCCTGTGCTCGCTGGGTGTTGGACTCCGGCGAATCATCCGAGCGGGGCACGTCCCCGCACGCACTCAGGGCGAGAAGGCCTGCGGTCGCGAGGGTTCCGGTGAGGAAGAAGCGGGGGTTGCGCATGCCCGAATCGTACCGGAACA
>NZ_BANT01000069.1 GCF_000333015.1 Gordonia hirsuta DSM 44140 = NBRC 16056 | reverse complement strand
GTGTGTTCGGCGGTGTCCTACTCTCCCACACTGGTTAGGGTGCAGTACCATCGGCGCTGGAGGGCTTAGCTTCCGGGTTCGGAATGGGGCCGGGCGTTTCCCCTCCGCTATCGCCGCCGTAACTCTATGAAACTATTCACCGCACCTTGGTTCCCGGAACCGTTTCGGGTTCGAGGGGGTGCGGGTGTGTTGTTTCAGAGGTGCATAGTGGATGCGAGACCAGTAATTTTTGGTGTTTGGGTGTTGTTGGTAAGTCCTCGGCCGATTAGTACCAGTCACCTGAACACATTGCTGTGCGTACAGTTCTGGCCTATCAACCCCATGGTCTGTGGGGGGCCTTACCCCACCCCGGAGGGCGGGTGAGAAACCTCATCTTGGAATAGGCTTCCCGCTTAGATGCTTTCAGCGGTTATCCTGTCCGAACGTAGCTAACCAGCAGTGCTCCTGGCGGAACAACTGGCACACCAGAGGTTCGTCCGTCCCGGTCCTCTCGTACTAGGGACAGGTTTCCTCAAGTTTCTAGACGCGCGCGGCGGATAGAGACCGAACTGTCTCACGACGTTCTAAACCCAGCTCGCGTGCCGCTTTAATGGGCGAACAGCCCAACCCTTGGGACCTACTCCAGCCCCAGGATGCGACGAGCCGACATCGAGGTGCCAAACCATCCCGTCGATATGGACTCTTGGGGAAGATCAGCCTGTTATCCCCGGGGTACCTTTTATCCGTTGAGCGACACCGCTTCCACTTGCCGGTGCCGGATCACTAGTCCCGACTTTCGTCCCTGCTCGACATGTACGTCTCACAGTCAAGCTCCCTTGTGCACTTACACTCAACACCTGATTGCCATCCAGGCTGAGGGAACCTTTGGGCGCCTCCGTTACACTTTAGGAGGCAACCGCCCCAGTTAAACTACCCACCAGGCACTGTCCCTGAACCCGATCAGGGTCCGAGGTTAGAAGCCCAATACGATCAGAGTGGTATTTCAACAACGACTCCACACACACTGGCGTGCATGCTTCACAGTCTCCCACCTATCCTACACAAACCGCATCGGACACCAATACCAAGCTATAGTGAAGGTCCCGGGGTCTTTTCGTCCTGCCGCGCGTAACGAGCATCTTTACTCGTACTGCAATTTCGCCGAGTCTGTGGTTGAGACAGCAGAGAAGTCGTTACGCCATTCGTGCAGGTCGGAACTTACCCGACAAGGAATTTCGCTACCTTAGGATGGTTATAGTTACCACCGCCGTTTACTGGGGCTTAAATTCTCAGCTTCGCCGACATAAATGCCGGCTGACCGGTCCTCTTAACCTTCCAGCACCGGGCAGGCGTCAGTCCGTATACATCGTCTTACGACTTCGCACGGACCTGTGTTTTTAGTAAACAGTCGCTTCTCTCTGGTCTCTGCGACCACCACCAGCTCGAACAGTCAATGTCGTCACCAGCAGTGGTCCCCCTTCTTCCGAAGTTACGGGGGCAATTTGCCGAGTTCCTTAACCACAGTTCTCTCGATCGCCTTAGTATTCTCTACCTGACCACCTGTGTCGGTTTGGGGTACGGGCCGTGTACCAACTCACTAGAGGCTTTTCTCGGCAGCATAGGATCACAGATTTCACCTCAACGGCTACGCATCACCTCTCAGGCTTATATGGAACACGGATTTACCTATGTTCCGCCCTACCGGCTTACACCAAGACAACCATCGCTTGGCCCTGCTACCTTCCTGCGTCACCCCATCGCTTGACTACTACAACCAAGGTCCCACGCAGCCACGCCCAGATCCTCCCGAAGGAAGAAAAGAACGCTTTTGGGTGGTTAGTACAGCTGATTCATCATTGGGCGCGGATACACGGGTACGGGAATATCAACCCGTTGTCCATCGACTACGCCTGTCGGCCTCGCCTTAGGTCCCGACTCACCCTGGGCGGATTAACCTGGCCCAGGAACCCTTGGTCATTCGGCGGACAAGTTTCTCACTTGTCTTTCGCTACTCATGCCTGCATTCTCACTCCCACACCCTCCACCACACGATCACTCGGCGGCTTCTACGGATGCAGGACGCTCCCCTACCCAACCACACCACTACACCACACCCCGTAAGGCATGGCCGATGACATGTGTGATTGCCGCGGCTTCGGCGGTGTACTTGAGCCCCGCTAAATTGTCGGCGCAGGACCACTTGACCAGTGAGCTATTACGCACTCTTTCAAGGGTGGCTGCTTCTAAGCCAACCTCCTGGTTGTCTAAGCAATCCCACATCCTTTTCCACTTAGTACACGCTTAGGGGCCTTAGCCGGCGATCTGGGCTGTTTCCCTCTCGACTACGAAGCTTATCCCCCGCAGTCTCACTGCCATGCTCTCACTTACCGGCATTCGGAGTTTGGTTGACGTCAGTAACCTAGTAGGGCCCATCGGCCATCCAGTAGCTCTACCTCCAGTAAGAAACACATGACGCTGCACCTAAATGCATTTCGGGGAGAACCAGCTATCACGGAGTTTGATTGGCCTTTCACCCCTACCCACAACTCATCCCCTCCATTTTCAACTGAAGTGGGTTCGGTCCTCCACAGCATCTTACTGCTGCTTCAACCTGGCCATGGGTAGATCACTCCGCTTCGGGTCTAGACCCAGCGACTCACACGCCCTATTCAGACTCGCTTTCGCTACGGCTACCCCACACGGGTTAACCTCGCCACTGAGCACTAACTCGCAGGCTCATTCTTCAAAAGGCACGCCATCACCCACCACCACAAAGAGTGCGCAGGCTCTGACGGATTGTAAGCGTCCGGTTTCAGGTACTATTTCACTCCCCTCCCGGGGTACTTTTCACCTTTCCCTCACGGTACTAGTCCGCTATCGGTCACCAGGAAGTATTTAGGCTTACCGGGTGGTCCCGGCAGATTCACAGCAGATTCCACGAGCCCGCTGCTACTCGGGCAATGCTGAAGTCAGTCACCACATTTTCAGTTACCGGACTCTCACCGTCTACGGCAGACCATTCCAGGCCACTTCACCTAACATGATGATTTATCACTGACCGCCATGCCGGCAGACACAGCAACAACACGCCCACAACACCACACGCACAACCCCTGCCGAGTATCACATACGCATGGTTTAGCCTCATCCGCTTTCGCTCGCCACTACTCACGGAATCACAATTGTTTTCTCTTCCTGTGGGTACTGAGATGTTTCACTTCCCCACGTTCCCCCCGCACCGGCTATACATTCACCGGGCGGTAACACCACATCACTGGTGCTGGGTTTCCCCATTCGGACACCCTCGGATCACAGCTCGTTTGACAACTCCCCGAGGACTATCGCGGCCTACCACGTCCTTCATCGGCTCCTGGTACCAAGGCATCCACCGAACGCCCTAAAACACTTACAACAACACCCACAAACACACCCCCACACAGGGAGGCACGAATGTGGAATGCTCCACAAAACATTTTCTTGTACAGAGACACAAAAATTAAAATTGCAGTACAAACACCAAAAACTCGTCCTCCTGTAAAAACAAGAATCTGATTCTGATGCTCGCATCCACTATGCACTTCTCAAACAACACACACCCACCAACCCCACACCCACCACCCCACAACAGGGATGTACGCGGACGGACAATCAGTGAGCACCAAGAAAAAACCACCGCACCTCACCGACCCCCTCCCCGAAAGAAGAAAGACCGACCAGGCCGTGTGTTTTCTCAGAACCCCGATAGTGTGCAATGTCTAGAACGCCGATCACTCGAGCGTCCACCACCAGCCCAACCAGCACCATACGGCCGGCCGAACACCCTTGATGGTCTCTTGTGTTTCACCCATTGAGCTCCCGCCACAACACGCACGGCTGTGAAACGGGGCCTCCACCACCAGCCCCTGAGGGCAGGTGACGGTGTGTGCTCCTTAGAAAGGAGGTGATCCAGCCGCACCTTCCGGTACGGCTACCTTGTTACGACTTCGTCCCAATCGCCGATCCCACCTTCGACGGCTCCCTCCCACAAGGGGTTAGGCCACCGGCTTCGGGTGTTACCGACTTTCATGACGTGACGGGCGGTGTGTACAAGGCCCGGGAACGTATTCACCGCAGCGTTGCTGATCTGCGATTACTAGCGACTCCGACTTCATGGGGTCGAGTTGCAGACCCCAATCCGAACTGAGACGCGCTTTAAGGGATTCGCTCCACCTCACGGTCTCGCAGCCCTCTGTACGCGCCATTGTAGCATGTGTGAAGCCCTGGACATAAGGGGCATGATGACTTGACGTCATCCCCACCTTCCTCCGAGTTGACCCCGGCAGTCTCCTGCAAGTCCCCACCATTACGTGCTGGCAATACAGGACAAGGGTTGCGCTCGTTGCGGGACTTAACCCAACATCTCACGACACGAGCTGACGACAGCCATGCACCACCTGTACACCAGCCACAAGGGCACCGACATCTCTGCCGGCTTCTGGTGTATGTCAAACCCAGGTAAGGTTCTTCGCGTTGCATCGAATTAATCCACATGCTCCGCCGCTTGTGCGGGCCCCCGTCAATTCCTTTGAGTTTTAGCCTTGCGGCCGTACTCCCCAGGCGGGGTACTTAATGCGTTAGCTACGGCACAGAATCCGTGAAATGGACCCCACACCTAGTACCCACCGTTTACGGCGTGGACTACCAGGGTATCTAATCCTGTTCGCTCCCCACGCTTTCGCTCCTCAGCGTCAGTTACTACCCAGAGACCCGCCTTCGCCACCGGTGTTCCTCCTGATATCTGCGCATTTCACCGCTACACCAGGAATTCCAGTCTCCCCTGTAGTACTCAAGTCTGCCCGTATCGCCTGCACGCCTACAATTGAGTTGCAGGATTTCACAGACGACGCGACAAACCGCCTACGAGCTCTTTACGCCCAGTAATTCCGGACAACGCTCGCACCCTACGTATTACCGCGGCTGCTGGCACGTAGTTGGCCGGTGCTTCTTTACCAGGTACCGTCACTTGCGCTTCGTCCCTGGCGAAAGAGGTTTACAACCCGAAGGCCGTCATCCCTCACGCGGCGTCGCTGCATCAGGCTTGCGCCCATTGTGCAATATTCCCCACTGCTGCCTCCCGTAGGAGTCTGGGCCGTGTCTCAGTCCCAGTGTGGCCGATCACCCTCTCAGGTCGGCTACCCGTCGTCGCCTTGGTGAGCCATTACCCCACCAACAAGCTGATAGGCCGCGGGCCCATCTCACACCGCAAAAGCTTTCCATCCCCGACCATGCAGCCAGAAATGAATATCCAGTATTAGACCCAGTTTCCCAGGCTTATCCCAGAGTATGAGGCAGGTCACCCACGTGTTACTCACCCGTTCGCCACTCGAGTACCCAGCAAGCTGGGCCTTTCCGTTCGACTTGCATGTGTTAAGCACGCCGCCAGCGTTCGTCCTGAGCCAGGATCAAACTCTCCAAACAAAACTAGACCAAACAACCAACCCCCAAAAAAAGAGAGCCGGCAATCTGAACACTAGAGATCAGAGAAAAGACCTTACCAAAATAATCCTTCAAAAAAAGAATTGACTGGCAAAAAAATTCATCTTGTCAAAAATAGACAGACTCACCCCATGCCAATCAAAACAATCGGCACAAGAAAATCCATCACACACTATCGAGTTCTCAAAAAACACACACCCACCAACACCACACAACCAACCGGCCATGCGAACTCCAGTGAGCCAGCAATCACGCCACCCGACTCGCGGGCAACTTCCCCAGCCTACCAGCCGAAGCCCCAACCACCAAATCCCCGTGACCAGACCCACACACTCGCAGACCCGCCACCACAAACCCGGCGACCAGAACCCAACTATAACCGAAGCGATTCCAGACTGTCAACCCCAAAACCCAAGAAACCGAAGGAAACTTGCCCCGGGGCGACCTGAATAAACCTACACACCCACCCACCACAACACAACTCCCCAGGTCACAGC
>NZ_BANT01000070.1 GCF_000333015.1 Gordonia hirsuta DSM 44140 = NBRC 16056 | reverse complement strand
CCGGGCGAGGTGCCCGGTCCGACGCCGCTGGGTGCAGCGCTGCGGTAGGCCGGGCTGTCGACGGCGGGTGCGCTACCGGCCGGCTGCGCGGCGCCGTCGTCGATCAGATCGTCGAGGTGGCCCTCGGTGGTCGGTGCCGAGTCGGCGGGTGCCTCGCTGCGCCGGCGGCCGGGCAGCGACAGCGAACGACGCCCCCGCGGTTCGGCCTGTCCGGCGGCCGGACGGGTGTCGTCGGGCCGCTGGACACGCAACTGGGTGGTCTCTGCCTGGGCGCCGGCGACCACACCTCCGGCGCTGGTGGTGACCGCCGCGGTGGCCGGGACCAGCGCCGGATCCTTCAGCTCGGGCTGGTCCTCCAGGACCGTCTCGCCCAGGCCGATCTTGCGCTGGAGTTTGAGCATCCACTGCGGCGCCCACCAGTTGTCGTCGCCGAGCAGCTTCATCACCGAGGGCACCAGCAGCATGCGGATCACGGTGGCGTCCAGAATCAGCGCGGCGATCATGCCGAACGCCAGGTACTTCATCAGCACGATGTTGCTCAGGGCGAAGGCGCCGGTGACGACCACCAGGATCGCGGCCGCGGCGGTGATGATCCGGCCGGTCAGTGCCGTGCCCTCGCGGATCGCCTCGGTGGTGGTGGCCCCGTTCTGCCGGGCTTCGACCATGCGGGAGATCAGGAAGATCTCGTAGTCGGTGGACAAGCCGTAGACGATGGCGATGATCAGCACCAGCACGGCGCCGAACAGCGGTCCGGCGGTGTAGTTGAGCAGGCCGGAGCCGTGACCGTCGACGAACATCCAGGTCAAGATGCCCAGCGTCGAACCCAGGCCGAGCGCGGACATCAGGGCGGCCTTGATCGGCAGGATGATCGATCCGAAGGCCAGGAACATCAGCAGCCCGGTGACCAGGACCAGCAACACCGCCATCAGCGGCAGCCTGCCCATCAGGGTGTCCATCGAATCCTGGGTCAGCGCCGGAGTGCCGGCCACATAGACCGTCAGACCCTGCGGATCGATATCGCGCAGTTCGCGGATCGCCTCGGCGGCGGTGTCGCGGTCGACCAGGCCGGCCGACATCTGCGTCACACCCCATTCGCTGCTGCCGGCCTCGTAGACGCCGTCGAGCCCGCCCTCGTCGGGCGAGGTGGAGAACTTCTTAGTGAAACCGGGGATCTGGTTGGCCTCGGCGGCGATCGTCTGGATCTTGGTCTCGGCCTCGGGATCATCCTGGTCGTAGAGGATCACCAGTTTGAGTTCCTCGGTGCGTTCGGCCGGGAAATAGCGGTCGAAGTCCTCTTGAGCGACCCGATGCGGATCCGACGGCGGCAGGTACTTCTCGCTCATCCCGCCGAAGACGATGTTGCCGAACGGGATGATCAGCGCCAGCAGCAGCAGCACCGTCGGGATCGCGGTCTTGAGCGGGTGCTTCATCACCCAGCCTGCGAGCTTGCCCCAGAAACCGTCGATGATCTCCTCGCGGGTCTTGGTGCGCCGCAGGAACGGAACGCTGAAGGCATCGATGCGACGGCCGAGGATGCCCAGGATCGCCGGGAGCACGGTGATCGACAGCCCCGCCGCCAGACTCACCGAGGCGATGGCGCCGTAGGCCACCGAGCGCAGGAAGGCCTGTGGATACATCAGCACACAGGCCAGGGCGACCACGATGATCGTCGCCGAGAAGACGATCGTCTGTCCGGCCGTCATCACCGATCGGCGGACGGCCGCCTCGGTGGTGTATCCGGCGGCGATCTCCTCCCGGAAGCGGCTGACCATGAACAGGCCGTAGTCGATCGCGATACCCAGACCGATCAGTGTGACCACCGACTGGGCGAAGACGTTCAGTTCGGTGGCCTGGGCCAGCAGGGTCATGATGCCCAGCGAACCGGCGATGGTCAGGCCGCCGATGAAGACGGGCAGGATGGCCGCGATGACGCCGCCGAAGACGAACAGCAGCATCAGGGCCACGATCGGCAGCGCGATGAGCTCGGCCCGGCGGATGTCGTCTTCCATCCCCAGGCTCATCGAGCCGGCGATCGGCTGCAGACCGGCCAGCTGGAAGGTGGTGCCGGGCATGTCGTAGCGCTCGGAGAGGTTCTCGAACGAGGGCTGGATGGTCTTGTAGTTCGCCAGGATCGTGGTGTCGTCGTTGCCGGCGACGCCGATGGAGACGAAGCCGCGGTTGGCCTCCAGATTCCACATCCGGTCCCGCTTCATCTGCTGAGCGAGCTCGTCGGCGCCGTTCTGGCCGGCCGGGAAGGGGTCGATGAGGCCGGCGTGTTCCATATCGTCGGGCCCGGACGGGGCGTCGCGGCTCAGGATGCCCGGATGCTCTGCGACGACGTCGTCGACGATCTCTTCGATCTTCGCCCCGAACTCGGGGTCGTCGATCGAGGTGCCCTCCGGGGGTGTGACCAGCAGGAGGACATCGGATTTGTGGTCGCGGCCGAGTGCGGTGTCGGCGATGATCGAGCCGTGGACCGACTCGGAGTTCGGGTCGAACCAGCCGCTCTGCGACAGATGGTTCGGGAGTCCCAGACCATAGATGCCCAGTCCGCCCATCAGTGCGATGAGCACGGCGATGACCGTGTAGCGCATCCGGTAGACGAATGAGCCGATGGATCCGAACACGCGGGTTCCTTCCTCCGGGGCGGCCTGGCATTTGCTCGGGACGACGAATCCCGTTGGGCATTCTCTCAGGTCGAACTGAGAAAAGGCAGTGCGGCCTACTTGAGCAGGGTCGTCAGCGATCGGAACGGGGTGAGCCAAGCGCCGTCGTCGGGCAGCGAATCGAGGCTGATCCGCGGGAGCGGTTCGCGGAAGACGGCGGGGATGTCCTCCAGGTCGATGAACTCGATCTCGGTGGCGGTCGCCGCCCAGGAGGCGTGCTCGCGAAAGCCGATGACGGTCACCGGAACACCTTCGCGTGCCAGCTCCAGCAGAGGCTCGCGGAAGGCCTGACCGTCGGCGGAGGCGACGAACACGCCGGCCAGGCCGGTGGTGTGCCGGCGCAGCTCGATGTGATCGAGCATGTCCTGGTCGACGTCGCTGTCCTCGCTCAGCTTTGGTTTGGCGAAGACGGCGTAGCCGACGTTGCGGAGGGCATCGACCCAGGGACGCACCACTTCGGCACTGCCGGGAACGATGTTGGTGAAGACGGTGGCCTCGGGCTCCACCGGTTCGTCGCTGGTCGCCGAGATGTCGGCGGTGCGGGACAGGAGCCAGCGGCCGAGGGCATCGAAGCGGGGCCGATGGGCCGCGGTGGGCCGCCCGCCGAGGATGCCGCCCAGCCCCATGTCCATGTTGGGGGCATCCCACACCAGCAGGACCCGGGAGGCGGTGTCGGCGGCGGAGGCGCCGGGCCGGTCGGGGAAGTCGGCGGGTGTCATACCTGCGTTCCCTTCTGTTCAGCATCCGGGCGGGCCTCGGCCGCCGGACCGGCATCGCGGGGTTTGACGTAGACGAACTCGTTCACCAGGCGACCCTCCCGGTCGGCGCGTCCCTCGAATTTCGTGGTAGGACGTTCGGTCAGGATAGGCGGCTGCGGCTGCTCGGGCGTGCGGGTCCACGGGATCACATGCGGGCGGGCGGGGTCCTGGGTCGCCAGCAGACGGGCGATCCACTCGGCGTAGTCCGCGTGATCGGTGGCGATGTGCAAGATCCCGCCCGGGGCCAGCCGGTCGGCGATCAGCTCGAGGGTCCCCGATTGCAGGAAGCGGCGCTTGTGGTGCCGGGCCTTCGGCCACGGATCGGGGAAGAACACCCGCACCCCGGCCAGACTGTCGGGGCCGAGCAGTTCGGTGAACACCACCGTCGCGTCACCGCGGACCATGCGTACATTGGTCAGGCCGGCGCGGTCGACCAGCCCCAGCAGCTGCGCCAGGCCGGGCTGATAGACCTCGACGGCGACGATGTCGTGGTCGGTCTCCTCGGCGGCCATCGCCGCGGTCGCCACACCCGTGCCGCTGCCCACCTCGACGATCAGTGGGGCCTGACGGTCGAACCAGGCCGCGGCATCCAGCGGCGGTTCCTGGGCGCGGTCGGGACCGGTGCGCAGATCGCGGCCCAGCGAGGGCCATAACTGCTCCCAGTTGCGCTGCTGTCCGGGGGTCAGCGTGCCCCGGCGGAACCGGAAACTGGTGACCCGCGGATACAGGCGCGAGCGGTCGGTGTCGTGCGGCGGACCGGCGGTGGCGTCGGTGTTCACCCGACCATCGTCGCGCATCCGGGGCGGTTCGCGGTATTCGGCACCCGATCCGGGGCGTACGAGTACCGTTTGACCATCGGCTTCGGGGGAGGCCGCCGCGGGGGAGGCGAGCATGGGGGACAGCGATGCCAGGACACCGTCCGGACCGGGTCGCGTCGATGCGGCGCAGCAGCGACGCGGACCGCTGACGCTGGCGGTCAGCGGCCATCCGGGGACCGGCCGCGACACCATGGCCGCGGCGCTGACGACGTGCTTCGGGGTGCGCTGTCTCGGGCCGCAGACGTCGTGGGAAGACCGCTCCGGCGCCGATCTACTGGTGCACGTCCTCGGCGCCCAGGTGCGCGCTTGCGACCGGGAGTTCTTGGCGCAGGTGCATACGCCGGTGCTCGTCGTGGCCGGTAAGGCGGATCTGCGCGGGACAGCGGCCGCCGCGCCGACGGTGGCGGCGGCGTTGGCCACGCACGCCGTCCAGACGCTGCAGCGTCCGGTCTATCCGGTCTCGGCCCTGCTGGCCGGTGCCCGGATCGACCCGCGGCTGTGGGCCGATCTGCGCCGCTGGTCGGCCGCGCAGGTGACGGTCCCGCCGCTGGCGGTGGCCTTCACTGAACATCCCGAGGACGACGAACGCCGGCGGCGCACACTCGCCTTCGCTGCGCTGGGGCCGACCGGCCTGGCCGCGGGGCTGACACACGCGGCCGGTGGTTCCGATACCGGACCGCAGACATTGACCGCCCTGCTGCGTGCCCGCAGTGGTTTCCGCGCGCTGATCGCCCCGATCCGTGCGCACGGTCCGACGATCGCAGCGAACCGGCAGCGCCGCTACCGGCGGGCGCTGACGCTGCTGGCGGCCGCCGGCGAGCAGCGCGACCGGCTGGAAACCGAACTGCAGCAGGGGGTGCGGGGATGATCCTGGTGGCCGGCACCGCCGGGGCGCGACCCGAATCGCTGGTGCACGGCCTGGCAGAGGTGCTGGCGGAGCCGGTGCAGCTGGTCTGCGCTCACGATCCCGGACTCGGGCCCGAGCCAGAGGCGCCGATGCCGCCGTGTCCGCGCGCGGCGATCCTGGCGGTGGACCTGTCGGCAGCGGCCGGTTCCGCCGAAGCCGGGCTGTTGCAGTTGCTGGAGACCTTCGGCGCCCCGGTCGCCCTGGCCGGGGTGGGGGCGGGCGCCGACGCCGGCTGGCCGCAGCGATTGGCCGCC
>NZ_BANT01000071.1 GCF_000333015.1 Gordonia hirsuta DSM 44140 = NBRC 16056 | reverse complement strand
ACAGGCCCAGCCTGACCGTATCAGCGCAGCCGCGCCGGCAGATACTTGGGCGCCGGGTTGGCGCTGTGCCGGCGATCGCCCTTGGGATAGTAGAACTTGTGCCAGGCCCGGCTGAGGATGAATGCCCGGTTGTTCGTAGCGCAGGAGACCACGCCGGCACGCGGGACCGCGCAGACCGCATCGGCGACCTGGATCCGCTGACCCACCTTCAGCACCGGGGCCCGGAAACCTGCTTCGGAGCCGAATCGGTAGGTGGTGCCCGGCGGCACCCACAGGGGCCCCTGCAGATCGTTGGTGATCGCCACGCCGCGGGTGTTCGGCGGCGCAGTGGCCGGACGGCCCTTGCAGGCCACCGAACCCGGCTGCGGACCCAGCTGGCACTGCCAGCGGCCGGCCACGAAGTAGGAACGCCCGTTGTCGGCCCAGCGCACGGACTGATACTTGGCCGGATTCACCGGGGAGAACCTGCTGAACTGCAGTTCGGCGGGAACCGGGGCGGCGGCGGCCGGGGCGGCGGTGCCGAGCAGTGTCGCGGACAGAGCCACGATCAGCGTGATCAGCAGGGCCGGACGGCGGCGCAGGTTTCGAAGGACTCGCACCCGTCCATTTCATCACGGGCGGCCCCGGGAGCGGGTCGGATTGAGACCGCTCCGCTGCGGCGAGGGTTCACCTCAAGTGCACCTCGACGCCTCGTCGGCGTGGCGTTCGGCGACACGCCGAGGGGACGGAACTCTGTCAAACTGTGGACAATAAATAGTGCGTCTACCTGGGGGAACCCGGCGGTGCCATTGTGATCTTCCCGATGTCTCCACAGAGTTGTGCACATTCCTACTCGCAAGACAGGACACCGTCCACAGGTCACGCACAGGGTTGTCCACAGGGGTGGTTTGCCGCGGGGGCCCAGCGGCCCCTAGTGTTCGGCGGGGAAATCGGTTTCATCTTCGGGGAGGGAGACGCACGTGGCGCTGGACGACACGCGCACATCGCCGAACGGCGATGTCCCTCCGGCCCCCGAAGAGACCCTCCGTCAGCCTCCGCAGGACCATGCGGCCGAGCAGTCGGTCCTGGGCGGCATGCTGCTGTCGAAGGACGCGATCGCCGATGTCCTCGAGCGCATCAAACCCGACGACTTCTACAAGCCGGCGCACCAGGCCGTCTACGACGCGATCCTGGAGCTGTACGGGCGCGGTGAGCCCGCCGATGCGGTCACCGTCGCCAACGAGCTCGACCGCAAGGGTGAGTTGCGCAAGGTGGGCGGAGCGCCGTATCTGCACACGCTGATCGCGACGGTGCCCACCGCGGCCAATGCCGGCTTCTATGCCGAGATCGTCGCCGAGAAGGCACTGCTGCGCCGCCTGGTGCAGGCCGGTACCCGGATCGTGCAGTACGGCTACGCCGGCGCCGACGGCCAGGACGTCGCCGAGGTGGTCGACCGTGCGCAGGCCGAGATCTACGACGTCACCGAGGGCGGCACCTCCGAGGACTATTCGATCCTCGAAGAACTGATGCAGCCCACGCTCGACGAGCTCGATGCCATCGCCTCGCGCGGGGGCCTGTCGCTGGGAGTGCCCACCGGCTTCGCCGACCTGGACAAGCTCACCAACGGACTGCAAGGCGGGCAGATGATCATCATCGCCGCCCGTCCCGGTGTAGGGAAGGCGCTGGCTCTGGACACACCGCTGCCGACGCCGACCGGTTGGACCCGGATGGGCAGGGTCGCCGTCGGCGACCAGCTGATCGGCGCCGACGGTCGGCCGACACGGGTGGTGGCCGTCAGCGAGGTGATGACCGACCGGCCGTGCTTCGAGGTGGTCTTCGCCGACGGCGCAGTGGTGGTCGCCGACGAGCAGCACCTATGGTCCGCCCAGGTCGACGGCCGCACGCGGGTGCTGACCACCGGCGAATTGCGAGTCCACGCCGGCCAGGCCTGGGTCCCGTACACCCAGCCGATCGAACTTCCCGAGCGCGAGTTCGCCTACGGCCCGTACACCGTCGCCGCGCTGGCGGGGATGGCCTACGACGATCCCGAGATCGCGCTGCGCATCGATGCCGAAGGGGACGTCGACACGATGACCCTGATGGCGGATCTGGCCGGACTCGTCCCGGAGGAGTACCTGCGCGGCTCGATCCCGCAGCGGCGCGCACTGCTGGCCGGACTGCTGGATGCGCGCGCCCGGGTCGAAGCCGACGGTTGGATCACGATCCCGTCGGTCACCCGCCACATGTCCGACGTGCTCACTGATCTGATCGCCGGACTGGGATACGTGTACGAGCGCATGCCCACCGGCTGGATCCGGATGCACGCCGACGACGACGTGTTCACCGTCCACCACAAGATGGTGCGGCACAAGGAGTTGCGCGGACCCAGCCGCGGCCGGCGGATCGTCGAGATCCGGCCAGTGGCGTCGGTTCCGGTGCGCTGCGTACAGGTTGACAACGCAGACCACCTGTACCTGGCGGGCGAAGCGATGGTGCCCACCCACAATTCGACCCTGGCGATGGACTTCCTGCGCTCGGCAGCGGTCCACAACAACCTGGCGGCAGCGATGTTCTCCCTGGAGATGGGAAAGAACGAGATCGTCATGCGCCTCCTCTCAGCCGAAGCCCGGGTCAAGCTCGGCGATATGCGCGCGGGCAACCTGAGCGACGACGACTGGAGCAGACTGGCTCGCCGCATGGGCGAGATCAGTCAGGCGCCGCTGTTCATCGACGACTCCCCGAACCTGACGATGATGGAGATCCGGGCCAAGGCCCGCCGACTGAAACAGCGTCACGATCTGCGCCTGGTCGTCATCGACTACATGCAGCTGATGACCTCGGGAAAGAAGGTCGAATCCCGTCAGCAGGAGGTCTCGGAGTTCTCCCGGTCGATCAAACTGCTGGCCAAGGAACTCGATGTACCGGTGGTCGCGATCAGCCAGCTGAACCGCGGCCCGGAGCAGCGCACCGACAAGCGTCCGCAGGTGTCGGACCTGCGTGAATCGGGCAGCCTGGAGCAGGACGCCGATATGGTGATCCTGCTGCACCGCCCGGACTCCATCGAACGGGACGACCCCCGCGCCGGTGAGGCCGACATCATCGTCGGCAAGCACCGTAACGGCCCGACCGCGACGATCACCGTCGCCCATCAGTTGCATCTGTCGAAGTTCGTCGACATGGCGCGCGGCTGACCTGGCGTTTGTTGATCCGCACCGTAGATTGCACTTTCTCGCGCTAGTTTGCATGGGTTTGCACTTCGTCCTGGGGATTCTCATAGTGCTTGCACTGTTGGAGATTCCGCTGAGGTTTGTCAGTTTCCGGTCAA
>NZ_BANT01000072.1 GCF_000333015.1 Gordonia hirsuta DSM 44140 = NBRC 16056 | reverse complement strand
GGGGCGCCAGCGCATCGGCGCCCAGTCCGGCGCCGCCGGCCTCCTCCGGCAGCGCCAGCACGGTCAGCCCGGCGTCGACGAACGACTGCCACGCGGCCAGGTCCGGTTCGGCGCCGGGGAACAGGCAGGTCCAGTCGGGAGTGAGCCTGCTGACCACCTCGTCGGTCGCCTCGGCCACCGCGGCGGCCGCAGCTTCGGGGGTGAAGTCCACCCGCGCCTCCCTCTCTGAAGAATCCGGTGAATAAGAACAGGTTCCATATTAGAACACGTTCTACTTTACCGGGCTATCCCCGCGGGAGTCCGAGAATCCGTTCGGCCGCCGCGTTCTTGAGGACCTGCGTGGTGCCGCCGGCGATCGACAGGCAGCGATTGAGCAGGAACTGCTCACCGGCGACACTCGGCTTTAGTCCGGCGGGGCCGAGCAGATCCAGCGCGAACTCGGGGACCGACTGCCGATGGACTACGCCGATCAGCTTGCGGACGCTGGAGGTGACCCCCGGATCGGTCCCCGACAGCCGCTGGGCGACCGTGCGCGCGTCCAGGACCCGGCCGATGTGGGCATCGGCGATCAGCGCGCCGAGCCGCTGCTGAGCCGGCGTATCGAGCTCCGCACCGGTGCTCTCGAGCTGCCGCAGCAGGGCGTCCATCTCCTTGCCGAGTCCGGCCCCGCCCATGGCCACCCGCTCGTTGGCCAGCGTGGTGCGTGCCAGCCGCCAGCCGCCGTCGATCTCGCCGACCACACAGTCGTCGGGGACCACCACCCCGTCGAGGAAGACCTCGTTGAACAAGGCGCGGCCGGTCATCTCGCGCAGCGGCCGCACGTCGATACCGGGGCTGGTCATATCGATCAGGAAGTAGGTGATGCCCCGGTGCTTGGGCGCCTGCGGATCGGTGCGGGCCAGGGCCACCCCCCAGCGCGCCTGGGCGGCCGCCGACGTCCAGATCTTCTGGCCGGTCAGCTTCCAGCCGCCGTCGACGCGTTCTGCCCGGGTGCGCAGCGAGGCCAGGTCGCTGCCGGCCTCCGGCTCACTGAACAGCTGGCACCACACGATGTCTCCGGCCAGGGTGGGCCGCAGAAACCGCTCCCGTTGGGCCGCGGTGCCGTGTTCGAGGATCGTCGGCAGGGCCCAGCCGGCGATCACCAGATCAGGCCGGCGCACTCCGGCGCGGCCGAGTTCGGCGTCGATCAGCAGCTGCAGGGCCGGATCGGCCTCGATCCCGTAGGGCTCGGGCCAGTGCGGCATCAACAGTCCGGCGGCGGCCAGCTCGGCGCGCCGCCGGTCTTCGGGTGCGGCGGCGATCCCGGCGACCAGGGCGGCGATCTCGGTGCGGCGGTGCTCCACGGCGGCCAGGTCGACGGCGAACTCGCGGCGGGCCCCGCCCCGGCCGAGTGCGGCCAGGGCTTCGCGGGCCGGGGCACCCCCGGCCAGCTGGATGCGCGCCGACAGCGCCGACCGCAGATACAGGTGCGCCTCGTGTTCGAAGGTGAAACCGATGCCGCCGAGCACCTGGATCGCATCCTTGGTGTTGGCCAGCGGCAGCTCGGCGGTCAGTACGGCGGCGGCGAGCATGCTCAGCTCACGCTGGGCCGGATCGCCGGCGTCGATGGCTGCGGCCAGATCCCAGGCGGCGGCCGAGAGCTGCTCGGCCCGGCACAGCATGTCCGCACACAGGTGTTTGATCGCCTGGAACGAGCCGATCGGCACGCCGAACTGGGTGCGGACCTTCGCGTAGTCCACCGCCATGTCCAGCACGGCCCGAGCCACCCCGGCCTGGTACGCCGTCAGTCCGGCGACCAGCATCGCGTGCAGGGCGGCCCCGTCGTCGATCCGGATCAGCCCGGCGGCGTCGACGCCCTCGAGCACCACCTCGACCGCCGCGGCGGTGCCGTCGACGGCGGCGGTCTGCCCCTGCGCGTCCGGACCGGGGGTCTGGCCGTGGGCCGCGCGGCGCACCCGGGGGCTGGGGATCACGAACCAGCCGGTGAGACCGTCCACCGCCAGCGGTGCGACGATCAGGGCGCCGTCGATGAAACCGGGAACCGGACCCAGATCGACGACGCCGTCGTGGACGACGGCCGGCGTGCCGGCGGCGACCGCGGCGGCCGGCACCACCGCCGCCGCGCCCCCC
>NZ_BANT01000073.1 GCF_000333015.1 Gordonia hirsuta DSM 44140 = NBRC 16056 | reverse complement strand
CGATCGAGTAGGAGGGCCGGGTTTCCCGGCCCTCCTCTCACACCACCGTACGTGCGGGCCTCGCATACGGCGGTTCGCTAGGTCGTTCGAAACCTGGTCCAGGCTGGGTGAAAGAACACGACACCACGCTCCTGCCAGTAGCTGGTAGGTAGCGCCCGGTGCAGAATCGGAGACTTCGCGATACGCCAGTAGCCACAGCTGGTCATGCCCCATTGCCAGGCCAGATCGGCCCGGATCCCGAGAGCACGCAGATTCGTCACCCTGGTACGACCGCGTTTCCATTCTTTCCACCGGATCTGCCGAAGCCGACGGCGGTACCACTGGTCCAGATCAGAGAACTTCCGAGGCGTGTCCGCCAACCGGAAATACCCCATCCAACCCCGCACGTACTGGTTGAGCCGCCGCACACGGTAATCCATCGACACACTCCACCGCCGAGACGTGAGATCACGGATTCGGGCCTTTGCCCGCAACCACGCCTTCGGCGCGATCCGCAACCTGACTCCCGAAGCGGTGAAGTAGAAGCCGTACCCCAGCAACACAGCTGTCGTCGCCGGAGTAATCACCGACTTAGCCACATTCACCTTCAACTTCAGCCGCTGCTCCAACAGCCTGGTGCTCTGTTCGAGTACCCGCTCGGCCGCTCTCTTCGACTTCACGAAGACCCGAATGTCATCGGCATACCGGACGAACCGGTGCCCCCGACTCCAGAACTCCTGATCGAAGTCATCAAGCATGATGTTCGACAACAACGGCGAAAGCGGCGACCCCTGCGGGGTCCCCTCACCGACCGGCTGACGCACACCATCGACCATGATCCCAGCCTCCAAGTAGGCGCGGATCAGCTTGAGCAGCCGCTTGTCTTTCACCTTCCGCGCAACCCGGGACATCAGAATGTCGTGATTGACCCGATCGAAGAACGCGTCCAGATCAACCTCGACCACCCACCGGTATCCCTGCTCGACAACCAGCCGAGCAACCTTAACCGCGTCATGGGCACTCTTACCCGGCCGGAACCCATAGGAGACCGGCACGAACCCCGGATCGAACACCGAGGTCAGCACTTGCGCTATCGCCTGCTGGATCAACCGATCCAGCACCGTGGGCACCCCCAGCTTCCGCTGCCCGCCATCAGGCTTAGGAATCAACACCCGACGCACCGGCGACGGACGATAGGTACCCGCGTCCAACTCCTCGCGGACCCCGACCCAATGCTCCCGGCACCACTGACGCAACTCGTGCGTCTGAACACCATCGACACCGGCCGCGCCCCGATTACGCTCGACACGTCTCAACGCAGCAACCAGATTCTCCGAAGCGAACACCTCGCCCCACAGATCCCGGTCACCCCTGACGTCTTCAGCAGTATCCGCCGAATGGTCGCTACGCACAGCCAAGGGCCCTCCCGGATTCACCAGTACCTCCACTTCGACTGCCCCGAGTACACGGGTTGGCGGCGATCACCGCGACCATCACGAGAAACACTGCTCCCGAACATCAATTCCCAGCGTTCAGCCCTTCCCAGCAACATCACGATCCCTGCTGGTACTACGACCTCTGCTGACTTCTGCCCCATCAGCACCGCCCTCACAGACCGCGCCGCTCCCGGACTCACACCCGGACGCACTGGAACAGACCTCCCCAGATAAGAACATTCACTTTCCTCCTGCCGCCGCCGCATCTACACACCGGCCGTTTCGGTGGAACGGGCTTCACCATCTCGTGCTGGCTCACCCCGACCGACATGCCTCATGCGGTTCGTGTTCCTCGGTGCAGAATTTCGTCTCCGGCTTCCTCTCCACCCCGCCTCACGACGACGCAGTTGCCATTGACTAGGAGTTAAACCACCTTCCCCTCCAGAGGACTCACACCTCCAAGCGAATGCCCATGCTGGGCGTACACGACGAA
>NZ_BANT01000074.1 GCF_000333015.1 Gordonia hirsuta DSM 44140 = NBRC 16056 | reverse complement strand
CTAGCCTCGATTTTTCATGAGGTGGCGATCCCGGCCTGAACGGTTCGGATTGATTGGCGGTAGAGCTGATTATGGTCTGGGGGTATGACAGGGCGGCCGTTGTCGCTGGTGGCGGCCGGGTTTCACGTCACCGGCGAAGGTTCTTCGGGGGTCGGTTGGTCAGGGCTGGGCTGGTGGTTCAGCCGCTGGCGCGGTAACCGTCGAGGCGGTGCAGGCCGGCGATCAGGACCGGTGTCCATTGGTGGTGTTGGTCGTAGCGCAGTCGGCGGGTGCGGGCGTGGCGCGCCAGGCGTGCGGCGGCGGCCCACAGTCGTAGGCGCAGGCGTTTGATTTCCCAGGTGCGGGCGTCGGTGCCGGGCAGGGCGAGCATTTGGGTCCAGGCGGTCAGGTCGGCGGCGAGTTCGACCAGGGCGAGCCAGATCTGGTTCTTGGCGAAGTCGTGGAACGGCAGGTTCGTCATCCCGGTCGCTTTGGCTGCCCGGATGCGGTCTTCGCAGCGGGCGCGGCGGCGGTGCCGGACTTCCAGGTCGGCGAGCTGGCCGCGGCGGGCGTTGGTGACAAAGCAGGTCAGCCGCCATCCGTTGACGTCGGTGAACCGCAGTTGGGCGCCGTGGTGCGGTTTCTCGCGGCGCACGATGACCCGCATACCGCCGGGATACCCGTCGAGGTCGAGTAGTCCGGTCAACTCGGCCACGTCCGCGCCCTCCCGCGGCTGCCCGTCAGCGTTGTAGGCCTGCGTCCACGCAGCCTTCGGCAACGTGTCGATGGCCGCGGCCATCGCCGGTGTGATGGGGAATCCACACGAGTACGACAGGCATCGTTTGTGCATGTAGTTGAGGAATTCCTTGGTGCCGCCGGCGCTATCGGTACGGACCAGGATTTTCCGGCCGGCCCTCCATCCCAGGCCGGGAATCTGGTTCAGCGTGGCGCGCAGGACTGCGGTGTGGTCGGCGGCGGTGTTCGCCCCCGCGTTGCCGGGCCGCAGCAGGCCGGTGCCGGCTTCACCGGTCCCACCCGCACCGTGGTCGATGAAGGCCACCAAGGGATGGAATCCGTAGCCCTTCTTATACGTCGGTGCCGCATCCTGCTTCTCCGAATGCGCGGTCAACAAGGTTGCATCGAGGTCGATGATCAACGGCGAATCCTCGCCGATGTCATGGCTCGGGGCGTGCTCACCGGCCAGTTCCCACACCGTCCCACGAGCAGCAGCCCGAGCCTTGGCGATCGCTGACAGAGCGGTGACGGGTTCGGCGGCCAGGGTGCTGATCAGGCGAGACACCGTTGGATCCGAGGCCACTTGCCCGAACACAGATTCCCGGCCACGCAGGATAGCGAGGTCGGTGACGCAGTCGCCGCCGCTGATCATCGCGACGACGAGATCGAGGACGATCTTGCCCGGATCATGGACGGCATAGTCCTTGCGCCACGGCGCCAGCGACTCGCGCAGCACGTCCGGCAAGCCTGCGACTTCGGCGGTGCGAGTCACCAACAGCAGCCCGGCGTGGGACACAACCCCACTGCCATCTCCGGTAGCGGCCGGTTGGGGATAGAACACGGTAGAGTTGCTCACCAGAAAGGTGCTCCTTGCCCTGACGTAATTGGTTGTGTGGTAACTCCAATTATCGCAGGTGAGAGCACCTTTCTTCCTACCTCGGGCCATGTGTCGCCAATTCAGCATGAAAACGCGAGGCTAG
>NZ_BANT01000075.1 GCF_000333015.1 Gordonia hirsuta DSM 44140 = NBRC 16056 | reverse complement strand
GTCCCGAGTAGTGGTGTAGCGCTGCGGTCCTTCGTCGTTGTTGGTTAGGCGCTGAGTTCGCCGGTGGTGTTGGCGTTCACCTCGGTTCTGGTGTCGGGGACGGGGGTGAGTCGGCTTCTGGCGAGGATGTCTAGGCCGAGGTAGCGGCGTCCTTCGGCCCATTCGTCTGTTTGCTCGGCCAGGACGGCCCCGATCAGGCGGATGATCGCTTCGCGGTTGGGGAAGATCCCGACGCTGTCGGTACGTCGCCGGATTTCGCGGTTGAGGCGCTCGTTGGGGTTGTTCGACCAGATCTGTTGCCAGAGGCCTTCGGGGAATGCGGTGAAGGCCAGGATGTCGGCGCGGGCGGCGTCGAGGTGGTCATGGGCGTCGGGCAGGCGGGTGTGGACGTAGTCCAGAAGGCGGTCGAACTGGGCGTTGACCGCGTCGGCGTCGGGCTGGTCATAGACCGAGTGCAGCATCGCTTTGACTGCCGGCCACAGGCTTTTGGGGGTCACGCTCATCAGGTTCGCCGCGTAGTGGGTGCGGCAGCGCTGCCATGTGGCGCCGGGCAGGTTCGCTGCGATCGCTTCGATCAGGCCGGCATGAGCGTCGCTGGTGACCAGGCGGACCCCGGTCAGACCGCGGGCGACCAGGTCGGCGAAGAAACTGTTCCACGCCACCGCAGTTTCGGCGGTGGCCACTTGCAGGCCCAGGACCTCTCGGCGGCCGTCGGCGTTGACCCCGGTCGCGACCAGCACGACCGCGTTGACCACCCGCCCGCCCTCGCGGACCTTCATCGTCAATGCGTCGGCGGCGACGAACGTGAACGGCCCGGCCTCACCCAGCGGTCGGTGACGGAACTGCTCGACGTGCTCATCGAGATCAGCTGCCATCCGCGAGACCTGGGACTTCGATAGCGCGTTAATCCCGAGAGTCTTGACGAGCTTGTCCATGCGGCGGGTGGACACCCCGGCCAGGTAGCAGTCAGCGACCACGGTGATCAACGCGGACTCCGCGCGTTTGCGGCGCTCCAACAGCCATTCGGGGAAATAGGTGCCCTGACGCAGTTTCGGGACAGCAACATCGATCGTGCCCACCCGCGTATCCAGGGCCCGGTGCCGGTAGCCGTTGCGCTGGCTGGTGCGCTCAGCCGATCGGTGACCCCATTCAGCGCCGCACACCGCATCAGCATCAGCGGACAGCAGTGCGTTGATCATGGTTTGCAGCAGCTCACGCATCAAATCCGGTGACGCATCAGCGAGAGCTTGGCCAAGCAGGCCGGCAGGGTCGACAATGTGGGGTGCGGTCATCGTGATGACTCCATTCGAGTGGGTTGTAGGAGATTCCTCGAAGGATCACACGGTGACCGCACCCGTACCCGACAGCGACACACTGCTCGGCACGGTCCCGGTCACCGGGCTACACCACTCTATGGGGCACTACT
>NZ_BANT01000076.1 GCF_000333015.1 Gordonia hirsuta DSM 44140 = NBRC 16056 | reverse complement strand
TCGACGTGGTCGAGTTCGCAGTGCCAGGCCGGTCGTTCACAACCGGGAATGGTGCAGGTCTGGAACAGGGCCCGGGCCAGGGTGTCCAAAGCGGTGGTGGGCCGGTACGGATCGGCCGGCTGATGAGTATGGGCCTCAACGATCAGGGGCTCTTCGACTGGCTGATCCGGATCGGTGAACACCTCCAGATCCAACTCCCGCACAGTGGCGTCAGGCCGGGAGGCCAACTCCCGGGCATGATCGGCACCGATCACGCCGTGCCCGTCGAGCCACCCCGGCTCCTCATCGTCGCCGTCAAGGGTCGATTTCTGGCAGATCGCATGAATCACGATCCGCGCCTGCCGCGCCGACAACCCACCCCCAGGCTCACCGGCCTCGCCACTCTCAGCGGCGGCGGCGGTGGGCAACTCGGCGGTGCAGCCGGTCTTATCGGTGCAGCCGCAGGTGAACGGTTGACCACGTAGCCGGGCCGTGGCCGCGGCCGAGCGGCGTTGCCGCAGACTCCGCCGATCGGCCGGGCAGACCGCTTTAGCCAGGGCGTCGACGGCCTCGAAACACAGACGGGCCTCTTCGGCGTCGGTGGTCAGGAAGATCCCGGCCAACCCGTCACCGAGGTCACGGCTGGTCATGTTCTTCTTCGCCGCCGCCTTGGCCCGGCGCCGCCGCACCCCTTCCGGATCGTGGCGGGCCACCACCTGATCGGCGATCGATTCAGCCTTCCTGACCGAAATATGTCCGGCCCGCGCCAGCGCCGCAGCCAGATCCCGATCGACCGCCCGCATCGCCTCGACGGAGTCGACGATCGCCGTGCGAGCCACCACCGCAGCGAACATGTCCGCACTGATCATGCCGTCACGCAACAGATCAGCAGTCACCGACAACCGCTCCGCCGCCGCGATGGCCTGATTCACCAACGCCCGCGCCTTGGCCTCGGGCAACCCGAAGATCACCTGAACCTCCGCGGTGGCCACCGTGAACGCATCCAACGGATCGAACTCCACCGCCTCGCCCCCACCAGCAACAGTCGATTCGAGATCGGGGCCCGGGTCCATCAGCCGGTCATGCAGATTCGCCAGCACGATATCGAGGAACTGCCCCACCGCCCGCAACTGCTCCCACACCAGATACGCCTGCCCCCGCCAGGCCACCGAGGCATACACCAACCAGTCATGACACTGATCAGGCTCACTAGCA
>NZ_BANT01000077.1 GCF_000333015.1 Gordonia hirsuta DSM 44140 = NBRC 16056 | reverse complement strand
GTATTGTATCGCAGCTCGATATAGCGAAGAACATCTTTTCGCGCACGTTTTCTCGTGTCATACACCTTCCGATTGACACACTCGTTCTTCAGTGTCCCATTGAATGATTCGGCCCACGCGTTGTCATAACAGACACCAGTTCGGCCGACCGATCGACGCACGCCGTGTCGGCGTGCACACCGCGCGAATTCCTCGGACATGTATTGACCGCCTCGATCGCTGTGAAAAATCGTCTCACCGAACGTGAACGGAACATTGGCCGCAGCCATGTCCAGTGCCTCGCACACCAATTCAGCAGTCATTCGATCGCTTGTCGCGTACCCGACCGCCTTCTTGCTGTAACAATCAAGAACAGTCGCCAAATACAGCCAGCCCTCCCAAGTCTTGATATAGGTGATGTCACCCACCAGTTTGGCGCCGACATCGACTGCAACGAAGTCGCGGCGCACCAGGTCCGGTAGATCGCCGGCGTCAGCGGCGATCGTGGTGACCGGCCGCTTCGGCGCTGGCTGGCAGGGCACCAGGCCGCGTTCACGCATGATCGACCGCACCGTGTCGTCATCGACAGCATGCCCGCTGAAAATCAAGTCGGCATGAATCCGCCGATACCCATAAGTCTGTTCCGATGCGTCAAAGAACTCTTCGATCAGATTCCCCAGCTCCCGGCGCCGGCGCGCACGATCAGACTCCGACCTCTTCTTCCAATCGTAGAACCCAGACCGCGACACCTGTAACACCTCACACATGAGCGCAATGCTGTAATTGCCTTCTTCGGCAGAAATCAACTCGAATAATTCTACGGTTGTGACTTCCGGGCGAAGAAGGCAGTTGCTTTTCCCAGAATTTCGACCTCCGTCTCCAAGCGCTTCACTTGACGCCGCAACCGCGCCAATTCGTCACGCTCAGACTCATCGAGGCGCTCCGCCAATTCCGGATGGTCTTTCCTGTAAAGCTTCACCCAACGTGAAACCGACTGCTCCGATACCGAATTCTCTTTTGCGACCTGCACAATAGGCCGAGAATGCTCGATGACCTCCAGCGCAACAGCGTTCTTAAACTCCGTCGAAAACTTCCTTGGCATACCAGTACTCCGTTTCCAGCTCAACCCCACCGTAGTGGGGCAGCTGTCCGAGACACGCCGGGCAGGT